>JAEINQ010000012.1 GCA_016342285.1 Desulfobacterales bacterium
GCGTTCACAGGGCATCACGCCGAGGCGTGACTTTGTTTCCGGGCATTTGAAGTACGAACGGGTACGTCTGCATGCCCGGCGCCTCGCATCTGCGGCACCCTGTAAACGCTTACCGTACGGGGGTTGGAATTCCTTGTGCGTTTCAACTCCGTGAACAGGTACTTTTTTTCCGTGTCCCTCCCTCCTGTCGTCCTGCCAATGATTGCATTCCTTTCTGCCCTGTGATATCTCAAAAATTGAAATTTCCAACAATATTGGTTGCTTTAGGATGCTAAATGATTCGCAGGCCCCTCAAAACCCACCTCATGGTGTACCTGATCGTATTGCTGGTGACCGGTATGGGACTGGTGGAAGTGATCGCAACGGTGGCCTTTGAGCGGGTGTTGCTCGAAGAAAAAAAAACCGAGGCCCGGCATTTCATCGATACCGTTCGGTTTCAGGCCATGGAAAACGGCGATGTGGAGGTCCTGCGACAAATGATCGGCCATGTCGCACCGGATTGCTACGGGTTTTACGACAATAACGGCCGGGTCAACGACGACGAGGCCATCCCTTGCGTGGCCTCGGAGGCATTGAGCAAGGCCGCCACAAATGCTATAGAATCGATCCAGCCGTCCATGACTTACACCGGCAGCACCTGGGGGGTTTTTTGGCCCCAACCGCGCTATCTCGTTGCCGCCGCCGGCCTGCCCAACCGACCCAACGGTCAGCCAATGGTTGTTGCCGTGGCCTGGGACCTTCAGTCTCTTTACCAGCGTCTTCGGCAGACTCAGAAGGCCATGATGGCCTACATTTTCATCAATACCCTGATTCTGACCATGGTCGGTTTTAAGTTGCTGTGGAACGCCACGGGAAGGCCGATTTCGCGGCTGGTCAAACGGGCCGAAGAGTTTAGCCCCCAAGACGCGCTTTTTCTGACGCCCGAAGCCAACAACAATGAATTTGACAAGCTGTCGCGGTCCTTAAACAGCATGCTCAAACGGATTTCTCAAGACCAGGAAAAGCTTCGGGCGACGGTTCATTCACTGGAAAAAGCAAATGCTGAACTCGTTCAGGCCCAGAAAGATGTGATCCGCGCCGAAAAACTGGCTTCCACCGGTCGCCTGGCTTCCGGTGTGGCCCATGAAATCGGCAATCCGATCGGTATTGTCCTGGGTTATCTGGATCTGCTCAGACAGGAACAGATCAGTTTGCCGGAAAAGCTGGATTTCATCGACCGGGCCCAGAGTGAAATACAACGTATCAATACCATCATTAGGCAACTGCTCGATCTTTCGCGCCCTTCTGCTTCCGGCTCCGGTCCGGTGTCAATCCATCGACTCATCGAAGACCTTCTTAACGTCATGAACTGCCAACCGGCCGTTTCGGGCATTTCGATGTCGGCTGAACTCAATGCTGAACAGGACACGGTGTCGGCAAACGAAGACCAACTCAGGCAGGTGTTTTTGAACCTGATACTCAACGCGTCCGATGCCATTCACGCGACCGGGGCAGATTCCGGAACCCTTCGAATCACCACCTCCTTGTCCGATCACGTCAAGTCGTCTTCACTCCCCCCGAAGCCCCCTCAGGTTGTTGTCCGGTTCGAGGACAACGGGACCGGCATCGAACTCAGTCAAATCGAAAACATTTTCGATCCATTTTTCACCACCAAAGCCCCGGGAAAGGGGACAGGGCTCGGCCTGTCGGTCTGCTTTTCCATCGTGGAGCGTTTAGGGGGTGGCATATTTGCCGAAAACCTGTCCGGTCGTGGGACTGCCGTGTCGGTATGCCTGCCGTTGTATCAAACCCAGTAGAAATCCACGTCCTTCGGTCGTGGTCAGAGTCAATTGGCTATGCCGAGACAGCTAAGTTGACGTGACTATAAGGAAAAGCTTATGGAACCGGATTCCATCAAACGCCTGCTGATTATCGACGATGAAGAAAACATGCGCCACATGCTCTCCACACTGCTGAAACGATCCGGATACGACGTGGATGAGGCGGCCGACGGCATGGAGGGGCTGACCAAAGTGCAGGACCATCGTTACGATTACATTCTCTGCGATATCCGCATGCCCAATATGGACGGCATGGCGTTTCTTGAAACTGCCGGCACGATGCTTGAAGAGACCACGGTCATCATGATGTCGGCCTACGGATCTATAGATACGGTGATCGAGGCCATGAAGCTTGGCGCCTACGACTACATCTCCAAACCGTTTAAAGCCGATGAAGTGGCACTGGTCCTGAAAAAAGCCGAAGAACGTGAATCCTTGCGGATCGAAAATCGCCAGTTGCGGGAACGGATTCGAAGCATCGAAGACGAGGCCGATTTCGGAGCCATGGTCGGAAAGAGCCGCCCCATGCGTTCGGTCTTTCGCATCGCCGAAAAAGTGGCCCCTTACGACACCACGGTGTTGATCGTCGGGGATAGCGGTACCGGCAAGGAACTCATGGCACGGGCGATTCATGACAGCGGTCATCGTGCCCGCGGCCCACTGGTGCCGGTCAACTGCGGTGGCATACCGGAAAGTCTCATGGAGAGCGAACTGTTCGGGTATCGAAAAGGGGCCTTTACCGGTGCCAACAGCGACAAGAAGGGGCTCTTTGAGGCCGCTGACGGCGGTACGATCTTTTTGGACGAAATCGGGGAACTGCCGGTTCTGCTTCAGGTAAAACTGCTTCGTGTTCTCCAGGAAAACGAGGTTCGCCCGGTGGGTGCGTCGGTGGCGCGGAAAATCAATGTCCGGGTCATTGCCGCCACGGCCCGGGATCTGGAAAAAGAGGTCGCCTCCGGCACGTTTAGACAGGACCTGTTTTATCGGCTCAATGTCATGTCGCTGACCCTGCCGGTCTTGAGGGATCGCATGGAGGATCTTCCACTGCTGTGCCGTCACTTTCTGGTCCAACTGAGCCGGCAGCTGGAAAAGCCGTTGAGCGGTGTTTCGCCCTCGGCCATGTCTCTGCTGCTGGGCCATGGCTGGCCGGGAAACGTCCGTGAACTCAGGAACGTGCTGGAAAGGGCGGCCGTGCTGACAGAGACACCGGTGATCGAACCGGCACATTTGCCCGCCAGCCTGGCCCGTTCAGGCGTTGCCTCACCGCGTGCCGATTTTTTGGCCGGGGATTCTCTTAAGTTGGCCAGGGCAGCCCTGGAAAAAGCGATGATCACCCGGGTGCTGGAAAAAAACGATGGCAATCGGACGCGGTCTGCCCGAATGCTGGAGATCAGCCATCCGTCGCTGCTGAGCAAAATACGGCAATATGGGATACGGGGATAGGTCGCTTCCAGGGGTGGACCCCGAAAGGTTCACCTGCTCCGGCGAGAACGACTGCCGTGAATTTCCAATACTCAATATCCAATGCTCAAGTGTGGAATCGCACCGCCCCGCCAATTTTTTTAAAAGCTAAAATGGCAGAATACCTTCCTTGAACATTGAGAATTGAAAATTGGATATTGGACATTAAGCCCTCCTATGGAGGGTCTCCTGAGGCCACCCGCTCTGCGGGTGGTGGCAGACGGTGGTCACCGGTCCTCGGGTTCTTCGGCATCCGGTAAATCTTCGGGCGGAGGGGAAGGGGCGGGAACGGCGGCTTCGACCCGTTTCATGATGTCGTCGATGTTTTGGGTAATCTTGTCGAGTTCGGCTTTCAGTGCGCTCTCATCGATATTTTTCATGGTTCGTCTTTTCGGTCAATTCGCGGTTTGAGCATTCATGCGTTCGTGAAAAAGTTTAAAACCACAAAGGGGATTGAATATTGGACCCGGTCTGCCATGAGAGGAGACTCCCTGGGGCTGATGGTTTTCTGGGGGCGGCACAGCATCGGCCCGCAGGGGCTATCGCGGATACATGCCGTGTTTGTAGATGTAGCCGAAGTAGTATTCCTGATAGTCCGGCGCTTCCAAATCCTCTCCGTTTGTCGCCGGGGTCTCCGGGGCGGTCCCTGTTTCTTTCTGTCCGGCCATCCACAGGTTTCGGGCATAATCGTAGAGCACTTTTTTGAGCATCGCGGGTTCCGTTACGATTTCCTGGTTGACCTGAAGAAAGTCGCCGACGGCCTCGATGGTCGCTTTGACATTGCGGATATACTCGGTATCATCCAGCAGGTATTCCGCCGACAGTCGGTGGAGTCGCTGGATAATGGTCTTGACGGATCCTTCGATGGCGTCGATACACTGCATTTTTTTCTGCCTTCTCCCCTGCGAGGGGCACCATGGTTTTTATCAGGTCAAAGCCGTTTACGGGCGTTGTTCGGGTCAAACGCCCTTTGCCTGCGGTCCCGTTGTGATGCTGAAAAATATTTTCCCTATGGGGCCGTGTCAAGGGCTCGGTATCATAAAAATGAATGCTATGCTTTACAATAACCTAAGTTGAGCGATTGTCGAGGTTGCCGCGGGTACAAGGAAGATGTTTTCCGCTATAGTCCTTTATGCGGGAAGGCATCTGACGCTGTAGATGTGGTAAGATCGGCAATCCCGAAGGGTATTAAATTTCGAAAGACAAAATAGGATTTTTATCTTTTAATATCGTTTGGTTATACTCTATTTCGAAATTTGATACGCTCAGTTTGGGTATAGTTCTTTTGAATTGTCAGCACCATAGAGAAATGTTCGCTATCCTTTTATTGCCCTGATCGCAAAAACGGGAAAAAGCTTGTGTTGTTCGGGTCATGGCGGGTTAAGCGGTACCGAATGTCGTGGGGGCGATGCAACGTCGTATATATTTGAGGAGGGCTCGACACTATTGAAAAGTGGCCCCCGGCCATGTATAGGACGGGCCATCCTTTTTCTGAATCTTTTCCGCAGGAGGGAATGATTTGTGGGTTTTTGAGGGGGTTGCCGACATTTTCCCAAAAAAAAAGGGATTTCGGTATTACTTCCCGAAATCCCTTTAACGTCCATGGAGCCGGCGCGGAGATTCGAACTCCGTACCTGCTGATTACGAATCAGCTGCTCTACCGAGTGAGCTACGCCGGCATGGCAGATTGACCCAATACTGGAAATATGGACCGAAATCAAGAGAAAACAACCCTTTCCGAACTCATCCGCAACGCCGACGGCTCGGGCCCGCCCATTGTCTGCACGGGACTAACGGACGCTGCCTGCGCTTATCTGGTCAGCCGGATCTATCACCGCCATCACCGCCCCATGGTCTGGATTGCCGCCACCGCGGCCCGGGCCGAACGGTGTCTGGCGGATCTGCGTTTTTTTGCCGAGGCCGACGACTGGCCGCTGCTCTTTTTTCCCCCGTACAATATTTTGCCCTTCAAGCGATTGTCCTATCACGCAGAAACCTCGGCCGAGCGGGTTCGCGTTCTCTATGGCCTGATCAACGGTGGCCGGGCACCGATTCTCGTGACAACGGTCCAAGCCCTGATGCAGAAGCTCGTCCCTCGATCCGAGGTGGCCGGGTTTGCCGAATTGGTTATGACCGGGGAAGATGTCGACCTTGATCCGCTTTTGGAACAGCTGGTGACCGGTGGCTACACCCGGACCCTGCTCGTGGAAGAACCGGGCGATTTCGCTGTCCGGGGCGGCATTGTGGACGTCTTTTCGCCCATGTACGACGACCCCCTGCGCATTGAGTTTTACGGCGACACGGTGGAGTCCATACGATTCTTTTCCGCGGCTACCCAGCGAAAGCTTCGCGAGGTTGACGAGGCCGTCATTTTACCGGCCAAGGAGACGATCCTGGGCCGGGAACAACGCGTGGAGGTGGTGGCGCGTATCCGTGCTCTGGCGGCCGAACTGGACCTGCCCAAAACCATGGTGCGCGATCTGGCCGAGAGGGTCCATCGTGAAGGGGTGATCCAGGAGATCGAAAGCCTGCTCCCCTTGGTTTTCACCGAGCCCGGCACCCTTTTTGACTATCTGTCCACGGAAACCGTGATGGTTTTAGACGATCCGGTTGAACTGGCAGAATCGGCCGCGGATGTCTGGCATCGCATATCGGAAGGGTACACCTCGGCCCGTGCCAGCAGAAAACTCTGCCTGCCGCCCCAAAGCCTGTACATGGATTGGAACGATGCAGCGGTCCGCATGGGCCGCTATGGCCAGTTGATTTTTCGACCGTTGACCGCAAACATCGGTCCGGACGCCGTCCGAACAAAGGTCTTTGATTTCTCCGTGCAGGACAACACCGGCATGCACACGGCCCTGGAGGCCAGCCGCGGCCAACATCAGCTCTTTGCACCGCTGGCCGGCTGGCTTGAGGACCGTCGCCAGGAGGGTCTGACCACTGCCATGGTCTGCCGTACATCATCCCAGGCCGATCGGCTGCAGTCCTTGCTCTCCCCTTACGGCGTCTCGCTGCACCGGGCGGACCGGTTGCCCCAGCGTCCGGGACAGGCCATGGCCTATCTGTGCCCGGGCCAGCTCTCCGGCGGTTTTATCTGGCCCGAGGCGGGCATGGCCGTGATGACCGAAGATGAGGTCTTTGGCGCCCGGCGGCGGCGGCAGAGACGAAAGGCCAGAGAGATTCAGACCGGGTTGCTGGCCATGGAAGACCTCAAAGCCGGTGACCTGGTGGTTCACCAGGAGCATGGCATCGGTTGTTATCAGGGGCTGACCAAGCTCACGGTCGAGGGGGCCACCGACGACTTTCTGCTCATCGTCTACAAGGACGAAGACCGGCTCTATCTGCCGGTGGTCCGCATGGGATTGATTCAGAAATACATGGGCGTGGACGGCATCGCCGCGGTGCTGGACAAGATGGGAGGGCGGTCCTGGGATCGGGTCAAGGATCGGGTCAAGGCATCGGCCCAGAAAATTGCCGGTGAGCTGCTGCATGTCTATGCCGCGCGGAAGGTGCGTCAGGGGCATGCCTTTCGTCCCGTAGACGACTATTTCCGCGATTTCGAAACCGGATTTGCCTACGAAGAGACCCCGGACCAGCTCAAGGCCATCGACGATGTGCTCCAGGGCATGATGGCAAAAACCCCCATGGACCGACTGGTCTGCGGCGATGTGGGATACGGCAAGACCGAGGTGGCCCTGAGAGCGGCCTTCATGGCGGTCAATGACGGTCGGCAGGTGGCTGTTTTGGTGCCCACCACGGTGCTGGCCGAACAGCACTTTGCCACGTTTTCCGGACGTTTTTCCCAGTATCCGGTGAAAGTGGCCTGCCTCAGCCGCTTCCGTTCCGCCAGGGAGCAGCGGGATATCATTTCCGGCCTGTCCGATGGGCGGATCGACATTGTGATCGGTACCCACCGCCTGCTGCAAAAGGATGTGGCGTTCAAGTCCATCGGCCTTCTGGTGCTCGACGAGGAACAGCGATTCGGGGTTCGGCACAAAGAGATGCTCAAGAAGCTTCGCGAAACCGTCGACGTACTGGCCATGACCGCCACACCGATTCCGCGTACCCTGCACATGTCGTTGGTCGGGGTCCGTGATATCAGCATCATCTCGACCCCCCCCGAGCATCGCCAGGCCATCATCACCTATGTCTGTGAATTCGACGAGGCGGTGGCCGCCGAAGCCATCCGCCGGGAACTGGTCCGGGGCGGCCAGGTTTTTTTCGTCCACAATATCGTTCACGGCATCGACCGCATGGCCGGTCGCCTCAGCGATCTGGTTCCCGAGGCCCGGGTGGCTGTGGCCCACGGCCAAATGGGCCCGGAACAGCTCGAGAAGGTCATGCTGACATTTGCCCGGGGAGAGACCGATTTGCTGGTCTGCACCACCATCATCGAATCCGGCCTGGACATCCCATCGGCCAACACGTTGCTGGTCAATCGCGCCGACCGGTTCGGCCTGGCCCAGATGTACCAGCTCCGAGGCCGGGTGGGGCGAGGGGATGCCCAGGCCTACGCCTACCTGTTCATTCCTCCCGAGTCGGTGCTCTCCCGCGACGCCCAGAAGCGGCTCAGGGTCCTCATGGAGCACAGCGACCTCGGCTCCGGCTTCCAGATTGCCATGAGCGACCTGAAAATTCGCGGCGGCGGATCTATCCTCGGCGCGTCCCAGTCTGGCCATATCGCCGCCGTGGGATACGACATGTTCCTGCAACTCATGGCGTCAGCGGTCAGTGAACTCAAAGGCGAACCGGTCATCGAGGCCCTGGAGCCGGAGATCAATGTGCCCATGTCCGCTTTTTTGCCTGAAGACTATATTCCCGATATCGACCAGAGGCTGGCCGCATACCGGCGTCTGGCCCGTATGAACGAGCTTCGGGAGATCGCAGACTTCAAGATTGAGATGCTGGACCGGTTCGGGCCGCTGCCGGAAGCCGCGACCAACCTGCTGCTCAAGATCATGTTGCGGGTCCAGTGTCTTCGGGCCGGCGCCGGCCGTCTTGATCTGATCGGCCAGCAACTGATCCTCGGCTTTTCTTCGGCCCACCAGCGCCACCCCCAGGCCCTGGTGGAGCTGGTCCTTAATCACGGCGATCGATTCCGGGTTTCTCCGGACCAGTTGCTTCGGGTCAGGCTGCACGGTACGACCAGTGCCGACCTGTTGGCGGAAGCCAAGCAGGTACTCAAAGAGATCGCTGCCGCCGTCAACGAATAAGGACCTTTGTATACGGCAGCCAGCCGTTAAACAGCTTGAAAGAAAAAGTCCGATGTGGTAACGACAAACATTTTAAATTCTTTGCTTTTTGGAGGTCTGCCCCCTTGGCGGTCCGGCTTTTCAGCCAGGGGCCTGGGGCGATGAAAGCGGCCCGGCTGCAAGAGGGGGCGGCCCGGATCGAACCTCTGGACGTGGATTTTTTAAACCGGACCAAAGGGAAGCCATGGGAACTCGAATGCGGACAGGGGCCATGGCGGTGATTCTGGTGCTGACCGGCCTCATTGGAGGGCTTGTCGCATGCGGACAAAAGGGCGCTTCGTCGTCGGAAACCCCATTGGTGCGCGTCGGTTCCCGCACCATTACGGTTCGCGATTTTAATCGTGCCTTTGAAATTGGCAAGGCGGCCTTTACCCACAATGCGATTCAGGATTCGGCTTTGGCGCACAAGGCGCGCATCCGACTGCTCAACCAGATGATTGAAGAGGCCATGCTTCTGGACCAGGCGCAACAGCTTCAGGTCCTGCTCTCCGAGGCGGAGCTTTCGACCGCTCTGGCCGATATTCGAAAGGATTATCCGGAAGACAGTTTTGAACAGATGCTGCTGGAAGCGGCCATCTCCTTCGCAGACTGGAAGGAGCGGTTTCGGACGCGGCTGCTGATCGAGAAACTGATCGATCAGGTCCTGGCGCAAAATATCGTCATTACCCCTGAAGAGATCGGTGACACCTACCGCAAACACGCCGACTCCGAGGCGGAACGGGCCGATGAAGCCAGCGGTGAAAGTGACCCGGGCGGGATCGGCCGGATCAAAGAAATTATTGTCAGACAGCTTCGTCGACAGAAGCTGGAAGAGGCTTACAGGAAATGGTTGGCGCATCTCAACCAGCAATACACCGTTGAGATCAATACAGCCCAGTGGCAGGCACTGACCGGTTCGACCTGGACCGGTTTTCAGGCTGACAGGGCCAAAAATCAGAGGCAAATCCTTGACTCCGGAACCGATGTTCAGGCTGCCGGAGCCCCTAGTGAGGCGGATTGAGAATGAAGTGGTTTACATGGGTCAAAAATGAATTGATGGTCATTGTTGCGATGGCGATCGTGCTGGCGGTAGTGGTCCCTGGTTTGGCCGCGGAAATGGTCGACCGTGTGGTGGCCGTTGTCAATGACGATCCCATCGTGCTCTCGGAACTCAACCGGGAGATCAAGCCCTATATGGAGCAGATCAAACAGGCCCAATACCCCTTAGAAAAGCAGCGCCAGCTCATTTTCAAGGTCCGCGCCGATGTTCTGGAGCAGTTGATTAATCGTAAACTGACCGACCAGGAGATTGCCCGGTTCGGTATCAGCGTCAGCGATGAAGAACTCAACAGCACCATTGAGCGGATCAAGGAATCGGCGTTTTCCACCGATGAAGAGATGCGGGCCGCATTAGGCGACCAGGGCCTGGCCTTTGAAGAGTATCAAAGCCGTATCCGCCAGCAGCTTCTTCGAAGAAAACTCATCAATTCCGAAGTGCGATCCAGAACGGTCATTACCAAAGAGGATATCCGTGCCTACTACGATAGCCACCCGGAGCTATTTGCCGGGGAGACCAAATACCATTTGAAAAACATTCTCATCCAGGTTCCGGAGACCATGGATGAGGACCAGAAACACCGGATCCGCTTGCAAATGGAAGGCCTTCATCAGGCCCTGTTGCATGAGCGCAGTTTTGACGAACTGATGAAAGCGGTCAGCGACACGGCCCCCCAGGCCATGGCCAACGATCTGGGCGAATTTTCTTTTGATTCCCTCTCCATGCAACTCCAGGAAGCCCTCAAGGGCAAACAGAGCGGTGCCTTCACCGGCGTGCTCGATACCGATCAGGGGTTTCAGATTATCTATATTCAAGAGATCATTCAATCGCCGGGAAAGTCACTGGAGGAAGCCTCCAGCAGTATCGAGGAAAAACTCTTTAATGAGATTGTCGACAAGAAATTCGAATCCTGGCTGGAAAAGCTCAAAAAGCGGTCCTATATCAAGATCATTCAATAGCCCGGCCAACTGCGTGGTTTACCAATGCCTGAAAAAAAGACCATGACCTTCGGACGTTACCTCAGGGCGGTACGGCAGGATCAAGGCATCGATCTGAAAACCGTTTCGAGCCGGACCCGCATCGGCATGGATATTCTTCAAAGCATCGAGGCCGAAGAGCACAGCCGGTTGCCGGCCGAGGTCTTTGTTAAAGGGTTTTTGCGGGCCTATGCCAAGGTCGTCGGGGCCGATGGAGACGAGGCGGTACGCCGATATCTTCAAAACCGCCACCTGCTGGAGGCGACGATCCAGGCTGAAACGGATCGTCGCCGGGTCAGCAGCCGGTTCTGGCCACGGCTTTTGGCCATACTGGGCGGTTTTGTCGTCATCGTCGTTTTATCACTGGTTGCGGCGCCCCGGCCCGGACCCGAGCCGGGACCGGCTCCGGAAATGCCGGCGGTTGTTCATGGTGCGGCCGAAACCCCTGTGGCGCCCCAGAACCCGGTCCCGGCGGAGGGGCCGCCCACCGGTGTGTCCGCGAGCACCGTCGGGGAACCGGCCGCCGTGCCGGTTGTCGCCCCTGTTCCCGTCGTTGACCGAACGACGGACGCGCCGGTGCCTCCACGGGACGGTCATCTGCTGGCCATCACGGCCATTGAAGAGACCTGGATAAAGGTTATCGTGGACAATCTTGCCGCCCGGGAGGTCACCCTGCGGCCCGGCGACCGTCTGGAGTTAGAGGCCCGCAACGGCTTCAACCTGCTCATCGGCAATGCCGGGGGCATCGCCGCTACCTTTGATGGAAAGGCGATGCCGGTACTCGGCAAAAGCAGCCAGGTGGTCAGCCTCCAACTGCCCTGACCGCCGTTGGGGTTTTGGGGGATCAAGAAAGCAGGGAATCATGGAGAATGATCGCAGCAAAATACTTACGGAAAGCGTCAAGCGCCTGCTGCGCCGCAACGCCCTGAGCACCCTGCGCAAGATCGTCAACAAATCTCATGCCGCCGACCTTTCAGCCGTTTTTTCTTACCTGCCGCTGGCGGACCAGCACAAACTGTTCAACCTTCTCGATGACAGCGAAAGCCGGGGGGACATGTTCAGTTACCTCGGTGAAGACCATCTGATGGCATTCATTCAGGACATGTCCACCGAAGAGATCGTGGAGGTTTTGGAAAACGTCCCCACCGATGATGTGGCCGATATTCTCGGGCGTCTTCCCGCGGACCAGGCCGACGCGATCTTGCAGAAGATGAAGAAGGAGGGGTCTGAAGAGGTCGAAGGGCTGCTGAGTTACGGTGACGATACCGCCGGCGGTATCATGGTGCCGGATTTCATCGCCATGGGCGAAAACATCACGGCCCAGGACGCCATTGCGTCGCTTCAGAAGGAATACAAGGACGTGGAGATGCCTTTTTATCTCTACGTGGTCAATGAGGACGGCAAGCTGGTCGGCGTCAGTTCCCTGAGGCAACTGGTGGTGGTCCCCCCCGGGACGCGGCTCAATGAGCTCATGGCCACCGACGTGTTTTACGTCCAGACCGACATGGACCAGGAGGAGGTGGCCAAGATTGTGGCCCGGTACGATCTGCTGGCCGTGCCGGTGGTGGATGATCACCATCGGTTGGTGGGGATTGTCACCGTTGACGACGTTATCGATATTTTTCGCCAGGAGGCCACCGAAGACATTCTTAAAATGGCCGGCGTCGGCGATGAATTCATCGAAACCCAGTCGGTGCTGCGTAGCACGCGCATTCGCTTTCCCTGGCTCTTTGCCAGCGTCATGGGCGGTGTTCTGGCCTTTTTCATCATCGGGCGGTTCGAGGAGAGCATCAACAAAATGACTTTTCTGGCGGCCTTTATTCCGGTCATCATGGGCATGGGCGGCAATATCGGCACCCAGTCTTCCACCATTGTTGTGCGGGGGCTGGCCACGGGCCGGCTCAATACCCGTGACATCTGGGTGGTGGTTTCCAAGGAACTCTCCGTGGGGTTGATTCTGGGGTTGATTTACGGCACCCTTGTGGGAGCGGTGGCCCAGATGCAGCACAGCATCGCCATGCTGAGCCTGGCCGTCGGATTGGCGGTGATCAGTTCCATGGCCATTGCCGCCCTGGTCGGCTCTTTTATCCCCATGGCCTTTGCGCGCGTCAACATCGACCCGGCGGTGGCGACCGGACCCTTTGTCACCACGGCCATTGATATCATCAGTGTTTTTTTCTATTTCAAGATCGCCACGACCTTGCTGGGGATCTAAAGGGCCATGGGGCAATTTTCAACCACGGCCATTTTGTTACGGCGGATCGAATACGGCGATGCCGACTTGATTCTGACCCTGCTGGCCAGGGACCGGGGAAAGGTGACGGCCATCGCCAAGTCCGCCAAGCGAAGCGTGCGACGCTTCGGCGGCCTGCTGGATCTGTTTTGTGTACTGGACGTGGTCTGCAACCCGGGGCGGGGCAGCGGCCTGCCGGTGTTGCAGGAAGCCTCCCTGCGGCAGCCTTTTCACCGGATTCGAGGGGACATCACCCGGACCGCCTACGCCAGTTACTGGGCCGAGCTAATCCATGTCTGGAGCGAAGCCGATGTGCCCCAGATGGAGGTGTTTGACCTGCTGTTCAGCATTTTCGAGGCCCTTGACCAAGGCGCTTTGCCCCCGCCGGTGCTGTCGGTCCTGTTCCAGATGCGTTTTTTGACCCTGGCCGGCTTCGGGCCGAATCTGGACCGATGCGGTGCATGTGGTCGGTTGCTGCCTGAAACGGCGCCCGGTCCGCCGCCGGCCTTTGATCTGACCCGGGGCGGTGTGGTCTGCAGCGACTGCCGGCCCGCCGCACATCGGTCCATGCCGCTGGCACTGGGCACCATCAAACAGCTTCGGTGGCTGGCCGCCGGCGATCTGAACCAGGCGAAAAGGATTCGATTCGCCCCCTCGGCACTGAGAGAAGGCGAGGCCCTTTTGGAGGCCTTTGTCCCGTATCATCTGGGAAAGGCGCTGCGAAGTCTGGCCTTTTTGCGTCAGTTGCGCAGATAAATTTGCCTCTGGCAAATTTATGGAGCGCGGCTTTGCCGCTTTCAATTCGCAGTAGGAATCCACGTACTGCGGGCGTGGTCAGTGTCAGTTTGGCGATGCCGAGACCGCTTTATGCAAGAGACCAAAGTGAACTAAACTATGGCACGAATGCTTTGCCGATGATGAAAACTGTACCTTGGACATCGCTGCTGGAAAACGGACCCATCCAAGCCTCGGCCCCGTGCCGCATTGACATGGGCGGAACCCTGGATCTGGGGACATTTCACTACCCCCTCCGGCCTCTGGCGCCTTGCACCGTCAACATCGCCTTGAACCTGAAGACCCGGGTGACCCTGGTCCCTCACACCGCCGGTCGAATTCAAATCCGCTCTATCGGATTTGAACCGGCGGACGTTCTCCTGGATGAGGCGCCTTTTGACCATCCTCTGGGATTGATGTTTGCCGTGGCCAGTTATTTCGGGGCATCGGGCGTTGGTATCGAGATCGATTCGGCCTCGCCGCCGCGAAGTGCCCTGGGCGGTTCCAGTACCGCTGCCCTGGCGCTGGTTGCGGCCTTTAGCCGGGGGGCTGAACGTTCGGGGGCGGCTGGAGGGGCGACCCGGGCGCAGATGGTGAGGCTGGCCCACGGCATCGAGTCTGCCGTGGCCGGGGTTCCCTGTGGCATGCAGGACCAGCTTGCCGCCGCTTACGGCGGGGTCAACGGTTGGTACTGGCAGGAAGACCCCATGGCCGGGACCCCCTGGCGCAGACAGGTGCTGTGGGACCCATCGGCCCATGACGATCTGGCCCGGTGTCTGTTGGTGGCCTATTGCGGCATTCCCCATGAATCGCGCGATATCAATGGCCGATGGGTTCGCCAGTTTCTGGCTGGCGGCGCACGGCACCGATGGCGGGAGATCGTCGCCTGTACCCATGATTTCACCGAGGCCCTGGCCGTAAAGGACCTGGAACGGGCCGCGGCCGCCATGAATCGAGAGACCGCCATTCGCCGGGAGATGACCCCTGACGTCCTGGACCCCACCGGCCAGCTCCTGGTGGCCGATGCCATGGCCGCCGGGTGCGGAGCGCGGTTTGCCGGTGCCGGTGGCGGCGGATGCATCTGGGCTCTGGGGCCGGCGGCAACCATTGGCCGGCTGCGCGGCACCTGGGACCATCGGCTCAATGCAATTCCAGACGCCCGCCTGCTCGATGTCGACATCGACGGCAGCGGCGTCATGACGAACGAACCATAGACAGAGGGGAACTCATGAATTTTCAGGATGTCATTTTATCGTTGAACCGGTTCTGGGCAAAGAAGGGGTGCGTACTGGCACAACCCTACGATATGGAGGTCGGCGCCGGCACCTTTCATCCGACCACGCTGTTGCGGGCACTGGGTCCGGAACCCTGGAGCGCGGCCTATGTCCAGCCGTCCAGACGACCCACCGACGGCCGCTACGGTGAAAACCCCAATCGGCTCCAGCACTATTACCAGTACCAGGTCATTTTAAAACCCTCGCCCGTAGACGTGCAGCAGTTGTATCTGGACAGCATGCGCGCCCTGGGCGTTGATCCGCTGGAGCACGACATTCGCTTTGTCGAGGACGACTGGGAATCACCCACCCTGGGTGCGGCAGGGCTTGGCTGGGAAGTGTGGCTCGACGGCATGGAGATCACCCAGTTCACCTATTTTCAGCTCTGCGGCAGCATTGAACTGGCGCCGATTTCCGTCGAACTGACCTACGGCCTGGAACGCATCACCATGTACCTGCAGGGGGTTGACAACGTTTACGACCTGAAATGGAATGATCATATCACCTACGGTGACGTCCACCACCAGCAGGAGGTGGAGCAGTCCACCTACAATTTCGAAAAGGCCGATGTGGCCATGCTTTCAGATTTTTTCAATAAATACGAGGCTGAAGCCAAACGACTCATTGCCGATGGCCTGGTCTTGCCGGCCTACGAGTACTGCCTCAAGTGTTCCCACACCTTTAACCTGCTTGACGCCCGGGGGGCCATCAGCGTCACGGAACGAACCGGTTATATCGGTCGAATCCGCAATCTGGCCCGGCTCAGCGCCGAAGGTTACGTGAGCCAGCGCGAGGCCATGGGTTACCCCCTGCTCAACCGCACGCGTTCGGGCGCCTGACACAAGGGCATTTTATCGCGGCGGCAGTCACAACAGAAAACCATAACCGGTAAACGATACAGAGGTGACTATGGAACGGTTGTTGATCGAAATCGGTGCGGAAGAGATCCCGGCCGGCTATATCGCTCCGGCACTGGCGGCCATGGCTTCCATGCTGACGGAAAAATTGACCGCGGCGCGTATCGACCACGGCACCGCGCAGACGTTCGCTACACCCCGGCGGCTCGCCGTGGTGGTCCATGACGTGGCCCCCAAACAGCGCTCGCTTTCCACGCAAGTGCTGGGCCCGCCGGCACGGGTCGGGTTCGATGCCGACGGCAATCCCACCGTGGCCGGAGAAAAATTTGCCGAGAAGCTCGGTGTGCCGGTCGGCCGGCTTAGCCTGCGAAAAACGGAAAAAGGCGACTACCTGTGCGCCCGCAAGACCGAGCGGGGCCGGGCCACCCGGACGGTTCTAAAAACCCTGCTTGCCGAGGTGGTGCTGGCGGTTCCATTTCCCAAATCCATGCGCTGGGCCGATCTGACCATCACCTTTGCCCGACCCATTCAACATGTGGTGGCCCTGCTGGGAGACACGGTCGTCCCCTTTTCCGTCGGCAACGTCAAGAGCGGCCGGAACACCCGGGGGCATCGTTTCATGTTTCCGGGAAAAATTCGTCTGGCCAATGCCGACGCTTATGTTGAAGCGCTGTCCGATGCTGGCGTCATCTGCGACATTGCCGAGCGAAAACGACGGGTGGATGAGGTCGTGCGGCAGGCCGCGTTGAAAGTCGGCGGTGAAATCCTGGAAGATGAGGAACTGCTCGATATTGTTACCAACCTGGTCGAAACCCCGGTGGCCACGGCCGGTCAGTTTGACCCCGGGTTCCTGGAGATTCCCCGTGAGATTCTGATCACTGCCATGCGTGAACACCAGAAATATTTTGCGGTGGTCGATGCCCGGGGCAGCCTTCGAAATAATTTTGTCGCCGTGAACAACACCCGCACCCGCGATCTGGCCCTGGTGGCCACCGGTCATGAACGGGTCCTGCGAGCCCGGCTCAGCGACGCGCAGTTCTTCTATCGAAGCGATCTGAAGACGTCGGCCGAGGGGCGGATGGAAAAGCTCCAAGGGGTGATGTTTCAGGCCAAGCTGGGGTCCATGTTCGAAAAGTCCCGGCGCATCGTCGGTCTGGCCGAGTACCTGGCCGATGCAGCCGGTGTAGGCGCATCCATGAAACAGGCCGCCGCCCGGGCCGCGTGGCTGTGCAAAACCGACCTGGTCAGCCAGGTGGTGGTGGAATTCCCCAAGCTTCAAGGGGTCATGGGGCGGGTTTATGCTGCCGTTGCCGGCGAACCGGGCGAGGTGCCGGCCGCGGTGGAAGAGCACTACCGACCGACCCGCTCCGGCGGCGAGCTGCCGCAAACCCTCACCGGGGCACTGGTGAGCATCTCTGACAAGATCGATTCCATCTGTGGGTGTTTCAGTATCGGTCTGATTCCCACGGGGGCTGCCGATCCCTATGCCCTGCGCCGCCAGGGGATCGGTGTACTGCAGATTATGCAGGATCAGGGATTTGCCTTTTCACTGGAGGCCCTGATTGATTTCGGCCTGACCCCGTTTGCCGGCCAGGCCACGGTCCCGCTGGAGGAGACGGCGAGGGAAATCACCGTCTTTTTGCAACGACGCATCTCCGGGATGCTGGTGGACGAAGGATTTTCAAAAGATGTCGTTGCCGCGGTCGCCGGTGTCTCCATCGACTGCGTCCCCGACGTCTGGCATCGGGTCCGTGCCCTGGAAGCACTGAAGACAGCGCCGGATTTTGAACCCCTTGCCGCTGCTTTCAAACGGGTGGTGAATATCATGAAAAAGACCCATGTGCCGTCCGGGCTTGAAGTCGATGCCGCCCTTTTTGCCGATGAAAGCGAAACAGCCCTGTACGAGGCCTGCAAGGCGGTGGAAGAGCGGGTGGCCCAAAGCAATGCCCAAGGCCGTTATGACGACGTTCTTCACGAAATCGCCACCCTTCGAGACGGGGTTGACCGGTTTTTCGAGGGGGTCATGGTCATGGCCGACGACCTGGCCCTGCGCAACAACCGCCTGGCCCTGCTGGGCCGTATATCGGCACTGTTCGAGCGGTTTGCTGATTTTTCGAAGCTTTCCGCCTGACCGTTGGAAACCGATTCCGGCCGTCCATGGGGATGGCAAGTAAAAGTGACAGCATCAAAAGTCTGAAATTGCCACAGAGACAGCAGGGCACAACGTTAGCGCCTTTAAATCTATCAATGTTCGTCTGTATCGATGGGATGACCACGGGACACGAAGGAAAGCGAACATAACCTGCGGGTGAGGCGATCGCCCGGAGCATTACAGGGAGAAACAACGATGGCTTACGATCCGGAAAAAGATAAGAAACTCAAGGAATGGAAATGCGAGGAGACCGGGTTGACGGTTTCCATCAACCAGTACGGGGATAGCGAACCCAAGCTTCAGATCGGGCCCCGCATCCTGATGAAAAAAGACGGCACCCCCCGGGCGCCGTCCAAGTCTGGACGGTTGAGCGTCGAAGATGTCATGTGGCTCTATGAGAACATCGACGAGATCAAAGACGACCTGACCGATCTGGCCGGTCCGGGGTGATTATGAACCGCGGACGGACGCAGACCATCGCAGACAGAAAAAGTTTGTTGGCGGTCGACCTGACCGCCAACAAATTTGCATCGCTTCGCCAATAGATGTGAATGTTATGAGCGGCAAAACATGTCATTTGGGAAAACTTCGCTCCGAAAAGTGGCCTGCGGGGACCGGCCAGGTCGGCCGGTCCAAAAAATAATCTGCGGGTGTCGGCGCGTGTCTGCGGTTAATGAAATCATATGGCATCCCATTTGTATTTTCGTGCCCTTAGGGACGCATCACCATGACAGCCATCGTCAACCCCGTCAAGAACCGGAACAGCCCGCAACTGGGGCCGGTGGCGGTCATGGCCGCCACGCAGCCGGATTTCAAGGACCTGCGGGCCGCCCTGGCAATGGACGGGCAACGGCAGCGTCCTTTGTATATGAGCCGGCTGTGCCTGCCGGACAAGGGCCATGGCCCCTGTCTGGCCGGTCCCATGATCGGCGCGCCCTATGCGGTCATGGTGATGGAGACCCTGATCGCCTGGGGTGCGAAAACCTTTTTATTCCTGGGTTGGTGTGGCGCGATTTCGCCGCAGGTGCGAACCGGCGATATTGTCCTGCCCACCGGGGGAATGATCGACGAAGGGACCTCGCCCCATTATGGAATGGCCGGCGGACAGATCGCCCGACCTTCGGCGCCCCTTGTCAAAAAGGTCTCCGCGCTACTGGAGACCCTGGACGTCCCCTGGCATGCCGGGCATGTCTGGACCACGGACGCCATCTATCGGGAAACTGAGGCGGCGGTCCGCCGCCACCAGGGCCAGGGGGTGCTGGCCGTGGAGATGGAAACCTCGGCCCTGTTTGCGGCAGCGGCCTTTCGAGGCGTGGAGGTGGTCAGCCTGCTGGTGGTCTCCGACGAACTCAGTTCCCTCACCTGGTGTCCCGGATTCAAGGACAGCCGGTTTGTGGACTCCCGCCGAACCCTTGTGACGGCCCTGGCGGCATTTTTGTCTGACCCCGAGGCGGGGGAGTCGTAATCTGCCAATGCTTTCAATACGAAGTCGGAATCCACATCCTTTGGGCGTGGTCAGGGTCAATTGGCCATGCCGAGACGCCCATGATGCAAGTGACTAAAGTGAACTAAAGTTATGGACGATCAGTCCCTTGATATCGAAGCCCTGGTCCAACGGCTCGACCAATACAATACGGCCTATCGCAATGGCAGGCCCATGGTCTCCGATGCCGAGTACGACCGTTTCGTGGAGCAGTTGCGCGATATTTCGTCGGACCATCCGTTTCTTCGGGCGGTCGAACCGGAAGAATTTTCCGGCAAGAAAAAGATTCAGCACCCGGACCCCATGCTCTCCACGGAGAAGGCCTACACGGAAGAAGACCTTCGGCGATTCGTGCTTCGCGTGGAAAAGGCCGCCGGGCTGGTCGGGGCGGACGCCATCCGGTTTCGGGTCACTGCCAAGCTGGACGGACTGGCCGGCCGCGATGATGGGCACTTGCTCGTCACCCGCGGCGACGGACGCTGGGGGTACGACATCACCAATGCCTATGAAAAAGGGGTGGTTCCCGTAGGCGGCCGAGGTGGCGGACTCGGTGAAATCGTTATTGTCAAATCCTATTTCGATACCCACCTTTCATCCGTTTTTGAGCATCCCCGAAATCTTGTTGTGGGCATTATCTCCTCGGATCAGGTGAACGACCAGGCCCTCCGGGCACTGGAAGATCAGGCGGTTCATTTTGTCGCCTACAGCACAATGGCGGGGCAGGTCTGTTCCGCGGAAGAGCTGGTTACAAATACCGCCGACATCACCGATACGGTTCTCGACGGGATCGACTACCCCGTGGACGGTTTGGTGGCAGAAGTGACCGATGTTGCGGTGCGTCGTGCCATGGGGCGGACGGCCCATCACTACCGGTGGCAGATTGCCATCAAGACCCGTGGCGAGACCGCTTTGACCACCGTTGTCCATGTGACCTGGCAGATCGGCCGGACCGGCAATGTGACCCCGGTGATGGCGGTGGTTCCGGTCCCTTTATCCGGGGCCACCATTGGGCGGGTTACGGCCCACAACGCCGGTATGATTGAACGCCACCGGATCGGCCCGGGCGCCGAGATCGAGATCATTCGAAGCGGCGAAGTCATTCCCAAACTGGAGCGTGTCCTGTCGCCGTCCGCGGAAACATCGCTCCCGTCAAGCTGCCCTTCCTGCGGGACAAAACTCATACGGCAAAACGATTTTCTTCGCTGTCCCAACACGGAAGGCTGTCGGGACCAGGCGATTCAGCGGATCCGGTATTGGTTCCACACACTGGGCAACGCCGACTGGTTTGGCCAAAAGACCGTGGAAAAACTCGTGGACGCCGGCTTTTCAACCCTGGAAAAGATCTATGACATGAACGCGGCGGACTACGAGGGCCTCGGATTCGGCCCGGTTCAGTCCGTCAACCTGGAAACGGCCACCCGGTTGAGCCGGACCCAGATCATCGAAGACTGGCGATTTCTTGCCGCTTTCGGAATACCGGATCTCGGACTGGGCGACAGTCGTAATCTCCTTCGCGTCTTTCCCCTGGAAATGCTGCCGCATGTCAGCCCGGAGCAGATTGCCAGGATTCGTGGATTCGGTGAACGGACCGGCCATCAAATCGCTGAAGGCCTTTTCTCCCGGAGGAAGATGATTGGCCATATGCTGGCCCGGAACTTTTCGCTGGAACGGACCCAGCCGCGCATGATGGATTTCATTCTGGCGTTGGGGCTTATGGCGGGCATTGATCGCATCGAAGGCCTTTCCCAGAAAGAGAAAAAGACGAAGACGGAGGCCCTGGCGGGTATTCTGGCCGGTCGCATGAGCCTTGAGGCCTTGGCCGCAGGAGATGAAACAGCGGCTCTGGCGGCGTGCGGTGGAGATCGCGCCGTCTGCGAACGGGTGATGACAGCGGCAAACACACTGGCCGACAGCCTGGCCATGGCCGCCGGGTTGCCCTTGGAATGGATCCGCCCCGCAGAAATCCGCAACACCGGCAGGGCGTCGGCCATATCGGGAAAACGGATCGTTTTTACCGGAAAAATGCAGCGAGGATCCCGCCAGGAGATGATGCGATTGGCCGAGGAGATGGGCGCCGTGGTTCAGACAGCGGTCAGCGGCAATACCGACCTTCTGGTCTGCGGTGAGAAAGTCGGTGACAAGAAGATGGAAAAGGCACGGGCCGCGGATGTTCTCATCCTTTCCGAATCCGAATACCTTCAGATGATCGACAAGGAGGGTGGGGATTCATCGTGATCGGTCAAAAAAGAGCGCATCTCCGCATCTCTGGTATCGTCCAGGGGGTGTGCTTCCGGTGGGAAACCACTCGTAGCGCCCGGGCATTGGGGGTGACCGGCTGGGTTCGCAACCGGTCTGACGGCTCGGTGGAAGTGGTCTGTGAAGGAGACCGGGCCAATGTGGAAGCGTTTATCGACTGGTGCCGCAAAGGGCCGCAAATGGCGCGTGTGGATGCGATCCAGCTGGAATGGGGGAGTCCGTTGGGGGGATTTGAGGCTTTTGAGGTGATTCGATAGCCGGTTTGCTCTGAGATAAAGCCGCTTTGCTTTCTTCCCCCAAGACAATGGGAGCACAGGGCCTGTCATGCCTGTGACGGATCGCCGTACGACTGAAAATGACATGGCCGCTGGGGCAGAAAAAAAAGGGGGCACTTGCCCCCCTTTTTGGTTGTCGAAGGTTCGACTGTGAAACGATTTAGATGGCGTCTTTGAGCTTTTTCCCGGGGCGGAATTTAACGACGTTGGATGCCTTGATTTTGATGCTCTCACCCGTCTGGGGATTTCGGCCCTTGCGGGCTTTGCGCCGGATTTTGGCGAACGTGCCGAAGCCGACCAGTGTCACTTTACCGTCTTTTTTCTTCAGCGCCTTGGTCACGTTTCCGACGAAAGAGTCAAGTGCCGCCGCGGCAGCAGTTTTGGAAATGCCTGCATCCTTGGACATTATTTCGATCAATTCTGCTTTTGTCATCGTTCGGTACCCCCCTTTTTGTGTTTATGACATCAAAAAACCCCCGGCAATATTAGATCCATACAAAAGGAAAACCGCCATGTCAACATGAATCAGTGGTTGGCGGCATTTTTGGTCGGAATCCGCTTTAAATCAGGGCGTCCACAAACTGGCCCGGATTAAATTCCTGCAAATCATCGATGGATTCGCCGATACCGATATATTTAAGCGGAAGGTTCAGACTGTCACAGATGGCGACGGCGATGCCGCCGCGGGCGGTGCCATCGAGCTTGGTCAGGGCGATTCCGGTTATACCGATGGCCTGGTTGAACATCTCGGCCTGGCTTAAGGCGTTCTGGCCGGTGGTGGCATCGAGGACGAGTAGCACTTCGTGGGGCGCTTCGGGAAGCACTTTGCCAATGGTTCGGTGGATTTTTTTCAATTCTTCCATCAGGTTGACCTTGGTGTGAAGCCGCCCGGCAGTGTCGATGAGGACTAGATCGGCCTTTCGTGCCACAGCGGCCTCAACGCTGTCGTAAGCCACCGAGGCCGGGTCGGCGTTGTCCTTGTGTTTGACGATCTCCGCCCCGGCCCGGTTTGCCCAGATATCGAGTTGCTCGATGGCCGCGGCCCGGAAGGTGTCGGCGGCACCGATGATGACTTTTTGGCCGTCGGCCACTGCCTTTGCCGCCAGTTTCCCGATGGTGGTGGTCTTGCCGACCCCATTGACACCCACCACCATGACCACCTTCGGCCCGATGGCGGGAACACCGGTCGCGGGGGCGGGTTGATCGATGATGGCCAGCATTTCTTCCTTCAAGGCCGCTTTGAATTCATCGGCCGTGGCAATCGATCCCCGTTTGGCAATGCGTTCCAGCAGGTTCGCGGTTGTCCTGACGCCTACATCGGCGGTGATCAATAGTTCCTCGAGTTCTTCAATCAGATCTCCGTCTAATTGCCTTCCTCCGGCAAAGAGGTCGTCGATGTCGGTGGTCAGGATGCGGCGGGTTTTGGAAAGGCCCTTCTTCAACCGGTTGAAAAAGCCTCCCGGCTCTTTTTTCATCTCCGTGTCCCCGGGAACATCGTCTGAAATATCTTCGACGGTTTGCCTTTCATCGGACCCGTCAGAAGAGGGTTTTTCGCTTGATTCGCCAAAGCCAGGCACCTGGGCTGCCTTCAGTGCGTCTCCGGCCGCTTGCTTATCATCGGTATGGATCGATTTCTTTTCTCTTTTGAACCATTTAAAGGCCATGCGGTCCTTTCATGGGGCCAGTTGAATTCACAATCACTTCTAAGCGGCGGCCTGAAGGTCGACCGATACGATTTTGGAAACGCCCTTTTTTTCCATGGTAATGCCGAAAAGGGTATCGGCAAACTCCATGCTGTTTTTGTTATGGGTGATCATAATGATCTGGGACTTTTCTCCGATAATCTTCAGCAGTTCGTTGAACCGGTGGACATTGACATCGTCTAGCGGGGCATCGATCTCGTCGAGAAGACAAAATGAGGCGGGCTTCAGCAAAAAGATGGAGAAAATAAAAGCAATGGCCGACAATGCCTTTTCGCCACCGGAGAGCAGGCTCATGCGGGTGAGCTTTTTTCCGGGCGGATGAATCAGGAATTCAACCCCGGTCTCCAGGGGTTTTTCCGGTTCCGTCAAGATCAGCTTGGCCGTTCCGCCGTCGAAGAGTCGGGGGAATACTTCTCCCATCTTCTGGTTGACTTGTTCGAAGATCTCCATAAAACGGTCTTGGGTAATTCGGTTGATTTTTCGAATGACCTTGTGCAGATCCTCCATGGCCTTGATGAGGTCTTCACGCTGTTCCAGGAGAAAATCGTAGCGGTCCTTGAGTTGCTCGTACTCACGAATGGCGCCCAGGTTGACGTCGGTGATTGCGGCGATCTTTCTTCGGAAACGGGCCAATTCGTTTTCCATGGCTTCAAGGTCCGGCGGCGGCGGGGGGGGGGCGGTTTCCGCCGACGGTGCCGACGGGTCGTTTTTTGCGATACTTTCCGGGCGGCAGGCGTCAATGGTTTGCTGGTAGCGATCCATGAGCCCTTGGGCGATATTCTCCTGTTTGACCTGAAGCTGGGACAGTTCCAGTTCGAGAAGGCGGATGTTTTGCAGCGCCGCGTCTCGTTTGGTTTGAATCTCCGATATGATGCGGTCGTTCTCCTGGAGGTTGCCATCGATGATCCGATAATCACGCTCAACGTCTTCCAGTCGTTTGTCAGCCCCCTTGAGTTGCTCGTACATGCCGCCGAGCGCTTCTTCATGGGTGTCGATTTTGCGTTTGGCCTCCATGCGTCGCTCTGCCTTGCGGGTAATGTCCCGGGTGAGTTGTTCGAGCCGGATTTGTCCGTCTTTTTGAAAATCGGCGAGACGGGTCAGGGTTTGCCGGCTGTTGTCCAGGCTGGCGCTTAAGGAGGTCAGTTTCAGCTTGTGTTCAAGGACCGTCTGGTTGAAGGCCTCGGCTTCGTTGGACACCGCAGTGATGGTTGCCGTGGCCTGGGTGATCCGCTGCCGGGCCGATTCGACCTGGCCGGCGATCTGGGCCAGTTCACCATCGACCTTGGAGATTTCCTGGGCCACATCTTCGGATTCCCCTTCGAGTTGTTCCTGTTCGAGTCGGACGATGTCCAGGTGCCGGCGTCCGTTTTTCAAATCCTCGGCTGCGCGGTAAAGGGCTTTTTCCGCGGCAATCTCGTCCTGGGTGGTCTGGTGGCGCAGGCTGATGCATTTTTGAAGGCCCGTTTCGATGGTGCGAACATCGGATTCAAGGGCCTTCTGCAGCTCTTTGGCCGCGGCCAGCTTCGCGTCGAAATCGTTGACCTGTGCCTCCAAACTTTTGATTTCCTGTTTCTTGCTGAGAATTCCCGAAAGGTTTTTCGAGGCCCCCCCCATGAGAATGCCTTCACGGGTCAAGACGGTGCCGTTTTTGGTTACCAGGGTGGCCTGGCCGTCCATTCGGCGGTGGACATCCACAGCCGTGGCCAGGTCATCGGTGACCAGGACATGGCCGAGCAGCATTTGCAGCATCCGATCCTGACCGTTTCGCGCCGCAACATGGTCCAGCAGGCGTTCGGCCGAGGCCTCGGACAGGCAGGCGGTGGTCGGTTCCCGGATCGTTGACACCGGAATGAATCCGCCCCGCCCGGTACCGGCCCGGTTGAGAAAATCGATGGCTGAAAGGCCGTCGGACGGGTCTTGGACAAGGATGTGTTGCAGCGCGTCACCGAGCACCGCTTCCACGGCGGTTTCGTAGGTCGGTTCGGGTTCTATCTGGTCCGCCACCAACCCGATAAGGTGGGCGGGGAGCGCCGCGTCCTCGGCCTTGCTGGCTTGAATCACGCTGCGTACGCCGTCCTTGTACCACTCAAGATTGTCTTCCATTTTCTTTAGCGCGGCGTGACGGCTTTTCGCCTTGTTGCGCTCCAGTTCCAGGGTCTGAGCGATCCGAACCTGGTTGCTCAGCGCCTCATTTTTCTCTCGGAGCCGGATCTGATGGTCTTCCACCTCCTGATTGAGTTGGACCAGTTCCCGGCGAATCTCCTCGTGGGTATCCCGGGCCTCGGTTTCCGCCAGGGCCAGGGTGGTGATCCGGGCCATGGCGGTCGCCTGTTCCTCGGCGATGCGTTTCATGCGTCGTTCCAGGCTTTCGCGCGTGTTGGTGGCATTCTGGTGGATGTTTCGAAATCGCGCCTCCTGGGCCACCAGATTCATCAGGGCCGCCTTGTCTGTCTCCAGCTTTCCGTTGAGTTCCGTCAGCCGGTCGCGCACCGCCTGGGTGGCCTGTTTTTCCTTTTCGATCTCGGCATTGACCCGGGCTGCCTCGGCCTCCATCTGCGTGTGGTCACGCTGGACCTGGGCGATTTCAACCGTCATGTCCCGGTTCTTGCCTTCCAGTTCGACCCTGGCCGTCTCAAGGGTTTCAATTTCTTCGGCCAGGTTGTCCATGTCCTGTCGTGCGTGGGTCAGGTCGTTTTCGAACCGGTCGATGCCGCGTTGGGTGTCAAAACGCCTTGTCTTGAGCTCGGAGATTTCCTGGCCCTTTTGGGTCCGTTCAAGTTTGATGGCTTCGACAGCGGCATCTATTTTCCTGATCTGCGAAGCGTGGGACAGGTCCGTGTCCCTGAGTTGCTGAAGCCGTGCTCCGGACCGGGTCAACTCGGCCGACAGACGGTCATGCAAAAAAACGGCGATGTTCATGTCGAGCCGTCGAATCCGCCTCTGGTATTTGTTGTAGAGTTCCGCTTTTCGTGCCTGACGTCTGAGGCTGTCCATCTGTCGTTTAATTTCAGTGGTGATGTCGGCCAGGCGAAGCAGGTTGCGATGGGTTGCATCCACCTTTCGCAGGGCCTCGATCCGACGGGCCTTGTAGCGGGTGATGCCGGCCGCCTCTTCGATGAAGGCGCGGCGCTCTTCGGGACCGGCGTCGGTGATGGCGCCGATGTTGCCCTGCTGGATCACGGCATAGGAGCGTGCTCCCATACCGCTGCCCATGAAGAGATTGTAGATATCCTTGAGGCGACAGGGCCGGCGGTTGATAAAATAGGCGCGTTCTCCGCTGCGGTACATGCGCCGGGTCAGCTGAATTTCGGTAAAGTCCTTGAATTCTTCCGGCCCGGAACCGTTGTCGTTGGAAATGGTCAGCGAAACTTCGGCCATGTTCAGGGGGGGCTTGCCGTTGGTGCCGGCAAAAATCACGTCCTCCATGGATTTGCCGCGGAGCTGTTTGACGCTCTGTTCGCCCATGACCCATCTCAAGGCGTCGAGAATGTTGCTCTTGCCGCAGCCGTTTGGCCCCACGACGGCCGATACGCCGGGGGGGAAATGGATTGAGGTCTTTTCATGAAAAGATTTGAAGCCGGTCAGGTCGAGTTTTTTCAGTTTCATGTCCAAACGCTCCTGGACGGCGAACCGGCCGGTCAGTCAATGACCTTGCCGGGCCTCACGGTTCGATTTGGGAGTCCACGTCCTGTGGGCGTGGTCAGAGTAAACTGGCTATGCCGAGACAGCTTTGTTGCCAGTGACCAAAGTGAACTAATCCGCCAGAGGCGGACAAGAGGTTTGGAGTGAGCTAAAGTTAAGGAATTCGGCCCCTTATAAAAAATGGGGGAGCGCAGCGACTCCTCAACTTTAGTCACTTTAGCTCACTTTAGTCACTCCACGCTTATCCCGGCCCCTTCCAGGGGCAACCCAAAGCCTGTGGTCCCCCATGTCAGCGGCGCAACATTGCCATTATAATGGTTCAGACCATAGCAGCGAGGCTTCACTTTGTAAAGAAAAATGCACTATCCAGAGGGGAAGGGGAGGGCTTTAGCCACAATATATTGTATCGCGGTGGTCCTGGTTTTCGATATCCGCACTGGCGGCCAACAGGCGGCGAAGGGGGAAACGTCGGGATTGCGGAAAGCCGACACCCATGCCGGGTGCCGGCTGCCGTTTAGAGGATCTGGCTGAGAAAGAGCTTGGTCCGATCGTGGGTTGGATTGACGAAGAAATGTTCCGGTGGGCCCACTTCCACAATGGCGCCTTCATCCATGAAGATGACGCGGTCGGCCACTTCCCGGGCAAACCCCATTTCATGGGTGACGCAGACCATGGTCATCCCTTCCTTGGCCAGGGTCTTCATGACATCGAGCACCTCGCCGATCATTTCCGGGTCCAGGGCCGAGGTGGGCTCGTCAAAGAGCATGACCTTGGGATCCATGGCCAGGGCCCGGGCAATGGCCACCCGCTGCTGCTGCCCGCCGGAGAGTTGGTCCGGATAGACATTGGCCTTGTCCTTGATCCCCACTTTTTCCAGCAGGGCCATGGCTTTTTCCCGGGCCTCTTTCTTGGGCCGTTTTCTGACCACGACCTGGGCGAGGGTCACATTGTCCACTACGGTCTTGTGGGGAAACAGGTTAAAGGACTGGAAGACCATTCCCACTTCGGCCCGGACCTTGTTGATGTTGGTCTTGGGGTTGAGGATATCGATCCCGTCGATAATGATATGCCCTTTGTTGGCCGTTTCCAGGTGATTCAGGCAACGCAGGAAGGTGCTCTTTCCCGAACCCGACGGACCGCAGACCACCACCACCTCTCCTGCCTCGACACGGGTCGACACGTCCACCAGGGCGCGCACTTTGTGGGGGACGTAGAAAGTCTTGTATACGTTACGGACTTCAATCACGACGTTGCCATCCTCCTTTCCAGGTGCTGGACGAACATGGACAGGGCAAAGGTGAGCACGAGGTAAAGGCCTGCACAGATAAACCAGAATTCGTAAGGCTGAAGACTGACGGTAATGCCTTCCCGGGTTGCCTTGGTCAATTCCCGAATGGCGATCATGCCCAGCAGGGACGAATCCTTTACCAGGGAGATAAACTGGCCGGCCAGGGGCGGCAGGATGCGGCGCATGGCCTGGGGCAGCGTGACGTGCATCATGGACTGGGCGTAGGTCATGCCCAAAGACCGGGCGGCTTCGATCTGTCCCCGGTGAATCGATTGGATTCCGCCGCGGACGATCTCCGTGACATAGGCACCGGTAAAGCAGGCCAGGGCGGCAACGCCGTACCACAACGCCGGAATCTCCGGAATGCCGTGGCGTTTGAGAAGCTCGTTGACCAGGGTGGCCAGAACGAAATACCAGATGAAGATCTGGACCAGCAACGGCGAGCCACGGATAATTTCCACATAAGTGATGGCGGACCATTTCAGGGCGGGATTGGAGGAAATGCGGGCAATGCCGCCGATCAGACCGATAAGGATGCCAAAGAAAATGGAATAGACGCTCACCTTGAGGGTAATCCACATGCCTTGGGTCAGAATCCCGGCCCGCCACTCCCTGTAAGCGGACAGGGTGTCCCCCATGGCCACCATATCCCCTTCGTACATCCAGATGTCTTCGGAGGTCGTTTCCTGTTTGAAGCGGGTGCCGTCATCTTCCTTGATGGTAAATACCGCCCGCTCTCCGTCAACGACAATGGACTCGATGATTCCGCCTGCCTGGGCTTTGACCATCACTTTATCGTGGTTGAGAAAGTACTTGGGCATGTTGTACCAGCGCCACACGTAGTCGATCTGCCGGGTGGAGTAGTACAACGTGGCCATAATGGCGAAAATGCCGGCGAAGAAAACCCCGATCCAAAATAGATTATAGGAGAGACTTCTTGTTTTTTCCAAGCTGGATGAAGCCATCGGCCTTTGCTTTCCCTTTGGTGTCGGCCCGTGCTTTTTGCCGGTTGGTTAAAATCGTGCTGATTGAAACAGGCCAGCTATTCCAAGGGCGGAACAGTCGGCCTGTTTCAATTTACCCGCAATGGACAGTCGGGCCAGGGTTGATTTACTGTACCTGTTTGATCCAGTCGGTGCTCTTGATCCATTTGTTGTAGATCTTGTCGTAGCGGCCGTCGTTCTTCATCTGGACCAGAAAATTGTCGAGCCAGTTCATGAAGTCGGGATCCCCCTTGCGGATGGCCCAGGCCAGGGGCTCGTAGGTAAAGGGCTTGTCCAGGAAGATCACCTTGCCCGCGCCCTGCTGGGCCATGAAGACCGCGCAGAAGGGCAGGTCGTAGACCGTGGCGTCGGCCTTGCCGTTGAGCATTTCAAGCGCCGCTTCGGTTTCCACCTCAAAGGATTTGTAGGTGGCCTTGGGGATCATCCGCTTGACGGCCTGCTCGCCGGTGGTGCCGAGCTTGGAGGTGATGATATATTTCGGATTGTTGAGATCCTTGTAGGACGTGACCTTGCCTTCATTCTTTTTGTTGAGCAAAATGGTCTGGCCCACGATGATGTAGGGCGCGGCAAAATTGATCTTGAGGTTTCTTTCCTGGGTCACGGTCATGCCGCTCATGATGATATCGAACTTCTTGGTGATCAGGGCCGGAATGATGCCGTCCCAGGCGGTGTTGACCGGTACGAACTTGACGCCCATGGCCTTGGCCATTTCCTTGGCCATGTCGATGTCGAAGCCGACGAAGTTGCCGTTTTTGTCCGCCATCTCAAAGGGCAGGTATCCGGCTTCGAATCCGACGCGAAGTTCGCCGCGCTTTTGGATCTCTTCCAGGGTCGACTTCTTGGCCAGATCAATGTCGGAGCCAACGGCTGCTGTGGCAAAACAGAAGCAGACAACAGCCAAGGCCGCCAGGCCAGTCAAAAGAACTCTTCTCATTTTTTCCTCCTTGGTTGATGGCCGGCCGCCAAATTGTCAGCCGGAAACGATTAATGAATGCCGCTTTTGGCGTCGGTGATCTGAAGTCTATGCAGATACTGATGCCCGTTCATTGGCTTGTTGGTAACGCATACACCGGCACATCGCAAAGGGTGCCATGCCGGTCGGCGTCTCAATGCAATTTTTCATGGGACATTCGATCCTATAAGCCCGCCCGGGCCGGGCACCCAGCCGGATGATGCGGCCTGGTAGAGCCTGATCCCCGGATGCTTAGAATTGCATGAGACCATACCGCATTCATGGGGATAAGTAAAGTTTTGATTGGGGCCCAGATTGCCTGCCTCCATGGCTTTGGTGCGAATCCCCATCGGTTTGCGGCCGTGCGTCACGCGGGGTTACGGTGTCTCGGTGAGTCTTGAAACGATGCACAGATCGGTGCGTTGAATCCATCCTATTTTCTGCCAGAACCGGAGGGCTGTTTCATTTTCAGGGAAAACGAACAGGTGGCATTTGCCGACGCCGGCACCCCTCAAGGCTTCCAGGCAGTGTTGGACCAGGGCGCGTCCGAGTCCGCGCCGGCGAAAAGGCGGCAGCACGGCCAGGTGGTTGAGGTATCCCCGTCGGCCGTCGTGGCCGCAGAGAACCGCCGCCACCAGGGTGTCGTCGGCCTCGGCCACGAAACTCATGCCGGGGTTCCGGTGGAGGTAAGCGGCGATATTCTCCCTTGAATCGGCATCGTTGAGGCCGATGCCCGGGCACTGGGCCCACAGGGCCAGGACCCGGGTGTGGTCTTCAATGGCAAAAGGGCGAACGACAATGGACATGGACGCTTCCTTGGTATCTGCGGCAACCTCGAAAGCCGTTAACGCCAAACTGGGACATTGAACATTGAGGATTGAAAATTGGATATTGGACATTAAGCCCTCTTAAAGAGGGCTTGACTGAGGCCACCCGCTCTGCGGGTGGAGCCTCACGGCATACACCGCCTATATGCCGCCAAACCGCCACTGTCAACAAGGTCCGGGGTAAATGGCCTTGACACCGCGGATTGGCCACCGGTACACTATCACTCCGAATCATTTGCGCGATCTGACCCGGGGTTTCAATTCAACGGCCCATCTGCTTTCCCGCCGGTGCGGGTTGGCGCGTTTTTTCCGATTGCCGGAAGCATTGGCCCATCGGCCACAACCCTTGTTCCATGGAGGCGGACCCATGACCGAACCCATCGTGCCGAGCATCGAGGCCCTTTTGAAACACCCTGACGTTAGCAAGGCCGTGGACAACGTCAATCCGGAGTTGACGGATCGGCGGAAGAATCAGCCACCCGTCTGCGATGCCTTTGCCCATTCGGTATGCTGCCTCAAAGATGCCTCTGAGTACGTCTTCGATGTCGATCCCGAAGCGGCCCGGCAGCTTCCGGATATCATCGGCAACCGGGTTCAGGTGGTGGACGGGTGTGAGCCACCGGTGGATCCGGACCTGGTGGCCCGGTACAGCCGCCAGCGCCGTATCGGCGTCGTCTTTTCCGGCGGACCCGCCCCCGGAGGGCACAACGTTATTGCCGGCCTCTTCGATGCCATCAAACGGGCCAATGCCGATTCGTGTCTCTTCGGTTTTCTTCTCGGTCCGGACGGCATCATCGAGGGCGAAGCGGTCGAACTGACCCGGGAAACGGTTGACGCCTATCGAAACCTGGGTGGATTCACCATGATCCGAACCGGCCGGGCCAAGATCGACACCCCCCAAAAAATGGCCTTGTCCCGCCAGGCCTGCAAGGCGCTGGGCCTCGACGCCCTGGTCATCGTCGGCGGAGACGACTCCAACACCAATGCGGCTTTTCTTGCCCAGGCGCTTTTTCGTGACAGCATCCAGGTGATCGGCGTTCCCAAGACCATCGACGGCGACATTCAGGTCCGTGACCGCAAGGGCCAGGTGCTCTGCGCCATGTCATTCGGGTTTCACACGGCGGCCCGGGCATTTTCCGAAAACATCAGCAATCTGTGTACCGACTGCAGTTCGGACGTGAAATACTGGCATATCTGTAAGGTCATGGGGCGGGTGGCCAGTCACCTGGCCCTTGAGGTGGCTTTGCAGACCCATGCCAACATCACCCTGATCGGCGAGGACCTGGCCGACTATGTGGATAAACGGCGGATTGCCGCGGCCGGCAACAAGGACGGCATCGACTACACGGCCTACGGCATGACCCTGCGTCATCTGTCCCGGATGATCTGTGACGGCATTGTTCGACGGGCGGCGGTGGGCAAGAACTACGGGGTACTGGTGATTCCCGAAGGGGTGCTGGAGTTCATCAACGAGATTCAAACCTTCATCATCAAACTCAACACCATTATCGCCGAGTACAACGAGACCCACGACACGGGGTTTCACGCGGCCTTTCCGCTGCTGGAGGACAAGCTTGAATATCTTCGACGAATGGGCCGGCGCAGCCGGGAAGAAAACGTACTGCCCGTCTGGAATGCCCGAGACGACGACCTGTTCAAAGACATTCCGGCCTTTTTTCAGGAAGGGCTGCTGACCGAGCGCGACAGCCACGGCAACTTCCAGTTTTCCCTGGTGGAAACCGATAAGATCATTATGGGGCTGGTTCGCGATTATCTTGACATTCTCAAGGAGAAGGGGCTTTACAAACTGGGGATCGACGCCGGTTATTATCGAAAGACCATGCAAAAGGCCGGGTTGGATCCGGACTTTTACGGGCCGGCTCTTTTTGCCGATGATGCGGATTGCGGCTGCCTGTTGATCAAGCCTTCCATCATTTCCCTGAAGACCTTGAAGCAGGCGCTGGTTCGGGGCGCTGTGATGGGCGACGATGATGCCGTGCCGCCGGCGGTGGAGAAGATCTACTGGAAATCGGTGCCGAAATTCAAAACCCAGACCCATTTCTACGGTTACGATGGTCGGGGGAGCAACCCCACGCGTTTTGATTGCAACTACACCTACAATCTCGGGCAGACGGTTTTTGCACTCGTCGCCAACGGCGTCACCGGCCAGATGGCCGCCATTCAAAACCTGGAGAAGAACTTTGACCAGTGGACGCCCATCGGTATTCCCATTGCCCCACTGATGCACCTGGAAGAACGCAAAGGGCGCCTGGCCCTGGTCATCGAAAAGAGTGTGGTGGATACCTCTTCCGTTGCTTTTCGGGTGGTGGAGGCCATGCGGGAAAAATGGCTGGCCGCCGAGGCCGGCGATGACAATTACCGTCGGCCCGGACCGATCCGATTTACCGGAAAGAGCGAGGAGGACAGGCCGCTGACCCTGGTCTTAAACGCCCTCAACGGGTTCCACAAAGGCCAACCGGAATGACGGCAGCCTTCACACAAAGGGTGTTTTCGCTTCGGAGGTCCGTTTTAAATGACTAAAATTTCGAGTTTGCTGGGGAGGCCCAAATATAAAAGACTTTGTATTGGGACTGATTAATCAAGAAAAAATGCTGGGGGTATAGACATGGCGGGGCAACCTGTTCCAGGCGGCATGGCGGCAGCAATAAAAGTCCTTGTTGACGTTGTGCGCGACACCTTTGGCGCTGCAATCGTTGTCGTTTGCTTTCTCGGCTTTTCGTTGATAGCTTTGGCCCTTGGAGCAAGTAACCTGCCGCCAGGACCCCGGTGCACAATGATGTACGTAATCGTTGGATTAATGGTTGTTATTTTAATTGGACTTTTTGTCATCCGGATTTTTAAGCCAATCGGATTGAGTGGCCCACCCGCGCCGGAAACAGATGATGGCATTTTAAAGGGAATGTTTTCGGATAGAGCCATTGACTTTTGATTGAGGCATGCGGTTTTTTGTCTTCGGTCGGCAAAACAGCTCAACCGGCGCAACCGGCTCAAATATTTTACCGGCCGACTCTCCTAATCCATAGCCTCCATGACCTCAAACCCTTCCTTCTCTAGTGCCTTGCGAATATCGCCGGTTTTGCAGGCGGCCAGCCTGAAGGCGTAGATTCGGCCGTGTTCGCGTCGCTGGGTCATGGCCACACTGATAATGTCGCCGCCGCTGTCGTTGATGGTCTTGGATGCGCGCAGGTATGCCTTGGGTTCGTTTCCTACGGCCACGTCGATGCGGGAACTGCCTGAAAGGATGCCCATCATGTCGATAAAGGCCCGCAGAATATCGGTTTCGGTCAGGATGCCGACCACCCGGCCCTTGGTCACCACCGGCATGCCGCCGATCTTGTGTTTGTAGATAAGCCGGGCGGCGGTTTCGATGTCGTCGTCGGGGCCGACGACGATGGGGTTCTGGATAATCAGGTCGGCCAGGGTCACGTCCGCCACCATGGCAGGTATCAGGCCCTGTTTGAGGTCAGCCAGGGTCAGCAAACCCACTAGTTTGCCTTCCCGGGAAACCACGGGCAGGTGGCGGATGGAGTTGGTCTTCATGACCTCGATGGCATCTTGAATGGAGGCCTTGGCGGTGATGGTGATGGGATCCGGAATCATCAGGTCGACAATTTTCATGGCGGGCTCCTTTGGCTGTGTTCCAACCGGAAAGATCATCCAGGGGGGGCACCATGGGGCTCCTCCAGCGATACCATCCATGATTTACCATGGACCAAGCGCCGGCAAAAGGCAAGCCAAAGAGATTCTTGCCTGCCAAGCGCGTGGGCCGATGGTACACCCTGCTGACGTTTGGTGTATAATCAAATTTGATGGTACACGTTCGTTTCGGGAATTGCGGGGCAGGACTTATGGATTACGGCCGTCTCCGGGCGATCCAAAAAGACGTCTTCCTCTGTGGCCTTTGTGCCGCTGTGGTGACATAGCGAAAATACGTCGTCGAATTCGTGACGGTGCGCGCTCAGGCGCCCGGCGGCTGGTAACTGCACAGGGGCTCTTCGGCCATATAGTCGCCGGTGGCTTCAAAGGCCCGTGCCCGGCAGCCGCCACAGACCCGTTTGTATTCGCAGGCGCCGCATTTGCCGGTGAGCTTGTCGAAGTTTCGCAGATTGGCAAAGACTTCCGAGTGCTTCCAGATGTGGGCAAAGGAGGTCCGGGTGACGTCGCCGCTGTCCACATGCAAAAACCCGCAGGGCTGGACGATGCCCCGGTGGGAGATGAAACAAAAACCCGTGCCGCCCAGACATCCACGGGAGACCGCATCCAGGCCGTGGCTGTCAAAGGTGACGGTTTTCCCTTCCTCCCGGGCCCGCTGGCGAAGGATGCGGTAGTAGTGGGGCGCGCAGGTGGCCTTGAGCTGCAGGGGGGTCTTGTCGCGCTGGTCGTAGAACCAGTTCAGGGTCTCTTCGTATTCTTCCGCGGTAATTTCCTGGTCTGCGATGTATTTTCCCCGGCCTGTGGGGACCAGCAGGAAGATATGGTGGGCCACGGCCCCCAGGTCCACGGCCAGTTGTTGAATCTTGGGGATCTGGTCCAGGTTGGCCTTGGTGATGGTGGTGTTGATCTGAAATTCGATGCCGGCGTTGCGGGCGTGTTCGATGCCGTTAAGTGCCCCGTCATAGGCCCCGTTCACGCCGCGGAACCGGTCGTGGCTCTCCTTTTCAGCCCCGTCGAGGCTGATGGAGATGCGTTGGATTCCGGCATCGGCCATTTGCCGGGCCTTGTCCGCGTCGATGAGGGTGCCGTTGGGGGCCATGACCATGCGTAGCCCACGGTCCGTGCCGTGGCGCGCCACCTGGAAAATATCGTCGCGCAGCAACGGTTCTCCGCCGGTGAGGATGACGATGGGGCTGCCCACCTCGGCGATCTGGTCCAGCAGCGCCAGGCAGGCGGCGGTGTCGAGTTCGCCTTCATACGGTCCCCGGGTGGCCGCGGCCCGGCAGTGCACGCAGTTGAGATTGCAGTTGCGGGTGATTTCCCAGGCCACCAGGCGCAGGGTGTGTTCGCCGGTCTTTTCATGGCCGTGTGGTTTCATGGCAGTGCCTTCCTTGACTTCGGGTGATCGATCGGTGCAAACGCCGGAAATGGTAATACACCGACGGCGCCCTGTCCACCCGCAAAAGAACGGCGCGGCGTCATGGGGCCGGTGGAAAAAGATCTTGACAAAGGAAATGGTGCCTGCTCTAGAAATCAGCTTGCGCCTGTGGCGGCCCATGGTGAACGGGGCGCCCCCCGGCCTGTTTGCCAACGATATTTGGACCTGATTTTTCCCTTTCCGGCTGGTCCGGATTGCCTGACGGAGGACCTGAAAAATGCCTTTCCCGACCCACCGATTGCGGCGCCTGCGCAGCTCCGCGACCATGCGGCACATGGTCCGCGAAACGTCCCTGACGCCCCATGATTTCATTTTGCCGCTTTTTATCCGGGGCAACCTGGCGCCCAAGACCCGAGTGCCGATCAAGAGCATGCCCGGATGTTACCACATCAGCCCGGACATGGCGGCTGTCATGGCCAAGGAAGCCTATTCGGTGGGGGTGCCGGCGGTTCTTCTCTTCGGTCTTCCCGTACGAAAGGATGCGATCGGGTCCCGCGCCTGGGCTGCGGACGGGGCTGTCCAGCGGGCCACCCTTGAGATCAAGGCGGCCCGGTCCGAGGTCTGCGTGATCTGCGATACCTGCCTTTGCGAATACACGGACCACGGCCACTGCGGGGTTCTGAAAAACGAACGGGTGGACAACGATGCCACCCTGGACCTGTTGGCCAGGACCGCCGTCAGCCAGGCCGAAGCCGGGGCTGATATGGTGGCCCCATCGGACATGATGGACGGCCGTGTCGCCGCCATCCGAAAGGCCCTGGATCAGAGCGGATTCGAAAATACGCCGATCATGTCCTACGCGGCCAAGTATGCGTCTTCGTTTTACGGCCCGTTCCGTGAAGCGGCCGAGTGCGCCCCCTCTTTCGGGGATCGTTCGGGCTACCAGATGGACCCGGGCAACAGCCGGGAGGCGATCCGGGAGGTGGCCCTGGACATCGAAGAGGGGGCGGATATGGTCATCGTTAAACCGGCCCTGCCGTATCTGGATATCATCAAGACGGTGCGTGATAATTTTTCGGTGCCGGTGGCGGCCTACCAGGTTTCCGGCGAGTACGCCCAGATCAAGGGGGCCGCGGCCATCGGCCTGGTGGACGAGACCAAGAACATGCTGGAAAGCCTGACCTCCATCAAACGCGCCGGTGCCGATATCATCATTACCTATTTTGCCGTCAATGCCGCCAAAACCCTGATCCGGCACATGATGAACGGTGGCAGCATGCCCCTGGAGGTTCATGGTAGCGATTGATTTGGCAGCGACTTATTTGATGCGCTGATAGACGCCGAAATTGGGCAAAAAGGCCATTCATAGATGGAAACGGGCTAAGGCCGGGCAGGCAGATAGCCCCCGTGTTGGTATCCGCAGGATTGGCGGATGATCAGTTTGCTTTGAAGTACGATCTTCTGGACCCGCTCCGGTCCCTCGCCTTCCACCTTGTCCAGCAGGACGTTTACCCCCAGAGCACCCATTTCGTAGATTTTCTGGTTGATGGTGGTCAGTTCGATGCCGGCAAACCCCGCCACGTCGATATTGTCGAAACCGACCAGGGCCACATCGCCGGGAATACCCAGCCCTTCTGCCAGAAGGGCTTCGCGCACACCGATGGCCATGTTGTCGTCCTGGGCGAAGATGGCGGTGGGGGGGGCGGCCATTGCCATGAACCGGCGGGCGGCCTCGCCGGCCAGTTGGCGCGAAAAACGGCAGTCCACCAGCCGTTCGGGTGGAATTTCAAGCCCCCGTTCGGTCAAGGCCTTCCGGGCGCCCCGGGTGCGGTCAGCGGCGGTGGACGTCTCCATGCTGCCGGCGATGACGGCAATGCGGTCGTGGCCGAGCCGGTAGAGGTGCTCCACGGCCTGGTAGCCGCCGGTGTAATTGTCTATCGTGACCGAATCGATGCGGTCGGCAAAGGGGGATGTTCTCAGGGTCCTGACAACGGCGACAAAGGGCAGGTGCTCTTCGACGATGGTTTCCAGGTACGGATCCTGGTCCAGGGTGACCGTTGAAACGATACCGTCCACCCCCCGTCCGCGCAGGATGTTCAACGTGGTGGCCTTGTCCTGCTGGTCGTCTCCCACATTGCATAAAATCACGTTGTAGCCGCGTTCCTTGGCTACCTGGCCGATCCCGCAGGCCAGTTCCGGGTAGAAGGGGTCGGCGATGTTTTTGATCATCAGCCCAATGGTGTAGGTGCGCCTGCGGCGCAGGCTTTGGGCGATATGGTCGGGCTGATACCCCAGCTCCCGGGCGATGGCCAGGATCCGCTTTCGGGTCTCGGCCCCGACACGGGGCTGGTTATTCAACGCCATGGAGACCGTGGTGGGGGTGACCTTGGCCAGCCGGGCGATGTCTTTGAGGGTCACGCGCTGTTTTTTCATGGGATGCCGTTTGGGCGAAAGCCTTGGGCCGGCGGGTGATTTGTGCCGATACCGGCAGGTCACTGGGGCGGAACGTCGAATTACTAGGTTAATCGTTAAACTCAGAAAAATCAAGAAAATGGTTGGGTTTTGAGAAAAAGTTGCCAATTTTTCTGGAAATAACCGGGTTTAATGTTACAGAATTGTCATTGTTTGTATGATAACATCCAATGACGTAAAAAACCTTGACAATAAAAAAAATAATGGGTAGGTCGTTCTCAATCCATGCTTTATCGTTAAAGCAGATTGACAACCAACCATCCATTCCCGCATTCGGTGCCGCTGATCCTTGATGAGACCAAGGCACCGGCCGTTGCGGCAGCCAGGAGTGATTTTCATGGGGACGCCGCCCAAAGTCTATCCTTACATTCCCAATTCGGTCCCCCGGGTCAAAGCCGAAATGCTGGCCCGATTGGGCCTTGACGATTCCCAGACCCTTTTTGACGAGATTCCGGATCGCCTGAAATTCCAAGGGGTCATGAATCTGCCCGAACCCCTGGCCGATGAATATTCCCTGCGCCGCCATCTGGAAGGGATGCTCCAGCGCAACGGCCATTGCGGGAACCACCTGAATTTTCTCGGGGCCGGTTGCGCCCAGCACTTTGTGCCCGCGGTCTGCGACGAGGTCAACGGACGGGGAGAGTTTTTGACCGCCTACGCCGCTGAATTCTACGCCGACCACGGGAAATTTCAGGCCCTGTTCGAGTTCTGCAGCCATATGGCCGAGCTGCTTGACATGGATGTGGTCAGTGGATTTCTCTACGACGGCGCCCAGGCCGTGGCTACCTCTCTTCGCATGGCCACCCGCATCACCGGGCGCCGGCGGGTCCTGGTGCCCGGTACGTTGGCCCCCCAGACCCGCATGATCGTCGATAACTACATGGCCGGGGTGGATGCAGCCCAGGTGGAGATTGAATCGGTGGCCTATGATCCGGTCACCGGGCTCATGGACATGGCCGATCTGGAAACCAAACTGACCCCACGGGTAGCCGCTGTCCTGGTGGAAAATCCTTCTTTTCTGGGTGTGATCGAGACCGGGGCCGCCGCCATCGGTCGCCTGGTCCGTGGCTGCGGGGCCGAATTCGTGGTCTGCGCCGATCCCATTTCCCTGGGGGTCTTGGCGCCGCCGGCCCAGTACGGGGCCACCATCGCCTGCGGCGATTACCACCCGCTGGGACTTCACATGCAAAGCGGCGGCGGTCAGGGGGGCTTTATCGCCACCCACGACGACATGCGCTACATCGTCGAATTCAAAGACAAGATGTACGGGCTGGCTCCCACGGTCCAGCCGGGTGAGTACGGATTTGCCAATATTCTCTTTGACCGGACCTCTTTCGGCTCCAGGGAAAAGGGCAAGGAGTTTACCGGTACCTCCAACGCCCTGTGGGCCATCACCGCGGGGGTTTACCTGGCCCTGCTCGGTCCGGCCGGCATGGAGGAGATCGGACAGACCATCATGCGGACGGCCCAATACGCAGCCGGTCGCCTGGCCGGCCTCGACGGTGTCCGGATCGCCTTTGACACCCCGTTTTTCAAAGAGTTCGTTGTGAATTTTGACGATACCGGCCTTAGCGTGGCCCATATCAACGCGGCCCTGCTCGAAAAGGGGATTTTTGGCGGTGTGGATCTGTCCCTGGATTTTCCGGAACTGGGGCAGTCGGCCCTGTACTGTGTGACCGAAGTGATCCGCAAGGCGGATATCGACACCCTGACCAGCGCCCTGGAAGGGGTGCTCTCCGGCGGTTCCATCAGCCGTCGATAAACCGGTGTAAGGAGACCACGAGGATGGCAAGACGGCGTTCGGACCCGGTGCGAAGGTTTCATCAAGCGCGCTGGGATGAAGAGATCATCTACGAGTTAAGCGTCCCCGGCCAGCGTGGCGTCCTGGTGCCCCAGGCGGAAAAAGAGATTGTCGATGCCGTGGGCGACGGCGTTTCGGTCATTCCCGAAGCGTTGCGGCGGTCCACACCGCCGGCCCTGCCCGAAGTCAGCCAACCGAGGATTGTGCGCCACTATGCCCGCCTGTCTCAGGAGACCCTGGGCGTGGATGTCACCCCGGACATCAGCATGGCCACCTGCACCATGAAATACAGCCCCAAGGTTCAGGAGCATATCGCGGCCCGTCATCCGGGTCTGATCCATGTCCATCCCTTGCAGCCCGAGGAGACCCTCCAGGGGCTTTTGGAGATCTTCTACCAACTGGAAAAATTTTTCTGCGAGATATCGGGTCTAGACCATTTCAGTTTCCAGCCCGGGGGCGGGGCCCACGCCATTTTTACCAACGCCGCCATCATGCGGGCCTATCACCGCGCCCGGGGCGAGACCCAACGAGACGAAATCATCACCACCATCTTTTCCCACCCAGCCAATGCCGCGGCCCCGGCCACCGCCGGCTACAAAGTGATCACCCTTTTGCCCGACGAAAAAGGCGTGCCCGACCTTAACGCCCTGCGGGCCGCGGTTTCCGAACGCACGGCCGGGCTCTTCATCACCAATCCCGAGGATACGGGGATCTACAACCCCAATATCGATGCCTATGTCGAGGCCGTTCACGGGGTCGGGGGGCTTTGTGCCTACGACCAGGCCAACGCCAACGCCGTGCTCGGCATCGCCAGGGCGAAAGAGTCCGGTTTTGATCTGTGCCATTTCAACCTGCACAAGACCTTTTCGGCCCCCCACGGTTGCATGGGGCCGGCCCTGGGCGCCCTGGGCGCAACGGAACTCCTGGCGCCGTTCTTGCCCGTACCGAGGGTGCGATGCCATGAGGGACGGTATTTCCTCGATGAGGACCAGCCCCGGACGATCGGCCGGGTCCGGTCCTTTCTGGGAAATGTGCCGGTGGCGGTCAAGGCATACGCCTGGATCCTTCAGCACGGTTTTGAAGGGCTCAAAGAGGTGGCCCTTTGTTCGGTGCTCAACAGCAACTATCTGGAAGCCGAGGTGCGTAAGATCCCCGGGGTGACCCTTCACTACGCCAGCGGCCAGCGGCGTCTGGAACAGGTCCGTTTCTCCTGGGAAAAACTCGCGGAAGAGACCGGGGTGGGGACCGAAGACGTCAAACGGCGCATCGCCGATTTCGGCTTACAGCACTACTGGACCAGCCACCATCCCTGGGTGGTGCCCGAACCGTTTACCTTAGAACCCTGTGAGTCCTATTCCCGGGACGACATGGACGAGTATATTGCGGTGCTGCGCCGGATCTCCGAGGAGGCCTACGCGGATCCCGAATTTGTCAAGAACGCACCGTATAACTCCACCATTCATCGGGTGCCGGACCAGTTTATCGACGATTCCGAGCGCATTGCCGTCAGCTGGCGCCAGTATTTGAAAAAGGACATGGGATGGAATGGGGCAGAGGGGTAACGCTGGCAGCCATTCGCCACATTTAGCGGTGGAGCTGGAAAGGTTCTGTCGTTCCGGTGAGAAAACCACTGTGAATTCTCAATACGCGATACCCAATGTCCAATGCTCAAGTGCGGAATCGCACCGCTCTGCCAATTTGTTAAAAGGCTAAAATGGCAGAATACCTTCCTTGAACATTGAGAATTGAGCATTGGATATTGAACATTAACCCCTCTTAAGGAGGGCCTCTTGAGGCCAGCCGCTCCGCGGTTGGTAAATCCAAGCGCCGCCGGTGCCGGGGGAAGGTGTCGCCGAAATGCCGAAACTGGGGATCATTGTCAATCCGGTTGCCGGATTGGGAGGGCGCGTCGGACTCAAGGGGAGCGACGGACCGGCGGTCCAGCAACTGGCCCTTGCCCGGGGTGCCCGACCCGAAGCACCCTTGAAGGCTGCCGAGGCCCTGGGGACATTGGCGCCTTTGGCCGGCGGCATGGAGGTGCTCGCCTGGCCCGGTGCCATGGGTGCCGACGTCTGCCGCCAGGCCGGATTTGACCCGAGGGTGGGACCGGCCGCGGCCGGCGGGGTCACCTCCGGGGCCGACACCGAGGCCGCGGCCCGCTGGATGCTGGCCGAGTCGGTGGATCTGATCCTTTTCGTGGGCGGTGACGGTACGGCCCGCGACATCTGTTCCGCGGTGGGTGAACGGATTCCCGCTCTGGGTGTTCCGGCCGGGGTGAAAATCCATTCCTCCGTTTTCGCCGTTACGCCCCGGAGCGCCGGCATGGCGGCCCGCCGGTTCCTGGAACAGGGCGCCGGCCGTTGCCGGACAGCGGAAGTGATGGATATCGACGAGGACGCCTTTCGCAACGGGAAGGTTTGCGCCAGGCTCTTCGGGGCATTGCAGGTACCGGACGCCGATCGCCTCATCCAGGGGGCCAAGGTCGGCGGCGGCCCTTCCGAGGCCCGGGTGCTGGCCGACATCGCCCAGGGCGTGATCGAGCAGATGCGGAAAGACCCGGCCTGCGTCCATATCATCGGGCCCGGCACCACGACCCGGGCCGTCAAGCGGCATTTCGGCATCCCGGGAACCCTTCTGGGCGTGGATGTGGTCTGGGGCGACCGGGCAGTGGCCGAAGACGCTGATGAGCGGACATTGCTCAAATGGATCGCCGGCCGGCCGGCCAGGATCATCGTCACCGTTATCGGCGGCCAGGGGCATCTTTTCGGCCGCGGCAACCAGCAAATCAGCCCCCGGGTCATCCGGAGCGTGGGGCGCCAGCGGATTATCGTGGTCGCCACCCAGGAAAAGCTTCTGGGTCTCAACGGACGCCCCCTGCTGGTCGATACGGGGGACGGCGATCTGGACCGCGACCTGGCCGGGCACATGCGGGTGGTTACCGGCTACCGCCACACCACCATGTGCCGGGTGGGGCTGTGATCCCCGTGGCCTTGTCTGTTGAACCCGGTGCCGAGGTTGCGCGGGCCGAAGCGCGTGTCATCCTTTTTTAAACGTATAAACGCGCAGTTTGGGCAAAGAAAGGAGGTGGTGATTTTTCCTTTGACGGCCAAAACCATAGCACGAGCAAACCCCTAACCAATCAAGCGAGGTATCGAGAAATGAAACGTTTCAACCACATTGCCTTCACTTTGCTACTGGCCCTTGCGCTGGCTGTTGGATTGTCGACCCCCTCCCCGGTGGCGGCCCAGGACACGGTCAAAATCGGTATCCTTCTGCCCTTGAGCGGGCCGGCCGCCCCCATCGGCGTCAATTCACTCAATGGGCACAAGATGGCCGTGGAAGAGATCAATGCCGCAGGGGGAATCCCCACTCTGGGCGGCGCCAAGATCGAACTGGTGGTGGCCGACAGTGGCGGCGATCCCAAGAACGGCCTGACCCAGGCCGAACGGCTGATCACCAAGGACAAGGTGGTTTCCATCATGGGCGCCTATCAGAGCAGCGTCACCTATCCCAGCACCCAGGTGGCCGAAAAATACGAAGTCCCTTACATCGTGCCGTCCTCCTACAAACCGGAGATCACCGAGCGTGGCTTCAAATACACCTTCCGGGTCTGCCTGACCACCGACCTGTCCGGTCGTGAGCAGATCGCTTTCATGGAGCGAATGGGCCGCCTGTCCGGCAAGCCGGTCAAGACCCTGGGCCTGATCTACGAAAACTCGGACTGGGGGATCTCCTCGGCGGATCTGTGGAAGAAGTATGCCGCAAAGTATAACCTTAAGGTGGTTTTGGACGAACCCTATCCGTCCAACTCCTCCACCCTCGATCCGGTTGTGAGAAAAATCAAGAGAGCCAATCCCGACGCCCTGCTGTTTGCCTCCTATACCTCCGACGCCATCCTGCTGGCCAAGGGGATCGCCCAGCAAAAGATAAACCCCATGGTTTATATGGGCACCGCCGGCGGCCATGCCGATCCGGTCTTTATCCAGAACGTGGGAGAGGCCTCCAATTACTACTTTGACCTGGCCGAGACGTCCCCGGACATCGACCTGCCCATTGCCCGGGAAACCAACGCCAAGTACAAAAAGATCTACGGCGATGACATGAGCGACGACTGCATCAAGTGTTATGCGTCCACCTATGTCCTGGCCAAGGCCATTGAGATGGCCGCCAACACCAACCCCAAGGACATCCGCCGGGTTCTCTCCAATATCAAGATGATTCCGGGCCAGAAGGGGATTATTACCCCCTACGGCATCGAATTTGATGAGAAGGGACAAAACATTCATGCGCGCGGCGTTGTGATCCAGACCCTGAAGCAGAAGCGGGTCGTGGTCTATCCTTCGGAGCTGGCCCTTCCGGGCGCCAGCATCGTCTGGCCGACCCCAACCTGGAACGAGCGATAGTCGGGATCCTTTCCCCGATCCGCCTGTGGACAACCGGTTTGTCCACAGGCTGATTATCGGGGTCTCGGAAGGCGGGCGGCGGACAGCCAGTCCCCGCCGCCCCCAACGTGAAAGGACGCGTATCCATGGAATTTTTTCTTGAAATCGTCATCAACGGGGTGCTCACCGGCAGTCTGTACGGTCTGACCGCCCTGGGCCTGACCCTGATCTTCGGGGTGATGAAGGTCATCAACTTTGCCCACGGCACCTTTCTTATGGTCTGCATGTATATGACCTACGGGCTGGGCATCGGTTTCGGTCTGGACCCCTACCTGTCCATCGTCCTGGTCCTGCCGGCGGCCTTTGTCGTCGGTTACCTGTCCCAGGTGGTCTTTGTGCAGCCGACGTTTAAGACTGAAAAGGACGTCCGCGAACCCGTGGGGGTCCTGCTGATCACGGCCGGTCTCTGGATTGCCGGCAACAACCTTTTTCTCATGATCTTCGGGGCCAATTTCCGGTCCCTGAACACATCCTATAACGGGAAGGTGTTCGAACTCGGCGACATGATGATCAGCCGTCCGTTGTTCTATGCTTTTGTCATCAGCTTGCTGACCACGGCGGTGCTGTCGCTGTTTCTCAAGCGGACCCACATGGGGCGGGCCATCCGTGTGGTCGGCCAGGACCGGGAGGCAGCCAGCCTCATGGGGATCGATGTCTATCAGATCTACCGGATCGCCTTTGGTGTGGGAATTGCCACCCTGGGCGTGGCCGGGGCCATCATCGTGCCGATGCTCTATGTCCACCCCTTTGCCGGCGACATTTACGACATCCGGGCCTTTGTCATTGTGGTGCTAGGGGGACTGGGCAGTGTGCCCGGAGCCCTGCTGGGCGGAATCATTGTCGGGGTCATTGAGGCGGTGGCCAGCGATTATCTGACCATGTCCTGGTCGGCGGCACTGATTTACATGATCTTCCTGCTGGTCTTGTTTGTCCGGCCTCAGGGGATCTTCGGTTTTGAAAAAGATTCCTAAAGCGAATCCACCCAAAGGAGTGACCTTCCATGCCAGACACAACCCCTTCCGGCAGGACCCGTTGGACAAATCCGGGTTTTTACCTGTCGATCCTTGTTCTCGCGTTGCTGCTGGGCAATCCGTTGATCATCCACAGCACCACCGTTATCCAGATTTTTATTCTGGTGCTCTGGTACGCCTGCCTGACGGCCAGCTGGAACCTGGTGGGCGGATTCGCCGGTGTGTTGCCCCTTGGCCACGCCGTCTTTGCCGGTATCGGCGCCTACACCTCGACCCTGCTTTTCATCCACGGGGGGGTCTCTCCCTGGATCGGGATGCTGGTGGGCGGAGCGGTGGCCGCGGGGGTGGCCCTGCTCATTGGCATGCCCACCTTTAAGCTCCACGGGGCCTATTACGCCCTGAGTTCCATCGCCTTTGTCGAGGCGGTGCGTATCATCACCGAAAACACCCAGGAGATCTGGGGCGTCAAGGTCAACGGCGTCCAGGGACTGCTTGTCCCGCTGAAAGGACACGCCCCGCTCTACTATCAGTTCGGCAGCAAACTCTGGTACTACTACGTGATCCTGGCCCTGCTGGGGGTGATCATCTATGTCTCCTATCGGATTCACCGGTCCCGCATGGGCTATTGTCTGGTGGCCGGCGGCGAGGACCAGGAGGCGGCCGAGTCCCTGGGGATCAACGTCACGCGTTACAAGCTCATCGCCCTGGCCCTGAGCGCCTTTTTCACCGCCCTGGTCGGAACCTTTTACGCCCAGTTGGTCCTTTACGTCTTCCCCATGGGGATTATTTCCCTGAACCTCTCCTTTGAGATCGCTTTTATCGCCATCATCGGCGGGCGGGGGACCCTGCTGGGGCCGATCATCGGGGCGATGATCCTTGTTCCCATCGGTGAAATTTCGCGCATCTACCTCTCGGGAAGCCAGTTCCTGGGCATTCACCTCTTCTTGTACGGCACCATCATTATCCTGGTGATGACCTTCAAACCGTCCGGGGTGATGCAGACCATCGAACAGGGTTACAAGGTGTTGGTGAACAAGCTGGGGGGCGGTGCCGGGCAACCGAACCGAAAGGGGGTGCTATGAGCCTGCTGGAAATCCAGAACCTGACCAAATCTTTTGGAGGGCTGAAGGCGGTGGACAACTTCAGCCTGAAGATCGCCTCCGGAGAAATCGTCGGCCTCATCGGCCCCAACGGGGCCGGCAAGACCACCATCTTCAACCTCATTACCGGTGCCATCCGGGCGGATTCGGGCCGGGTGGATCTTGACGGCCAGTCCCTGACCCGTTTCAAGCCCTGGGATATCTGTCGGGCCGGGATCGGGCGAACCTTTCAGGTGGTGCGGCCCTTCATGAATCGTACGGTGCTTTACAACGCCATGGTGGGGGCCTTTGCCCGGGTCAAGACACCGGAAGAGGCCGAGGCCCGGGCACTGGAAACCCTGGCCTTTACGGGACTGCTGCCCAAAAAGGATGTCCTGGCCAAGAGCCTGACCCTGCCGGACCGAAAGCGCCTGGAGATCACCCGCGCCCTGGCCACCCGGCCGCGTCTGCTGCTGCTCGACGAAGTGATGGCCGGACTCAATGAGACCGAGACCCAGGAAGCCATCGAACTGGTCCAACGCCTCCGCCGGGAGATGGACGTATCGCTGCTGATCATCGAACATGTGATGGAAGTCGTCATGACCCTGTCGGATCGGATTGTGGTGCTTCACCACGGAGAGAAGATCTGCGAGGGTCCCCCGGAGTCGGTCTGTTCCGATCAATGTGTCATTGAAGCCTATTTGGGAGATGATTATGGCGCTGCTTGCAATTGATGACGTCGACGTGTTCTATGGCCAGGTGCAGGCGTTGCACGGGGTCAGCCTGACGGTGGGGGCCGATGAAATCGTTGCCCTGGTGGGCGCCAACAGCGCCGGTAAAACCACCTTGATCCGGACCATTTCCGGGCTGATCCGGCCCGCTGCCGGCCGGATCACCTTCGGCGACCGGTCTTTGGAGGCGCTCGAACCTCACAAAATCGTCGAAGCCGGGGTTGTTCAGATTCCCGAAGGGCGCCGCCTCTTTCCTTTCATCACCGTGGAAGAAAACCTCATGGTCGGTGCCTATAACCGACATGCACGGGAACGGATGGCCGAAACCCTGGACGAGGTGTTCACCCTTTTCCCCACCCTGGCCGAACGACGCCGGCAACTGGCCCGTACCCTCAGCGGCGGCGAGCAGCAGATGCTGGCCATCGCCCGGGGGCTGATGTCCCGGCCCAAACTGATGATGTTCGACGAGCCTTCCCTGGGCCTGGCGCCGCTGCTGGTCAAGGAGGTCTTCAACATTATCCCCCGGATCCGGGCCCAGAACATCCCGGTACTCCTGGTGGAACAAAACGTCAACCATTCGCTCCGGATTTGCGACCGGGGATATGTGCTTGAAAACGGTCGGGTGGCCATCCAGGGCACCGGCCAGGAATTGCTGGGCAACCCGGATATCAAAAAGGCCTATCTGGGCATGTAACGATCCATGACGGTTCCGTAAAAAACCCGATATCCGCGTTACGCGAACCCTTCGTCATTGCGGCGTACCTCAAAGTACAGCCTCATTCCTCAGGATTCGCAAGCCTTGATTTCGGGCTTTTTCCGAAACCGTCTGAAGGGCGGTTTTTACGCGTGTCTCATCCAAAATGGCCAATTGGCCTGATTTATGGACGGCCCCGTTCATCTATGGATGAGCACTGCACAGGCCCCGACTACCCTGACAACGAAGGAAAGAGCATGGGTAAACTGGACGGGAGAATCGCCGTGGTGACCGGCGGCGCCATGGGAAACGGGGCGGGCATCGCCCGGGTCATGGCACGGCACGGGGCCCGGGTGGAATTATGGGACCGATCCGAGCTGGTTTTTGAAACGGCCGCCGCCTTTATGGCCGAGGGCCTTTCGGCCACGGCCCGCCAGGTGGACGTGACCGACCGCAACCAGTGCCAGCAGGCTGCTGAAGCGGCCCTGGCCGAACATGGACGGGTGGACATTCTGGTCAACAACGCCGGGGTGGCGCGCCTGGCCCCCTTTGACCAGATGACCGACGAACTTCGCGACTTTCATTTCCAGGTCAACATCAACGGGGTTTGGAACTGCGCCAAGGCTCTGGTGCCGGGCATGCAGGAACGCCGATACGGCAAAATCGTCATCCTATCCTCGGTCACCGGCCCCCTGGTGGTGGACGAGGGGATGAGCGCCTATGCCACCACCAAGGCCGCGCTGATCGGGCTGACCAAGGGGTTGGCCCGGGACCTGGCCCGGTACGGCATCAATGTCAACGCCATCTGTCCGGGATATATCCGGACCCCCATGGTGGAACACACCGCCCGGGAGTCAAACCCGGAAAACCCCGAGCAGGTCATGGACGGCATCGCCGCAGGGGTCCCTTTGGGGCGCCTGGGACGGCCGGAAGAGGTCGGGGAGTTGGCCGCTTTTCTCGCCTCGGAAGAGGCCAGCTATATCACCGGGACCCAGGTGGTCATCGATGGGGGGAGCACCCTGCCCGAGACCATGTCCGTTGGGGTTGCCGGCGGCAACAATACACAGTAGGAATCCACGTCCTGTGGGCGTGGATTTTTTGCTCCAACTCCAAATCGCAATCGATTCCGACGAAAAACCGAAACACCGCAGTCGGGAGACCGTTCATTATGATGCAGGCCGTTGTAAAGGAGAGCGCCGGAGTCGATTTTGTCCTCAAACAGGTCCCCATCCCCACCCCCAAGGCCGACGAGGTCCTGATCCGGGTGGAGGCTGTGGGGCTTTGCGGAACCGATCTGCCCATTTTCAAGGGGGTGCGCCCCGTGGCCTATCCGCTGATTCCGGGCCATGAGTTTGCCGGTACGGTGGTTGGGGCCGGAAACCACGTGGCCGATTTCAAGGAGGGGGACCGGGTGGTGCCCGGGTTGGTGGTCCATTGCGGTCGCTGCGATTATTGCCGCCGTGGGCTGGAGTCCCTTTGTGATGGGATTTACGAGATCGGTATTCACACCGACGGCGCCTTTGCCCAGTACGTGGTGGCGCCGGAAAAAACGCTGCACCGACTTCCCAACGGGCTTACCTTTGAACAGGGGGCATCCATTGATCCCATTGCATCGGCCTACCGGCCGGTTAAAAAAGCCGCCGTGGGCTCCGGCGACACGGTGGTGATCTTCGGCCCCGGCCCCATCGGCCTGTATGCCCTGCAGATCGTCCTGGCCGAAGGCGCCCAACAGGTGGCGGTGGTGGGCACCGGCGACGACGCCCAGAGGCTTGCCCTGGCCCGGCGCCTGGGGGCCGATTTGACGGTGGACGCTTCGGTGGAGTCGCCGGCAGAGGCGATCGGTGCATGGACCGGCGGGCGGATGGCCGACGTGGTGATCGAGGCCACGGGGGTGGCCGAAGTGCCCGGCTTTTGCCTGGGGTGTCTGAAAAAAGCCGGCCGGCTCAGTCTGGCAGGGATATTTCACCGGAATTCGTCCATCAATCTGGGCGATGTGGTCCGGCGCGAAATTGCCATCACGGGAAGTATCTGCTACACGTGGCTCGATTTCCAGGCATGTCTCGATCTGGTGACCCGGGGCCGGGTCCGGGTGGAACCGCTGATCTCCCACCGGATGCCCCTGGACCAGATGGCGGCGGCCCTGGAGATCGCCGAACGGCGCGAGTCGGTGAAGATCATCTTCTTCCCCTGGCCCGGGGCCGTTCAGTGAGACATCATCCCCACCTCGCCTGTAGGGGCAATCCCTTGTGGTTGCCCCCTGTTACCGGTTACCCGGGCTTTGGCAAAGACCTCGCGGTTTAACCCGGATGCACCGTTTGGCAAAGGTTGCCGGATGGATGCCCATAAACGGCAAAGGGCACCCACAAGGGGTGCCCCTACGACGCCGACCGCATGACGATGGCGATCGACCTGCTATAGGCTCTGGGCGATCTCTTCGTCGGTGAGATAGCAGGCCGGGTCCGGGGCCCAGACATCTCCGGTGAGTGCCTCGGCCCTGACGCGAAAATTGCCGCCGCAGATGTCGAGCCACCGGCAGTCGGCACACCGCCCGGTGACAAACTGCTTCTTCTCCTTGAGCCGGCGCATCAGCGGCTCGGACATGTCCGTCCAGATTTCGGAAAAAGGACGCTGGCGGACATTGCCGAAACTGTGGTGGCGCCAGAATTGATCGGCATACACTTCGCCGTCCCAGCTCACGCAACCGATGCCGCGGCCCGAATTGTTCCCTTCGTTCATCTGAAGCAGTTCGTAGACTTCTTTGGCCCGTTCCGGATCTTCGCCACACATTCGCAGGTAGAGGTAGGGGCCGTCGGCGTGGTTGTCTACGGTGAGCACTTCCTTGGGTTTTCCCCGGTCGTGAAGGTCCCGGGTCCGGTCGACGATCAGGTCAACGGCTTTTCGGGTCTCGTCGTGGCTCAGGTCGTCGTTGACCAGTTTGGATCCCCGCCCGGCGTAAACCAGGTGATAGAAGCAGACTCTGGGAATCTCCATCTCTTCGAGCAGATCGAAAACCTTGGGAATCTCTCCCACATTGAAACGATTGATGGTGAACCGCAGTCCCACCTTGATGCCGGCGGCCTGGGTATTTCGGATCCCTTCCAAGGCGGCTTTATAGGCGCCTTTGACCGCCCGAAAACGGTCGTGAATATCTTCCATGCCGTCAATGCTGATTCCGACGTAGGACAGGCCGATGGCTTTGAGGGTGCGGGCCTTTTCCGGGGTGATCAGGGTGCCGTTGGTGGAAATGACGGCTCGCATCCCTTTCTCGACCGCGTAGCCGGCCAACTCCGGCAGGTCTTCGTGCATCAGGGGTTCTCCGCCGGAAAAGAGCATCACCGGAGAGCCGAAGGCGGAAAGGTCGTCGATGAGGGCCTTGCCTTCTTCCGTGGTCATTTCGTTTTCAAACACCTGGTTTTTGGCCTGGGCATAACAGTGGACACATTTGAGGTTGCACCGCCGGGTCATGTTCCAGACCACCACGGGCTTTTTGTCCTTGGAAAACTGGAGCAGATGGGACGGTAGCTGCCCCGATTGCCTGTTGTAGCGCAGGGCGTCTGAGGGCTCGACGGTCCCGCAGTAAAGTTTGGAAATACCGATCATGGATATGGACGCCTTTCCGGGGCCCCGGCCCGGGCGGACCGCTTCCCCATGGTGCTGGTTTTGTCGATACGGGTTAAGTTTCGATGCCGGGGGGCGGCGAGGGCACATCGGCGATCGCCGGCCGTTCGGCCATTTCCTGGCGGATCAGGTCGGAAATATATTTTTCCGGGGATAGCAGGGTGGCGCGGCTGATAAAGAACCGATCACGGCCGGATTTTTCTCGAACCAGCTTCAGTCCGTGTTCGAGGTCCGCGGCGATCCGCCGGTAGATGACCTCCATGCTGGTGCCTGAAAGCAGGTGCTGCTCGATGATATGGTCGATGGCACTGTCTTCCAAAACCATGTTGATATGGTGATTCTCGTAAAAGCGAAGTTCGATCTTTTTTGCCGCATCGCAGGCGGCCTTGATCCGCCCCATGGCCATGGCGATATCCATGATGTGCCGGGTGTAGTCGGTCGCCGCCAGATCGATTCGTGCCGGTGTCAGGGTCAGGTTGAATTTTCCGGTCAGTTGTTTTTGGTTCTCTACCAGGTATTTGACGATGGCGTCCTTTTCTTCCATGGAAACCGTCTCGAAGCGGTCGTTCCACGGCTGGGGATCAGCTTCCATGTCGGCCAGGGCCTGCCGGGGACTTGCCACCACCTCGCCGGTGACAGCCAGTGTTTTAACGGCCGTCGACGGCAAGCGCCGTTCGAAAACCAGCAGGGCCTCTTCGACGGCGTTGACCAGACCGCGGGCGCCGGTGTTCTCCTTGAATGCGTTTGCCGCCAGCAGCGCCAGGGCTTTGCGGGAAAACTTGGCGCGAATGCCGTAGGCGGCGAAATCGAGTTTTTTGCCCAGAACGATGGGGTTGTTGGGGTTTTGGAGAATATCGAAAAGGTCTTTTTCTTCCAGTGACTCGAACACCGCCCGAACCGGTAGCCGGCCGACGAATTCCGACTCGAATCCGAACTCGATCAGGTCTTCGGATTTGATGCGGTCCCAGATTCCCGCCTTGTCCGCCCGGCCGTAAATATTGGAGCCAAATCCGATGGCCTGGGAGTTCAGGCGTTTTTCAATGATCTGGGGCAGGCCGCCAAAGGCTCCGCTCATGATGAATAAAATGTTTTTGGTGTTGACGGTGCGCTGGTCCCGGTCTCCGGTCTTTCGGAACCGCTCGATCTCCTGAATCATGGAGATGGGGTCATGGGGCACCTTCAGGTCCACCTCGGTCTCTTCCATGGGTTTGAGCAGGGCGCGTTGCACCCCGGTACGGGAGACGTCGGCTCCGATCGTGCCGCGGCTGGAGGCGATTTTATCGATTTCGTCGATGTAGACGATGCCGTGCTCGGCCAGATCGATATTGTCGTCGGCCTCCCGGACCAGATCGCGGATCAGATCCTCCACATCGCCGCCCACATATCCGGTTTCGCTGAATTTGGTGGCATCGCCCTTGACGAATGGGACACCGAGTTTGTTGGCGATCAGCTTGATGATATAGGTTTTGCCCACGCCGGTGGGGCCCAGCATCAGGACGTTGTTCTTGATGCTGCCCACCATCTGGAGCGCATCCAGGCCGTTGTCGGCACGGTGCTGGATCCGGTTGAAATGGGTGCAGATCTTGGTGGCCAGGATCTCCTTGGCCCCATCCTGCTTGACGATGTACTGGTCCAGGTAGGCGATGAGTTCCTCGGGTTTGAGGTCAAAGTCGATGGTCGCGGGCTTTTCCTCGGTTCCGGTCACCACGTCGTCGGCCGGTGCCTGGACGGGCACGACCATGGGAGAGATGACCTTGACGGCATCGCCAAATTTTTTGGCCAGAAATTCCCCGATTTCTTTTTCAATTTCCTTGGGGTTCGGCATTTTTTCGATATCTGAGATCATAGTGGCCAAACTATAATCACGCCTTGTCGAAAATGCAAGCAGTCCGCCGGGTGTCCCGGGGGGAGGGATATTTACTTTGACATTACCCCGGGTTTTGACATATCTATACATCATTGAGCTTCTACCGATTTAATAGGGTATGGGGGCCGACGACAGACCCAATCACCTTCCCTCATTGTTCATCGGTTCATTGCCGCTCCCCCCGCTGTCCGACCCCTTCAGACCCTTACCCTTCGGTAACCTCGACAATCGCTCAACCCGGGTGGCATTAAGCCGCTACGTCCAGATGTGGGCCCGGAAAGGTTCTGCCGTTGCCGCGAGAATAGAACAACCGCGTAAAAGCAATATCCAATGACCCATGTCCAATGCCTAAGGATGAAGTCGCTACGCTCCGCCGATGATCCAAGGCTAAAAATGGCAGAATACCTTACTTGAACACTGAGAATTGAAAATTGGATATTGGACATTGAGCCCCCCTTTGGGGGGCTCCCTGAGGCCGCCCGCTCTGCGGGTGGAGACTTCATGACCCCTGCGGATCGCAATGGGCCGCCAGGCCCCGCGGTTTGCCAAAGGAGGGCACATGCGAATGCAACCCAGACGGATTCTGTGCACCACGGACCTGTCGGAATTTTCCAACCAGACCCTGGCTTACGGTATTGGTCTGGCCAAGGCTTTTGACGCCAAGCTCTTCATTTGCCATGTGGTCGATCTGCCCTTTGCCACCATCTACGGTGAAGTCCATTTTGTCCCGCTGGAGATCCAGTCCCAGAGTTTGGAGAGTGCCCGGAACCAGTTGGAGGCTCTCATGGCCGATGCCACCGTACCCTGGGAATCTCTGGTGACTGTCGGTCATACGGCCGATGAGATCCAGCGTCTGGCCGTCGAACACCATATTGATCTGGCTATTTCCGCCACCCACGGCCGATCGGGACTCAAACGGTTCGTGCTGGGATCGGTCACCGAGCGCATGATGCGCGCCCTGACCTGCCCGCTGCTGGTGATTCGCGATCCGGCCCTGCCGGGCGAGGGCGAGGCGTCCCAGGCCATCCGCTTTGGCCGAATCCTGGTGGGATGCGATTTCTCAGAAGACTCCGACGCGGCCTTTCGTTACGGCCTGAGTCTGGCCCAGGAATTCGAGGCCGAACTGCACCTGGTCCACGTCCTGGAGCCGCCGGTCTACACAGACTGGTTAAAGGCCGGCGCGGTGCCCAGCATCGATTTTGACCTCAACTTCCAGGAACAGGCTTCCGAGAAGCTCAGCCAAATGGTGCCGTCCGAAGCCCGACACTGGTGCTCGCCGGTGGTGTCGGTGCTCACCGGCCGGCCCTTTGCCGAGATCGTCGCCTATGCCAGCAGCCGCCGTGCCGACCTTATCGTGCTGGGCATGCGCGGGTACGGTCTGGTGGAGGCCCTGTTTCTAGGGTCCACCACCGACAGGGTGGTGCGACATACACCCTGTCCGGTCCTTTCCGTGTGTGCGGAGGGGCGTTGCAGCATCGACGTGCCTGGTTAGTTATGGTGCCCGTCCTCAATTGGCCGTTGGAATCCGCCTCTGGCAGCGTGGTCAGCATTAATTCTGGCATTTTTTAGGCATTCAAGACCAACTCCCTTTCAGGAGGGGCAACCCAGGGACGGGCAGCGGATTGATCCGGCGCCCTAAATCATCGGCAGCAGGAAAGGAGGGGGCATGACCGTTAAAATCCTTATCAAACGCAAGGTCACAGGCTTTCAATCCGTTGAACTCATCCGACTGCTCAACCAGATGCGTGCGCTGACCATGGGCCAGGACGGCTACATGACCGGAGAAACCCTCAATCGCATCGACAAGGCCGACGAGAGCCTGGTGATCAGCACCTGGCGGTCCGTCGACGACTGGCGTCGGTGGGTGCTGAGCGACCAGCGACGGGAAATCCAGGAACAGATCGATGCCCTTTTGGGTCAACCGACGGCGTACGAAATATACGAACATGGCGTTTTCTGACGCATTCACCATGCTGTTGCGGCATGCGGCCGGTCGGCCCCATACCGGCCCCGTGCCTTTGTCGTTTCCACGTGTTGGCCGGCCCACCGGCTCGCTGATGGTTGACACAGACTTGGTAAACCCACTATAGTTCGAGCCCGCACCGAGCCCACCCCTCAATGCTCGCCAGGGAGGATCCGTGTAACGGTGCGGTGCACTGGCCGCAATCGGCACCGTCGCTGATTCGGCTTTGCCAATCCTTCCCACGACTGGCCCCTGGCAGAAAAAGGTATCCCATGCGAAAGAGGCTCGAATTCCTGCTGGCTGAATTGACCCTGCTGCTGTTGCTCTTCATCCCCGGCATCTGTGCTGCCCAAACTTACCGGATGGCTGTCTTACCCCGGTATTTTCCCATTTACATGCATGAACGATTCACTGGACTGGCCAACGCCATCGAGGCCGATACCGGTTTTCGGGTGGCGTTGGAAATCGCCGATTCCTATGACGATCACATGGACATGGTCAAATCCGGCTTGGCCCAATTCAGTTTCCAGAATCCGCTGGTCTTTATCAAGGTGGCCAGCGAGGTGGTGCCGGTGGCCGTGGCCAGCCAGGGAAAAGGCGGCACCCGTATTCAGGGGATGATCATTGTTCGCAAAGACGGCGGCATCGCCAATCCCCAATCGCTCAAAGGAAAAAAGGTATCGGTGGTTTCGACCCAGTCTGCCGGAGGATACCTGTCCCAGAAGGAGTTCTTTAAAAAATACAACCTCGATGTGGTCCAGGACCTGTTCTTACGCGAGGCCACCGACTACCTGGAGGAGAATGTGATCATGGACGTGTTCGAAGGGCGGGCTGCCGCCGGGTTTATCTCCGCCGCCTCCCTGCATCGTATGGACCAGGCCATCGACAGCAAACAGATTCAGGTTCTGGCGACCACCAGTTGGGTGCCCAACTGGATTTTTGCCGCCCACCGCAGTGTGGCCCCCCAGGTCGTGGAAAAGTTGCGCCGCGCCCTGCTGGATCTGTCAGCAAACAAGCCCCTGGTTGAAAGCATCGGTGTTGACGGTTTTGTTGCGCCCGACGCCGCCTTTTTAAAAAGCATTGATCAGCTCGATTTCTGGTAGGCCCTGGAGGCTTCTGTGCCCTCCCGGGTTCGGCTCTGTCAACGACAAATGCCCTGCAGCGTGCTGCGGGGCATTTGTCGTTGGTTTCCATCTGTTAGCGTGTCGACGACACGGCATGGGTTTGGCGCACCTGCCGATCCAGGAAAAGGGACAGGATCAGGCAGAGGACGATGCCGGCCAGGCAGGCAAGAAAGGCCTGGTGGTAACCGGCCTGCGCGTAGGCTTGGCCCACGCGTCCGTTCCGGCCCAAAATGGCGCCGGTGATGACCTGAAAAGCGGCCACACCCAGAAAGGGGGCGACATTGAGCAGCCCCGATGTCAGCCCGAGGATTCGGGACGGGGTGGTTTCACGAACAATGCCCCACAAGATGCTGATGAATCCGCCGGTGACCACGCCCATGACAAAGAACACCGCGGCGGTCCCCGGGATGCCGAGCCATTGGAAGAACCAGATCATGGCGGCCCAGGTGGTGCTGTAGATCACGATAATGGCCGTCAGGATACGGGCCTTGTTCCGGGAAAATCGGTCGCCTAACCAGCCGAAGGCCGGAGCGCCGATGATCACGCCCAAGGGGATCAGCATGTTGATCTTGCTGGCCAGGATCCGTTCGATGCCAAAGGCGGCCATGAGAAAAGGCGTGGCCCACAGGCCCTGAAGGGTTACCAGGGTGCCGTAGATGCCAAAAAAAATTGCCCCGATTGTCCAGAATTGTGCCGATGTGAGCACCGTCATGGCGCCCGATGCGGACCGTGGGCAACCGTCAGCTCCGGAGGCGGGCAACGCGTCGGACGATGACCGACTTGTTTGGGGATCACGGGCAAGCCAGAAGGTGGCAGCGGCCAGAACCAGGGTGGCGGCACCGATGAGGGCAAAGGTGGGCCGCCATCCCCAGGTGACGGCCATCCAGGCCAGTGGGGTGGTGGCGATCACCGCCCCGATGTTCCCCACGCTCATGAGCAACCCCAACATGGTGGAAAACTCCGATTTGCGAAACCGTTGGGAGATGGCTTTGATGGCCGGCACGTAGACGCCGCCGACGCCCAGGCCGATGAGGGCGCGTCCAGCCGATGCCCAGCCGATGGTCGGGGCCATGGCAAAGAGGAAACATCCGGCCGCCGCCGCCACGGACCACCAGCCGATGACCCGCCGGGGGCCCAGGCGATCGGTGAGATACCCCACCGCCGGTTGCTCAATGGCGTAGAGGTAGAAGTACATGGAGGACATCACGCCCAGGGCCGTGGCGTTGGTGTCAAAGGCTGCGAGCAGGTCCGAGACGATGACCGACGTGGATACCCGGTGAAAGTAGACGAAGAAATAGACCAGGCTGATGACGGCAAAGACCGTCCATCGGCGGGGGTCGAGCCTATAATCGGGTGCCACGGATCTCATGGTGTTTCCATTTCGGTTAAGGATCTCAAACAACCAAACGTATCCTAAAAACCGGTGAAAGTCATGGGCTATAGCCATTCGCATCGGGACGGTTTCACCGAAACGGGCGTGGGGGCATTAAACCTTGTGGTGAAAGATCAGGACGAAGACCCCTTTCGAACCAAACTCGGTGTGGGCATCAGTCATATCCTTGAGGTGGGCAAAAAATGGCAACTCGTTCCCAGTGCACGGATCGCCTATGTCCGTGAACATATGGACCGCGTTTCTTCCATTGAAGCGGGCTTTGCCGGTGCGCCCAATGCCACCTTTGCCGTTGATGGGCCGGAACTGGATCAAGACCGGATGGCATTGAATATGGGGGTTGTGGCCGGATTGAACGAGCGGTCGCAATTCTATCTCGGTTATGACGCCGAGCTGGCCGACTCGGACACTCACCATGTTTTTTCGGCGACCTATCGGTATCAGTGGTAGGAAGGCGCAACGAGCTGATTTCAATTCGAAGTCGGAATCCACGTCCTCGGGGGCGTGGATTCTTTCTTTCAACCGTTGACGGGGGCCGGGCAAGCGGACTCGATGGGGTCGGGGAATTCGGGCTGGCGCAGGATGCAGGTGCTTTCGAACCCATCGCCGGGGGCCAGCTTCGGGCAACCGTTCTTGGCACCGGCGGCCCGCCAGGCGTCGAGCCGCTGGAGGTTTTCAACGACCACCGCGTGGGGGTAGTGGCCGACGGCCAGGTCCAGATGGGCGTTAGCCTGGTCGGCATCGCCGCGTTGGGCCGCGATGCAGGCCAGCAGGTTGTGGGCCAGGCCGGGAAGAAAAAAGCCCAGGTCCAGGGCGCGGCGAAGGTGATGTTCGGCGGCGTCCGGGTCGCCGGCTTTCAGGCAGGCCCGGCACAGGTCCACATGGGACAGGTGAAGGTCGGGGAACCGGGCCAGCGTGGCCAGGCGGTCGGTTACGCCGAATTCCCGGCAGGTCCGGACCCCGGCCAGGGGGGTGAGCATCTCCCGGATCTGCTTCTCATGGTGGCGGTCGCCGGCAAAGCAGGTCAGACAGAAAAAGTCCCGGGTAAAGAAAATTTCCGGCGTGACGTGCCCGTGACGGCAGAAGATGTCGAACTCTTCGGTGCCCGGGTAGAGGTGGAGCTGGGAGAAGACAAACCGGTTGGGGCGCGTCCTTTCCATGAGCGAAAGGCTTTCAAGGAAGGTCTCCACGGTTTCGCCGCGGTTTCCCACCATCATGTAGTAGCGCACCTCCATGCCCAGGGCCTGGATGGTTTCGGTCAGCCCGGCCAGTTTGTCCAGGGAAAAGTGCTTTCGAATGTTCTTCAAAATGACGGGCGAACCCGATTCCACCCCCAGGCTGATTCTTACGCAGCCAGCCCGGCGCATGGCTGCAAGGGTTTTTTCGTCCAGGCAGTCCACCCGGGTATCGCAGCTCCAGACGAATTTAAGCCCGCGCTCGCCAATCCCCTTACAGATTTTAAGGATGCGACGCCGGTCGGCGGTAAAGGTGTCGTCCTTGAAGGCGATAAAACGCCGGTCATGGCGGTTCACGGCGGTCTCCAGCATGTTCAGTACATAGGGTGCCGAATGGTATCGCACCCGTCGCCCCCACATGCGGCTGCTGCCGCAGAAGGTGCAGCGATTGGGGCACCCCCTGGAGGTGAGCACCGTTGACGTGTCAAAATAATCGTGGGGCGCGGCCAGGGAATCCATATTCTCGATGGCCGGCCGGGGGGGAGCCACATGACACCGGCCGTTGTGGCGCCAGGCCGTGCCGGCAAGCCCGCTGACCGGTTTGCCGGCCGCCATGCGGCGGGCAAGGGCCATGAAGGTCGTCTCGCCTTCGCCCACGACCACAGTGTCGACGGCCGGCACATGGGTCAGGGTTTCCATGGGCAGGGCGGTCACGTGGGGGCCGCCCACCGTGATGTGTGCCGAGGGGTGGATGTCTCGGATCAGTTGCGCCACCATGGCCGTACCGCGGCGGTTGGCGGTCATGCAGGAAAGGCCGAACAGGTCGGCCCGGGTACGGTGGACAAAGGACTCCACCGCCGGCCACGGGGCATTGGCCAGGTTGAAGACATCGACGTCCATGCGGCTGCGACGGGCCTGGGCGGCCAGGGAAATCAGGCCGTAGGGGATCTGCAGGAAGTCTCCCGAGGTGATGGCCGCGTCATCAAAACCCGCGGGCGGACCTTGGCCCGGCGGATAGTTTGGCGTTGCAAAGGGCGCGATCTTCCACGGAGGCGGATAGAGCAGGACGATTTTCATGGCGCGGTCCACATCTGTTTTCGTTCGGCCGGATTGCCAGGGGCAAAGGTGTGAAAGCGAACGATTCGGTCGAGGGTTTTCGCCGCGTGAATCATTTGCCATCAGGGCACCATGACAAAACTTTGACATACCGCCGTATCACGTGATACGGCTATCCGTATGAAGACAACCGTACATATACCTGACAGCCTGCTCGAAGAGGCCAGGGGCATCGCCTCCAGGGACAATACAACCCTGAAAGCCTTGGTCGAGGAGGGGTTGCGCAAGGTTATTGTGGAGCGCAAACAGGCCAAGGCGTTCAATCTTCGAAAGGCCACTTTCAAAGGTGAGGGGATGCGACCCCATCTTGCCGGGGCCTCCTGGGATCGCATTCGCGAACTCAGTTACGAGGATCGGGGCGGATGATCGCCGTTGACACCAATATCCTCGTTTATGCCCACCGGGAAGATTCCGAGTGGCACGAACCCGCCTATGGGCGGATCGCCGGCCTGGCCCAGGGGCGGTCGATCTGGGCCATTCCCTGGCCCTGCATCCATGAGTTTCTATCCATCGCCACCCATCCGAAAATCTTTTCGCCCCCCACGCCGCTTGAAAAAGCGCTCGATCAGGTGGACGCATGGCTCGAATCGCCTACCGTGGTCTTGCTCCAGGAAGCGGAAGGCTACTGGCCCCTGGTTCGGGCCATGATTCGGTCCGGCCGCATCCAGGGGCCCATGGTTCACGATGCGCGCATCGCGGCCTTGTGCCGGCTTAACGGCGTGAGCGAGTTGTGGACAGCGGACAGGGATTTCAAACGTTTCCCGGGTCTGTCAGTTCGCAATCCCCTGATCGAGGGATAGTTCTGCCAAAGTACACGAAAGCACATTTACGTTATCATATTTCTGATAATGTGCACATTGCAATCAAGATTGGGTAAAGGCAAATGGCAACTTCCATTGAAAAAAACGACGTGGTCATCCAGTCCTGGGCCGAGCTCTGCGAGCGGGTCTATGAAGGGTCGTGGCAGGAGGACATCCTGCGGTTTCGATCCAATTATGCCTTTCGGGGCCTGTCGGACAAGGCTTACCGGCTCGTCACCAGTTTTGAGCGCAATTGCGGCGACCGGGCCGGGCTGGAGTATCACCTGCTGCGAAATTTCCGCAAATACGCCCGGCTCGACGATGTGGAGATCAGCGACTCCCACTGGCGATGGATGACCCTGGCCCAGCACCATGGTCTTCCCACCCGGCTGCTCGACTGGACCTATTCGCCCTTTGTGGCCATGCATTATGCCACCAACCAGACCGACCGCTACGATGCGGACGGCGTGATCTGGAAAGTCGATTTCGTGGAGGCCAACCGCCTGCTGCCAGACCCCTTGAAAAGCCAGCTCTCGGCGGCCAATGCCCATGCCCTGACCATCGGCATGCTGGAACGGGCCCTGCCCGACGTGCGCTGTTTCGACACCCTTTCCGCCGAACCCATGGTGGCCTTCTTCGAGCCGCCCTCCATTGATGCGCGCATCGTCAACCAGTTTGCCCTGTTCTCCTTCATGTCCGGCCCCAACCGGAGCCTGGACAACTGGCTGGCCATTCACTCCGGGCTCTTCCGGCGCATCATCATCCCCAAAGAACTCAAATGGGAGATCCGCGACAAGCTCGACCAGGCCAACATCACCGAACGGATGCTCTTTCCGGGCCTGGACGGCCTGGCCTCCTGGCTCAAGCGCCACTATCAGCCGCGATCCTGACCGGCCTGCGGCATGAATTTTAACCGTCTTTTTTCGGAAGGGGATATGACCAGGACTTATCATAGAGAAACTTCGTATCAACATGCCGGTCGGAAAGTCACAACAACGGGAGCTGCTTTTTTAATTTTTTCGGTTGGTTTGCTTTTGTTTCTGACTGCAATCGGTTATTTCAGCACGCGCCTGCTCAGCGAGGAGAATCAACGCAGTGCTCACGAACATGGCGTCGAACTCCTTGCCAAACAGATCGACCTTATCCTCGGCCATCGCCTTCGGGTGCTGCAGGCGCTGGCGAAAGATCATCTGGTCATCGACGTATTGAGAAAGAACGTCGATCCGGAAGGCCCGCGAATCCGGTTGCTACTTAACACGGCCAATGCGATTTCCCATACCGAGCTGATCTATATCATTGACCGTGACGGAACCACCGTGTCCAGCACGGACATCGCGGACGTCTCCATTGTCGGATTCAATTACGCGTTTCGGCCATATTTCCAAAAGGCCATTGCCGGCGACGTAACGGTGTTTCCGGCACTCGGCGTGCTCACCAAAAAACGGGGCCTGCATTTAAGCGCCCCCGTATATGATGGGCCGGGAGAGATGCCTATCGGGGTGATCGTCTTGAAAATAGGCATATCGGAGGTCGAATACCTCATCAAGGAAAAGGATGACAAGATTGCGGTTGTCTCTCCGGACGGGGTGATTTTTTCCAGTAATCAGCCGTATTGGATGTTCAGGGCCACACGACCCATTTCCGCCCAAACCCTTGAGCGTCTGAAAAAAAACCGCCAGTTCGGTGGGGCCAAGATCAAACCCCTCGGAATCAATCTATACGACCATAATCGTGTCTCTGTAGACCGCCAGTCCCATTATATTGCCCAGGTCCCGCTGCATATTGCCGGATGGGAGATTGTCTCCTGCCAGAAAACAGAGCCTCCGATGCCGCTGCCGCCTTTCCACCGGTATCTTTTAGGGACGGTCCTTTGTGTCACCGGCGGCCTTGCGACCCTGATCTTTTTCCTTGCAGCCAATATTCATCGACGACGACGAACGGAAGTCATGCTTTGCTGTGCCGAGGATAAATACCATAGCATTTTTAAGAATGCGGTTATGGGCGTTTTTCAAAGCACAATGGATGGACGCTTTCTGGAAGCCAGTCCGTCACAGGCCGGAATTCTGGGGTTTGACACCCCGGAACAACTCATTTTGTCCGTCAAGGACATCGGGAAAGAAATTTACGTCAACCCCGGTGACCGGGAAGAATTTATCCGCAGGTTAGGGCGGGACCAGCAGGTCAAACGGTTTGAGACCCAGTTTTACCGGAAAGACGGCAGTGTCATCTGGGTTTTGCTGTCCGGCCGGATGGTATCCGGGATTTTCGATGACGAGCCATTCCTTGAAGGCTTTTGTGTGGACATTACGGAAAAAAAACTGGCCGAGGAATCCCTGCGCCGGGAGCGGGACATTTTCTCGCGGTTAATGGAAACCAGTCCGGTGGGGATCACCCTGATGAACACCCAGGGCATTGTCACCTATGCCAATCAGCGGGCCGAGCAGATTCTCGGCCTGATCAAAGGGGATGGCAATCCTGCGGGATACCGGGAGCCGGCCTGGCTGATGGCCGATTTTGACGGCAATCCATTGGCGGAAGACAAGTTCCCGGCAGCCCTTGTTCTATCCAGCGGCAAGACCCTGCAAGACAGCCGTTATGCCATTCAATGGCCCGACGGGCGCCAGGTGCTCCTTTCGCTGACGATAGCGCCGATTTTTGATGCTTCAGGCAATATTGCCGAAATGGTCTCGGTGTTTGAAGACATTACCGAAAAGGTCTGGGCCCAAGAAGAAGAGGAACTGCGCAGAGAGCAGCTTTTTCAGGCCGATCGTATGATTTCCATGGGGATCCTGACCTCCGGAGTGGCTCATGAAATCAACAATCCCAATACGTTAATCCTTTCCAACACCCAACTGCTTTCGGATGCCTGGAAGGCGGCAAAAACGATATTGGATGAATATTACAGCGAGAACGGGGATTTCCTGATCGGCGGGATTGACTACTCCCGGTTTGCCGAAAAGCTGCCGACCATTTGTGCCAGGATCCACGACGGGTCAAGACGGATCAAACGGATTGTCAAAGAACTGCGGGATTATTCCTGCAGGGAATCGGGAAGCGTAAACAATGCCGTCAATGTCAACCAGGTCATACGATCCGCCGAAATTCTGCTGGCCAGTATGATAAAAGAAAGCACCCATCGGTTTGTCCTGGACATCGATGAGGAAGTGCCGGACATCCGCGGCAATTTCCAGCGATTAGAGCAGGTGATCATTAATGTCCTCCAAAACGCCTGTCAGGCACTTCCCGACCCGGATAGGGGGATTACCATTTCGACGTCATTTGATTCGGTGCTTGATCAAGTGGTGATCACTTGCCGGGACGAGGGTGTCGGTATTCCAAAGCAGGACCTCGGGCATGTGATGGACCCGTTTTTTACGACCAAGAGGGAATCCGGCGGCACGGGTCTCGGGCTTTCCATTGCATCGACCATTGTTCATGAACTCCGCGGCGTCATGGAATTCAACTCGCAGCCCGATGAGGGGACAACCGTGATCCTGAGGTTTCCGAATGAAAAATGTGAATAAGGGATCATTTTAACAGTCGCTTGACAGAATGAAGGCTTTGCCCATGTCTAAATATCCCATACTGATCGTTGACGATGAAGAGGAAGTCCTGGAAAGCTTTGAACTGATCCTCAATTCCGGGGGAATGACCAACGTGATCACCTGCCGGGACAGCAGGGATGTCTTGGGGCTGATCGAAGAAAAGGGTGAAGTCGAGGTCATTCTCCTCGATTTGATCATGCCGTATCTGAAAGGCCAGGATATTTTACCCATTCTCACGGAAAACTATCCCGAAATTCCCATCATCGTGGTTACGGCCACAGACGACCTGGAGACAGCCGTTGCGTGCATGAAAACGGGCAGCTTCGATTATCTTGTCAAACCCGTTGAAAAGATGCGATTGATTTCCAGTGTTCGCCGGGCTGTGGAGAAAAGAGAATTGGCCCGGGAGAACAGTACCCTGAAAAAGAGCGTTCTTTCCTATAAGCTCGACCATCCCGAGGCTTTTGCCACCATTATTACCCAAAGCCGCGCCATGCTGGCAATCTTTCAATATATGGAAGCCATTGCTTCATCCCCCGGGCCGGTTCTCATCACCGGTGAAACCGGCGTTGGAAAAGAGCTTATGGCCAGGGTGCTTCATTCGATGAGTGGGCTGCCAGGCCCTCTTGTGAGTGTTAATATTGCCGGGCTGGATGACCTGCATTTTTCCGACACGCTGTTTGGCCATCGAAAAGGCGCATTTACGGGTGCTGACACAAAGCGTGACGGCCTGCTGAAAAAAACCGGCGCCGGAACGCTGTTTTTAGACGAAATCGGTGATTTGAGCCATGAATCTCAAATCAAGTTGTTGAGGCTGTTGCAGGAGGGCGAATATTTTCCCATCGGTTCAGATCTTCCCCAGAAGTCAACCGCGCGTATTCTGGCCGCAACGAATCGTGACCTGACCGACGGAGACCATCACCATGGATTGCGGCGCGACTTGTACTACCGGCTTCAAATCCATCAGGTTCATCTGCCGCCGCTGCGGCAACGGATGGAAGATTTGCCGCTGCTTGTTGATCATTTCATGGAAAAGGCTTCCCAGAAGCTGGGTAAGACAACACCGCGGTATCCGGATGAATTGGTTCCGTTGCTGAGCTGCTATCACTTCCCCGGCAACATCCGGGAACTTGAAACCATGATATTCGATTCCGTCAGCAACCATAAGTCCCGCACATTGTCGCTGGATACCTTCAAAACCAGGGTTTCCGACAGCAGGAATCCCAGCCGCACGCAACCCGGCCCCACAACCGGCGCCACGATCTTTTCCCACCTGGAGATTCTTCCAACGCTGACAGAGGTCGACCACCAGTTGGTTCGGGAAGCCATTCATCGTGCCAATGACAACCAGTCCATCGCATCCCGCCTCTTGGGTATCAGCCAACCCGCCCTGAGCCGACGATTGAAACAGCTCAAAGAAAAACAACCGTAACCCCTATAACTTTTGTAATAATCTTAACAATGGTTATGGACCTCATAACCGAACGATATTTAATGGTATTTATCATTAAGAAGCATTCTTCCATAACCATCTGCATACACTTTTCAATCGCGCATCCAGCCTTTCGAATCTGAAAACCTCATGTTTTAACTTCTTATTGTTGTTGTTTTGATGTTTGGCGTGTTTTTTGCGTCATGGTCGACCGGGTGCGTGCCGGGCATGTGGTTGTAACCCCTTGTGTCTGGCACTGTCCGGCGAAGCAGCGTGTTGCATCTGGATCGATCTAAAAATCGAACAATCGGAGGTTTGCATGCCCTTGACGATCAGTGAAAAGATACTGGCGGCTCATACCAGTCGGGAAGAAATCCACCCCGGGGCGTTGATAGAGGCCTCTTTGGATTTTGTTTTTGGCAACGATATCACCGCGCCCATGGCCATACAGGTTTTCAAGGAAGCCGGAGGTGTAAAGGTTTTTGATGTCGCAAGGGTCGGACTGATACCGGATCATTTTATTCCCAACAAGGATATCAAATCTGCCGTGCAGGCACAAATCTTGAGGAATTTTGCCCGCGAACAGGCACTGGTCAATTACTTCGAGGTGGGCCGAATGGGAATCGAGCATGTCCTTTTGCCTGACCAGGGGTTGGTGTTGCCCGGCGACCTGATTATCGGGGCCGACAGCCACACCTGCACTTACGGGGCATTGGGCGCTTTTGCCACGGGGGTCGGGTCAACGGATCTGGGCGCGGCCATGCTTACCGGCGCCTCCTGGTTCAAGGTTCCGCCATCGGTCAAAGTCGTATTTAACGGCAACCGGGCTCCCTGGATCAGCGGAAAGGACTTGATCCTCTACACCATTGGCCGGATCGGTGTGGATGGTGCGCGTTATAAAGCCTTGGAATTCGTAGGGCCGGTCATTGAGGCCCTGCCCATGGCCGACCGTTTCACCATGTCCAACATGGCCATTGAGGCCGGAGCCAAAGTCGGCATTATCCCGCCGGACGAGATTACCGAGGCCTATGTCAAGGACCGGGCCCAGCGCAAATACAGATTTTACCAATCGGATCCGGGTGCGGCATACGAAAAGATTTATGAATGGGACATATCTGATCTGCAACCCCAGGTCGCATGCCCCCACAGCCCTCAAAACGTCAAACCGGTCGGTGCGCTAAGCGATGTCGTCATCGACCAGGTGGTGATCGGCTCTTGCACCAACGGTCGACTGGCGGACCTGCGGATTGCCGCAAAAATCTTAAAAGGAAAAAAGGCCGCTCCCAGGATTCGATTGATTGTTGTTCCGGCCACCCAGCAGATTTACAAGCAGGCACTTGAAGAGGGGCTGTTGGAAATTTTCATCGAAGCCGAGGCTGTGGTCAGCACACCCACCTGTGGTCCCTGCCTGGGGGGGTATATGGGTGTTCTTGCCGAAGGCGAGCGCGCCGTGTCCACCACCAATCGCAATTTCGTTGGGCGGATGGGCCATACCGGAAGTGAGGTCTATTTGTCATCTCCGGCCGTGGCCGCTGCCAGCGCTGTTCTGGGGCGAATTGCACACCCGGAAGAACTTTGAAACCCGCAGGAGACGGAAAATGAAATTAGAAGGCAATGCCTGGAAGTTCGGCGACGATGTCGATACGGACGCAATCATTCCGGCCCGTTATCTGAATACGTCAGACCCGCAAGAGTTGGCTCAACATTGCATGGAAGATGCCGATCCGGAATTTATCGAAAAAGTCGCACCGGGTGACTTTATCGTCGGAGGCAAGAATTTTGGCTGCGGATCATCACGGGAACACGCCCCCATCGCCATAAAACACGCCAAAGTGTCAGCCGTCATCGCGGGCTCTTTTGCCAGGATCTTCTACCGGAACGCGTTTAATACGGGATTGCCCATTTTGGAAAGCCCCGAAGCGGCCGCGAGTATCCGGACAGGCGATAAATTGGAGATTGACCTGGAAAACGGCACCATCACCAATCATTCCCAGTCGCTCACCTATCGGGCCCAACCCATCCCGCCGTTCATGCAATCGCTGCTAAAGGCCGGTGGATTGATTTCCTATATTCAAAACGAGATGAAAGAGGATGGCAACCATGTCTAAGACGTATCGAATTGCCGTAATTCCGGGGGATGGCACGGGACCTGAGGTCGTTGCCGAGGGGCTCAAGTCGTTGAAGGCCGCGGCCGCAATTGAAGGCTTTAACCTGGAGCTTTCAACCTATGACCTCGGAGGGGATCGTTACTTGAAAACGGGTGAAATTCTTCCTCCGGGCGTCTTGGATGAGCTGCGGGGATTTCATTCCATTTTACTGGGTGCCATCGGTCACCCGGACGTAAAACCGGGTATCCTTGAAAAAGGGCTGCTGCTTGAAATGCGCTTTCAGCTCGACCAGTACATTAACTTGCGCCCGGTGGTTTTATATCCCGGGGTGGAAACCCCGCTCAAGGACAAGGGGCCGGCGGACATTGATTTCGTCGTGGTCCGTGAAAATACCGAGGGGCTATATACCGGTGGGGGCGGCTTTCTTCGCAAGGGGACCCCCCATGAAGTCGCCATTCAGGAATCGATCAATACCCGTATGGGGGTGGAACGCTGTATCCGTTTTGCTTTTGATTTATGCCGGCGCCGCAACAAGGGGAAAAAGCTGACCCTTTGCGGCAAAACCAATGTTCTGACTTTCGCCTTTGATCTCTGGGAAAGGGTCTTTTACGAGGTGGCCAAAGCGTATCCGGACATTGAGACCGATTACGCCCACGTGGATGCCACAAGCATGTGGATGATTAAGAATCCCGAGTGGTTCGATGTGATCGTGACCGATAACCTCTTCGGGGATATCATTACCGATATCGGTGCGATTATCCAGGGCGGTCTGGGTATTGCAGCCGGCGGCAACATCAACCCGGCGGGCGTTTCCATGTTTGAACCCATCGGTGGTTCGGCCCCCAAATACACCGGGCAGAACATGATCAACCCCCTGGCCTGCATCGGTGCCGTCCAGCTGATGCTTGACCATCTGGGCGAAGTGTCGGCGGCCGGCCGGATTGAAAACGCCCTGAAGAAAATTGTGGCCAACGACGTGCGGAATCTGGCGGCGGGTAAAATGGGCCGATCCACCAGTGACATGGGAGACCTGGCCGTTGGTTACATCCAGTCGCAAGGATAGACCCGGAGGCAAAAGGTAAACTGATCCAGAACTGACCAACCGTTAAAGGAGGAAATGATGACCGCGAAACACCTGAGGGCGTTATTGTTGATCGGAGTTGCTCTTGTAATGACCGGCACCTTTGCCACCTCAACCATGGCAGCGGATAAGCCGATCGAGATTGTTCTGTCCACCTACATGCCCACCTCATATGGCTACCTGGTTCAGCCGCTGCAGGACTTTGCCAAAAACGTGGAGGCCGAAAGCGGGGGGCGGGTAAAGTTTAAATTCTACCACTCCGGTCAGCTGTACAAAGGCAAGGAGGAATTCGGCGCCCTGGAAAGAGGCGATATCGACATGGCCGCGCCCAACGATCTGTACCTGACCGGAATCGTACCGGAACTGGGCATCAGCAACCTGCCCTTTTTATGGGACTCGCCGGCAAGCATGCAACGAACCATTGATGCCGGTTTATGGGATTTGGGCATCAATCAAAAAATGCTCAAACATCAGGTCGTTGTGCTGGGCGCCGCCGCGGGCGGGCCCTATCAGATCTATTCAAAGAACTTTGAGGTCACGTCTCCGGATCACCTGAAAGGGAAAAAATGGGGTGTCTCCGGAAGTACGGCCAGCAAAGCCATGGCATTGATGGGCGGCAGCCCCACCACCATGGGTTCTGGCGAACTGTACATGGCCTTGCAGCGAGGCACCATCGACGGAACCACCCGTCCGCTGATTACCGGATTGGGTCGCAAGCTGTACGAAGTGGTTGAGGATCTTTCCGTTACCAATATGGCCTATTTCACCATTTTTTTAGGTATCAACAAGGATAAATGGGACAGCCTGCCCGCTGACATTCAGGACATCATGAAAAAAGCCTCCAAACAGCGGAGTGCGCAGCAGCTTGAAATGCTGGAGGTTTTTATGAAAGACGCCATCAGGCAATATAATGAAAAAGGGGTGAAAGTGCATGTTGCGACTCCGGCGGAGCTGGCTGTTTTTCAGGAAAGAATGAAACCGGTTTACGACTGGTGGATTGAAAAAGTGCCTGACGGACAAAAATTCATCGAATTTGCCAGAACGCACCGGTAGGTCGCTGTATTATCGTTAACAAACGGGCCGGGTGCGGATCGCAGTTGCGATCAATATCTGTTGAATCTGCCGACAACCGTGACCCGGCGCCTGGCCCGGCTTGAAAAACCTCCGTTGTCTTTGCGCCAGGAACAAATGGCACCATGGGCTCTTGCCGCCCGCCATTTGAAAAGGAGATCCATAAAATTGTTTCAATTACTCTCACGGGGCATCAATGGCTTGACCTGGTTGGCTGAGGTGCTTGCCGAAATCGCGCTTGCCGGGCTCATGCTGCTTGTTTTTCATGAAGTCATTGTTCGATACCTGTTTAACTCTCCGACCGTCTATTCGGTGGAGTTGAGCGAATACCTGCTGGTCGTTGTGGCGTTTATGTCCATGGGATGGGTGCTCAAGGAAGATCGCCATGTACGTGCCACCTTTGTCGTGAATGCGTTGCCGGAAAAAATACGCCTGGGCGTCGATATCGTGACTTCCCTGTTGACCATGATTTTCGGCGGCATTCTCGTATGGAAGGGGACCGAGACGGCCATTACCGCCTTTACCGGCGATTACCATTCCAGTTCGTTGCTCGATTTTCCCTTGTGGATCCCCTACGCCATCATTCCGCTCGGCGCCCTGATTTTGAACCTGCAATACATTGTCAGGATCGGTGACCGCTTCAGCGCCCTGACAGGCAAACCATCCGGGCGCCCGGAAACAACCTGACGTCTGCCGGTCAATGAGGCGGTTTGTTTGAACCCCGGGCGCACGATTTTTTCATCGGCGATTTTTTAGACGTTAACCGCCGCAAGAGATGCCATTATATTCCCGTGTCGGCGAACACGATTTCGTAAATTGGAGCTATCCTATTGGAACCGACAACCATCATCACCCTCATTGTCATCGCCAGCTTCCTTGTTTTCCTTCTATCCGGCATGCCGGTTTTTGGCGCCCTTGGGCTTGCAAGCGTCATCGGGATTCTGCTCTGCCAGGGGCCCCGGGGGCTGGGAGCGGTGCCGGGAGTCATCTTTGACCGGATGGCCGGATTTACCCTGGTGGCCGTTCCGCTTTTTATCCTGATGGGAGAAATTATCTTTGTTTCGGGCATCGGGGCGGATATTTACACGGCCGCCAACCGCTGGCTCAACCGGCTTCCCGGGTCCATGGGAATGTCAAGCGTTGCGGCCTGTGCGATTTTCAGCGCCCTTTGCGGCGTCAGCGTGGCGGGGGCAGCGACCATCGGCAGCTTTGCGATCCCTGAGATGCTCAAGCGCGATTATGATAAAGGACTGGCCACGGGGTGTGTGGCGGCTTCAGGAGGCCTGGCCCTGTTGATACCGCCCAGTGTGGCGCTGATCCTCTACGGCGTCGTGGGGGATGAATCCGTCGGCAAGTTGTTTCTCGCCGGTATTGTGCCGGGAATCGTGCTGGCCCTGTTAATGATGGGATATATTTTTCTGGTCGCCATTTTTCGACCTCACATGGCGCCCCGGTCTATGGACCGGGTGACCTGGAAAATGCGTTTTGCCTCCCTGGCACGCATCTGGCCCGTCCTGGTGCTGATTCTGCTGGTGCTGGGAACCATCTACACCGGCATTGCCACGCCGACCGAGGCCGCCGCCGTGGGGTGTATCGGTGCTTTTGCTTTCGGTTTTTACCGCCGGGCCCTCAATTGGCCGATCATCAAGCAAATCTTCCGCTCCACCATGCACACCACCGGCATGATCATGCTGATTTTCGCGGCGGCCCTGCTGTTCGGCTACGTCTTAACCCGTCTTCAAGTGCCCCAGCAACTGGCTGAATTGGTGGCGGTCTCGCAATTGCCCCACTGGATGGTGCTGGTGCTCGTTTTTATGCTCCTCTACCTGATGGGCATGTTCATGGATATTGTTTCGGTCATTTTGATCAGTACCCCCATTTTGCTGCCCATCATTGTCGGCATGGGGTACAGCCCCATATGGTTTGGCGTGGTCATGGCGATCGCTTGTGAGATCGGCACGGAAACACCGCCGGTGGGCCTTAACCTGTTTGTGATCAAGGGGGTGTCGCCGCCGGGCGTGACGCTCATGGATGTCATTCGGGGATCGCTGCCGTTTGCTGCCGTGGAGACATTGGGCCTGATTCTCTTTGTCCTTTTTCCCGACCTGTTGTTGTGGCTGCCGCGAACGATGGAATAGCCGGTTTTGCCGTCGCTATCCCTCGACGCATTGGATTGAAAAAACAGGCAAGTCAAAACCCCTTATTCCAAAGGAGGATGAGCCAATCATGGATTTACCGTCTAAAGTGACGTTGCGTGAGGTCGCCCCCCGCGACGGCTTTCAATCATTGCCGGGTTTTATTTTAACCGAACAGAAAATTGAGATTATCGAAGCGGTTGCCCGGGCCGGCGTCAAGGAGATTGAAGCGACCTCGTTTGTCAGCCCCAAGGCGATTCCCCAGATGCGCGATGCGACCGATGTGATGAGGGGCCTGCCGCGTTCAGGATGCTATTATTCCGCCCTGGTCCCCAATTTGAAAGGCGCCCAACTGGCCATTGAGGCCAGGGTTGACAATATCGTTGTGGTCATCTCCGCCTCAGAGGCCCACAGCATGGCCAATGTTCGTCGTGGCATGAAAGCGTCTATCGCCGATCTTCCGGCGATTTTTTCCGCGGCAAAGGACCAGGGCGTTGCGGTCAGCGGGGCACTTGCCGTGGCCTTTGGCTGTCCTTACCAGGGGGATGTGCCCCATGAGGATGTATTGGCGCTGACCGAGGCCTATGTCGAAAACGGCGCCGAATTGATCATCCTGGCCGATACGACCGGGATGGCAACTCCGCCAAGGGTTGAAAGCTTGATCAAAAGCTTTAAAGGGAGATTTGCAGCCACCGATTTCGCCCTCCATTTTCACAACAACCGAGGGACGGCCATGGCCAACCTTTTCGCCGCCCTCGGCGCCGGCGCAACGATTTTCGACACCGCCTTGGGCGGCATCGGCGGGTGTCCCAATGTTCCCCAGGCGGCCGGTAATCTGCCCACCGAAGATGTGGTTTATATGCTGGAAGACATGGGCATTGAAACGGGGATTGACCTGGTTTCCATTATCGAGGCGGCCCGCCGGCTGGAGGAGATCATCGGGCATACACTTCCCGGGCAGTTGATGAAGAGCGGTCCACGGGATCCGCAGCTTTCCGCCGGAGGGTGCATCCTTAACCCGGCGACGGCGTAACCCGTCCATGAACGGGAAATTATCAATTCTTTTAAAGAGGAATATATCATGCCGTTATCGGGAATTAATGTCCTTGATCTGACACGGGTGGTTTCCGGTCCCTTTTGTACAATGATGCTGGCCGATTTTGGCGCTGAGGTGATTAAGGTGGAATCCTTTGGGGGTGACCCTTCGCGCGTGACCGGCATCACCGGCCATGGGGAGAACCCCTATTTTGTTAATCTGAATCGAAGCAAGCGAAGCATTGTGGCCAATCTCAAAACCGAGGATGGCAGGGAAATCATTCACCGGCTGGTCAAATGGGCTGACGTGCTGGTGGAAAATTTTCGGCCGGGTGTCATGGAACGGCTCGGTTTGGGTTACGACCAACTCAAAGAGATCAATCCACGCCTGATATACGCCGCCGTATCCGGGTTCGGCAAGACCGGTCCTTACAAAGACAGGCCCGCCTTTGACTTCATCGCCCAGGCAGTTTCCGGCTTTATGAGCTTAAACGGCAGCGAGGATATGGCGCCGCTTCGGGTGGGAATTCCCATCAGCGACACCATCGCCGGACTTTACACCGCCTTTGGCATCCTGGCAGCCCTGCAGGCTCGCGGCAGGACCGGAGAGGGCCAGGAGGTGCAATGTGCCATGGTCGATGGCCTGATCAGTATGTTTACCTTTGCTACGGGTGCTTTTTTTGCAACCGGCAAGCTGCCCCCGCGAAACGGTAATGACCATATGGTGGTCTCGCCTTACGGTCTTTTCCAAGCCAGTGACGGCCCCATCGCGATTGCGCCAAGTACCCAACAGACATGGCTGAACCTCTGCCAGGCCCTTGAAACGGAAGAACTGGTATCCGATTCCCGCTTTGACACCGCCGAGAAAAGAAGAGAGAACCGGGCGGCCATCAATGATCTCGTCAGTGCGCGGATCCAAACAAAAACCAAGGCCGACTGGATCGATATTCTCAATCGTGTCGGTGTGCCTTGCGGGCCTATCAACAATCTTGAAGAGGTCTTTGACGACCCTCAGGTATTGCACCAGGAGATGTCCATTGAATCCCCTCAGCCCACGGGACCTGTCAAGATGACCGGATTTCCGGTAAAAATGGACGCAACGCCTGCCAAGGTTCACCGGCCTTCGCCCCAGTTTGGTGGACATACCGCAGAGGTGCTGGGGGAAATCGGATACGACGACGCAGAGATTGCTCGGCTGATAAAAGAGAATACGGTGAAGACCTGGGATGGCAAAATTGACGGCGAACGTCGATAGACAACCGAATTTACGGCTTTGGTTTGTAGCTGGTGCCCGTCCACGAATCGGTTTTTGAGTGGATGGAAAATAGCTGGACCCCACGCCCCTGTGGGCTTGGACGCTTTACTCGAGGCGCCATATTTTTTGACGCAAGGGAAGGCCCTGATACCGGATGTTTTACGTGTTTTTTGGCAAAAACAATCAATGAGAGGAGCGGTACGATGAAGACAAAGTTGTTCGTTGGCTTAATGTTGGCAGGATTGGTTTTGGGTTTGGCTCCGGGCGGTGCATTGGCAGCCAAGATCAATATTGACGTAAACTGCACGATGAAGCCCGGTGGATCGGAAGAGGCCGGTATCATGAAGTTCAAGGAAATTGTGGAGGCAAAATCCAACGGCAGGATGAATGTCAAGGTCTTCATGAGCGGCCAGTTGGGAAAAGAAAAGGCCGTCCTCGAATTGATGAAAATCGGACAGACCCAGATGGCGCTCACCGGAGGGATTTTCCGGACCATGTTTGCCAAGGAGTACGACCCCATTACCATCCCCTTTTATCTGCCCAACTGGCAAGCCGTAAAGAGCTATATGGAAGGCCCTCTGGGGAAGAAAATCGGCCAACTGGCCGAGGAAAAAGGCGGGGTCATCGATTTCGGACCCCAAAAACGGGCGGCCAGGCACATGACCACAAACCGCAAAATTACCACTCCTGACGACATCAATGGTCTGAGGATGCGTTTGCCCGCCATTCCTATCTGGGTGGACGTCTGGAAAGAACTCGGCGCTCTTCCCACGGTCATCCCGGCGCCTGAGATCTATCTGGCCATGAAGACCGGGCAGGTGGATGCTCACGAAAACAGCCTGGTGTCGCCCTATTCCCGCAAACTCTGGGAAGTCCAGGATTACATCATTTTGACCGGCCATGTTTATTTTCCCTGGCATTGGATCGCCAGCAAGGCATGGTTTGACAAACTGGCTCCGGCAGACCAGACACTTATTCGCCAGGCCATCGACGAAGCCAGGGCCTACGGCGACAAGGTTGAAGACGAAAAGGACGCCTTTTACGCCGCTGAGCTCAAGAAGAAGGGGATGAAATTCATCACTCCGGATAATAAAGCCATCCGCGCAAAGGCAATGCCGGCCATTAAAAGAGCCGTCGCCAATCTGGCGCCGGAGGTGGCCGTTGAGATCGAAAGACTTGCCAAATAGTTTTTTCTCAATCACCATGTTGGTGCCCATCCACAAATTGGTTTTTGAGTGGATGGGCACCCATGGATGGAAACGACTCTAATGCAGACCGCCCGTTGATCGTTGCGGAACATCATCGAACGGGCGGTCTGTCCGAATTTTTGGGAATGTTGACGGGGCCTGATTCTGGTTTTTGTTTGGTGTGCCAGGGTGACGTAGGCGCCATCGTAGAACAAGGATGCTTGCTGGCGTCACGAATTTATCGTCCATCGTTTAAAAAGGAGACTGGTTGTGCAAAAATTGGTTCGCTTTTATGACATCAGCGCCCTCGTCGTTTTTGCGGCCATGATGGCTTGCGTTCTTTTGGAAGTGGTCACGCGCAATATCCTTCATATTCCCACCACGTGGGCCGAGGAATCATCACGTTTGTTTTGTGTCTGGGCCGTTTTTCTGGGTTCTGCTTCGGCCTGGTATCGAAATGCCCATATCGTGATCAATATTATTCCACGTCGGCTTTCGGGACTGCCCAAACTGGCGTTGCAACTTTTCAATCAGACACTGAGCGCTATTTTTATCCTCTGTGTCTGGTTTGGCACCCTGTTTATCATGTTTATTCAGTATCCGGCCAAAACCACCGCCCTGGAGATCAGCATCAGCTTCTTTTACCTGGGTGTCTTCGTCGGTGTGACAGGGATTGTCATTTTTCATGGCCAGATCATGAAACAAACCATATCGGATCTGATCAATTCGAGAATAGCCAACGGACAGGAGGCATAGACCCGATATGTTAACCCTGATTTTTTTTATAGGCCTGCTGGTCGTCCTTTTTATTATCGGTGTACCGGTCTGTGCTTCCATCGGATTGACCTGCCTTTCCGTGCTTTGGTTTGAAAACGGTTTGATGGATATTCCCGTAACGCTGCTGCCTTTAAAAATGATGCACGGCGTTAATAATTTCCCCCTGCTGGCCGTCCCATTCTTTATCCTGGCGGCCAATGTCATGAACAAGGGCAGCGTGACGCCGCGCATCTTTGGCTTTGCCAACTCGCTGGTGGGGCATTTCCGGGGTGGCCTCGGGCACGTCAATGTCCTGGCCAGCATGATTTTTGCCGGTATGTCCGGCACGGCCGTGGCCGATGCGGCCGGGCTGGGGGCGCTTGAGATCAAAGCCATGGAGGATCAGGGGTATCCGCTGAAATACAGCACCGGTATTACCGGCGCCTCTTCGGTGATCGGCCCGATCATTCCGCCCAGCGTGGCCATGGTGATTTATGGCTGGCTTGCCGATGTGAGTGTGGGCGCGCTTTTTGTCGGCGGTCTGGTTCCCGGGGTACTGCTCGGCGGTTCTTTGATGCTCATGACCGTTTTTCTCTCCTATCGACTGGACATGCCGATACAGCCCCGGCCCCCGATAAAAGACATCGTTAAACTTTCGCGGAAAGCATCATTGGCGCTGATGACCCCCCTGATCATTGTCGGCGGCATCTGGTCCGGAATTTTCACGCCGACCGAATCCGGCGCCATCGCCAGCCTTTACGCCATTGTTCTCGGTATGGCCGTCTATCGGGACGTGACCTGGGCGGATCTTCTCGACACCTTTAAAAACACCATCGAATTTACAGCAATCATCTTGTTCATTATCTCCATTGCCGGTCTCTACGGATGGCTCCTGGTCAGGCTGCAAATCCCCTTGACCCTGGCCGAAGGGGTGGTGCAAATTACCACCAACACCACGTTGCTGCTCGTCATATTGATGTTTTTCTTCCTCGTCATCGGCTGCTTTATGTCGGTGATCGAGTCGGTGCTGATTTTCACGCCGATCATGGTTCCCATGATCCAGGTCCTTGGGATTGATCCGCTGTTTTTCGGTGTTCTCATGGTGATATCGCTCTCGGTCGGGGTGATCACACCCCCCTTTGGCAATGTTATTTATGTGCTGGTCGGGATCACCGGGCAAACATTTGAAGAAGTGGTCTGGGCATTGGTGCCATTTTTAATTCCCATTTTGCTGACGATCCTGTTTCTGGTCTTTTTCCCCGACGTGGTCACCTATCTTCCCTATCAGTTGATTGGACACTAACGCGTCTCTTTCCAAAGACGAAAAAAATTTTGCTGTGATTCATGCGTCCTTGGAATCCATGCCCTTCAGTCACTTTAACTCACTTAGTGCATGTATTCATAAGTAACCGCATTTTATTTGAATCACCACAAAGGCCACAGAGGGAGGCATTTTATGGATTGCCGGGAGACGGCGGCAATCCATAAGCGCTCAGCCACTTCGTGTCACAGACCTGTTCCTGCCGTCAGTGACGGTGTTTTATCCAATCGCCATCTCCCGATTGGATAAAAAATGAATGGTCTTCTCAGCGTTCTCCGCGTCTTGAGTGAGCGACCTGTCGGGCGAAGGCGAAGACTGAAGCGAACGGGTGGTGAAAAAATGATTGTAGGCACAGGTATTCGTTTCAGGATTTGCAAAAACACCCCTTTTTCGGGGAAAATCAATAACAAGGAGAGCCTTCATTGAGCCCCGCCGACCGATTGAAAACCTTGCTTGCCGGATCCGACATGCTGGTCCTGCCCGGATGTTATGATGCCCTATCCGCAAAACTCATTGAGCGGGGCGGGTTTCCCGCGGCCTTCATGGGCGGTTTTGCGGTGGCGTCCACAAGACTCGGACTCCCTGACACCGGGCTGATCTCCTATGGGGAAATGCTTGATCAGGGGCGAAGCGTCTGTGGCGCGGTCTCTATTCCCGTGATCGGCGACGGGGATACCGGTTTCGGCAATGCAGTGAATGTAAAACACACGGTGCGCGGGTATCACCAGGCCGGATTTGCCTGCGTGATGATCGAAGACCAGGTCATGCCCAAACGTTGCGGGCATACTGCCGGCAAAGAGGTGGTCGGGCGCGATGAAGCCCTGTTGCGGGTCAAGGCGGCTGTTGACGCCCGGCAGGAGGGCGCTGATATCCTGATCATGGCAAGGACCGATGCCCGGGCCAACCATGGCCTGGAAGAGGCCATTGCCCGTTGTGAGGCGTTTTCCCGGTTGGGGGCGGATATCACCTTTTTGGAGGCACCCCGGAGCCAGGATGAAATGCGCGCTTATTGCGAAAAAGTGCCGGGATATAAAATGGCCAACCTGGTCGAGCACGGCAAGACACCGCTGCTGCCGGCCCGGGAGTTGCAGTCGCTGGGGTATAAAATTGCCATCTATCCGCTGACCCTGTTAAATGCTTCCATCGGCGCCATGCAAAATGCGCTGTCGTGTCTGCAGCAGGGGATGCCGGACCCCGGCTTAATGGATTTTAAGAAATTAAGGGAAATCGTCGGATTCGATGCCTATGATGCCGAACTCGACCGATATCTAAGCGTCGTCAATCCCGAGTAGGCATCCACGTCCTCCAAGCGTGGCCGGAGAACACCGGCTATGCCGAAGAGTCTGGTCCTAGGTTGTATCCATTGGGCATCCGTGCGAAACCATGTAGACCAAAAATATTATAGCGTTTGGTCCCGTCCATGTTAGATGTATCGTGTTGGCCGGAAAAGCCTACCGAACAACCGGTATCGGAACGTATTTCTGACAAACGCTATAACGATACGTTCTCGGGGTGATATCTACAAGAGGTGACCATGGACTACCAAACAATCAAGGAAAACGGAGTTGACCGGAAAGGGCGGACATGGCCGTTGTTAACATTCACGAACGGGTGCTGGATGCGCCGATGGCGGAAATCGGGAAACTGATCGACGGCCTCGCTTCGGCTGATGACCGGTTGTGGCCGCGCGACCGCTGGCCTGCCATGAAGTTCGACCGCCCCCTGGGGGTGGGTGCCGTCGGGGGGCACGGCCCCATTCGCTATTCTGTCGAGTCGTATGAACCGGGCTGGCGCATCCAATTTCGATTTGCCCAGCCCAAAGGGTTTGTGGGCACCCATCGTTTTGAGGCAAAGGGGCTGGAAGGCGAAAAGACCCGGCTGCGCCACGTCATCGAAATGCAGGTGCAGGGAATGGCCCGGTTGACCTGGCCCCTGGCCATACGCCCCTTGCATGACGCGCTGATCGAAGACGCCCTGGACCGGGCGGAACGCTACGCCGGCGGACAGCCCGCCCAGCGAAGCTGGTCGCCGTGGGTGCGATTTCTCAGGTGGGCCATGGGTCGCGGCCGGTCCTCGCAGATAGATTAGAAAAAAGATCCCGTCGTAATTGCATTAAAAGGACTGGCATGACCGATTCGGAGGCGCCCAATTTCTGGCTGATGAAGACCGAGCCCGCGGTCTATTCCATGGACGATCTGGAGCGCGACGGCCGCACCCCCTGGGAAGGGGTTCGAAACTACCAGGCCCGTAACTTTATGCGAGATAAGATGCAACCGGGCGACCGGGTGCTGATCTACCACTCCAATGCCGCCCCTCCCGGGGTGGCTGGCCTGGCCCGGGTCTGCAGCGCCCCCTATCCCGACGCCTTTGCCTGGGATCCGGACAGCGCCTATTTTGATGCCCGCAGCACCCCGGACAAACCGCTCTGGTTTCTGGTGGACATCTGCTTTGAGGAAAAATTCTCCCGCCTGATCGCCCTTTCCGAAATGCGCGCCGACCCCGCCCTGGACGGCATGGCCCTGCTCAAAAAAGGCCAGCGCCTGTCCATTCTGCCCGCCCTGCCGGCGCATTTTGCCCGCGTTGTCATGTTAAAAGAGACCGCCTGAACCGATCAAAGGGTTCCGGCCGATTTGAAATCGGGCCATGAGCAGAAAGGCCAACTCGCCGCGGCCATTGCCCTGGCCTTTGTTTTCTTGCCTTGGCACGGGCGCCGATTGCGCCCGTGCCGAAGCCGGGATTTTTTTTGGTTTCCGAAAAAGCGATTAAAAGCCAAGTTTGCTCAGCAGCGCGGGGCCGATCTTGTAAAAACTGTAAAACCCCAAAAAGATGCAGTAGATCGGCACCAGCCATTTCCAGAGCTTTTCCGGAAAGACCCGCACGGCATAGGGTGCGGCAATCGCTGCGACCGTGCTGCCCAGGAGCATGGAAGGAAGGACGATATAGTCGATGGTAATTCCCCCGCCCATGGACAGCGCCAGCCAGACGATGATGGAGAACACGCAGACCGTGCCCTCGCTCAGCGCGGTGACGGCCAGCATGCTCTTGACCGGAACCCCGGATAAAAGACCGCCGACCGTGACCACCGGACCGTAGCCGCCGCCGCCGACCCCTTTGTTAAATCCTGCCAGGGCGGCGTAGAAAAACATCCGCTTGGGCCGGTACGGCCGCTCCTTTTTGGATTTAAAGAGCATGGCGCCTCCCATCATCAGCAGCAGCACCACCACATACAGTTTGATCCAAACCTTATGGACCTTGAAAACCGCGTATACGGCGGTCACCGAAAGTGCCACGGTCAGACACCCGGTCACCGCAATAAACAGCCACAACCGAACCGGCTCGGATATGGGCTTGAAGCGCCACTCCACGTTTCCGAACTCCTTGTGCAAAAAGGCCCCGACCAGCCCGGCGGTCGCCTGTTGAATCATGACCGCTGGTACCACCTGCTTGGGATCAAAGCCCATGACCAGAAGCAGTGGTGTCATGGCCGCGCCGTAGCCCATCCCGGCCGAGGCGTCGAGAAATTCCAGGATGATGGCCAACACGACCACCCACCAGAAAATCATCCACTGATTCGTTCCCACCCAGCCGTGGGCCTTGACAATCTCAGACGGCAGACGACCGGTTCCCGATATCGGATTGGTGGCCAGCCAGCATCCGATCAAAAAGACCACGAAAAAGATGGCAACCCCCCACAAGGCAGCGATGATTTCGCTCCTTGCCGGCTTGAGCCGGTCCATCATCGTGGGTCTGGCCTCTTCCATTTCCCGGGCCACTTCCCATCCCATTCTTTTCTCAGCGTGTTCCATGGTGTTCTCCTTTCTTCTTCGGGTTGACGAATGGCGCTTTGCCATGGCGTGAATGCAACCTTGCGGCCAACCCGAACGGCCAATCTAAAAAACTTTAACTGCTTGTTTATACAGCTTATAATATTTAAGTTATCCCTGTCTTACGGCAAACGCCAGCCCCGGAAACGGCCGGCCTGCCAGCGCTGACTGGCAGGCGGGCCGTCGATCCTTCGATTGTTTATGATATCGGAAGGTTAAGGGCTGACAGCGGCACGTTGCCCGTGCCATTGGAATCTTGCACCCGCTTCAAGGGCGTACACGCGCGTGGGAACGGCGGCGACTGCCGGTCAGGAGAGGATGCGGTCGGCTTATGGAAGCGATCAGCGAAATTCTTCAGACTTGATGCCACAGCGTTTCATGATTTGCTGCAGGCTTTGACGTTCCATGCCGGCTGTTTGGGCGGCCTGGGTGACGTTGCCGGCGCTGGCCGAAAGGGCCTGGGAGACATAGTCCCGGTTAAATGCGGTCAACACCTGTTTTTTGGCTTCATGGTAGGGCTGCAGGCAGGGGGCGTCAGACCCGGTCTTTGGCATCGGGTCGGACGGTTCCCATCCGATGTCTTCGGCGTGGACGGTATCTGCCGGTGCCATGACCACGGCGCGTTTGATCACGTTTTCCAGTTCCCGAACGTTTCCCGCCCACGGATAGGTCAAGAATTGCTGCATCAGTTCGGGGGAGAGTTGCTTTCTCGGACGGTCGTAGGCACGGCAGCATTCGGACAGAAAGTGGTCGATCAAAAGCGGCAGGTCCTCTGTTCTTTCACGAAGGGTCGGCATGCGCAGGTTGACCACATTGAGCCGGTAATACAAATCTTCCCTAAACTCGCGCGCTGCGACCTTGGCTTTGAGATCGCAGTTGGTCGAAGCAATGACCCGAACGTTGACCACCATGCTGTTAGGGTCGCCCAGGGGCTTAACCTCCTTGTCCTCAATGGCCAAAAGAAGTTTGGTCTGGACCGAAAGCGGGATGTCGCCGATTTCGTCCAGGTGTATGGTTCCGCCGTCAGCCGCCTGAAACTGGCCTTTTTTGTCCTGGGTGGCGTGGGTGAACGCCCCTTTTCGATACCCGAACAATTCGCTTTCCAGGATTTGTTCGGGAATGGCCGGGCAGTTGACCCGCACGAACGGTTTTTGACACTGGGGGCTCATGGCATGGATGGCCATGGCCGCAAGGTTTTTTCCGGTTCCCGACGCGCCGGTGATCAGGACCGTCACATCGGTGCGGCTGATCATTTGAATCGTTTCGTATATTTTTTGCATTCGCGCGCTGGTGCCGATAAAATTTTGGAATCTTTCGGTGTCGGCAATCCGTTCGCGCAGATTCAAATTTTCGCGTAGCAGTCTTCCCCGTTCGCAGGCCTTTTGCAGCAGTAAAACGAGGGCATCTTTATCAAAGGGTTTGGTGATAAAATCGTAAGCGCCTTTCTTGATGGCGGCCACCGCCACATCGAAAGCGCCGTAAGCGGTCATCATGATCACCGTCAGCAGCGGGTCGCGTTCTTTGAGTTGTTCCAGCAGGCTCAGTCCATCCATTTCGGGCATGCGGATATCCACCAGTGCGATGTCAAAGGGGTGGTGTTCGACCCGCTTCAACGCCTGTTGGCCAGTGCTGGCCGTGATGATTTCGAAATCCGACAACTCGCCGGCAATGGTTCGCTCCAGCATTGCCAGCATTTTCAACTCATCATCGACGATCAACATGCGGGTGGTCATGGGCAAACGCCTGTTCCTTTCGTTGGGTCAACGGGTGCCGGCGGTAGTTCCACGGTGAATACCGTGCCTTCACCCAAACGGCTTGATACGTGGATGCTGCCGCCATGTTCCTGGACGATACCATAACTGACCGATAACCCCAGCCCGGTACCCTGGCCCATGGGTTTGGTGGTGAAAAAGGGGTCAAAGATCTGGTTGATGTGTTCGGGGGCAATGCCGCACCCGTGGTCTTCCACTTCTAGCCGAACCGTCATGCAATCCGGCGCACAGGCGGTGCCGACCCGAATGCGTCCATGGGTGCCCAGGGCCTGGCGCGCATTGATCAGCAGGTTCACGATGACCTGCTGGAGCTTTTCGGCATCTCCGAAAACATCCGGTACCTGCGCATCACATTCGGTTTCTATTGTAATATCGGTCATTTCAAAGTCGTGCCGGACAATGGCAACCACGTCCTCCACCAGGGTGGCCAGACAAACCGGCGCCAGATGGGTTTCGGTTTTCCGCGCAAAACTTAGCAGGGCCTGGACGATTTTCGTGCACCGTAAGGTTTCCTCTTCAATGGTTTTAAGATCCGAATGCTGTTGTGAGGACTGGGGTGCGTCGCGCAGCAACAGTTGCGTGAAACCGAGAATCAGGCCCAGCGGGTTGTTGATTTCATGGGCCACGCCCGCGGAGAATTGCCCGAGAGAAGCGAGTTTGTCGGCCCGAAGCAATTGGTTTTCGATGTTTTTCCGATGGCTGATGTCCTTGATCACCCCTTCGTAGCCGTCAACGCCGCCGGCCCCGTCGCGCTGAAGCGAGCAACTGAAAAGAACATACAAGGGGTCGTCGCTAGGGGACCGCAAGGTGGTTTCCCAATCCTTGACAAATCCGTTACGCGCCAGATCCTTTTGCAGCGCCTCGAACGTCTTGGCATCGGTAAACAGCCCTTCGATGCGCATGGCATCCATGGGTGCACCGTCATCGGTATATCCGAGCAGCGCCCGCCCGGCCGGGTTGATATCGAGGAAGGCACCATCCCGGTCGGCAATAAATATCATGTCCATGGAGGTTTCAAAAATCCGCCGGTATTTGCGCGCCGAGGCTTCAACGGTCTTCTTGGATTCGGCCAATTGTCCCATGGAGCGTTTCAAGGAGAGCAACATGACGTCGAAGGACTCGGCCAGATGCTGAATTTCATCACCGGCATGTTTTCGGTACACCGCACAGGCCTGGCATGCGACCGCATCGAAATCGTTGACCGCTTCATCGGCAGCCTGCCATGCCCGGGTGGTCCAGCATCTGCGGTGAACGTCGTCGTGCATGGGACATTCGGTCTGTGTGCAAGCCTTGACCTGCCAGCACGTTTGGCCGATGGCAGGACCGACCCGGATATCAAGGTTTCCGGCATTGACCTGGCTTAAGGCCGATCGCAGGTGGGAGAGGCGTCGGGTGACGCTGTTTGACAGGCTGAATCCGACCAGGGCGGCCACAAAAAGCGACAACCCGAGCAGGGAAAAGATGTTCCAGAGGATTCGACGGATGGTCAACTCCACCGGAGAGCGTGAAAGCCCCAGCCGAACCATGCCGACCCGGTTATTGCCGGCAGTGACCTGGGCGGCAAAATCGTAAATCAAGTCTTTTCCGGTGTCCAGCAACCGGATGCCGCACCGCTCTTTATTGCCGGCAGCATTGGCGGCTTTGAGCGCCACCGGAAATCCCCCTTCATAGGTGTGCGCCAATACTTCGTTGCCCTCGTCCATGATAAAGGCATAGGCCATTCCGTCGCTGCTTGCCACGGTTTCATCGACCAGGTTTTTGAGCCGCAAAAAATCGACCGCCAACAGTGGATCCTCACAGCGGGCCGCCAGATTGACCGCTATGGCCAGGCCTCTTTTCTTATACTCCTCGCCCATTGCATGCGTTACGGCCCGACTGACGGTCAGGGCGATCAGCCCGCCGGCCAGCAACACCACGGAGAGCATGCTGACGAAAACCCGGGTTCGAAAGCTGAAAATCATGGGGCCGCCTTGTTTCAGAAGATCCTTTTCACAGTACTAAGCAAATTCTTCGGGCGGGTCAACCGTTCTTCTTCCGACCACCACCGGCAGGCGTTGGGCGGTGCTATAAGGGCGTGATGGGGTCGGCTTGCACCCTTACTTTTTAAGGTGTAAGAGGGACATGTTGGGACGCCGGGACACCATGATCCGGTATCCGATGACAGCATCGTCAACCTTAGTACACTCAGGCGTTGGAGAGGGGGCGTGTTGCGTCCACATGTCTTATGGATCGGGATAGTGCTGTGCGTTCTGGCGGTCGGTTGCGATTCGAGTGAGCCGGCTTACAAGGTCGATTTAAGCCAGCGCGAAACCCCGCGCATCCAGCAGGAAACCCAAAGCATTACCTACGCTTACCTGCCGCAGTACTCCCACTCGGTCTCCTACCAGAAACACCACCGGCTGGTCGACTACCTGGCCCGAACCACCGGTTTGAAGATCCGGCAGATATTCCCGGACACCTTTGACGGGCACATGAAAATGGTCGGCCAGGGGAAAATCGACCTGTCGTTTACCAACCCCTATATCTACGTTCAGACGGCCAACCGTTACGGCTCGGCGGCCTTTGCCCGAATTGTCGAAAAAGAGGGGGGCAACCGATACCGGGGGCAAATCATCTGCCGTGCGGACAATCCTCGCATCCAAAGCCTGGCCGATTGCCGGGACAAACGATGGATTGCCGTGGATCCGGGCTCAGGCGGGGGGTATCTGTTCCCGCTGACCCTGTTTTACGCCCATGGGATTATGCGAAAAGACTTCCAGGAAATCGCCTTTGCGCCGGGGCCGGGCGGTAAACAGGAAAAAGTGGTTCTTGCCGTTGCCGCGGGCAAATACGATATCGGAACCATTCGTCAGGGCACCCTGGACGTGGTGGCCGGCAAGATTGATCCGCTATCGATTCGGGTGCTGGCCGCAACGGCCTGGTATCCGGGATGGGTGTTTTCTTCCCGGCGTGGGCTGGATCCGGACCTCGTTGCCAAAGTCAAAAACGTGCTGCTCGCATTGGACATCCGGCGGCCCGACCACCAGCCGATTCTCCAAGCCGCGCAATTTGTCAGTGTGATCTCTTCGGTCGATGCCGACTACGACCCGGTCCGAGAGGCCGCTCAGATTATCGGCGTTTCATTGAGCCAATAATCTATCGCGTAAAGCGTCATAAATAAGTGGCCGTTCAAATCGCCGCTTTCCCTTGGAACTGCGTGCTCGGCGATCGACGCTCGGCCTATGAAGCTGCGTCCCTGCCGTTTGATCGGGCCATGGCCCGGGAGTTTGAACTCGGCCTGGCCACCATCGAATCCGGTGAGACCCTGAAAGGCGCCGCCCGTTTTGCCGGCGGCGCCGGCAGGCACGGCCGGTTCAAGTGATTGGAGATGAGGGCTTCTTGAAACCGGTCAGGCAGGATGGCTGGGATTTTTTTGCCTGCCGGCTGGAGGCCGGACCGGTCGGGGGAGGAAAAAGAATGACTGCTGGCAAAAGAACCGGTGGAGGCGGGGATGGACCGGCCCCGGTTCCCCACGCGTCGATTATTCTCCAGCCCATGCCAAAAACTGCATGATGTTTAAATGTTCGACATCTCTTTGGGGAGAATCAACGTTGTCATCCAGAGAAACCACGAATTTTGGTGCGTCTATATTGGTATAATGTAGATTGCCGAACTCACGCTCCCAGAGCATCCGGTTTTCATTGATGTCTCCGAGCTGCCAACAAATCTGAATAAGGGCGGATTTGTTGCCTTTCTCAACGAAAAAGTCAATTTCAAGATTTTTGTTGCGATAACCCAGGTACCGTTGAACCTTGAAGCTGTTTCTTAACAACTCAATGTACACCATGTTTTCCAGAAGGCGCCCTTTTTGAGTTTGGGCTTTGTAGTCGGACAGACAAAGGTCACTCAAATATATCTTATCAACGCTGCGTCTTAGAATTTCCTTGGCACGGTGTGAATAAGTCGGTGGTGAATACAGAAAATAGACATCCCGCATATAGCCGATATAAGTGCTCACCAAAGAACTGGTGGTTTGAGCGCCGGCAGAATTGCCTTTTGGCAATTTACTGCTTTGCAAAACCGTATTGGAGATGCTTTTTATCGAGAGTTCCTGAGAAAAAGAGGTTCGGCAAAAATCAATAAGGGCATGTAGTAAACCTGGGTTGGAGGGGTTATAGCGAGAGACGATATCGTGATTTACCGTCGAGTTGATAATGTCGGATATCAACTGCGTTCTCTGTTCCTCATCATTGACTTTTAATACCTCGGGCATTCCTCCGGACAGAAGATATTTATCAATACTACTCGTTGCGTACTCGGTATCGGTAAATTGACAGAATTCCGCAAAAGAGAATGGGAAAACGTGCACTGTGGTGTATCTGCCTCCCAGTTTGGTGGAGAAATCGTCAGATAACATTTTTGAATTGGATCCGGTGATGATTAAGCGGCAAGGCATGGCTGGATCTTCAAAAATCGAAGCAACGTTTTCATCCCAATTTTCCAACTCCTGTACTTCGTCCAGAACAAGCAAGCTGGGGTTCTTCTTATCGACAAGATGTTCCATCCACCATTCAACAATGGCCATGAAGTTTTTTTCCTCTCTGACATCCGCTATCGCCTTGAGGAAGAAATTGATGTACAGAATGTTTTTTCGTGGAACGCCTTCATCCCACAGCTTTTTTATGTATTGGCGGCCGACGACGCTTTTACCGCAACGGCGTTGACCCATAATACTGGTTACGATATTCACATCCTGTAACCTGGCTATTTTTGCAAGGTAGCCCGATCGGGTCATGTTCCTGACCGGTAGCAATGCTTTTTCAGTGTCGCTCCACCAAAATGATCTGGATTGTATTTTTTTCTTCAGGGATTCTATGGGCATGGCACAATTCCTTATGCATTAAGTTAGCCAATCTTAATACATGCATTCTTATAATGCAATAAAAAATATAAAATTGAATATTGCATGAGCAACGTGCGAAACTTCATACGGTATGATATTCTGCATTTGCAGCTTATATCGTGCGTTGAATCCTGAGCGGTTTGGGCCCGATTTGGAGGCTTGGATAGGTCGCCGCGGGTGAGCTTTTAAGCCGGGCCATGGGTCGCGGTCGGTCCGCGCAGAGAGAATAAAAAAAGAACCTACGCTTCAATATGAGGTCAGAAGATGGGAATAATGAATGTGATCGTTGAGAAAAGCGCGCCTGTCACGACGATTGTTATCAATCGACCGGAAGTCCGTAACGCCGTGGACGGACCCACGGCCGAAGCGTTGGCCGGGGCATTCCGGGCGTTTGAAGCGGACGAAGACGCCCGGGTGGCCGTGCTGGCCGGCGCCGGCGGACATTTTTGCGCAGGCGCGGACTTAAAGGGCTTTACCGAAGGCCGGGGCAATCGGCTGTTTGCGGACGGCGACGGACCCATGGGACCCAGCCGAATGGTCTTTTCAAAGCCGGTGATTGCGGCTGTCAGCGGTTATGCCGTGGCCGGCGGGATGGAACTGGCCTGCCTTTGCGACCTGCGGGTGATGGAGGAAAACGCGGTTTTCGGTGTTTTTTGCCGGCGGTGGGGGGTGCCGCTGATTGACGGGGGGACGGTCCGTCTGCCCCGCTTGATCGGCATGTCGCGAGCCCTGGACCTGATTCTCACCGGGCGGCCGGTTGCCGCGGACGAAGCCCTGGCCATGGGGCTGGCCAACCGGGTGGTCGCCAAAGGAAAAGCCCGCGAGGCCGCCGAGAAACTGGCCGCTCAAATCGCCGCCTTTCCTCGGAACTGCGTGCTCAGCGATCGACGCTCGGCCTATGAAGGCGCGTCCCTGCCGTTTGACCGGGCCATGGCCCGGGAGTTTGAACTCGGCCTGGCCACCGTGGAATCCGGGGAGACCCTCCAAGGCGCCTCCCGGTTTGCTGGCGGCGACGGCAGGCACGGCCGGTTTAATACGCAGTAGGAATCCAGGTCCTGTGGTCATGGTCAGATCAAACTGGCTATGCCAATAAGAATTACCGGCAAATGCCTAAAATGCGCTAAATTTCGAATTGCTGCTCAGAATTTAGGCGGGATGCCAGCCTGCTTGCATATTTCGTTGGCTGTAATCCGATCAAGCTGCTTGTGGCGTTTGACGGGAACGGCTTTGCAGCCGTTTGTATAGATGGAATGGTTGGCGCCTTCTCTTAGCAGATGGAAACCGTTTTTCTCCAAGTACCGGACGAGATCACGTCGCTTGACCGACATGTTGAACCTCTATGGGCAACTGTTCTATGAGTGCGTTGCCAAGTGGGATTTCCTTTCCAATCTGCTTGTAGGCGATAACCATTTCATTTAGGGCATCGCGGAGCATGGCACGGCACTCCTCTATATCCCTGCCTTCGGTAACAACCTCCGGCCACTCCACCAACTGGCCCATGTAGCCGGAATCAATTTTTGTATATTTTGCAGTGAAATTCACCATTATCTGTAACCCTCTAAAACATTTTAAGATTACTCAAATGGTAAACCTTTTTTTGGTTCGAGTCAATCCACTTCATGTTGCAGATTGCACGGATTGCATCGATAGGCGATAGAAGTCGCGAATCTGCCGAGTATCATTGCGCGCAGATCCTGCCTCGGAGGAGGGGATGGCCTGCTTAAAAAAGGCCAGTGTCTGTCCATTCTGCCCGTCCTGCCGGCGCATTTTGCCCGTATTGTCGCCATGAAAAAGGCACCCTGATCCGCAATAAGGCGTCTATCAGAAGCCTTGAAATGCCGGCTTTCGGCGGGCCTATCTTTTTGGTTCAAGCGGCAGTACCAGCCAAGATCTTGGCCTGCCCGCTGTAAATAAGGTTTGATTCATTACGCGTTATGGTTTTCTCCTGACAAAGAGATGTTCTATTAGCCATAAGCAGCGATGAACTCTTCAGTAAAGCCCACATCGCGTTTCCAACAGTCCTGGATCAACCCTTGCAAGTACCCGCCGAGCCACTGAGCCGGCAACCGTTTTTGGGTATTTGGAAAGATCGTGAGGATATGTCCGAAAGCGCCGAGTACGTGAGAGATTGCAGGTGCCGCGAATGGGGTCACTGATAATGAAAGGCGTTTTTTTTGATACTGACATTCTGATTGCTTGAGTTAATCCCCTATCCGTAACTGTTCTCCGGTAAAGCCGCATCCAAATTCCATTCCCAGGAGGCCACTATTCGGGGCGACTTGTGGGGTCGTAGCCAAAGGCGAAGCCCCAAGCTTTCTAAAATGACATGCTTTGCAGCCCATGGTATGTGCATCTATTCGCGAAGCGATGCAAATTTGTTGGCGGTCAGGTCGACCGCCAACAAGCTTTTCCGCCTGCCCGGCATCTTGTGCGGCGAAGCCTTTGAGGCGTAGAGGTAAGCCTTTTGGCGAAGAGGGTCTGCGATGATCTGCGTGTGTCTGCGGTTCATAAATAAGTGGCCGTTCAAATCGCCGCCTCTCCCTGGAACTGCGTTCTCAGCGATCGACGCTCGGCCTATGAAGGCGCGTCCCTGCCTTTTGACCGGGCCATGGCTCGGGAGTTTGCACTCGGCCTGGCCACCGTGGAATCCGGTGAGACCCTTCAAGGTGCCGCCCGATTTGCCGGTGGTGACGGCAGGCACGGCCGGTTCAAGTGATTCAAAAGAGATCTTTTTATCATTGATGCATTCGTAAAAAGTCCCAAATCCCGTCATGCCCCTGCTTTCGCAGGGGCAGGCTCTGCGAAGGCAGGCATCCAGAACCATCTGAAATGACTGGATTCCAACCTGCGCGGGAATGACGAAAAAAGACAGTTTTCGACTTTTTACGGGACTGTCAAAGTTCGTTCATTCCGGCAAGAATATCATCGGTAAAATAGAGCAAGCTGCTGTAAAATGAAAATACCTGGATCAGTTTCTTCGTATCAAACCGGCGTATCAAACCTTCTTTGCGAATATCGAGAAACTTGGCATCAAGTTCTGAAACGGTACGCTCAAGGTCATTTTTGACGGCCAAGGGCTCGTTTTTCACGAACATAACAAGGGCTTTCCCGCTTTTTTCGGCGATCATTTTAAGCTCCTGGGCCATGATAATATCATACCCGTTATCTTCTATGGCGTTCAGTGCCCGAACCATATTGCGAAGGTGCTCCACGGAACGGCTTATGACCGAGACTTTGAGGGCAAAATTTTCATTGAATTTTTTATGATAGATCAGTGATTCATGCAGGCGGGTTTTTTCCAACAGTGCATGATTGTCCCAAACATCGCCGGCCAGTTCAGTGACCAGCGATTCCGCAACATTTTGTTGCCTTGATATGAAGGCATCCACCAGGATACAACATTTGTCAGCACACGCGGTTGCCTGTGTTTCGAGCTTCTCCCGTAGCACATCCACGCGTCGTTTGGGGAAAACCAAAACGGAGACGGCAAAGGCACAGAGAATGCCGATGCAAATTTCAAGAACCCGGAATAATCCGAAAATCAAGACATCCTGGGCGTGCAGCCCTGTCATGACCACAATGACAACCGTAATGGCGGCCATGCGGTAACGGGTTCGATAGCGGGTGAGAAAGCTGCAAATTCCGATTGTCACGAACAATGCGATCCCAATAAAAAGGGGGGTCTTGGGAATAATCAGGATGACCGAGACTCCCAACATGGCACCGATAATGGTACCGGAAAAACGGTACAAGCACATTTCCACCGAATCAGCCACATACACCTGCATCACGATGACGGTGGATATGACCGCCCAGTATCCGAACTCAAGGGCTAAAGCCGTCGTTATTGCATAGGCGAGAACGGCGGCAATGCCGGTCTTGAATCCATGCGTCACATGTGTTGATAAGATGCCCATGGTACTCCCTTAAACCTATGTGCTCGTTGGCACGATTTTTGTGACAAAAGCAAAAATGATTTCAGCTCACGTGTACAAAGTTGAGCGTTATAAATTTTCAAAAAGAGTATAAATGACCAATATTGCACCTAAACCGGGTGATTGCAATTTCTAAATAAACGTAACCGGCCAAATATTAAAGGGAAATTTCCATAATATGCTGTCACTGGCGGGAGGTCTTGAGATTTTTCAGGCCATGGGCGGGGATTCATGGGTGAAGGAAAGCAATGGGTCGGATCTTAAATATTAATTATTGAGCCATACCATGGCATTCAAAGCACCAATCATAACACCGCTTATTTTCCTGTTGGCTTCCAGTCTTTACGAGAAGGAGAGAAGTTTGAAGGTGGAAGGCTGAAGATCGAAGGATAAAGACTTGGGGGCCACCCAAGACCATCTCTGGTTTCGACGCCGAAAAGGAAGACGGTTGCATCTTCAAGTATTTTCATTTTATGAAAGACTTGGAATCCAACGAGGTCGGCAGGGGTCCATTAAGGAGGCCGGGATATGGCTGGGCGAAATGGACAGGGTGGACAGGGTGGACAGGGTGGACGGGATAGGCCCGGCGGCAGGCCGACAGACCATGAAAACGGTCTGATCCCCAAACACGGCGGTTACCGGAACCTCAAGAGCTTTCAGGTGGCCCAGTTGGCTTATGACGTAACGGTTCGCTTTTGTGACCGATACATAAACAAGCGGAGCCGCACCCACGATCAGATGGTTCAGGCCGCACGTTCCGGGGTGCAAGTCTTTGTCGTCTTCAACGTTGGTGGCCAACGGCGCGCTGTCGCTGCTGAATCTGGCCTGCTACCTCCTCGACCGCCAGATTGCCGCCCAGGCCCAGGCATTTGAAAAAGAGGGCGGTTTCACCGAACGGCTGTATCGACGTCGGATCCAGGCGCGTAAAAAGAGATGAAGAATCCCAACAGAAAATCGGTCGCCCGGCTGGAGGCGCTGCCCAACATCGGAAAGGCGATAGCCGAAGATCTGCGATCGATCGGCATCGATCACCCCGGGAAACTGATCGGAAAAGACCCGTTTGAATTGTATGAGGCGCTGTGTTCGAAGTCGGGCAAACAAGTTGATCCTTGCGTCATCGATGTGTTCATGGCGGTGGTCGATTTCATGGAAGGCGGCGATCCGCGCCCCTGGTGGGCATTTACCGATGAACGGAAAAAACATGTCGCCCGGCGAAATCCCAACTCGGCGCCGACAAATTTATAAGCAAAGTCCTTTCCTGCGATAAAACAACAATCAAGAGGAGGGCTCCAGCCGTGGCCAACACATTCAAAAGCAGGGTATGGGTCAGTGAAGGGAACCGTTACCGCTTCGAGGAGATTGAATCGGGGCGGGTGAAACCGGACCTGGGGATCTGTTTTTCCGGAGGCGGCACCCGGGCCATGGCAGCGGCCATGGGGCAGTTGCGGGCCGTCTGCGCCATGAATCGGTTGGCCGCTGTCGACTATATCGCCTGCGTTTCCGGCGGATCATGGGCGTCGACCATTTTTACCTACATTCAAGACGACGCCATCAGCGACCAAGCCCTGGTCGGCACGCCCACGGCCCCCGAATCAATCACCGTTGAGGCGCTGACCGCCCCCATGCCCGAGACTTGCCTGGGATACGGGGCGACCTGCAATTTTTTATGCGCCATAGTCAAAAACCTCTGCCTTTGCCTCAAAGACGCACTTTCGGCTGACCGGGTCTGGATCGACGCCGTCGGGCAAACCCTGTTTGCCCCTTTCGGGATATCTGATACGGCGACCCCATGCTACTATTCGCTGAACCAGGAGGCGGTGGACCGGATTGTGGCGGCCAATCCGACCCTGTCCCAAAACGATTTTATTTGGGTTCGGCGCGAAAACCGCCCCTACCTGGTCGTCAATTCGGCCATGGTGGGCCCTTCCGGGAAGATCGACCATAAAAAGATGCGTCAAAACGGCCTATTTCCAGACCTGGTCGGTTTCGAATATACCCCCTTGTATGTGGGTTCGCCGGCTGAAAACCGCAGTGCCTTTTCCGAATACGACCTGTCGGCCGGAAACGGTTTCATCGAGCCCTTTGCCTTTGGCGGCCCGGCGCCCTCCGGGCCGGTTGCCCCCGACGGCACCCAGGAGGTGCCCATGCCGGCGGAGAAATTCACCATAACCGACGCTTCCGGCACCAGCAGTGCGGCCTACGGGTATACCGTGGCGGTCATCGATCACATCCTGGGTTTTGCCCGGAGCGTCAAAGGGGACCTTGACCGTATCCAAGAAAAAAGCCTTGATGCCGCGGCGGTTGCTCCAGAGGCGGTGCGGGGTCGCCAAATGTTGATCGCCGGCGATCAAAAGCAGTTTTTTGGCGGTGTCTTTGACCTGTTGGAGCATATCCACGATTGTGTGAAACAGGCTGGCATCATGCCTTGGTGGCGATTCCTGCTCGAATTTATCGATCAGGCCGAAAACATTCTGGCCGGCCTGCTGCCGCAACAAACCTGCTGGCCCGTGACGCGCGAAGGGGGGCAACAGGGGGCGGATTTCGACTTTACCGACGGCGGTAACATGGAAAATTACGGGATCATTTCCCTGCTGCTTCGGGGGGTTGAAACCATCGTGGTCTATATCAACACCAGCACAAAAATGGAGCCGGGACGGGTCTTTAACGGCACCGGCGGCATTGATTTCAAATACATCGATTCGACCCTGGCCTCCCTGTTCGGTTATGCCCCCAAAGGATTGAGCCATTTTACCGGCAACCTCGGCCACAACCAGGTCTTTGACCCGGCAGAACTCAAGGCGGTGGTTGACGATTTTGCGGCCTGCATGGGGGACGGCGCATCCGGTAAAACCTGTCGGGAACCTCTGGTATCGGTTCAAACCCATACCACCAAGACGCCGGCGGAAGACAACTGGTGGGGCGTGGAAAACGGGCGCCGGGTCCAAGTCTGCTGGGTCTACCTGAGTACGCCCGAATCTTGGTATCATGCCCTGGCTGAACCGGTGCAGGGCCTGATGAAAGAAAAGGAATTTTCCGATTTCCCCTTTTACCGGACCATCGGCGAAGACGACGGCCAGCTTGTCATGCTTTCTCCTGAACAGGTCCGGCTGCTGGCCCACCTGACCTGCTGGACCACCATGAACAGTGAAAAAATCAAGAGCCTGTTTGCGCACTGAGACCGGAATGCCAAATCGCATCCTTTGTAAACGGCAGGACGATCTGCTCATTAGAAATAGTTTGCGGTCTCATTTTCTGATATTGACTCCACTTTCCACCCTTGCTATGGATATACAAGGGGGATCAGGCTACTCTGCCAGATTGAAATTTTAAACATCTGATCGCACTTTATATCTGAGAATAATTATTTGCCCCCCTTTACAAAATATATCGTTGCTCTCGAATAAAAAAACTAAAAACAGGGGCACTTATCCGTGGATAAAAAGGCGATCAAATTAGAATCCGTACTAAAATATATTGCGCAGGCATTCCCATTGGTACCGATCGATCCAACACATGCATTTACCGGCTATGGTGAAACATACCTGGATGCGGAGGATTTCTTCTCCTGCACACGCGATAAAGTCTGGAATACCTTTGAAATTGGTTTTCTTGAATTCCACCAGGAGGTACTCCTTTTTCTATCTCCAAAAGCATTCCGCTCATTTCTTCCGGCATTCCTGAAGGCAACAGCAGAATATTTTGAAGATTTAGATATGCTTCCTGACTTTGTCATTTCTGCTCTTACACGCCCGGATGATGCTGAAGGACAATCGAGATTTGATGCTCAAATTAGTCAACTCACTCAAAAGCAATCTGAGGCTATTGCCATGACGTTGACATACTGTGATCAGCTTTTTGAGTCTGATACTGAAGAAAACCTGGCTACCGATGCCTTGAAAAGCTATTGGCAACAGGTGTTGTGACATTAATCTTTTTTATAACTTTATTGAAAGGAGAAAAAATGATGACTTTCTTTTCAAGAAACACAAAAAGTATTTTTATGGGTTTATCCCGTTTATTGTTTGTAGCGGCGGTTATAACAGCTTTGGCAGGATGGTCTCAGGCTGCAGAAAAAAAAGACTTTGAAACGGCACTGAAAAACAACGGTTGTAAGTCCATACCGTATAAGGATCTCCAGAAAAAATGCGTTAATGAACAAAAAGACGTACACCGCCTTTGCGACCGGCCTCACTCCTGTTCTTCAAAAAACAAAGATTTTAAAAAAATAATGAAAAAATTAAAAAAGAAGGGAGATAAAGAGAAAGAAATAAAAGCCAGAATAAAAATAGCCGATGATTGTATAAACCAACGTGAAGCAGTGATGAAAGTTTTCGACGATACTCAAGATCGGCTCAAAAAAGAAAAGGGCGATTTGGCTGAAATGGCTAAAGACTTGATCAAAAAAATTCAATCAGGTGAGTCAGGCCATAAAAAAGCCATCGCAATCCAGAAAAATGCCAAGAAAACATGTGAAGGCAGTTTGAAAGGGATCTGATTTTAAAAAAGGAAGAAGCCGCTACCTGAACCTTACAGCCACCGCATCAAAAGTGTGAAAGATGATTTGACACGATCGCGAAAATCGAGGCCATGAGCCAAGCGGTTGGTAGCCGGCCGGAAACATTTATTACGGCAAGAGATACTGGCCGAGACCTCTCCTTTGACAAAACTGTTCAGCAAAAGCCTGACCAGCGCGCGGGCCAATGTGAAAAAGCTCACAGCCAAAATCGCCGAAGCCGAAAAGCAGTGCGATAAAGTGGTCGGAAAACTAAACGAAGCGCTGGATGAAGGGAGCAAGATACCGCTCAAATACGTTTCCGACAAACAGAAAAAAATGCTGAAAGAAATCGAAAAGGTCGTCAATAAGGCGCTAAAAGAGATACGAGGCGGCAACAAGGACATCGAAAAAGAGATCATATTCGTAAAAAAGGCCGATAAGACCCTCGCTGATATCGAAAAAGCGCAATCGATCGCCCTTTACAGCGGCGCTACCGTCAAATGGACCGCCCGCGCCGGAGCCGTCTACGCGATTTCCAATTTCATCAAAACGGTATCCACGGGCGCAGGCTTACTCTTTTGATTCTCAGTCTTCGAGAAGCCGACGTTGGAGAAGGCGCTGCATATCGCGGCGGCCGTCGGCGATCATCAGCACATAGACGGACTTGGCCATAATCCTGTAGACGATTCGGTAGGGTTTGAAGAAGATTTCCCGGTAGTCCAGAATGCCCAGTGCCCGTAATTCCTTCGGGATGGCACCGCGTTCGGGAAATTCGGCCAGGGTGGAAAAAACCGTTTCTATTTTATCCAGCACATGATCGGCCCGGTCCCGAGAGTCTCTTTGGGCGATATAGGTGATGAGTTCGTCGAAATCACGTGCCGCCGCTTCCGTCAAGAACACCTCAAACGGCATCGGTCGGCCTTTGTCGTTTCCGCAAGCGTTCGATGACGGCAGCGGCCGGCTCCACTTTTCCTGCTTCGATCTGGCGACTGCCAAGGGCCAGAATCTTCAACAGGGCCATGGTTTCCTGGGTCTGCTCGTAGCTTTGAATGTCCTGCACCACGACCTTGGCTTCACCGTTCTGGGTGATGATCAGGGGTTCCTGGCTCTCGCCCAGGGTTCGCACGATTTCGGCGGCGTGGGCCTTTAGGTAACTGATCGGTTTGATCTGGCTGGAAAGCTTCATTGGTTTTAACTCCTCGCCGGTAAATTGTCCTGGCAATTGCCGAATATCAGGAGCGGTGAATTGGCGGGCTTGCCGGAAAGCGATCTTCATGGGGTACCGTTTGAGAACATGACCAAATTTAAACCAAAAATGGTCCGATGTCAATTCCCGGTTACTTTTCGCGGCATGGTGTAAATGGGGAGACAGGGACAAGGCGGACATGGCTGACATCATGGACATCATGGACATGGCGGCGGTTTCGGCGGTTTTAGAAATTGGTTAAACTGTTTGACTTCTTAGAAAATATTAAGTACTTGGTTAACCTGTTAAGCTGTTGTGACAGGGGCGCTGATACAGGCAGGGTGATTGGCCATTTTCATGCGTGAGTGCGATTTTTCTTTCAAGAGGGTTCATGGCGATTTTCCGGTCCTTGTTTTGGTTCGTCGGGACATAATGTGCGCTTGCAGGCATTCGGCCAGTTGTTCGCCCATAGGCATGGACAGTTCAACGGATCGTGCTTCGCCTTTGCCGAAAACGGTAAGGCCAAGGGTTCCGTCGGGATGGGATTCAATGGAGTAATAAATCGGTTCCATACCGGAGAGGGCAGACAGTCTGTAGGGTTGCACAAGACGGAGAGAGGCTTTTTGAGGATATCGACCTGAAGGTGCTCACCGGCGTGATCAAGGGCGTGGAAAAATACTTGAACCTAAGTTGAGCGATTGTCGAGGTTGTCGCAGATACAAGGAAGATGTTTTTCCGCTATAGTCCTTTATGCGGGAAGGCATCTGACGCAGTAGATGCGGTAAGATCGGCAATCCCGGAGGGTTTTAAATTTCGAAAGACAAAATAGGATTTTTATTTTTTAATATCGGTTGCTTATACTTTATTCCGAAATTTAAAACGCTCAGTTTAGGTTGAAGGGTCAAAAAAAGGCCCTGGCCCCTGACAAAAAGGCCCGGCTGATTTCATTGCTCTATGAGCGCTTCATCAAAACCGGCGAGCCCGTGAACCAGAAGACCGTGGTTAGTTACTTGAAACTGGTGGCATAGGAGGGAGCAATGAGGCGAGTATTTTTAGTAAAAGGATCTGCCGCTGAACCTTACCGTGTCACTTTCGAAAAAGAAGGCAGTAACCTGAAAGCTTATTGTACCTGTCCTGCCGGCGAACATGGCTTGCACTGCAAACATAGAGTTAATATTCTCAAAGGCATTGAAAAGGGGATCGTCAGCGAAAACGTTGCCGATGTGGCAGGGGTCGCGTCATGGCTGCCGGGATCAGATTTGGAAGAAGCCATACGGGTCGTAGATGATTTGGAAGCGCATGCGTCAAGGATCAAAAAAGAATTAAGCAAGGCCAAGAAAATATTGGCCAGGTCGATGCGTGATTAGGGACAGAAAGACCCGGATGGCCTTGCTCTATGAACACTTCATCAAAACCGGCGAGGCCGTGAACAAGAAGAATGAATATTTAACGAAAATAGTATAGCATAAATTTTTGGAGAGAATGATGGATGAGTATATTCCAGCAATAAAAGTAAGGCAAAATGATAAAAAGATCTTGGTTTTCAGCATGAAAGCCTCAGATCTCATAAAGATTTCTTATTTTAATCCAAGAGAATTTGACAGAGAAGAAGGCATCCAAAGAGATTTCAAACCAATAAGAAGTAAAAATATCGCAAATTATATAGATTTGGAAGATTCGTCATTGCCAAATAACATTATTGTAAATCTTGAACTAAGTAAAAACAAAAGCAGTCTAAGTGATATATTTGGGAAAAATAAATTGAACTTAAATAGGCTGTTTGAAATATCAAAAAGTGCGAATCCGAATGTAGAAGAGTTGAAAGAAAAAATTGCCTTTATCATAGATGGGCAGCATCGTTTAAGAGCTTTTAGTTTTACATCAAAAGTTGATTTTCCTCTGATTGTTTCAGCTTATGTTGATTTGTCACTGGCAGAAGTAGCAGAATTGTTTGTTAAAATAAATTATAATCAAGTGCGAGTTAACAAATCGATTGTTTTTGATCTGTTAGGTATATCTGAAAAAATATTTCCAGAATATTTTGTACATCATAAAGTGGTAAAAAAATTGAATGAAGATATATCCTCCCCATTCTATTCAATGGTTAAAATGTTAGGATCTGGTAAAGGGACAATATCCCAAGCAAGTATAATCACAGCTATCGAAAAATATAAATTAGAAAAAACACTTATTAAGCATGGATTTGATATTGAAGAAGATATTTTATACGATGTGATTTGGCACTTCTTTACAGCAGTTTCGGAAGTCTTTGAGATGTTTTGGGGCGAAGGAAGAATATTGTCTAAATCAGTTGGAACAAGAGCCCTATTTAAGCTGTTGACAACAGTTTTGGATTCTTGCTTAGATGACGAAGAAGAATTTTCATCTGATAAAATTAGCGAATTTCTTTTTTTAATTGACAAATCGATTTTTTCAGCAAATGAGACTTTTAATTATGTTGGCGAGAAAGGGGTCACTCTCTTTTATAATAAGATGCATCAATTTATATTTGAGGATTAATGCTAATGGGTAATCGAAAAATTGCACCGACAAAGAAATTTGGTATTGATGAAGGAATCGCTGAGTTTATTAATAGAGTTAAAGATGATGATGAGTTTAAAGAAAAACTTGACTATATAAAAGAAAAAAAACTTCAACTTGAAACATTTATTCAGTCCGGGAAAACTCCGGTCCTTGAACCTGTAAATCGATTGGTTATTTTAAGAAAATTCAATTCATATACACCAGCCCTTCCATCAGGCTCAGAACAGTATTCAAATAAAGGCGGAGGATATTTTTTAAGGATTGGCGACATAGGAATAGTAATTGACCCTGGATATAATTTTTTAGATAATTTTTTGAGTGCAGGCTACAAGCTCGATGATATTGACCACATATTTATATCTCATGCCCATAATGACCATACGGTGGAGTTAGAAAGTATATTCTCACTGCTTTTTAAAAGAAATAAATCTGCGACGATCTCCCACAAAATAAAATTATATATAAATTTAGGTGGGTTCAAAAAATTTTCAGGTTATTTTGATCTTTCAACGAAAAAGTCAAAGGATTATTTAGACTACATCACTCTCTTGAATAAACACCAGTTAATAAAACTTTCCGACACCATAGAGGTTTTTACAACACAGGCCAAACATCATGAAATGATCACTTGCGATTATGCTCTTGGATTTATATTTAGAATCACAAATGTTGATAATGAAAAGCGGGTTATCAAGTTTACGTGTGACTCAGGCTGGTCCACCGAAAACGAAACAAAAAATTCTGAAGAAGGTCGCCTATTTGACTTAGAAAAAGTTGATATACTTGTAGCACATATTGGTTCAATTAAAGAAATGGAAATGGATTACGATATAAGTAAAACGCTAATTGAAAACGAACAAATGGGGAATTTGTATGAGCATCATTTGGGTTTAATTGGATGTGCAGCCGGAACTTATTATTGGAAGCCAGAAATAGTGTTGCTATCGGAATTCGGCGAAGAATTAGATGCAGTTAGGCATAGAATTACGAAATACTTAAGAGATATTCTCAAGGTCAAAATTATTCCAACAGATATAAATTTTGTTTTTAATATAGATAATTTGAAAGTGAAATGCATGAAATGTAAAGAATTTTACGATATTGAAGAGGTCGAAATTTACCATCACAATGGACAATTATACCCAATATATAGCGCAAGGCTAACTCCCTTTGAGAAACAGGATAGTAACTTATGGCTTAATTCAATCTCTATTTTTGAATAGCAGAAATCGATTGTAGAATTATTTTTAATTTCACATTATGAGACTTCTTCTATTGCCATAACACAGGGGGCGGATCTTAAAAATAAACTATTGAGCCATACTATAACACTCAAAGCACCAACCATCATAGCGCTAATGTTTCTGCTGTCTTCCAGCCTTAACGCTGGCGATGCCGGAAGCCGTCCGGGCAAGGATGAAGACTGGGGGCCGCCCAAAACCATCTATGTTTTCGATGCCACCTGTGCTGGGACCAGCAACAGCGACCGAGCCCCCAACAGTCTTTCGTTGGGTAAGGGCTGCGAATATGAAATTGGGCAGAATTCCTCACTGGGAAGCTTCCCGGCTTTTGGTTGTGGGGAGATTCAATACATGGAAGCCGAAAAGGAAAAGGGCTGCATCTACACCATTTCACATGGTGGGCCTACGGCTACCTTTCCGGCATGAACGATAGCCTGCCCAATGGCGGCAACGTGCTCGGCAGCATGGACGCCAGAGCCGACAATTTCATGAGAAAAGTCTTTTTCTACTGCGTCGATCACCCTGACCAGCGCTTTTATAATGCTGTTTCAAAGACGCTGAGCACGGTAATAGCAAAATAAGATATCTATCCCGAAGGAGTAAAAAATGACCAGGAATGAGCGGATAAAATATTACATAGACGCAATTTCACAAGAAGTATTTGGATATATTTCCGAAAATTCTGATAGTGAAAAAGATGGATGGATATCTACGGTAAGAATAAAAGATGACCTTGGCCTTAAGGTCCCGGAGTATCCTCAAAATAAAGATAAGAGCGCAAGGGGTTGGCTTTTTGGAATTGCCGCAAGACGCCTTGAAGACGTTGGAATGATTGAGTATGACAATTCTGGTACAAGATCATACTGTCGGGTAAAAGAAAACAAAGGGATCACTTTTTGAAAGATGCAAATGACACCCAACAACATCGACAAAGAAGTCTATGACCTACTGAATGAAGCGGGGCCGGAAAAGACGCGGTCGCTATCCGATTAGAATTTGCTTTTTGGCTTTCTCCTGTTCGGTGGAGTGATAGCCGTTGCCTATTTTTCCTTTCTCTCTTTTATAGCGCCCAGCGGGCGGATCCTGCTGCCGGCCGAAGGCACCTGCGTTTCCAATATTCTTGAAATCCAGGGTGTGACCAACTTTTTGACCCACGACCGCAATTATGTCTGGCTTACCGTGGACGTGCCGGCCGGGAGTGAAGCTATGCTGGCCCAAACGCCAGATTTTCAAGGTAACCGATCGCTTCACAGCCAAGATCGACGAGCGCGGCCCGAACCAGGATTTCATCGTATCGCTCTATGCCGTTAACCGAGACTACCACCAGCAGATCAAAGAGTGGTTCGATTTCGGAAACAGAACCGGCAGCAAAGAGGGAATGCCCCTGCTGCCCGAGGACTTGAAGCTGGATTCTGTCAAACTGAAGCTATTGAAATAGTTTCAACAAAGTCTGAATGGAAGGCTTTCAATTTGAATTCAACCAGTGGTTTCTTTTGATGAATCCAATTTTGAAAGGCTTTGGTTTCATTTCCCCAACTCTTGTTTTAGTGAAGAACAAACATTGTTATATTTTGGACAACTGTTGCAGCTATCCGAAAGTCTATTCAGTAAACTAATTAGCTCTTCCTTAGATAACTCTTTGGGATTAATGGTTTTGCCAAAGAAATTCATTTTATTGTTTATTTCTTTGGCTTGTTCTGTTTTGGCGTTGTTCGGCTTTAGATTGTTGCTTCGATTTTGCGAATATTGTTTTGAAGATGTTCGAATCTCTTTTGAGATGGGAACGCCTATATCTCGTTCAACAGAATTATAGAAAAGAGTCTTGATATCATTGTCAACAAAATCATCTCTTCTACTATTGGGGACAAGGTCTGGACTATGAACATGTAGTTCACCAATTACATAACCGTTAAAACGATTTTCTCGAAAACATCCATCAAGAAGATGATCATCTCCAATCAAGATATTGCCCACTCGAACCTTAATGCCTGAAACCCTGTCGCCTTTAGCAATACTGCCTAACAGGTTAGCACGTTTGCCAACCCAACCGTGAGCTACTACCTGGTCTCTTACTTTAAGTGATATAAACTCGATTTCTTCAATGAGGTTTCCTGACTTTTTTGCCGTTCTAACTAAGTCTCTATATGGCTTATAGACCGGAATATCGTTAACAAAAATTGGGTAAGATGAATATTGAGGTATTTTAGACTCAAGGAATGAATCAATTTGGCTGCCAAACGAGAAATCTTCTTTGGAGAAAGGAACCGGTCCAACCCTTTCAAGATAATTTATTACTTGTCGAATATTGAATATGTAGTTTTTGAAACTTTTGACACCAAGCAATTCAACATGAAAAAAGCTATCTTTGGGATTTTGGCCGTTTCTCTGATACAATTTAGTTGTTTTTGAGAATAGCTGTCCTAATGAATAATCAACAGTGCTGTTTTCAGAAAGGTATTTCCTAAGTTTTTTGCAATCCCACTCTTGAACGGTTTCTATTTCTTCGCCGTATGATTTGGTTCTGAAAATTGCTTTCTCGCAGAAAGCCACACCTCCCAATCTGCCGATACCTCGAAACCCTCTTAGGTCATGGCCGGCTTTATCACTGCTGCCAATACTGCCTAAGACAGAAGGGGCAATTTTAGAGTTGATACCCGCGCCGTTATCGAATATCCCAATTTTCTTTGTAAATGGGTCAATTGTAATTTGAATTTTCGGGCGATACCATTTTCGTTCTTGCGCCATGATATCTATTGAATCCACAGCATTTTGGACGTATTCCCTGTAAATAGTTAGAGGATCGTTGTACATACCTGAGGTCAGAGTCTCTAACAAATACATCCCAGCTTTGAACGGTTTTCTCATAGTAAAAACCCTTTATTCAAACAATTTGAAATTCTTATCCTCAACTTCGTGCTTTCTGTAATATTCAAGGATATTTTTTAGCTTTAGGCTCTTTGTTTTGGAAATCGCAGCATTCAAGGATTTCCTGTCACGATATTTGCACAATATTTGCAACAACTTCTTTTTTTCATTTTTTGTTAATGAAGTAAACTTTTCATTCCAGTCGATCTCATTGGCGCCAGGAACTTTTCCTCTACTCATCATAAGTTCTTCTGGCATATGTAATATTTTTATAAATTCTTCTGTACTCTCTCCAAAAGCTCTATAGAAAAAATCTCGACTAGTCATTACCGTGCCTTTTAGAACATTAAGAATTCGTTGGACACCTCTAATGAATTGCCAATTCCAATTTGGTTCGTTAATGTATGATCTGTCTTTGGCAGTCAGAGGAATATATTTCATTGGAAAGGAATAGATCTTTAAATCATTCTCCTCGTTTAGTGTTATATTTATTTCAAGTCTTTTCCATAGGTCCTCAGGAGTGTCATCAAAATTATATAAAATATAGTTAGATAAATTTCTAATTTCAAAGCCAGCAGCTAAAAGGACTTTTTTTCGATATAGTTTTTCAAACTTTATGTGGTCAAATGCGATTCTGAGAGGATGGATTGCTATTTTGCTTAGAAGCCTCACCTTCTCTTTGGTCATTAAGCGAGCATCTATGCCTTGATTAAAATCAACATGCCTTTTCCTCTTGTCTAATTTAGCTCCAACACCGAATCCCAAATCTATTATGTCATTAATTATGGCTTTAAACTTCTTTGAGGCGAGAACATTATTGTCGAAAAGAACAAGATTGTGTTTCTCCCCATATAGTTCCTTGATTTGATTTACATAAGGTTTGAGACCTCGATACTCAATGAACTCAGGCTCAAGTATTGGGACGCCACAAAATTCGCAACTATTGACACAACCACGAGTAGAATAGCCAAAATAGCAATCGTCAATTAATGTGTATTCATAAGGTGTTTCGTCGAAAAGCGTATAATCAGGAATCATCTCGTCGACGATTAGTTTGTCGTCAAACCCCAACATCCCTGGCTTATCAAGCACCCCCGGAATAGGGGGAAACCCGAATGTGTTCATCAGGTCATCTTTGAGAAGTGTTGCCAGAATCCCTCCGACTGCTATTCTACTGGAATCCTCCTTTAACGACCTAAAATAATACCAGATTGTATCTATTGTCTCTTTCCAGTTGAAAGTAAAAAGGGTTGAAATATAGATTTTATCCCAGTATGAGAAACGAGCGGGTTCATTAATCCCTTTGACGAACGTTACTTCGTGGCCTAAATTTTTGTGGTAAGCTGAAATTTTCATCAACCCCATCGGGGGAAATTTCGTTTTGTAGCCCGGTTCAACCAAAAGTATTCTTTCGCCCACCGCATTTTCCTTAAGCCGTCTGAAAGTTATCAGTCGTAGTACCTGACATAGTGGATTGAAATGTATCGAATGCTTACCTTAATCTGGAATATGATACAAGAGCTATTTAAATGAAAATCAATTTCCGTAAAATCAAGAAATTTCACAAAGTCTTATAACGTCTCGAAATGAAAGAAAAAAAGCTTTTACTAATTTCAAGGGAAATGGCATAAAATGCTTGAACTGAAAAATTCACTTGGGAAAATTATTTGACATGATTAAGGAAGTGAGCGCTAAATGGCGGCAATGCAACGCAAAGACGGCCGTTTGAAAACAAAGGGTCGGATCTTAAATATTAACTATTGAGCCATGCCATGGAACTCAAAGCACAGATCGTCATAGTTCTAATTTTCCTGCTGGCTTCCAGCCTTAAGAAACAAAGGGGTCTCCCATTAAAGGACTCGTCAAGTCTAAAACACCTCTCCCATGCAGAATTTTCATACATTTTTGCTTGACGACCCACTCCCCGACTGGCTGAGCGTTTCCGTCTCGCACCCGAACTTTTCGTTTGCATCGGTTGCGGAGCAATTTTATCGATCCGCACCAGTCACCCATGAGGTTTAAGGCTCTGTTCTTTGAAAACTCAATATGAACGGCCCTTGTGCCGGTATCCGGCACCCGGAAAATGGTTGGTGCCATGGACGTGTCCAAAGCTTTATGCGCCAACTATCTTGGCAGGCAGCTTCTGTCAAAATTGTACTGTGCAGCGGCTGGGCACCGTTTCTGTATTACGGTTATCTATCGAAAAAACGACAGCATAAACGAACAATCACCTTCGTGCTCCATTGCTATCTCATGCCAATAAGTTCATGATATTTCTTTTCCAAATGCGCCACGACTTCTTCTTTCAGGCTCTCAACGAATTCGATTAGTTCATCAGCATCGCGATCCGTAGCGGCACCGACTGAACTTGAGCGCTAACGATAGCGCCCCCACCTGTGCCAATCAGAATATTCCCACCAGAACTGAAGTCATTTAATCCCACC
>JAEINQ010000013.1 GCA_016342285.1 Desulfobacterales bacterium
AGTGCAGGATGAGGCAGATTTACAAGTTGTTGAAAACAAAGGATAAAAATGGTGGAGGCGGCGGGAGTTGAACCCGCCGCCGAGTCAGTAACGGCGCGGGTTTGCGGGGGGTTCCGGGTTGTTTACGGGTTATTCATCTTCCTGAACTATCCATTCTTCTGCGGGTTCAATGGATTTAAATGTTTTCACTGTAGTGGTTTTCACAACTGCGTATGACTGAAACTTCTTCGCCAAATCAAACCCCAAATCAGTTCTTATAATTATTGCTGTTTTCCTCTTTCCTTTTCTTTTTTTAGAAATGTTTTCCACGTATATAGCCACTGAATAGATTTTATCGGGTGTAAAAGCATTACCTGTTGATTCTCTGAAATCCCATATATAGTCTAATTCATCTTTATACTCGGGTGAATTAAAAAATCGAATCATTGCATCACGGAATTCTTTGAATGTAAACTCACCAACGACTTTAAATTCAACTATGTTTACATTTCTCATGTTGAAACTTATCATTATTCACTTTTCCTGTTTTTATGGCTGTCTTAAACGTGCTCGTAAGTATCAAAGCCAAGCAAATACCTGAACCTATCATATTTAGCATAGAATATCATAACATTGCAATCAGTTGGCGTGGCGACCCAAATTCAAAATTCCCAACTCGTCTTTGGGTTACATGGACGCCTCTCCGGTCAGGTTGGTGATTGGCCTGCCCTGTCTACATGACGCCGTTGAACTTGAAAACCTGCAAACCTTTTCCAAACGCAAGAATCGGGTCGCCAGTCCTGGCAAAACAGGCTATCTGTCACTCGTCAGATTGGCTTTCCGACCGATGCCGCCACGGTTGATACATTAGTAAAAAAGTATTTGGACTATTTACGGGTTCATCAAGGTTGCAGAAAAGAATTTCTATTCATGTGAAGGGTTGCTGGGGGTTAAAGGATGAAAACAGGAAGATCGGGTGAAACGGGTCGTTCCGCGCACCCATCGGTTGCGCCAACCGTGTCGATCAACGCCACCATGGGGTTGCTTGAGTGGGGGCTGATTGTTATTCTTTCGATCATCTGGGGCGGATCGTTTTTCTTTATCGCCGTTGCCGTAAAAGAGATGACGCCCCTGACCATCGTTATGTGCCGGGTCGTCCTGGCCGCCCTGGTGCTATTGGCCTACGTCCGTTTGTCCGGCGCCAGGATGCCGACCGACCCGCGCCTCTGGGGCGCCTTTTTTATCATGGGGGTGCTGAACAACCTCATCCCGTTCAGCCTCATCGTCTGGGGGCAGACCCACATTGAGAGCAGCCTGGCGTCGATTCTCAATGCCACCACACCGATATTTAGCGTGGTCCTGGCACATTTTCTGACCGGGGAGGAACGCCTCACGGCCAATCGGATGGTCGGCATATTGCTGGGCTGGATCGGGGTTTCCCTGCTGATCGGGTTCGAGGCCCTGAGCGGGTTTGGCCTGCGGGGCATGGGCCAGGTCGCGGTGCTGGGTGCCGCCTTTTCCTACGCCTGTGCCGCTATCTACGGGCGCCGGTTCAAGTCGCTTTCACCGGTGGTGGTCGCCGCCGGCATGCTGACCGGATCGGCGGTGATGATTTGCCCCCTGGCCCTGATTATCGAGCAGCCCTGGCATCTGTCGCCAGGCATGCCGACCTGGGCGGCCCTGATGGGACTGGCTGTGGTCAGCACCTCCCTGGCGTACATTATCTACTTTCGGGTCCTGTCCACGGCCGGGGCGACCAATATTTTACTGGTGACCTTTCTCATCCCGGTCAGCGCGATTTTGCTTGGCGTGCTGGTGCTGGGCGAGCGACTCGGGTGGAATGCCCTCGGCGGCATGGTGTTGATTTTTTCCGGCCTCATTGTCATCGATGGCAGACTGCTGCGCCGGTTTGAGAGAGGGCATCGCTGACCCACCGGCGGCTGTTTTCCAGTGGCCCCGGGTTCTTTAACTGACCTCGGCCACGACGTTGGTAAAACACCCGCTGATGGGGCCGATGAGCGACGGGTCGAAGTCGCCGAGAAACCGCTTTTCCAGGTCTTCGGAAAGAAGATGGGTCCTGACGGTAAACCCTTTTGCACGGAGAAATTCCGGCATTTCTTCCGGTTCGATGCCGGACAAAAAGGTTTCGCCATGGTCCGATGCCCGGGCCATGACCCCCTTTGCACCGTATTGATCGCCGGTGCCATCCACCACGGACCGGGCCGTAGCGTCGAAGACGATCCGACTGCCCGCTGCCGCCGATTGGCGAATCGATGCCAGGATCCCGTCGATGGTGTCGGCGTCCAGGTACATCAGCAGCCCCTCCATGAAAAAGACCGTGGGCTCGGAAGGTCGGTGGCCGAGGGTTTCCAGCGTTGACGGCCAATCGGTTTCCTTCAAATCCACCGACGCGGACCGCACCCCGTCGGGCGCATCCATGCCGGCCTTTGCCAGGCACTGGCGCTTGTACTGCCGGGTGGCTGGCGCATCGAGTTCAAAGACCGTGGTCCGGACCTTACCTGATTCGAAGCGCAGGGCCCGGGTATCGTAACCGGCACCCAGAATGACGATCTGGCCAAAGCCCTCGGACAGCGCCTCTTGGAAGAGTCCATCGAAGTGGGCGGTGCGCGCGGTGATATAGGGGTACATGCCGGGGACCATGACGTTTTTCCGGATGTGGGCGCGGGCCTCAGGCGTTAGAATAGACGCGGCCCATTCGGGGGGGGGAGGAAATGGCGGGCGAGCCAGTCGCCGGTTTGTTTGCCGCCGTAGAGTTCCTCGTGGGCAAAGGCGCGCAAATAAGCGGTCACGCCGGCGGTTTCCGATGGTTTTCCAGGTGAAGTCATGGGGAACCTCTTTGTTAGGGTTGCAATTCGAAGTAGGAATCCACGTCCTTTGGGCGTGGTCAGAGTCAATTGACTATGCCGATAAGATTGGCGGCAAGTGTCTAAAATGCGCTAATCCGCCAGAGGCGGACAAGAAGTGTGAAATGCCTAATCCGCCAAAAAAGGCGGACAAGAGTTGAGGAGTCGCTTCGCTTCAGCTTTTTTAAGCTAAGATATGGCAGACTTCTTTGCTTTGAGCATGGGGCGTTCGGAGAACATACGGGTCAATCCTGATAAGGGAAATCGATAATCCCACTTATCCGCCTTTACCAGAATCGATCGGCAAAAAGGTGTCCCATGTTGCGATTTTGAGGTTCAGACGATGGGGATGTGAATGAAGGTCCGCCGTTTTTCCGGAGCGGTGTTGGTTAAGCCATCGGCGTACCATTCAAAGGGGGGCGTGTTTCTCGGGCGGAGGCCGAGAACCGGGAGCCAGTTGAAGTAGGCGGCGTTCCAGGTCTGGAATAAAAATTCATAGGGACCCCGGTGGCAGAACACGATCCAACGGCCGCCGCCGACGGTGGCCCATTTTAACGGCGGGGCCATGTCCGTGGGAGGGGTAACGATGGCTCCGCTTTGAATGCGGGCGTCCACATCCATGCACCCGGTGGGGCGTTGGGGAAAGGTGCTCACCCAACCGCGAACCCGGTGGGAAAGGCCCATGCGGTCAAGGATTGCGGCTACCTCCAGACCGGCGGTCATGCCGGCTTCGACCAGGGAGCCGTTGGAGAACCCGCGCCTTTCCACGTAGGCCAGCGGTAGCGGGTCGATGCGGCCGACCCAGGGCCGATGACCGGGACCGTTTTGGGACCGTTTGGCCGCGGCGGGTAAAAAGGCGTTGAATCCGGACAGATGCCTGTTGCTATCGCGAAAACGCGACGGGGAGATGCCCGCCCATTGCCGGAACGCTTTGGAGAAGGCGTGATGACTTTCGTACCCGGCCTCCAGGGCGATGTCGATGACGCGGTCCGAGGCCTCTGAAAGCCGCCTTGCGGCGCGCTCCAGCCGTCGGCGAAGAAAATGCCGGTTCGGGGTCTCTCCGGTATATCGGGTAAAAAGTCGATGGAAGTGAAACGGGGAGAGGCAAGCGACGTCGGCCACATGTTCCAGACGGCAGCGCCGGTCCAGGTGTTTGTCCATGTAGATCATGGCCCGCAGGACGCGGCGGCGATGATCCAAAATGGTCGTATTTACTCTGTTGGCATCATCCATTTATGAAGAACAATTTCGATCTGTCCGGTGAAAAGCCATTTTAGAAACTTTTCTATACCATACTCTGGAAATATACTCAGGGAAAAGAAATCCCCAGGGACAGGCCGATTGCAGCCGCGATCCAGAACAGCGCCTTGAGACGACCCAGCCATGGAAATCGGTCTTCCGTTGAGACGGTGTGTCTTTTTTTCCCCAGGGCGGCGGTGGTGTCTTCCGGAGTCAGGAAGAAACGGACGGCCTGCCCTACGGAGGCCAAAGGTACGGCACCTGTGATCCGTCTGGATTTTGGCGGATTGTTTTTCAGGGTGTCGGTGCCATATGGCCTGGGGAAACGGGAGGTTCGGGTCTCTCTTCCAATTATCGATTGGGCGGCGGTTTGATTCATTCTGGAGCCTCCGTGGTCTTACGGCAGATGGGTTTTTCTGTTTCCCGGACAGACCGGATTCAACAACACCAGTAAAGAATCCTGGCCAACAGGACCAAGCTTTAGTTCACTTTAGTCACTGGCAACATAGGTGTCTCGGCATAGCCCACTGACTCTGACCATGCCCTGAGGGCATGGATTCCTGCTGCGTATTGATTTTATAGGCCGATCCGGTTAATCAGTAAAATTAAACCATCTAATCTTTAGCCCAAGGACTGCTAATGCTGCCGGATCTCAACCGCCTCCGGGTATTTTACCTCATCTATTCGCTAAAAAGCATCGTGGCCGCTGCCGGCGAACTCCATATCACCCAATCCGCCGTCAGCCAGAACCTGCGGAAGCTGGAAGGGGAAATCAAGACAAAGCTCTTTACGCGGCTTCATAAACGACTGGTCCCGACCATGGCCGGTGAGAGGCTCTTTGCCCTGATCGCGCCCTTCATGGAGGGGCTGGCATCGGGGATCGGCGATATTCGCCAGGCCCAGCAGACCCCGTCGGGACCGATCCGGGTTGGCGCCCCGCCGGAGTTCGGCCGGCTTTATTTTCCGGGGATCTTCGCATCCTTTCGAACTGTTTACCCCGATGTGGTTTTCTTTCTGAAGCTGGGGGATCCGGCCACCCTGCTGTCCATGGTCAGCGACGGCGATCTGGATTTGGCTTTTGTGGACATGTTTCCGGTGGGGGGGCAGGTTTCGGATATGTTTACCCCCTTTGGTATCGAACCGGTCATCGAGGAGGAGGTGATTCTTGCCTGCTCAAAGGAGTACTACTTTTCTGCCGTCAAAAAAAACCATGCATTCGAGCACCTGTCCGGTCTGGCGTTTATTGAATATCAGCATCATGCCGTGGTGGTGAAGAACTGGTTCCGTCATCACTTCGGGCGGGCGCCCTCACGGCTGAACATCGTAATGACCGTTGACAGCATTCAGGCGGTCATTGCCGGAATCCGGCATCATCTGGGCTTGGGCGTCATCGCCTCCCATATGGCCTGGAAGGAGATCTCCACCGGGGAAATGGTTCCCATCCGCACCGGTAAAACGGCCGTCATCAACAAGATCTCCCTGGTTCAGCTCCAGGACAAGGTGCCGACCCTGAGCGAGAGGACTTTTCTGGCCCATTTTCGAAAGGAGATGCAGGTCAGCGGGATGCTGAAGCACTTTCGGCGGATCGGAAGATAAAAAAGAAGAGGCCGGCAAACAGGGCGATGACCAGGGCGGTGAGAACAAAACCCATTTTAAAGCCCATGGCCTGGTTTACCGGTCCCATGAAGGCCGAGCTGATCATCATGCCCAGGTAAATGCAGGTGTTGTACCCGCCCATGGCCATCCCCCGAAGCCCGGCCGGCACCGATTCCGCGATGAGGGCGCCGATGGAGGTAAAGGCCAGCCCCATGCCGACGCCCATGAGCGCGGCCGAGGCCATGAATGTTGCCGCGTTTTGCGATGCGCCGAGGCCTGCCATGGACAGGGCCATGACAACAACACCGCCAGTGACCAGCCGGCTGCGATTGGACACGTGATCGCTGAGCTGGCCAAAGGGGATGCGGGAGAGGCCGTTGACGATCCCCTGGGCAAAGAAGACCATGCCGATCTGTGCTGCGTTCAGGCCCTGGTTCTGGGCGTGGAGGGGGATGAAACTGAGGAACATGCCCAGGCCGAAACAGGCGCCCAGGGTCACCAGCCAGCAGGCGACCAGGGGGCGGTTGCGGAAAAGGCCGGCCAGGGAGGCCCGGCGGCCGGTATGGTTAGCTGCAGCCGCTTCGGATCGGGCTCTTTTCGGCAGTAGAAAAATCAGCATCAAGAAGACGGCGAGGAGTCCTGCTCCGGCGGTTACAAAAACCGGAACGAAATCGAACCTCTGGGCGATGAATCCGCCGGTGGCCGGCCCAAAGCTCATGCCGCAGAAGATGGCGGTGGTGTACCAGCCGTAGGAACGCCCCAGGTGGGTGGGCGGCGAAATCTCTGCCACAAAGGCCATCATGGTGGGTCCGAATGCGGCGATGCCGATACCGAAAACGAGATATACCAGTGTCACCAGGGCGAACGTGTCACAAAAAACCAGGAGAAAAGAGGCCGCAGAAAGGATGATCAGGCCTGCCGCGGCCACCGACTTGCTCCCTATCCGGTCGGACACCATGCCCATGGGAAAGGAGAGCAGGCCCGCCATGAGGTAGAATGCTGAGTTGAAAACGCCGATCTGGCTCGTGCTGGTGCCGAAGGTCCGAGCGTAGAGCGGAACCACGGGGAGACGCATGAAGGCGGCAAAGTAGCACCCGAAGGTCACCGTGCAGCAGACGAAAAGCAGCGGAACATAGGATTCGGTCCGCTTGCCGGCCCATGGGCTTTTCAATTCATGGACCCTCCTGTTGGGGCTGGGGCCGGTATGATTCCATCAGGGCTGCGATAAAATCCCAGACCCGGGAGATGGACGGCAGGTAGAGCCGTTCCATGGGTGAATGGGGGTTCTCCATGGTGGGGCCGAAGGAGATCATGTCCATGCCGGAATATTTGGACCCGATGATGGCGCATTCCAGCCCAGCGTGGATGATTTCCACCGTTGCTTCCGCGGCGAAACGCTTTTGGTAGACGGTCTTGCAGCGATCGAGCAGCGATGAGGCCATGTCCGGTTCCCATGCCGGGTACTCAGTGCCGGTTTCCACGGATGCGCCGGCCATTCGGGCCATGGCGTTCATGTCGGCGGTAATGGCGGCGAGCCTGGACATGACCGCGCTGCGTTTGCTGTGCAGGATTTTCAGCGGCCCTTTGGAATCGTCCACCACGGCCAGGTTGGCTGAGGTCTCCACCAGGCCGGGGATGTCCGCCGACATGGCCGACACGCCGTGGGGCAGGGCCAGGAGCAGATCGATTACCGTCCGGGTGCCGGATTCGGTGACCGCTTCTCCGGGGCCGTCGCCATCGGTCGGTGACAGGAGCAGGGACAGGTTCGGTTCGGTTTGACGGTATTCAAACCGAAGCGCCTGCTCCAGCGCCAATACGGCTGACACGGCTTCGTCCATTCGCGCCGGGTCCATTACCAGAACCGCTTCGGCCTCCCGGGCAATGGCGTTGTGGGTGGTACCGCCGGCCAGGCGCACCAGCTGGAACGGGCCGTTGTGCCACAGGGTGTCCAACCCCCGGGCCAGGATCTTGTTGGCGCTGGCCCGGTGTTTGTTGATGTCGATGCCCGAATGGCCGCCGTGCATGCCGCATGCGGCCAGTTTAAACCGCTGAAGTTTGAGCCCCAGAGGGCCTCGCTCCAGGGGCAGGGTGAGATGGGAATCCCGGCCACCGGCGCAACCCACGGTAAAGACCCCTTCGTCTTCTGAATCGACATTGAGCAGAATCCGGCCCTTGACAAAGCCTGGCGCCAGGGCCTGGGCGCCGGTCAGGCCGGTCTCTTCATCCACGGTGAAGAGCAGTTCCAGGGGCGGGTGGGGCGTTTGGTCGTCCATGGCCAGGGCCATGCCCATGGCCACGGCCACACCGTTGTCCGCCCCCAGGCTGGTCTGGTCGGCGCAAAGCCAGTCACCGTCCACCACGTGGCGGATGGGGTCCTTGGAAAAGTCGTGGGCAGACTCCGGCGTCTTTTCACAGACCATGTCCACGTGCCCCTGGAAAACCACGATCGGGGCCGATTCGAATCCGGGAGAGGCCGGCACCTCGATGACCAGGTTGCCGGCCGCATCGGACCGGACGGCCAGGTCCCGGTCGTGGGCCCACCGGCCTATCCACCGGCACACGGCTTCTTCGTTCTTGCTGCACCGGGGGATGGCGTTGATTTGTTGGAACAGTTCGAGAATGCGCTCTGTTTGATCGGTCATGGGGCCTCCTTGCCGATGGGTTCTATCCCTTAAAGAAGGATTCGCGGACGGGCACTATCGATGGTGCCGGCGTTGGGGTTCGCAATTTTTTCATCCGAATACTTACCACCAACCCGGGCGGTTGAAAAGGAGATGGGGCTAAGGCTTTTGTCGGACCGTCCGGTACCGCCCGTCGGCTGTTTTCTCAAAGGCCAGAATGTCGGTGATGCAGCCAAGCCTTTCTTCCGGATCGTGGGTGACGTAGATCAGCGTCGTATTCGCCCGGGCCACGGCAGCATCGACCAGATCGAGAATTCGCTGCCGGTTGTCCGGATCCAGGCCTTGACAGGGTTCGTCGAGAATCAGCAGCCGGGGTGCCTTGACCATGGCCCGGGCCAGCAGCATCAGGCGCTGTTCGCCTTGGGAAAGTTGATCAAAGGGGCGATGGGAGAGGGGCTCGATGCCGAGGCTGCGGATCCACCCCTGGGCCGTTTCCAGTTGGCGGTCATCGGCTTTTCGGTAGAGGCCGAGACTGTCGAAGAAGCCGGACAGAACCACCTTTTGCGCGCTGATGCCGCACCGGTAGCGGATCTGGAGTTCCGGAGAGACCCGGCCGATCTTTTGACGAATATCCCAGATGCTCTCTCCGCTCCCCCGGCGGCGGCCGAAAAGTTCGACGGTGTTGGCGTACCCTTGCAGGTTCTCGGTGGTGATCAGGCCGAGCAGGGTCGATTTGCCGCATCCGTTGGGGCCGGTGATGGCCCAGTGTTCCCCGCAGCGGACCATCCAGTTCAGTCGGCTGATGACGGTCGTCGTGCCGTAGGAAACGGAAACGTCGTCCATTTTTATCAGTACCGTTTTTTTGGGATCGGTTGATTCGACCCTTGGTGGTTCGGCTCTTTCCGTTGGGACGCCTGGCGGGGTAGCCGTCAGGATTGCCCTGGGGCCTGCAGACAGCACCCGGCCGCCGTCCATGCGAAGGATATGGGTGATGCCCTCGGGCAGGTCTTTTTCCCGGTGGGCAACCACCACGGTTTGCACCCCCTGCGCCATGAGCCCTTGGATAACGTCTATCATCTGATCCCGTGTCGATGCATCCAGGCCGTCAAAGGGTTCATCGAGAATCAGTAGGCCGGGCGATGCCGATACGGCCCGGGCCAGCAGTACCCGCTGCATTTCGCCTGCGGAGAGTGCGACGATCTCCAGGTCCAGGAGCGGGGCGAGGCGAAATTGTGAGATGGTATCTGCCGCTGGCGTGTCGGTTTCCTGACGGGCAAGCAACCGGCGAACCGTTGTCCGGGCGATGGCGCCGCCGCTGAATTCGAAGGCCTCGGCCAGCCGCTCCTCCCGGTCCATGAGGCGCCGGTTCACATCGAAGCCGACATAGGCAACGGCCTCGGGCGCCGCCTCGCGGCGGTGCCGGCGAATACGTCCGGCCACCACCGGCACCCGGCCGGCCAGAGCCCGGACCAGGGTCGTTTTGCCGGCGCCGTTGGGGCCCACTACGGCCCATTGCTCACCGGTGGATATTTCCCAGTTGGTGTCGGCCAGCAGGTGGCGGCTGCCAAGGCGCAGGGTCACCTGTTCCAGGGAGAGGAACAGCTCCCGGCGCACGCCTTTGCCGAGGCGATTTTGGGATGTCGGGCAGGGTGGCATCAATTGCGCAATCCGATTTCGTGTGTTATTTTTACCCTCTTTTGTGTGGCGCTGAATCGGCGCCCACCATATCAGAATGCCGATGAGAGGAAAACAATGGGATTTTCGATAAAAGACGAGTTGGAAAACGCTGCCGCCGAGGATTTTTTGCCCCAGAATCTGCCGCCCAAACTGTTGGCCGTGATCGGGTTGCGGGTGGATGAGTTCCTGCAGCAATACGCCGATATCGCCACCGAGGGCGATCCGGCAACGGCACGGATCAAGTTTCATCCGGATATTTTAGACATTGTCACCAGGCTCTATGTGGCTGTCCACGGGGACCACGATGTCGATACCGGCGATGTGCGCAATATCTTAACGTTCCAGGAAGCGATCAATCGCGGGGCCATCAATTATTGCATGGCCGCTTTTCGTGAAACCGTGGGGCGAGATGCGGGGATTGACTACGAGAAGCCGGAGCTTTCAACTATTCTCACCAAACCGCCGGAATCCTACGACTGCCACGATCTGCTGGCATACATGCGAAAGACCAACTGCCAGAACTGCGCCGGGAGCGGTTCCCAGGGGGGGATTATGCCGGGAATGCCCCAGTGACCCCGGTCCGTGAGTGAATTTTCAATACGCAGTAGGAATCCACGTCCTGTGGGCGCGCGTTTTTTTCGCGGGGCCGGGGTCTTTGCCGGTCCGGGACGCATAACGGAGTAGCGCCATCATGAGCCGCCCGACGTTGAACCCATCCAAAAAGCCATCAACCGACGGCAAGCCGACGCCGCCAGAGACCGATGGCCCCCGGGATCTGATCTCCCTGCTGGTGTACCATGGCCATCTGTCTGCCGATCAGTTGGCCTATGCCGTTCGGATCCGTTCCAAACTCGAGACCCAGCGCACCATGCTCGACGTGCTCAAGGAACTGAAGCTGGTCACCGACGATCAGATCCGCGAGACCATTCTCACCAACCTCGGCATCCTGCCCATCGGCGGGCTTCTGGTGGATCTGGGGCTGCTGACCAAAGACGATCTTCAAGTGGGGCTGGCTGTCCAGTCCCAGGAGACCCCACGCCGAAAACTAGGCGAAGTGCTGGTGGCCCATCACTTCGTGCAGGAGAAGAAGCTGGTGGACGTCCTGTCCATGCAACTGGGATTTCCCGTTGCCGAACCGGATTTTGCCGAGGTGGATCCCGAACTCTTTTCCCGGGCGCCGGTGTCATTGTACACCTCCTATCATTTCATGCCCCTGGGTATGGAGGGCGATCAGACCGTCATCGCCTTTGCCGATCCGCTGGACCTCTGGGCCATGGACGAGGCGAAAAAATACTTCGGCGCTCAGATTCGGCCGGCCATCTCCACCCGCCTGTCCATCTACCGGGCCATTGTGAGGATGAGACCCGATGCCGAAGACAACCGGGGGAGCGTCCAGGTCCTTTCCTCACCGGTGGATGTCGTCAACGAGATCATCGTATCGGCCATTGACGACGGGAGTGTCAGCGACATTCACATGGAGCCCATGGCGGATCGGTTCCGTATCCGTTTTCGCCGGGACGGGGTGCTGATTGGCTTCAAGGATTACGATCGCCAGGTGATGCCGGGCGTCACCAGCCGGATCAAGGTGATGTGCGGCGCCGACATTACCGAGAGGCGGCGCCACCAGGGTGGGCGCCTGCTCTTTGAACACCAGGGTCGGCAAATGGACCTGCGGGCTTCCTTCTTTGTCACGGTTCATGGCGAAAAGATTGTTCTGCGTCTGCTCAACCGGCAGAGCGAACTGTTGAAAATCGATGACATCGGCATGCCGCCGCGTATGCTGGAGCGCTTTCGGGAAGATGCTCTGGATTGCCCCAGCGGGGTGATCATTATCACCGGTCCCACGGGCTCGGGAAAGACCACTACCGTCTATAGCTGCATCAATCATCTCAACAATTCCCAGACCAGTATCATCACTGCCGAAGAACCGGTTGAGTATGTCATCGACGGCATCGCCCAGTGTTCCATCAACCCCAGAATCAACCTGACCTTTGAGGAGACCCTGCGCCACATTGTGCGCCAGGATCCGGACGTGGTCGTCATCGGAGAAATCCGGGATGAATATTCTGCCGGAGTCGCGGTCCAGGCGGCCCTGACCGGGCACAAGGTACTGACCACCTTTCATACGGAGGACAGCATCGGTGGCCTGATTCGACTGCTCAACATGGATATCGATGCATTCCTGATCTCGTCGACGGTGGTCTGCGTGGTGGCCCAGAGACTGCTGCGCCGGGTCTGTCCCGATTGCGCCGTTGCCTATGTGCCGACCCCCCGGGATTTGCTGAGGCTGCGGTACAACCAAAAGGAGATGCGGGGCGGACGCTTTCTTCAGGGCCGGGGCTGTGCGGCCTGCCGGTACACGGGCTATCGGGGCCGGGTGGGCGTTTTTGAGATGCTGGTCTTAAACGAGCCGGTGCGAGACAGTATCATCTCTCGAAAAACGAGCCATCAGATCCGTCAGATCAGCATTGAATCGACGGGGCTGGTGACCCTTCTTGAAGACGGCGTGGCCAAGGCGGCGGCAGGTCAAACGACCATCGAGGAAGTGCTTCGAAGCCTGCCGAGGCTTCACAAACCAAGACCTCTGGAAGAGATTCAGTATCTTCTCGGATAATCGACCTGGCGCGATTTTACTTCGAAATAGAAATCCACGTCCTGTGGGCGTGGTCAGAGTCAATCGGCTATATCGATAGAATCGCCGGCAAATGCCTAAATTTTAGGCACTTCAAACTTCAAGCATACAGGACAACCCCTTCAAGGGGCAAACCAAAGCCTGGTCCTCTATCCCAGGATTCTTTGTGCAACCGTGGGGTCCTATGCATCAGGTGAAATCACTTCTGGAGATCATTGACGAACGTCTGGCCGATGACGCGACCCTGCTTCCGGTCTTTGACCGAACCGCCATTCAGGTGCAGCGGGAGATCGCCAAGGCCGACCCGGACGTCGGAACGATCGAGCGGCTCATTGTCAGCGACCAGTCTCTGACCAGCCAGGTGTTGCGCACGGCCAACTCCGCTTTCTACAAGGGGCTGAGCAAGGTGGCAACCATTCGAAGCGCCATTGTCCGGCTCGGCACCGAGGAGATTGCCAAGATCGTTCTGCTGGTGACCCAGCGTCGTCAGTTTCAGACCCGGGATCCGAAATTTCGTCAGAAAATGCTGGACCTTTGGAAGCATTCCGTGGGGTGCGGCATCGGCGCCCAGTGGCTGGCAAAAGAATGCGGCTTTCGAAGCATGGTTTACCATGCTTTTACCGCTGGACTGCTTCACGACGTGGGGAAACTGTTGCTGATGAGCGTGCTTTCAGCCATTGACCGGTCGCCCGAAATCGATATGAGCTATTCCGACGAACTGACCCGGGAGATTCTGGAAGGGTTTCATGCCCGGTACGGGCACGATCTTTTAAAGAACTGGAACCTTCCGGAGATTTACTGCCGTGCGGCGCGTGACCACCATATCGATGACTTCGACAAGAACGACACCCTGCTGCTGCTGATTCGGGTCGCCAACCAGGCCTGTCACAAGCTGGGTATCGGCTGTGACCCAGACCCGGACCTGGCGGTCTCGGCCCTGCCCGAAGCCAGCCTGCTGGGGGTGTCGGAGATCATTCTGGCCAGGTTGGAGATTCAACTGGAAGACGCGCTGATCCTGGCCTGACAGATATTTCAATTTCTGGGTCAGGATTCCTGGCCCGATTCCCCGTCCCCGATCAGGGGGCGTTCCTTATCGGTGTTGAATACCACCAGAAACCGAACCGCATCGGGTTTGTCATCAATTCGGCATCGTCGGCAGATCTCCTTTACCAGGGGGGTGCCGCTTTCTTCACTGGTTTTGGTCAGGTGAAGGCGAATGCCCTTAAAGCCGGGTCCCTCTTCCCGGAAGAGGAAGGCGGCGTGGGGGTTGGATTGAAGATTGTGGTGGGACAGGCGATCACGCATGATAAACCCAAGGCTGCCATCCGCCATCACATGGGGCCTTGCGTAGACGGCGGCATTGACCCTGCCCGTATCGTCAGCGGTGGACAGAATGCCCATTCCCCGGGTTCCTTCGAAGTAGTCTTTCAGATTCATTAGCGTTTCTCCTTGTTATTTGGTTTCCATCCATAAATGGTCTTTTTGCCCAACCCTCCAGATGCGGACCGGTCTCGGCGTCAATCTATGCAATTTCTAATGCGGCGCAGCACGTTACGCTTCCGCGTAATTCCTTGATGGCCTTGACCTTGGACATTGAGCATTTGGCTCTCCCTCTGGGTGCGGATTCTTTACTGCCGGCTATTCCTGGACCCGGGATCCCCAGACCGCATACACCGGGTCTGACAGATACAGTTCACGGGCGTATTTGTCGTCCCGTGGACGGGGAAGTCCGCGCATGGAATAGGTGCTCAGATTGTCGAAGGCACCGCTCTTCAGGAAGTACTCCGAAACCAGACCAACCCGTTCGAATTCGTGGAGTTGCTCCCAGATTTGAATGGTTTTGGGAGGAAACCAGCGATTGGAAAACGTCACCACAAAGACGCCGCCGGGTTTCAAAACCCGGGCCACATCGGCGAAGATTTCCAGGGGCCGGGTCAGGTATTCCACGGAAACCGTACAGATGACCACATCGAAAGACGCGGCTCCAAAAGGCAGCACCGGGTCGGCATTCAGGTCGTGCACCTTGATTCCGGTCAGGCGGGGATTCTGCTCCAGTTCGGTGCGGTTCATGCCCAGACCCGATACCCCTTCAGGCCGTGCGCCTTCAGGGAGATGAGAGGTCCAACTGGCCATAAGGTCGAGCACCTGCATGCCGTCTTTGACGAAGCGTTTGTAAATGTCTGACACCATCTCCCGGGCGGTTTCGTCCAGATGATGCACGAGGCGGGGATTGCCGTAGAACCGGTCATCGGGCTGCTCGTCTTTGCGGGCGAAGGGCGTGCCGCTGAAAAAGTCCGTGGGTGTTCCCTGCCAGCGGGCCTGCATGCCGGGTCCTTCGGTGAGCCGTCCCACCCAGTCGATGCTGCTTCCGCCGCGCTCGACCTTCTGATCCGATATCTGTCCCACTGTCATGGACAGAAACAGCGGGTAAGGTGAAAGCGGGTGGTCCATGTCCACATCCAAGTGACCGTTGCTGACGCCCACGCATCGGAATGGTTGAATGTTCTGGGGAAACACGCCGGGGAGTCCGCTGAGCCGACCCTTGGGATAAAACCGGCCGGCCTGGGGCGCCAAGCTGAACCGTCTGCGGTCGACTTTTATCGGCCTGCCGTTTTTTCCAAACAGCTCGCCCGGAGCCAAATCAACGGATGCCTTTTCCCAGGCACGTTTTCCTGTCACCGCCTGGCTGACGCCGTCCGGCAGCCAGTCCCGCCACAGGCTGACGCCCCGCGCGGCGTAGCTTTCAAAGTGAGACGCGGTGTTGCTCTTCCATTTCAACTGAAGTGCGATATCGGTTACACTGTTGAGATCAATGATATCCATGGTTTTCTCCTCATATTGGCGATGTTTTCCGTTTCCATGAGGGAAAATTAACCATCCAAACGGAGAAAACCATGTGAATCAAATAACGGTTGAGTGAGGGGCAAAAACTACCATCAGGCGCCGCAGGCGTCCCGCGGCCCATCTACAGGCCTGCTGGCGACAGGCGTAATGGATGAGGTATCAGGAAATGGAGATCAGGTAGCTTCTCAGGTTGGTCTGGCGCTTTTTCAGGCCAAATTTTTTCCGCAGGTTTTTTCGATGAAAATGGACGGTGGTTTCCGACACGTTCAAGAGGTCGGCGATCTCCTTGCTGGCCTTTCCGTCTTTGACCAGGGACGCCACCTGAATCTCCTGGGGGGTTAAAATAATACTGGCATGGGTCAGATTCTGCATCATCGGCGAGATGATGTCCCGGAGGTGGGAGTCGATGATCTCCACCACGGTTTTGTCCCTGGACTTGAGGCCGGACCGCTGAAGCTTTTCCACGTAGGGCATCACCAGATCCTTGATGTTGGTAATCACCTTTTGTTCCAGCTCGGACTTGTCCCCTTCCCGTTGTTTCAAAAGTACTTTCAGGGCAATGTTGGCCTCTTCCAGTTCCAATTTCTGACGGGTCAACTCGGCCTGGCTTTTGCGCAGGGCCTCTTCGGCAAGCTTTAACCCCGTGATTTCCTCGTGACTGACGACAACCCGGGTGGGGCCGTCCCCGGACATTCTTATGGCGCGTACGTAGTACCAATGGGGTGAGTCCTGGTCGGGGCATGGATAATCAAGCAAAAAGGTTTCAGCGCGTCCGTCGATCACGTTGCGGATACCGTCGGCGACGGCCCGCGCATTGTCGCCGTCTTCCCCTTTGGCCGCATTGCAGATTTCCAGATAGTTGTCGCCAATGGAATCGTGCCCTTCGGGCATGCCGCTTTTGACGGCAAAATCACGCCAGGCCCGGTTGGTATCCAGGATCACACCTGTTTCATCCACGATGGCGATGTGGGCGGAAAGCGAGTCGAGTACGGTACGTGCCTCTTCTGAGGAATAGCACAGCGGTCGGTGTTCTTTCCCTGCACGAACGTTTGTGTTTTTCATGGATCGCCCCGCAATCGACCGATTTGGACATTGAACATTGAGCGTTGAATATTGAACATCATGCCCCCTTTCAGGGCCGCCTCAGGCCGCCCGCTCGGCCGTCGGAGGCGCCCTGATTACTTCACCATTGTGTATCCCGCCCTTTGCCAATCCAGAATGCCGCCGCGAAGATGGGCGATGTCGGTGAACCCGGCGCCGACGAGGATTTCAGATGCCACGACGCTGCGATTTCCCGAGCGGCAGTAGACCAATATTTTCTTCTCTTTGTAGTCGGCGATTTCGTTGATGCGGGCCTGGAGTTGGGCGACGGGAATGAGTCTGGCGCCGGCAATGTGGCCGCCGTAGTACTCACCCGGCGTGCGCACGTCGAGGATCAGGGGGGATTGGGCCGCGATCAGGGCCTTGGCCGCCGAAGCGTCGATTTCCGCATAGGCGATCCGGTCTGCCACTGCAAAGGGCATGACCACCACCTGGCCGTGGCGGGTTTCTTCCCCTGATGGGCAGTTGCCGTTGCAAAAAACCGGAAAGACCCCGGCCGTCTTGGCTTTGAACGTGACCTCCAGGGCTTCGCCGGGGCCGACCTCCTTGCGGATGCCGTATTCGGGGATGGCGATGCCGTAAGCAAAGGCGATGTCCTTGACCACGATCCGGACCGTTTCGCCGCGGTAGACATAGACACTGTCAAAGGCGGCCTGGGCAGAACGCTCGACGATCCGGACCCCTTCCACCAGGCGGCCGTCCGGCCCTTCGGTGCTGCTCCGGGCCGGTGCGGGTGAGAACCGCTGCACGGCCCGGACATAGGCCTCCTTGGGGTTGAGTCCCATGATGGTGTGGACCGGTTTGCCATCAAGGACGAACTGCACAAAAGGGATGCCGCGCACGCCGGCCTGCCGGGCCAGCTTCCGGTGGGCGTCCACATCGACTTTGTAGAAGGCCACCTGACCCTCGAACCGCTTGGCCATACTTTCCAGCACAGGGGCCAGTTGGCGGCAGGGGCTGCACCAGTCGGCGTAAAAGTCAAAGACAGCCAGTTGTCCCTGCGTTTTTGCCAGCGCTTGCCCGTAATCGGTTTCACTGGAAATCGCCGTGATGCCATGGGCGCGGTTGCCACTGCCGCCCGTCGGAAGCCACAGGGCGGCAACGATGGCAGCCACAATCACCGGAAGAGTGATCAGTAGGAATTTTCTGGGCATGGCAAAGCTCCTGTCCGTTACAGCGTATCGGCTTTTGAGGCGAGATAGTCCGAAACCCCCGAGGCGCTGGGCGTCATGCCGTCGTCGCCTTTTTGCCAGCCGGCAGGGCAGACCACCCCATTTTCTTCATGGAACTTCAGGGCGTCCACCATACGCAGCATCTCGTCCACGTTTCGTCCCAGGGACAGGTTGTTGACCACCTGGTGCTGAACGATGCCCTCCCTGTCGATGAGAAAGGACGCCCGGCAGGCCACCCCTTCGGGATGTTCGACCCCGTAGGCAAGGGTGATTTCGTGGCGTATGTCGGCCACCATGGGAAAGGCCACCGGGCCGATTCCGCCTTCTTTGACCGGCACGTTGCGCCAGGCGAAATGGGTGAACTCCGAGTCGATACTGACCCCGACCACCTCTGCGTTGCGCTCTTTGAATATTTCAAGGCGCCGGTCGTGGGCGATGATCTCGGTGGGGCAGACAAAGGTGAAATCCAGGGGCCAGAAAAACAGGACCACGTATTTTCCCCGAAGGGCGGACAGGAAGAAGTCGTTTTTGATCACCCCGCTGGGCATCACCGCCGGTGCGGTGAAATCCGGTGCTTGTCGTGCAACGAGAATGCTCATGGGGCCCCCTTGCCGATTGGGCAATCGGCGATTTATTAAAGGTCAATTTTGATACCATGGCCCGGTATGGGGAAATCCATGGTGTGGTTCTTATCATAAGCCGGGCTTGCGTGCTGTAAAGGGGCTCTGTCGCAAATCCGAACTTGGAACTTGGAAATTGGACATTGGATATTGAGCATTTTGCCCCCCCCCGGCAGGAGCGCAAAAAATCCGGTGAATCCTGCTATCCTGTCTAAAAAGCTTTTGTCCCTGCACCCGTGTCCCCCATTCCACCAAAGGCTGGACCCAACCGGCCAAACTCCATCACATGGAGATCGACCCCTTGCGAAAGTCGGTCCGGCCGATGAGGACGTTGACCAGCACGGGGCGGCCGGACTGGGCCATCTCCCTGGCACGGGTCAGGGCCGGCAGGATCTGTTCGGGGCGATCGACGAGCAGGCCTTTGCCGCCATAGCCTTCGGCCACTTTGTGGTAGTCGGTGCGCCGCAGCACCGTGGCCACGTCATCACCGAGAATCTCTTTCTGGTCCCGGGCGATCTGGGCCCACCCGCCGTCATTGCCCACCACGGCGATGACCGGTATGCCGTGGCGGACCATGGTATCGAATTCCTGAAGGCTGTATCCGGCGGCCCCGTCGCCGTAGATCAGCCAGATTTCCGCTTCAGGCCGACACAGGGCCGCGCCCAGGGCAAAGCCGGCCCCGACACCCAGGGTGCCGAAAACGCCGGGGTCGAGCCAGGAGAGCGGTCGTTGCGGCTGAAGCACATAGGCGGCCGAGGCCACGAAGTCGCCGCCGTCACCGACGATGATGCCGTCTTTGCCGAGAAACCGGTCCAGGGTGCGTAAAAAAGCGATGGGGTTGACGAAATCGGTGGTTGCGGCGGCCTGGTCGTCAATGGCCTCTTCCCGTCGACCCTCCTCGTCTTTCAAGTGCGCGACCCAATGGCTCCAATCGGTTTTCAATCCCTGACGGGTCAGTGCGCAGAGAAAGGCTGCCGGATCGCCCAGGACGCCGACGTCCGGTTTTCGGTTGAGGGTCAGGTCGGCCCGGCTGCGGTTGATGGCAACCAGAGACGCGCTGCGAGGGATGGCGCGTCCGTAGTCCAGGCGGAAATCGCAGGGCATGCCGGCCAGCATGACGAGGTCGGCGGCTTTCAGGGCCTGCCTTCGGTTGTGGCGCATCTGCAAGGGGTGATCCCTGCCCAGCAACCCCCGGGCCATGCCGGTGAGATAGACCGGCAGGCCGAGACCGGTCACGGCAGCGGCCAGTTCGCCCGCCTTCTCGGGGCGCCCAAGGGCCTGACTGCCCACGATGAGAACCGGTTTTGACGCCTTTTCAAGTTTGACGGCAACCCGGTTGAGATTGCGGGAAGAAGGGTCATCAATGGCGGGCGCAGCCGCTTCGGCCGTGTCCGTCGTCGGATCGCAGGCGAACATGCGATCCACACGCCGTTTGAGGTAGATTCCGGTCACACGGCTGCGCAGGCTGCCGCCGGCCTTATCGGGGGCACTGTACCATTTTCGGACCAGGGCCTCGTCGTAGAGCAGGTCGATGGGGCATTCCACGAAGACCGGGCCGGGTAAGCCTGTGACAGCGGTTTCAAATGCCTTTTCCATGATGGGGATGATGTCGCAGTTTTGCTCGATGGTCATGGCGGCCTTGACCGCGGTCAGAATGAGCGAGATTTGGTCGATGTCCTGAAGGGCGCCGCGGCCTCGGAGCACTGTCGGGGCGGCGCCGCCCAGAAGGATCACCGGCGATTGGGCCATCTGGGCGTTTTTGACGGCCGTGAGGGTGTTGGTCACCCCCGGGCCGGCGGTGACCGCCGCCACCCCGGGACGCCCGGTCAGGCGCCCCACCGCGTCTGCGGCAAAGACCGCCGTAGCCTCGTCGCGGACGTCTACCACGCGAATGCCTGCTTGTTTGGCTGCCACCAGAATGGGGGAGATATGGCCGCCGCAGAGGGTGAAAAGAAAGGGGACCTCAAACCGTTTTAGAATATCGCCAATGATCTTCCCGCCGCTTTGCGCCATACTTCCTCCCCATGGGACGGCCGAGGTTATGCCGGCGCTTCAGGGGCTGGGAAGCCGAAACGCATGCCTGAAGGCCCGGGATAGCCGGAAAAGCTGAAACGCTCAATTTAGGTGAAAGATTCACCCAAAATAGACCGTTGAATACGGAAAAACAAGGGCGACGGTTACTTTTGCCACATGGCTTCAAGTCGTGCAAAGGGCGGCGATTTTTTTGATTGCCGCTTTTTGCACCGGAAAACGAATCGGTGTGTCCGGCTTGCCAAGCGTTGAATTTTGGCGTGTTTCTGATAAACTTCAATTCGAAGTCGGAACCTAGGTCCTTTTGGCGTGGATTCTATACAACGGGCCCGATACGGCCAATGGGGGAAACGCCCATGGAAAAACAACCGAGCAACGACCTGATGGATGTACTCAACGCCATGGAGGACGGCGTATACATCATCCGTAGCGATTACACCGTTGAATTCATGAACCGCGCCATGGTGGAGATCTTCGGCGAAGGTGCCGGCAGAAAATGTTACGAGGTCGTCAACCAGAGTTCCGGACTCTGTCCCTGGTGCCAGGGGGGCAGTGTATTCGAAGACGGCGAGATCATTCATTCCGAAACCCACGTTCCTTCCGTCGACCGGTCCTTCCGAATTACCGAGATGCCGATCCGCAACAAAGACGGGTCGGTTTCCAAAATGACCTTCTATCGGGACACCAGCGATGAAAAGCGTCAGGAACTGCGGCTAAAGGCATCGGAAGAGGACTATCGCCGGTTGTTCAGGCACGTGGGGGTGGGGGTTTATGTCAGCAGCAAAGAGGGCCGGTTTGTCGATGCCAACCCCGCTTTGCTGAAAATGCTTGGTTACGAGACCAAAGAGTCTTTCCTTGGCATCAACATTCAAAACGACCTTTATGTCCGGCCCGATGACCGGCTGGCATTTCAACAGATGATCGAAAAGGACGGCCGGGTCATCGACTACAAGGTGAATTTCAAGCGAAAGGACGGAACCGTGATTCCGGTGCTGCTGACCGCCCATGTCCGCTATGACCACGAGAGCCAGGTGATCGGATACGAGGGGATCATGACGGACCAGTCGAGCCGGGAGGCCATGGAGCGAAAGCTACGCGAGGCCAACGATTTTCTCAACAACATTATTCAGTCGTCGCCCAACCCCATTATCGGGACCGACATGAAGGGGGACCTCATCATCTGGAACCGGGGCGCTGAAGAGACCCTCGGGTATAAGGCCGACGAGGTGGTGGGACGGATGAGTGTCCGTGCCCTGTATCCCGAAGGAATGGCCAAAAAGGTCATGAAAATTCTCCGCGGGCCCGAGAGCGGCGGTCCGGGCAAACTCAGGGCCTACCCCATGACCTTTCGCCGCGCGGATGGTACCGTGGTGGAGGGGGCGCTTTCGGCCAACATCATTTACGATCGGAAGGGCAGTGAGGTGGCTTCGGTCGGCATTTTCGTGGACCTGGGGGAAAGGCTGGAAATGGAGCGAACCCTTCACCGGACCCAGGAGCAGCTTTTGCAATCGGAAAAGCTCGCCGCCATGGGTCGCCTGATCTCCCAGCTTGCCCATGAGTTGAACAATCCGCTCTACGGCATCATGAACACCCTGGAATTGATGAAAACGGAAATTCCGCCGACCAACAAGCGAAGGAAGCTTCTCGACATGGCCCTGTCCGAGACCGTACGCCTGACGGCCATGCTTCGAAAGATGCTCAGTTTTTCCAAGCCTGACCAGGAGGAGAAGGCGCCCGTCCACATCAACGAGATCCTTGATGAGATCCTGATGCTCTACGAGAAACAGCTCAGGGAGCACTCCATCAAGATCGTTTCCGATTTTGCCGACCCCATGCCTGTCGTCCTGGCCTCAAAAAACCAGCTCCGCCAGGTTTTTCTCAACCTCTTGTCCAATGCCAGGGACGCCATGCCCGAGGGGGGCACCCTCGGTGTTTCCACGGAAAGCCCGGGAGGCCAGGTCGTCATCCGGTTTTCGGACACGGGCATCGGAATCAAGGCCGAGCATCTCGACAAGATTTTCGAGACATTTTTCACGACCAAGACCGACTCGGTCAAGGGCGTGGGGTTGGGGCTATCGGTCTGCTACGGATTCATTCAAGACCACGGGGGAGATATTCAGGTGGAAAGCCGCCTGGGGGAGGGCACCACCTTTATGATTCGCTTGCCCGTCCTGGTGCCAGGGCACGAATGAGTGGGCCGATCCCGCCGGTAAGTGGCCTCCGTCGAGAATAGAACAACCGTGTAAGAGCAATATTGATTATCCCCCCCCCCAGGGGGCTACCAGAAGCCACCCGCTCAGCGGGTGGAGCCTTGCCGACTTGTCCCCTCTTTTAGGGGGATGATTCCCAGCGCCGGTTCCTGCCGGCCGGAATTTCCTTGTCCGCAACCAGTGCCTCGCCCTTGCCCTCAGCGGGCCGTTTCTCCGCCGCGTCCGCCCGGTGGCCCCTGTTCCGATTTATTTCTTGGTTTCTCATGAAAAAAGCCTTGACAGATAAAAACTAAAATAACTAAAATAAACAAAAATACTAATGGGCGGCAATTCCGAAGATTGCCGAATAAGCCTAAAAATAAGTAGTAAAAATATTTCCTTGACAGGTGATAAAGACTATAATAACTAAAATTGCTAAAAAAGGAGGTCATTATGGAAGATACCCTGACGGTTTTCAAAGCGAGTCAATATTGCAAGGTCTCATCGCAAACCATCATCAACTGGATCGATGCCGGTCACATCAAGGCCTACAAGACCGTGGGCGGGCACCGGCGGATCAACCGCCCCGATCTCGAGGCGTTCATGCGCAAGCAGGGAATTCCCATTTCCCGGGAGGATCTCTGTGAGGAGCGTCGCCGCATCCTCGTGGTGGATGATGATCCCATCATCGTCGAGAGCATCGTTCAGTCCCTGGAGGAGGACGAATTCGATTATGACGTGATTTCCGCGGCGGACGGGTTCGAGGCCGGGCTTCAGGTGAACCATTTTAACCCCCATTTGATCATTCTCGACATCATGATGCCGGATATCAAGGGGAACGAGGTCTGCAAAAAAATCAAGGCCAACCCCAAAACCAAGGACACCAAGATCATCGTCCTCTCCGCCTATCTGGACGACGAAAAATTCGAGCAGATGAAATCCTACGGCGCCGATGTCTGCTTTTCCAAACCGCTTCCGCTTGCCCAGTTGAAGGAAGAAGTTGCGAAGATGTTACAGTTGAGCCGTTGTCCGCTGACCGGAGAGCTGACGGAAGGAGGTGGCCAATGAAACTCAAGGACGCATTGGAAAAAAAGAAGTTTGTCGTCACCACCGAGGTTCAGTCCCCAGTGGGGGAAGACACCCCCGAGGCCGTTGTGGATCAGATGAAGCGGGTGCGGGGGCGCGTGGACGGGATCTCGCTTAGGGAGATCGAACTGGAAGGGGTCGTGGGCGACAATGTCAAGACCTGCGAACTGCTGGAACAAAACCGTTTCAACGCCATTTTCCAGACCACCACCCGGGACAAAAACCGCATTCAACTGGAAAAGGACCTGACCCGGGCCCATGACGCCGGCATCGACAACCTTCTCGTTTTTACCGAGGACTACCGGATCACCGGCGCCACCCTGCAAGAGACCATGTTTTTTCATGTGGATTCGGGCAAACTTGCGTCGGTATTGAGCCATATCCGACAGGGGCAATCCGTGGCCGGCCAGGAACTCGAAGCGCCCATCGATTTCACCCTCGGTTCCGGGGTCGAGTCCCTGTGGGGCCAGAACGTCCCCAAAAAGGGGATGCAGGAGATGGAGGCCATGCGGGAAATCGGTACGGGCTATTTTTTGACCACACCGATTTTTGACCTCGAATCCTTTGAAAAATTCATGAAGCAGGTGGGAACCTTCAAGGTGCCGGTCATCGCAGAAGTCCTGCTGCTCCGCACGGCCGGCATGGCCCGTTTTATCAACCGGCATTTCAAGTCCAGCCTGGTCCCGGAACGGGTCATTCAAAACCTGGACAAGGCCACGGACAAGGAAAAGGCGAGTATCGAACTCTTTGCCGATATCGTCCTCGGCCTCAAGGACCTCTGCCAGGGCGTGCACATCATCACCTTCGGCGGGGTCGACAAGCTTCAGCCGTATCTGGACAAGGCCAAACTTTGATCGGCACGGCCAAACGATTCTCTTTCGACATCTCCTTCTCTTCTTCGCCTCGGCCATGCTGATACTGGGCTTGCCTTGATTTCTCGTCCTCGCCTCGAACCGACCTGATCCGGCGCTTTTTTAGAAAGATCGACCGTCAGCAGAATTAGCTGTTTGGGACCTATCCGCGAATCGTTTTTAAAAGGATTTAACGGACCGACAACAGGAGGGTGTATCCATGGCGATTCCATTGGAACTGGACGAACTGGAGCCTTGCTTTAAGGACCTGGTGCTCGAACGGGTACCGGCGGCAAATCTGGATCTGTGCCTGACCTGCGGGACCTGCACCGGCGGATGCCCGGCATCGGAACTGCTGGGCATGGATCCGCGGAAGCTGCTTCGCATGGTCCAACTGGGCATGGACGAGGAGGTGAAAAAAACCGACTGGGCCTGGGTGTGCACCATGTGCGGCCGGTGCGTCAACGCCTGCCCCATGAAGATCGATATCCCGAGGCTGGTATACAACATTCGGGGAAGCTGGCCGCGGGAAGATCGGCCCAAGGGGATTCGCGGCTCCTGCGACAAACATATCCGGACGGGAAACGCCATGGGGGTTCCCACCGAAGACTTTATCTGGACCGTGGAGGATGTGGCCGAGGAGATCCGCGAAAACGAACCCCGGTTCAAGGACCTTAGCGTCACCGTCGACCGGCCGGGCGCCTATATGGCCATCAACCAGAATTCCAGGGAGCCCGTGACTGAGCCTGACGAACTCGGCCCCCTGTGGAAAATCCTTCATCTGGTCGGCGCGGACTGGACCTATCCGTCGGTGATGTGGGCCGGTGAGAACTACTGCCTCTTTCTGGCCGACGATGAGGGATGGCGTTACATCATGGAGGAGTTCGTCGATCATATCGACAACAACCTCGGATGCGAACTGGTGGTCAATACGGAGTGAGGGCACTCCTACTTTGCGATCCTGGAAGGATTGCGAAAATTCAACATTCCCCACAAGTTCGAATTCACCAGTATCATTCAGCTCTATGCCCAGTGGATCCGGGAAGGGAAACTGCCGGTCAACTCGGACTGGAACCGGGACCTGAAGATACGTTTCACGGTCCAGGATCCGTGCAACATTGTCCGAAAGACCCTTCGGACAGAGATGGCAGACGAACTCAGGTTTGTCATCAAGACACTTGTGGGGGAGGAAAACTTTATTGATACGGTCCCCAACGGCGTCAATAATTACTGTTGCGGCGGCGGGGGCGGCGCCCTCCAGGCCGGATTCCCGGAGCAGCGGCGCGCCTATGGAAAGGTCAAGTTCAACCAGCTCATGGAAACCAAGGCCAGTTATGTCATCGCTCCCTGTCACAATTGCCATGCTCAGATCGAAGACATCGGAGAATTTTACGGGGGCCACTATCACGTCATGCACATCTGGACGCTTATGGGGCTCGCTCTGGGGATCCTTAATGAGAACGAGCGAACCTATCTCGGCCCTGACCTGAAAACATTCGGCCTGTAACAAGGAGACTCGCCATGACCGATCAAAAAACAGGTGCCGTCCTGGTCGTCGGCGGCGGCATCAGCGGCATTCAAGCGTCCCTGGACCTGGCCGAATCCGGCTATTACGTCTATCTTTCCGAGAATCAGTCCGCCATCGGAGGGGTCATGGCGCAGTTGGACAAGACCTTTCCCACCAACGACTGCTCCATGTGCATCATCTCCCCCAAGCTGGTGGAGGCGGGCCGTCACCTCAACATTGAACTGCTCACCATGACCCATGTGGACAAGGTCGAAGGAGGGGCGGGCAACTTTACGGTGACCCTTGGCCAGGATCCGCGTTTCATCGATATGGACAAATGCACGGCCTGTGGGGAATGTGCAAAAGTCTGCCCGGTGGAGGTGCCCAACCAGTTCGATCAGGGACTGCGACGGCGAAAAGCCGCATTCAAACTCTACCCCCAGGCCATGCCCAGCGCTTTTGCCATCGAGAAAAAAGGGGTGGCACCCTGCAAGGCCGCCTGTCCGGTGAACCCGAGCATCCAGGGATGCATGGCGCTGATCGGTCAGGGGAAAATCCAGGAGGCCTTTGAACTTTTCCGCAGCGAACACCCCTTTCCGGGCATTTGCGGAAGGGTGTGCCACCAGCCCTGTGAATCGGCCTGCACCCGCAAGGACGTGGACCGGCCCCTGGCCATCCGGTCCATGCACCGGTTTTTGGCCGATTGGGCCCGGGATAACAAAATTGTTTACAAACCGGAGAAGAAAGCCGAGCGAAAAGAGAAGATCGCCGTGATCGGTGCCGGCCCGGCAGGCCTTGCCTGTGCCTATTTTATGGCCATGGAGGGTTATCAGGTCACTGTCTTTGAAAAGTCGGAAACCGTCGGCGGCATGCTCAGCCAGGGGATCCCCGCCTACCGGCTGCCGCGGGACGTGATCGAGGCGGAAATCGACGTGATCCGTTCCCTGGGCGTGACGATCCGGCTCGGGGTCGACATCGGCAAGGACCTGACCGTGGGGAAATTGCGGGAGGAGGGCTACGGCGTCTTTTTCATCGGCGTCGGTTCCCAGGAATGCAAGATTCTTGGCATTGAAAACGAGGAGGTCCAAGGCGTCTATCCGGGGATCGATTTCCTAAGGGATGTCAACGCCGGGGAAAAACCGGCCATCGGGGACCGCGTGGCGGTCATCGGCGGCGGCAACGTGGCCATGGATTCGGTCCGTTCGGCCCTGCGACTCGGGGCCAAACAACCTTTTGTGGTCTACCGGCGAAGCGAGGCGGAGATGCCGGCCAACGAAGAAGAGATCGCCGAGTGCCGGGAAGAAGGGATCGAGATCATGACCCTGACCAACCCGGTTCGGATCATCGAGGAAAACGGTCAGATCCGTGCCCTGGAATGCATCAAGATGCGCCTGGGCGAGCCGGACGCCAGCGGCAGAAGGCGGCCCGAGCCGATCGAAGAGTCGGAATTTACCATCGAGGTCGATGCCGTCATTCCGGCCATCGGCCAGGAATCGGACTGGGCCTGTCTCACCGATGAATGCGCCTGCACCCTCAGCGACTGGGGAACCATGCAGGTCGACCCGGTTACCTTCCAGTCCGACGATCCGGATATCTTTGCCGGCGGCGACGCCGTGAGCGGTCCGGCGACCGTGGTGGCGGCCATTTCCGCCGGTAAGGAGGCTGCCGTATCCATGGACCGGTTTCTTCGCGGAGAGGACCTGCGTCGCGGCAGGGAGGAAAAGCCCCAGGCGGTCACCGATGTCGACATCGCCGACGTGGCAAAAATACCCCGGCAAGCCATGCCCTGCCGTCCTGCCGATGGGCGCAAGGATAGCGATGCGGAAGTCCAGCTCGGATTTGACGAGGAGACGGTTCGAAAGGAGGCGGCCAGGTGCCTGGCCTGCGGTGTCTGCTCCGAATGCCACCAATGCGTCGAGGCCTGCCTGGCCAAGGCCGTCGACCACGACATGGGGCCGGCACGGCGCCGGATCCAGGTCGGTGCCGTCGTCATGGCACCCGGATTTGAGCCCTTTAATCCCTCCCTCTATGCCACCTACAGCTATGCCTCCCACCCCAATGTGGTGACCAGCCTGGAGTTTGAGCGGATGCTCTCGGCTTCGGGGCCTTATGAGGGGCATCTGGTGAGACCCTCGGACCAGGCGCCGCCCAAGAAGATCGCCTGGCTCCAGTGCGTGGGTTCCCGGGATATCAACAACTGCGATCACGGGTACTGCTCATCGGTCTGCTGCATGTATGCCGGCAAGCAGGCCGTGATCGCCAAGGAGCACAGCGAAATTCCGCTGGACACGACGATTTTCTTCATGGATATGCGGACTTTCGGGAAAGATTTCGACGCCTACCAGGTCCGGGCCGAATTTGACCATGGGGTCCGGTTCGTGCGTTCGAGGATCCATTCGGTCGATCCGACCCAAGGTGACCGGCTTCGCATCGTCTATGCCACCGAGGGCGGCCGAAAGGTGGAAGAACGGTTTGACCTGGTGGTGCTCTCCATCGGTTTTTCCCCTTCGGCCAGCGCCAGGAAGCTGGCGCAAACCCTTGATGTCCGGCTCAACGACCACGGCTTTGCCGATACCCGCAGCCTGTCGCCGGTGCGTACCAGCCGGGACGGTGTTTTTGTCTGCGGTGCCTTTCAGGAGCCCAAGGACATCCCTTATTCGGTGATGGAGGCGTCGGCTTCGGCGGCCGAGGCGACCGGCCGGCTGTCTGAGGTTCGCTGGTCCCTGACCCGGACCCGGGATCTGCCGCCGGAGACCGATTTTTCCGGCCAGCCGCCGCGCATCGGTGTCTTTGTCTGCAACTGCGGCATTAATATCGGCGGGGTCGCCGACGTACCGGCGGTAAGGGATTACGCCGCCACCCTTGACCATGTGGTGCATGTGGAGGACAAGCTCTTTACTTGTGCCCAGGACAGCCAGGACCATATCAAGGAGGTGTTGAAGGAAAAGCGGATCAACCGGGTGGTCATCGCCGCCTGCTCGCCCCGGACCCACGAGCCGTTGTTTCAGGACACCATCCGGGAAGCCGGATTGAATCGCTACCTCTTTGAAATGGCCAATATCCGGGACCAGAACACCTGGGTCCACATGGCCGAGCCCCAACAGGCCACCGACAAGGCCAAGGATCTGGTCCGCATGGCCGTGGCCAAGGCGGCTTTGACTGAGCCCCTCCACCAGGTGCTGCTGGACATCACCCATGCGGCCCTGGTGGTGGGTGGCGGGGTGGCCGGAATGGAGGCGGCCCTGGGCATCGCCGACCAGGGATGCCAGGTCCATCTGGTGGAAAGGGGCGGTGAACTGGGCGGGGTCGCCAACCTGCTGCGCAGCACCTGGCAGGGAGAAGAGATCGGCCCCTACCTGGCGGTTCGGGCCGAAGTGGTCCGGTCCCACCCCAACATCACCTTGCACATGGAAACCGTGGTTGCCCGCACCACGGGCAGCGTCGGCAATTTTACCACCACCCTGGCCCCGGCCGGCAAGGACGGCCCCACGGCCGAAGTGGCCCACGGGGTGACCGTGCTGGCCACCGGCGGCCGGGAGTATCAGCCTGAGGCGTACCAGTATGGAAAACACCCCGACGTGCTGACCCATTTGGACATGGATGCGGCCCTGACCCAGTCCGATCCGCGGATCGAACGGGCCAACAGTGTGGTTTTTATCCAGTGCGTGGGATCGAGAAACGCCGATCGGCCCTATTGCAGTAAGATCTGCTGCACCCACAGCCTCAAGAGCGCCCTGGCCGTCAAGAAGGCCAATCCCAAGGCCAGGGTCTTCGTGCTCTATCGCGACATCCGTTCCTACGGATTCAGGGAAGAGATTTACAAGCAGGCCCGGGCCGCAGGGGTCATCTTCATCCGTTACGACCTGGAGCATCTTCCGGAGGTCACCGTGGACAAGGAGAAGAGACTTCGGGTCTCTGTACGGGACCACGTGCTTCGCATGCCGGTATCCCTGCACCCGGATCTTCTGGTGCTTGCCTCGGCGGTGTTGGCCAACGAGAACAAAGCACTTTTTGAGCTGTTCAAGGTCCCGGTCAACAGCGACGGGTTCCTGGTGGAGGCCCACGCCAAGCTCCGGCCGGTCGATTTTGCCTCCGAAGGAATTTTTCTGGCCGGCCTGGCCCATTATCCCAAACCCATTGAAGAGACCATCGCCCAGGCCAAGGCGGCCGCCTCCCGGGCCATGACCATCCTGGCCAAGGAGGGAATTCTGGCCGGCGGGGTGGTGGCAACCATCAATGCCAATGCCTGCGCCGGGTGCCTGACCTGTGTGCGGGAGTGCCCCTACGGCATTCCCCAGGTCACCACCTACTCGACCAAGATCGATCCGTCCCAGTGCCACGGCTGCGGGGTCTGTGCCGCCGAATGCCCGGCCAAGGCCATTACCATGCAGCATTTTACCGACCCCCAGCTCATCGCCAAGGTCGAGGCCCTGTTTGCCGAGGAAAGCGGCGGAAAGAAGGTGCCGGAACCGAAGACGGTCGAAGTGGCTACGGCATAGTGCTCTGGGAAAAAAATACGATGTCATTCACCGCAGACATACGCAGACATACGCCGACATTTTGAGGCCAATTATCTCTTTTGTCGGCGATGGTCAGCGTCCGTCCGCGGTTAAAAGAAGTGTTTTCTGAAATCGTCCCGGTGAAAGCAACCACGGAGGAGAAACCATGAACGAGAATTTTGAACCGCGGATCGTCGCTTTCTGCTGTAAATACTGCGCCTATGCGGCCGGTGACCTGGCCGGGTCCATGCGGCTCGCCTACCCGGCCAACATCCGGGTGATCCAGGTTCCCTGTACCGGCCGGATCGATGTGATCCATCTCATGCGCGCCCTGGAAAGCGGCGCCGACGGGGTATATGTGGCCGGCTGCCTGGAGGGCGAGTGTCATTTTCTCACCGGGAATCTCAAGGCCAAACGACGGGTTGCCCAAGTACGGGGAATCCTCAAAGCCATTGGCACGGATCCGGAGCGCTTACAGATGTACAATCTCTCCTCGGCCATGGGGCCGCGCTTTGCCGAGATCGCCAAGGACATGACCGCGCGAATGAAGGAACTGGGGCCCAGCCCCGTGAACCGGGAACAAATTGTGGTGCTCGGTAACGCTGCCTGACGGGCAGGCGTGAAGGTTTACGGCCGAAGCCGAGTTCAAGATTCACGGATAGGCCACCATGGAATTATCCGCGGGAGAGTGTTTCTTCTTCTCCATCGTGGTCAAATTTGATAGTGAACGAGGAGCCATTGTCATTCCAGACCTGCCGCAATGACCACACCGCTGCACTGCCGTTTGCGGGTTTTGCCTCCATCTTTACCATCAGTGTCCCCTCATCAATGTCTTTTACCGTTACCGGTACGGTATTGCTGCCGATTCCGATGGCCTTTTGGTCCCCGGAAAGATTGATTTTAATGGGCTCGTTGGTCTTGTCGCTTTTCCAGGTCCCGGACATTTCAGACACGATACTTTGCTTGCCGCTACATCCGCCAAACGCAAAACCCAAAGCAACTACGATTGCGATAATGATCAACATATTCAGATTTCGCATGGTACCTCCTGTTGGGGGTGAAGATATTTTTCACACCGTTTTGTGGTTTTTATGTCGCACTGTGCCGGGCTTGGCTGAGTCGATCTGAATTACATCCTCCAATCTCTTTCTCAGTCCCCATCCGGTTGTGAGGCAAACGCTGCAGTGGTGTCCCGGGAGCGTCATGAACGAAAGATGCCCACTGTCGTCTGACACCAACGACGATCCGGGAAGCCGTCCGGGCGAGGTGTACCAAAGAGACTCGTGTTGGCTGAATTCAGGCCGGGGGAGTGCGGCCATGAGCATAACGCTGACAGTTCGTCAGGGATTAGGTGGGAAAATCGGACGGGGGGGATCGGCCGTTTAAGTCTTTCAAGTGTAAAGCCGAAGGAATCAGATCTCGGAAGGCGTTTCCCTGCAGCAGACTGGGCTCTACGGGGGCAATACGGTATTGACCGGGGAACAACCCCATTTCAAGAAATGGCTCCGGGGCTTCATTTTCAGGATTGATGGAAACGTTCAGGAATGCATCCTGGAAATGTTTCTGTTTTTTCGCCCATGCGAGTCCTCCGCTCTGGGACCCGGCCAATAAAAAAAGTGCGACCGTTAAAAATGACACCGCATGGCGTTGGTAAAGGCGCAAGAACATTCCTTTATTGTTGTCGATACAAATAAATGAATAAGATTAAATGTATGAATTACATGTATACCGCACTGAATTCCGCGGGTCAACCTCTATCTGGGGCATCAGGGCCACCCTTCAATTCGAAGTCGGAATCCACGTCCTTTAGACGTGGTCAGGGTCCATTGGATATGCCGAGACACCGATGTTGCCAGTGACCAAAGTGAACTAAAGTTTGGAGTGAGTCCCGCCGGGGCGGGATTAGGAATTCTGCCCACTATAAAATACCGGTGGAGCGTAGCGATTCCTCAACTTTAGTCACTTTAGGAACGCCACACTGATATGGGGGGCGGCATAAGGCCTCTCTATAACATCATGGTATTTCAAGTAGTTGTAGGGATTTGAAATAAGTTAACGCATAATGACGGGCAGAGGTTTTAGGCTGCTTCAAAAGAGCAGCCTTTTGAAAAGATCCTGGTGAAGACGGGGCTGTCCCTGGTTGGGCCACGGTGGCAACCCGCATCATACTCAGCGTGTTGCCGATCATGTTGAGGCTACTCAGAAGCGTCGCGACGGCCGCCACGACAAAAGACAGCAGCTCCATCATGACCATTGGGATGGCCGTTGCGTTGTCGGCGACAGGGCGAGAGCCACTTTCTTTCCGACACCCTCCTGGCCCCCACACGAAATAGCGAGGAACCTTTTTAAAAGGCCAAAATGGCAAGGAATACCTTCCTTGAACATTGAGAATTGAAAATTGGATATTGGACATTAAGTCCTCCTAAGGAGGGTCTCCTGAGGCCACCCGCTCTGTGGGTGGAGCATCACTTTGGTGACCTCTCTCATGCTTAATCAACCTATGGAATACTATCTCCTTTTCCAGGTGCTGGACGCTTTTGCAGCCTGGGTGATATTATCCTGGGCTACATGGGTCAGATTTATGGCCTGAACACATTTGTCTTTAACATATCCGGTTAGTTGATTTACTGCATCATCAAAATTGCCTTCATTTGATATATCGATGAATCTTTCCTCCACACGCGCCATTTCGGTAAAAAGTACAGCCTCGAAAGGATCGAAGGCTTTTCTGATGGCTTCGTGATAGCGATTATACTGGGTAAAGGCTCTGGCTTTAACCTGTTGAAAAGCCGCGGCGGCTTCAGGGCCTTTGAAACGGTTATCAATATCCGCAACACCCACATAAAAAGGAATGTAAAGGGAATTGCAGGGCGGCATAAAGGCATGAATCATTACCCCCAGCGGGTTCGGCACATCGGGTCGTGCGATCATGATGCCTGAAGCAGCCGTGGAGCCTTCCACGCCGTGATGGCAGACACTGCGGATAAACATATGTCTATCCACCATTTCTGTTTCAGGCTCGTAAGCCAGCCATTCATTCCAGCCCACGAAATCCGAACTGTAAAAAGGTGTCTGGTTGAGTTCGATGATATTACCGCCGGGCAGTGTATAGGTGTCATAATGATCTCGGGCAAACGCCATGAAATCTTTGGGCTCCAGCTTGCCTTCTTTGGCTTGGAGCAGCTCCATTGCCCGTTGGTAACGCACCTCGGTATTATACAGTTTTTCAACATTTTTGCGTTTTTCCAGCTCATTATTTCCCGGATATAATTCATCGGTGGAATACACCTTGGTAAAATCAATCCGTTCCGTTCCGGCGGGCACCCACCCTTTTTCAATGGCAAAACTGACCAGATCCGGAGCCGCCAGGTCATAGTCATCTCCGATTTGATACTGGTTAGAACGGGCGGTCACCGTATCGGTATATTTTTTCGCCACCCAGCGAGGGCCGGTAATGGCAATAACCCATAATTCATTGGGATCGCCAATTTCAAAAATGATCCCGTTCCATGCCTGGCCGAATTTGGGAACGATGGCGGCAATAACATCTACCCCTTCACGGGCCGTTTTCGACCTTTCCAGCACAAGCCGGACCAGATCGTTGTCATGCAGGCTCTTTTTAAACCCCAGCATATCACGGCTCGGAGCATCATTGTCTGCCACCATCACCTGATATTCGTTCACCCCCATTCCGTATCCCCAGCGCCCGGCGCTGCGGGAGCCAATAAATTTGTTCGTTTTTTCAGCTTCGGGGATATCAATATAGGCCGCTTCGTAGATCGCTCCCTTGGGATGAACAGCGGCTTCGTGCAGACCGATTTCACTTAAAGTCTGAGATCCGAGATCGCGGTTCTTTGTGATGACAACCCCTTTACCGGATGCCAGCGCTTTACCGTGGGCCATGAATGTGGTGCATTCACCGATAAAACCGGTTGCCATTCTGTCTACCGAATTGAAAACCATGAGGATTTCATAAGCCACCCCGGAACCATCAGCCACGCCTTGAATCCACTCTACTTTTCCCGGCAGAATCTCTTTATAGAGAGATTCGGATTCCAGGGCATAGCGGGTGATTTGCTGCATATCCGCTCTTGTTTCTTTGGCTTTTTTCAGCATCATATCAATATTTTGGCGGATTTCAGATTGATACTGTTGACCAAATATTAATCCCTTTTCATAACTCTCCGTTTCTATAGCAAACGAGGACGTGCTAAACAGCAAAAGCATGGAAATGATACTGTAAACAACTAAGGGCAACTTAAAAATTTTACAGTTGACGGCCATCATGGACTCTCCTTTTCTCTAATGCACTAACATAATGAATTCAATTCGATATCGCTTCCAAATATAATTTTTTAGTTTTATTGTCTATTGAAAGATTTGAGGTTGATACCGGTTTTAGGCATTGGCCGGCAAATAAACGGCATAGCCCATTGACTCAGACCATGCATTGAAGGCATGGATTTCCATGACGCGTTAAAGGAGGGCGGTTGAAAACAACCCTGGATTGTATTCCCTGTTTCGTTCGCCAGGCCCTGGAGGCGGCCAGGATGGTGTCGGACGATCCCACGGTTCACGAACGGATCGTCCGCGAGGTGTTGCACTGGTCCAGCGGGATGGATCTGAATCAGTCGCCTCCGGTTCTGGCCCAGCGCATTCACCGGCGACTGCGTGAGATCACCGGTTCAACCGATCCCTACCTTGAGGCAAAAGCGCGATTGAACCGCATGGCCATGGATTTGCTACCTGACCTGAAGGCTGAAATCAAATCAGCCCCGGACCCGCTGGCCATGGCCGTTCGTCTGGCCATTGCGGGAAACGTGATCGATTTGGGCGCCCACGGCAGCGTAACGGAAGCCGACGTGCGCCGTGCCGTACAACAGGCCTTGGAAGAACCTTTTTCCGGGAATTGGGATGAATTTTCCCAGGCCGTGGCTCAGGCCCGGAGCATTCTTTATCTGGCCGACAATGCGGGCGAGATCGTGTTTGATCGATTGCTCATCGAACAATTTTCGCCGGAGCGGGTGACACTGGCGGTGCGGGGGGCGCCGGTCATCAACGATGCAACCCTGGCCGATGCCCGGGTTGCCGGACTCCACGAGGTGGTCGACATCATCGACAACGGCTCGGATGCCCCGGGTACGATCCTCGAAGACTGCAGCCCGGAATTCAGGCTGCGGTTTGCTGCGGCGGATATGATCATCGCCAAGGGGCAGGGGAATTTCGAAACCCTCAGCCATGTGCCGGGGAATATCTTTTTTCTTTTCAAGGCCAAGTGTTCCGTGATCGCCAACCATGTGGGGCTGCCCCTTGGCACCCATGTGCTGGCGCGGTTTCACCCTAGGCGATAGAATGCTGACGAAAACAAGAATAATGAAAACCGACCGAGTCTGTCCAGCGGCGTATCCGGCACTTGGAACGTGTCCTTTTCGACATGGAGCCACCGATACTCAGACCCAGACTGAGCGTTTCAATCCGTCCTGGGAATCCATGCCTTCAGTGCATGGTCTGAGTCAATGGGCTATGCCGCTCCATTTGTTGGCAAATGCCTAAAAAGCACTAAAGCGCAGATGCCCGGCTGACGCCTAAAGTTGAGGCATCGCTTCGCTCTGGTTTTTGGGCTAAGATATGGCAGAATCCCTTATGCAAAGTCTTTAACAAGTTTCAGCAGAGAGACGGACATGCTCAAGCCGGCTCGAATCTTTCCTTTGGGATCATACTTGTCAAACTTTTTTTGGATAACATCATCGAGTTCGTTCAACGCTTTTTGAACGGTATTGTCGCCTTTTTTGGCGACATTGACGAGTTCGTTTCCTTCTTTTATGAATTGCTTGCCTGTATCGATGGATTTATTGATATCCCCAACATTTTCGAGCAGGGAATCCGTGCTCTTTTCCAAAGCTGCCATGGCTTTTTTTGTCTTCTTGTCAGCTTGCTTCATGAGCTTCTTTTGTTCGTTGAGGAGCTTGTCGATTTCTTTGGCTAATTTGTTGGCCTGACGATCTATCCCCGTAAGTTTGGCGGAATAAGTAGTGATCTCTTTTTTAAGTTTACTGGTCGGAAAAGGGTTTTTAAGCTTATCGAGCGCCTTGCTCCAAAAACTTTTTTTATTGAGGCGCTTTTGCAAATTTCCAAGCCTTTTTATGATATCGTCTCTGGCCTGTTTTTCGTCCTTCGCCAGGTCATAGGCATTCTCATAAATGTTGTTGATCCCTCTGGCTATGGATAAATAGGCCGTAAAATCAAGACCGCCTGTCAGAACAGCTCTCACAACACCGCCGGCCACAGAGAAGCCACCTTTGGTCATCCCCGCCTTCATTTTAATCTTAAATTTTTTCCATTCCTTCTTTTTTTTCTTTAGTGCATCCCATTTTTTGTCGATGGCAGCCTTTGCAGCTTTTTCCCCGTTGGCGATCCAGGCAGTGTAGACTTTATTGATCTTTTTGGTCCAGGAACTTCTTTGTTCTTCAAGCCATTTAAACGCTTCATCGCCGCCCTTTGCAAGGGCCATCTTCTCGGCCCTCTTATCCAGTTTCTTAAGTTGCGCGTCACCACTTACGACCAGTTTGTCGATATTGTTTTTGATGGGTTCGATGGCTTCTAAAGCTGCGTCCCTTAGCTGCGCATAAACCCTTGGATCGTCAACTTCATCTGGTATTTCGATTGATATTTTTATTTTTCCGCTTGGCTCTTTAATGAGCTTCGAGTCTTGTTCAACAAAATCGAAAACAAATGAATCTTTAAAGGCGTGCGCGGACGGGATCATTAGAAAGAATGCGGCTACCATTACAATAATAAAATGGCCAAATTTTTTCATTTCGCCTCCTATTGGGCTGCAACGGTGAAAAATAATGTGACATTATGGGTAATAAGCGAGATTTATTTCAAAACATCTTCAATAAGTCAAGCGGGCCTTTCAGGGATGTCTCTTTCGTATCATGTCTAACTCGATAAAATAGCATCAAAATTACGGCTTTTAGTGAGTTTTATCAATATTACCTCACGTTCGCGCTCGTGAACGATCCTCGAAGACTGCAGCCCGGACTTCAGGCAGCGGTTTGCTGCGGGGGATATGATCATTGCCAAGGAGCAGGGGAATTTTGAAACCCTCAGCCATGTGCCGGGGGACATCTTTTTTCTGGTTCCTCGCTATTTCGTGTGGGAGGCCAGGAGGGTGCTTTCTCGCGGCCCGAAAAACTCGTCGCCAAGCGCCCGTAACCCCGGACAGCGCCTTCTTTCAACAGAAAAGATTGATATTCTGGTTTGTTAAGAAGCATTTGCGGCCGGGCTGGGTTCTGTCCGGGGCAACGGGCCCTAAGCGGCTCAGACAGTTCCGAGCCGCGATAAAGCACCCTCCTGGCCCTGACCTGCACCGTTTTACCCATATGAAACAGCGAAGAGCCTTTTTTCTTTTCAAGGCCAAGTGTTCCGTGATTGCCACCCATGTGGGGCTGCCCTTGGAACCCACGTGCTGGCGCGATTTCACCCTATAGTTGCATAAAAAACACAGCGAAGGCAGTTAATCATCTGATATTGCGGTGTAAAGGCAGGTTTTGCCGTCAATGTAGGGAGATGGCGGAGCGGATGAGGGGCTCCGGGGCAGGTCCCGCGTCGGATGCCCTATTCTTGTTGGGCGTCGTTATTGGTAACGACATACTTGTAGAACTTTGTATCCACGGACATCACGGGAAAAGAGAGAGGCAGCTCGGTTTGCCGAATCTCCGAAAAACCGTTCTTTTCATAGAAACGATGCGCCGCCAGAAATTTCTCTGTCGTGCCCAGATAGATTTCCCGGACACCTTGTTGGCCGCACCACGAAAAGAGCACTTGGAGAAGTTTGAGCGCAACGCCTTGCGTTGAACCGCGAGCGTGTTTTTTGACGAACATCTTGCGCAAGGCCCCCTGCCCATTGCCAATATCGAGCAGGGAGATCGTTCCGACGATCTCGGAGCCAAGACGGGCCACCCAGAAGTTGCCGTTTCCTTTCTGGTAAAAGCCTGGAATATCGAGCAGGTCCGGCTGGGCATCAAGGGTAATCGGAATGCCGAATTCAGACTGCTGAATCGGCAGAATTACGTCCACGACACCTGAAAGATGGTGCTTGGCAAAGGGGACTACATTTATCATGGCGAACACTATCCAGGCTTATTATGAACCGCAGACGTTCGCAGACCGTCACAGACCCGGCTTCGCCTGAAGGCTACGCCGGGCAGGCAGGAAAAGCTTGCTGGCGATCGACCTGATCGCCAACAAATTTGTATCGCTTCGCGAAGGGTTCGACAGATTCTAAGCAAGAAGGGGTCTCCTTTTACAGCGTGCGCTCCGCAGGGCAACCTCTTTGGGCCGGCCAGGTCGGCCGGTTCAAAAAAGTCCGCGGGTGTCGGCGAGTGTCTGCGGTTAATACATGTTGCCACCATACTCCGGCGGCAAATCCGTAATGATTTCCGCACCGGCCAATGCATGCCTGATTCTGCATCGCCCTTGATCGTGTAATTGGATTGAAAATTTTGACAATGGAAGTGCTCCTTGAATTTCCCTTGTAGGTCCGGTCGGTTCACGGGATAATCCATTCAGGTCGCATCAAGGCCCAATGCCTTATTCGGCCACGCTTTTCCGGCAGATATTATAACCCAAACTGAGCGTTTTAAATTTCGAAATAAAGTATAAGCAAATGATATTTAAAGATAAATATACCATTTTCTCAATGAGTTCATCGGCAACCGGTAAATGCGGATCTTCATAGGAAGATATCTCTTCGGTCAATCGGATGGATTATCGAACAAGGTAAAGCAGATTTGCCCCTCCTTTTGGCACGCCCCGGCCAGTTCCATGTGGCGGAGCGTGGCAAAATCGCGACGGAACTCTTCTTCGGTGATCCCCAGAGCGGCGCAGATCTGTTCCAGGTCTATCGGGCCTCTGGCCTTGATGAGGTCGAGGATTTTTTGCTGCTCATGGGTCAGCGTCACCTCCTGGCTCATGGTGTTTTTGGCGCTGTAGACAGCCCACGGATCGCAGGTCTTCGGCGCTGCAACGACATCCAGGTAGCAGTCCTCGCAGAGTGTTCGGCCCGAATGCTCGTATCCCTCCCCCGGGGAGATTGCGGTTAAACACGTTTCACATTTCATCCTCGCCTGCCTCCGGTTACGTTTTTGGGGCCAGGCCCCGAGCAAACCGCTTCCCGGCATTTAAGATCAATTCATTGAATAAATCAACGGGAGACAACTGGAAAAACCGGTATCGAAGACTCGAATTGCAGGAAAATATACTCATAGTATATAAAATAAATCTAATTACAATATAAAGTCACATAATAACATATAGTTGAAGCTATGAAATTATATATTGACATATTAAGTATACTGCAGGTATAGTCTTTTAACCCTTTCATCCGGAGTTTTTCACCATGGCGAAAAAACAGGAATACAATAAAAAGCTGAAACGCCTGACCATCCTTCAGGCGGCTGAAAAAATTTTTCTGGAAAAACCCTACAAGGCCATCACCGTCGACGAGGTTGCCAAAGAAGCCGGCGTTACCAAGCGCACCCTGTATGCCTATTTCCCCTCCAAGCTCGCCCTCTTTATCCAGATGTTCGAAGACTACCTGCAGCTTCTCAACGACCAGTTTCTTCACGCCATCTCGGAAACAACCAGTCTCGGGCAGATGATCGAGAAGATGTTCAGCGTCCTGTTCGACCATACAAAAGAGAACGTCAAATTTTATGAACTCTTCTGGACGCTCGATTCCACGGAGTTCGACGGTGAGATCCCGGAAGAGCTCTTACAAAAAATCAAACTGTGGAACCAGGCGCTCCTCGACCAGGCAAAAAAGGTGCTCGAAAAAGGCCAGTCGGAAGGCATTTTCAGGCCGGTCGATCCGGATTTGTTGGTTCACCTCCTTTCCGCCGTCAACAAAGGCATCTTCATTCAGACCAGCAAAGAAAGAAAATTCAACATTGCCGATATCGAGCCTGACAGGCTTCAGGAGATGTTCATGGATATCATTGCCAACGGTTTGTTGACCACCCCGAAACACCAAGGATAGGTCAATCCCGGCAAAACTCGGAAAGGAAGCCGAACCATGGAAGAGTTCACCGTTGACTTTCGCATCAACCGACAATTCAATGGGCTGGTGGCTGCCAATTTCTCCATTGAGGGGACGGGTGCGGCGGTCCTGTTTGTCGGGCTGGTGCTCAGCAGTCGCTCCATATTCATCACAGGCCTGGCGCTGGTCATGGCCGGGGTGCTGGCCCTGTTTCTCGACCTGGCCAGCCCCGCCAGATCCTGGCGATCCATTCTGCGACCCGGGAAATCGTGGATCAGCAGGGGTGCCCTGTGCATCGGTGGCCTGGTCCTGTCCTCCATGCTGTTGCTCATCATTCCCGACGTGACCCGATCCATCTGGGGGGGGCTCCTGGCGACGCTGTCGGCAGCGGCCGCCGTCATGACCATGCTCTACACCGGCCTGCTGGTATCTTCCATGCGAGCGATTCCTTCGTGGAACACCCGGCGGGTGCCGATGTTGTTCTTTCTGCATTCTTCGACTTCCGCGGGCCTCGTCCTCCTGTCCCTGCTCTCTATGGAGCGATCGGGCATCCTCCCTGTTTTCATGTTTCCGGTTACGGTGCTCATGGTCGCCACGGCCGTCCTGACCCTCAATCATGCTTTTAAAATGGGGAAATGTTCCGGGGCTGGCCGGGAATCGGCCCGGATGCTCCTGCAGGGAAAGCAACGCGTACTGTTTCTCGCCGGGGCCCTGGGGTGCGGATTTGTCATGCCGCTGATTCTCATCTGGGTCGCATATACCGCGTCGGGGCCGGTATCCATGGCAAGCCCCGTTGTCGTTCTGCTTGGCCTGGCCAGCCGCATGGCCGGGGATTTTTCTTTTCGCCTGGCGTTGCTGCGAACCGGTGTATATGAGCCGGTCATTCCATGAAACCCCGGCCGGAACCAGTGTCCGATTGTAGAAATTCAAACGGGAGGTGAACCATGTCTCAACAGCCGAACCCGGCAGGAAGCGGTGGCGAATGGATTCCCACATCATGCAATGCATGCTTCAACGTGTGCGCCATTCGCGTCCTTTGCAAAGATGGTAAAATTGTGGATATCAAGGGGGAGCATCGGGCCCCCAGTTCCAGAGGAAAGATCTGCGGAAAAGCCAAGGCCAGGATTACCGATCTGTACAACCCCAAACGGGTGACCGGCCCGTTGCGGCGGACCAATCCCCAAAAAGGGATCGGAACCGACCCCATGTGGGAAGAAATCAGCTGGGAGACGGCCATGGACGAAGTCGTGGCCCGGTTGGAAAAGATACATGCCGATGACCCGCGAAAGTTGATTGTCTCCACCTTCGACCTGTGCAATTTCTATATCGCCCAAAGTTTCGGCACCGCATTCGGAACCCCCAATTACGAGTTTTACCCGGTTTCCTGCGGAAACGGACTCCACTCGGTTTTCTTTCTGACCCTGGGGACCATCAATTCGGAAATCGACCTGGAACGCTGCAACTACATCATGCTGTGGGGGTCCCAGTTGGGCCACGGGGTCAACAACAACCCGCTGGAAGCGATTCGGCATATGGCAGAGGCGAGAAAGCGGGGGGCCAAGCTCGTGGTTGTCGACCCCATTTGCGGTGTGGCTGCCTCCAAGGCCGACGAGTGGATACCGATCCGGCCTGGAACCGACGGAGCGCTTGCACTGGGGATGGCGAACGTCCTGCTCAACGACTGCGGCATCTACGACAGGGATTTCTTGAGAAATCGCACCAATGCTCCCTATCTCGTTTCCGCTTCCGGGCAGTATGTGCGTGATGAAGGAACGGGCCACCCCATGGTCTGGGATCGGGCTCAAAACAAGGCGCTGCCCTACGATGACGCTACTATCGAAGAGCTGGCCATCGAAGGATCATACGAAGTCGGCGGGATACCCTGCAACCCGTCCTTCCACCTCCTGAAAAACCATCTCAAAGACAATTATTCGCTCGACAAGGTGGAAAAAATTACCACGGTTCCCTCAGAGACCATCCAGCGGATTGCCAGGGAATTCGGAGAAGCCGCCAGTATCGGGAGCACCATTGAAATCGACGGGGAAACCCTTCCGCTTCGCCCGGCGGCCCTTGAATTCAAGCGGGGCATCACCCACCACAAAAACGGATTTTTCAACGTTTTTTCCCTGCAGCTTCTCAACACCATGGTCGGTAACCTCGATGTCCCGGGCGGGCTGATCGGAACCAATGCCAACGGGCCGGTCGGTTACTGGAACGTGTACGCCGGCAAGGACGGCATGGTCACCTCGAACATCTACGACAACATCTCCGGCGGCCGGGGTTCCTTTGCCTGTTTCATGTCTCCGTACCCGCCCAATCCGGTCGCCGCGCCGGAAAGGCTCAACCTTCGCGAACTGCTTCCGCTTTCCGGATTCATCCCGGGCACCTGCGCGTTTACCATCGACGATCCGGAAAAATTCAAAATTCCGTACCGACCCGAAGCCATGATCACCTGCCGGACCAATATGGTGGTCAGCAACAACGATCCGAAGTTTCAGGCGGACATGCTGAAAAAGCTCGATTTTATCCTGAGCTTTGCCATCAAGATCGATGAAACCACCGAATTTGCCGACATCGTGCTGCCGGAAACCCACGATTTTGAAAAATACTGGTTTTTTCCGGCCAACCAGCCGGCGGGGTTCCAGAAACCGGGCGAGGGATCCTGGTATTTCCAGACGATTCAGCCGGTGGTCGCCCCCCCCGAGGGGGTTCGAAACTGGATCGATGTCATGATGGAAATCGCCGATCGGCTCGGCATCATCGGAGAGCTCAATGCTGAACTCAACAACATGCTGGGACTCGGCATTTACGAGGATCTGGCGCTGGCGGCGGACCGGCGGTACACCATCGAAGAAATCCACGACCGGGCCGCCCAGCTCTTTGCCATGATGTTCGGAAAGGAGGTCACCCCGGATCTTTTTACGGACGCAAAACCGATCCTTGAAGGGGATAAAAAAGACATCGAGGAATGCTACCCGGGGTGCTTTACCGACGCCCGGGTGCCGATCTACCTCGAACACCTCATCGAAGTCGGCGAAAACATCCGCCAGGTGACCGACAGCATCGGCATGGACTGGTGGGACACCTCCCATTATCACCCCCTGGCCCAGTGGCGACCCTGCCCGGCACACGAGGAAGATGGGAGCGAATACGATTTGTTCATCGCATCGAGCCGCCTGCCCCTTCACGGCCAGTCCCACAGTGCCGACAATCCCTGGGTGGACGATGTGTGCCGGCACAGCCGGATGGACTATAACATCCTGCTAAACAACGAAACCGCGTCCCGTAAAGGGATTTGCGACGGTGATACTGTCTGGATCGAATCGAAAACCGCCCGGGTCCGGGGAAAAGTGCGCGTGACCGGCGCCGTACACCATGAAACCCTCGGAATCCTGGGCGGGCACCTCGGCCAGTGGGCAAAAGAAAAAACCATTGCCCGGGGAAAAGGGGTCCACATCAACTCCCTGGTGGCCCATGACTGGGACATGGTCGGCACCATTACCGGCCAGCTCGACACCTGTGCCAGGGTCAAAATCTACAAGGACGAGGGCTGATGTCATGAAACGTTACGGGATGGTTATCGACTTGCGGCTTTGCATTTCCTGCAACGCCTGCACCGTTGCGTGCAAGGCCGAGCATGGCACGGGGCCTGGCGTCTTTTGGTGCAAGGTCCTGGAGAAAGAGACCGGAAAATACCCCAGAGTGCGGCGTTTGTTCATCCCTGTGCTGTGCAACCATTGCGCCGATCCGCCTTGCGAAAAAGTCTGCCCCACCGGGGCCACCTTCATCGATGAAAACGGCCTGGTGCAGGTCGATGCCAAACGGTGCATGGGCTGCAGTGCCTGCATCCTGGCTTGTCCCTACGACGCCCGCACTCTGGTGGAGGAAGAACGGTTCTATTTTCCGGATACGCCGATCCCCCATGGCGTGGACGAGCTTCGGGGGCAAAAGGGGGTCGTCCAGAAGTGCACGTTCTGCGCCGAGCGGCTGCGACGCGACGAGGTTCCCGCCTGCGTGGAGGCCTGCCCGACCTCATGCCGGATTTTCGGCGATGTCAATGACCCGGAAAGCGAAATTTCCAAGGCGCTTCGGGAGGAACGCTGCTTTCGTCTCCTGGAGGAGAGCGGAACGGATCCTTCGTCCTGGTACATCCGGTGGAAGCCTTCCCAGCGCCCGTAGATATGTGCCGGTGTGGGAAACCGACCCACGTCGCTCAAACGATGCTGCCACGGGTTACCCCTCACAAACAATGGGAAAAGCAGTGGCCAAACCGCAACGCCCAATCGCATTTTGAACAGGAGCTTCGACTGTGACCATGACGCTTGCTGAACAGATTCTCGCCAGGGCCTCCAGGCGGGACCGGGTGGCGCCCAATGAATACCTGACGGCGAAAATCGATCGGTTCATCACCCACGAGGCGTTTGCCGCCGTGTTTTTGAAGCTGGCCGCCCTGGGGAGACAGAAAATCCGGGACCCCGACCGGGTGGTCGTGGTTCTTGATCACTATGTGCCGGCACCTACCCAGCGGGCGGCGACCATCCACCAACTGGTCCGGCAGGGGGTGGCCCAGTTCGGCATCCGAAACTTCTACGGACTCAACGAGGGGATCGCCCATCAGGTGATGATGGAAAAAGGGCATGTAGCCCCCGGCGACCTGGTGGTGGGAACCGATTCTCACACCTGCACTTACGGGGCTCTGGCCGCAGCGTCCTGCGGCATCGGCGTTTCCGAAATGACCTACGCCATGGTCACCGGAGAGCTCTGGTTCCGCGTGCCGGAAACCATCCGGTTCATTTTGGAAGGACAACTCCGATTCCCCGTGATGTCCAAGGACGTGATTCTTAAAATTGCAGGGGCGTATTCGGCCGATGCGGCCCAGTACAAATCGGTGGAGTTCACCGGCCCGGCCGCTGATGCCATGAGCATGTCCTCGCGGATGACCATGTGCAACATGGCCGTTGAGATCGGCGCCAAATTTGGTTTTTTCTACCCGGATTCCAAAACATCCCGATGGCTGACCCGGCAAGGGGTGGAAGTGCCCGACATGTCGCCCTTTGAATCGGGAGGAAGCGCCAACCAGACCTACGAGCTGGATGTGTCGGCCCTCGAACCCCAGGTGGCCGTCCCCCACGCCGTGGATCATGTCCGACCGGTATCCGAACTGCAGGATATCCCGGTCCACCAAGCTGTTCTGGGCGGGTGCACCAATGGGCGCCTGGAGGACCTGAAGGCGGCATCGCAGATTCTGCGGGGCCGACAGGTCGATCCGGGCACCCGGCTTTTAGTGGTGCCGGCGTCCCGGGATGTCTACCTGGCGGCCATCAAAGACGGCTCCCTGGAAACCCTTTCAACGGCCGGTGCCGTCATTTTAAACCCGGGCTGCGGCCCTTGCTTTGGCGGTCACATGGGGATCCTGGGCAACGGCGAGAATTGCATCGCCAGCACCAACCGGAATTTCAAGGGCCGGATGGGAAACGATCAGGCCAATATCTACCTGGCATCGCCGACCACGGTCGCCGCCTCGGCGGTAAAGGGGAAAATTGCCGATCCTCGGTCCATGGAACCGGAAACAAGTGAGTAAACCCTATCGTTGCAAAAGCCGGAGGGCTCCAGAGCCAAGGCGCAAAGGGTGAAGTCGTAGCAGTTTTACTGCGAACCCTTTGCAACGCCGGATCTGGAGTTCTCCGGCTTTCCCGAAGGGTAAAAAACAAAAGGAAAAACGTTCATGTTCTGGAGTTAACCAGTTGTGGAGTCCAAAAGGTTCTGAAAAAAAGAGCTTTTGCGATGCAATACATGGGTTTTAACCAATTTCAGCATGTTTTTTATGCAACCATAGGGAAAATATGGAAACCATCATTGGACCCGTTTGGATTTTTGGAGACGACATCGACACGGATGCCATCGTTTCCGGCCTTTATCTGGATGCGCCCATCGAAGAAGCCGTGCCCCACGTGCTCGAAAATGTCCGGCCGGATTTTCCCAAGGGCGTCCGGCCGGGCGACCTCATGGTTGCCGGGCGTAATTTCGGATGCGGCTCAAGCCGGGAGCAGGCCGCAGAAGCCCTGCGGTCCATGGGCATCGGGTGCATCGTGGCGGAATCCTTTGGCCGCATTTTCTTCCGCAACGCCGTTGCCGTCGGACTGCCCGTGCTGACCTGTCCGGGCGTCTCGGCGGCCTTTGGGGAACAACATACCGCCGTCATTGATCTGGCCCGTGCCGGGGTGGAAAACCGTCAGACAGGTGAGACGATGACCGGTCATCCATTGTCGCCGGAAATGATACGGATCATTTCGGCCGGCGGGGTACTGGCTCTGCTTCAAAACCAAAAGGAGGGTTACAAGTGAACTCTTGGCAGTCCTTTTTCGCGTCACCATGTCCCTTGAAACTTTATGTTTTTCACACGGGTTTCATTCACATGAAGGGGAATATCCATTTCAACAAGAAAAGCCCCGACTTCAAGAGCCGGCCCGTGGACCGCCGGTTCAACCCGGTATACGCCTTTCTGGTCCGCCACCCAAAAAAGGGAAACCTGCTTTTAGACACCGGTCTTTGCGGATCCTTTGCCGAAAAGCGATTCGGCAATTTCGGGTGGCTCCTGGGACGCATCGCCCAGGCACGCAGCGATCCGGCAATGGACAGCGTGTCGCGAATGGCATCGCTGGGCCTGGCGCCCGGCGATCTCGACCACATCCTGCTCTCACACCTGCACCTGGACCACCCCAGTGGACTGCCCCAGCTCAAAGGGAAAACATCCGCCCCGGTTTACGTGGACGAACGGGAAGCCAAGGCCGCTTCGGGCCTTTTTGCCCTGTTTCAGGGGTACATCCGTTCCCACCTGGACGGATTTGTCATTAAGAACTATCAGTACCGATCCCCCGTTGCCCCCTTTGACGAAGTCATGGATTTTTTTGGAGACGGGTCGGCCTTTGTCATCGCCACCCCCGGACACTCTCCCGGACATGTCTCGGTGCTTCTCAACGCGGAAAACGGGCCAATCTTCCTGACCTTTGACGCCGCCCACCGACGGGCCAACCTGGAAGACGGGATTCCCCCCATCGGCGATTTCGCCGCAGGCCGGGAGACCCTGGTGAAAATCCGGCGGTTTAAAGAGGAATTTCCGGACATGCGATTTATCTTCAGTCACGATCCGGACCAGATGGGCGAATTTCCGCTGGCACCCGATCCGGTGACCTGAAAGTGTTTTCGGCCGGACGGGGTTCTGCCCGGGGTAACGGGCGCTAAGCGGCTCAGACAGTTCCGAGCCGCGTGCCGGCACCCTCCTGGCCGTGGCGGGAACAATTTTTATCCATATGAAACAGCGAAGCGCCATAAACCTTTTCAAGGGAGACAGCCATGAAGGAAAAAACCAGGGAGGCACTGGCAGAATACGTCCGGACCGTTTCCGGGAACTGCCGGGAACTGATGCGAGAAACCGAGCGTCTGGCCTGTTTTGTGGAGGATCTTTTGAAATACAAAGATCTCTACGATACGTCGCCGGAGAGTGTGGACCGGCGATATACAAAAATCGGACCGGGCCTGATGCTGCTGGAAGACGGAAAGCTCTATATGAACGCAGTCAGCGGTTCGACCCCGGTCGACGACCGGATCAAACGAGAGCTTCACCTTTTCGAAAATGCCAAAACCCGCCTGAAAGATGCCTTTTACCGCCTCCGCTACTGTGACGAATTGTGGTTTTTCACCAACGAGACCGTGGCCTCGGGGTATATGGAATACGAATACATCGCAGACATTCCGCCCGAAGGGATCGATCTCACGGCGATTCACGCCATGCGGATCGTCCGGCTGAACTGGTTTGACATCGTCAACCCGGCAAACAATCCGGAGCGCAGGGGCGTCTGGTCCCCATTTCCGTTCATTGAATTGTACGGCCAGTGGATCTTCTCCTACCACTACCCCTTTTTTGAAGACGACAAATTCAAGGGCGCGTTTGTTCCCCACGCCAAAATCGAACCCATGCTCGAGGACTCCATCTACCGGAGCGAAGAAAAAATGATCGCCGTACACGACGATTCCACCCTCATCGGGGTCAATGCGGCGGCGCAAAAGGAATTCGATCTTCAACCTTACAAATATCGTGTCTGGGCGGACATCACCCAGGCCATGAACTACGTGAGAAACGATCTGGATCTCATGAGAAGCGAATCCGAGGATTTCGTCTGGCTGGCCGACGGCATCAAATGGCAGACGGAATTCGACCTGACCATCAACGGCAAGAACTACACGGTCATCAAAGAGCGGGTCCCTGAAATCGGGGTCAGCCTGGTCGCCCTGATCGACAAGTAGCCCACCGGTCCAATGGAGAAGACCCATGAGAGAAGAGAAAAACCTGCGAAAAAAAATCGAGGAAGGCCGTCTGGTTTCCGCACCCGGCGCCTATGATGCCCTGACCGCAAAGATTGCCGCATCCCAGGGGTTTGAATCCGTCTATATGACCGGGTTCGGCACATCGGTTTCGCATTTTGGCCTGCCGGACATGGGCTTTTTGACCATGACGGAAATGGTCGAAAACGCCCGGCGCATGTCCGATGCGGTGGAGATCCCCCTGATCGCCGATGCGGATACGGGATACGGCAACGCCATGAATGTTGTGCGCACCGTCAGAGAGTATGAAAACGCAGGCGTTTCGGCCATTCATCTGGAGGATCAGACCTGGCCCAAACGATGCGGCCACATGTCGGGAAAACAGGTGGTCGACGCCGAAGAGATGCTGTCTAAGATCCGTGCGGCGGTGGATGCCCGCCGGGACCCGGACTTTTTGATTATCGCTAGAACCGACGCCCTGGCCATTGAGGGATTCGACGCGGCCATTGACCGGGCTCATCGGTTTGCCGAAGCCGGCGCGGACATCCTCTTTGTCGAGGCGCCCCAAAGCCATGAACAAATGGCGGAAATCCCCAAACGGTTGCCCGAACGGCCGTTGCTGATCAATATGGCCCCACTGACGCCTAACCTGAGCATGGATGAACTGGAGGGGTTGGGATATTCGGTGGCGATTTTTCCCGGGATATGCCTGGCGGCCGCGATTCAAGGATGCATGGATGAGGTTCGGCAACTTCGTGAAAACGGCCGGCAAAAGGATTTTTCCCAATGGGGGCAATCCTTTGCCGATCTTAACAAATGGCTCGAAGCCCCGCGCTATTCGGAAATGGAGCAGCGGTACCGATCGGATTTTGACCAAAAAGGGAATGGGTAAACCAGAAGAATCCGCAACAGATATCTAAAACCAAGGAGGATAATATGCTGTTTATGTCCAAACCGTGGGTCGAAACCCTGGCCAAGGCCTTGCAAGAGGATCCCAAATACCAGAAAAAAGCAAAAGGGTTCGACAGCCTTTACCAGATCATTTGCACCCCGAGTCCGGAGCAGGGCGTCCCGGAAATGCGCGCCTGCGGCCTGCTGCTTCCCGATGCAACCCAAACATGGGAAGGCATCCGGGAAGATGTGGACTACACCATGTCGGCGCCCTACGAGATTTTCTATAAAATATACAAGGGCCAGATGGGGGCCGTGCTGGCCATCACCTCGGGCAAGGCCAAGGTCAAGGGGAACATTCCGAGAATGCTTCGCTATACGGCAGGTACCAATATGTTCGTCGCCATCATGAAAACCATTCCAACGAAATTTGAAGGGGACTTTGCCTGATTCTTTCCAGCTGGAACCGTTTGCGTCGAATGCCGACAGAATAGAAAAGGAGACCTGAAAACAAATTGAATTTGACGATTTGGGGTCGCACCAGTCTATCCTTTTATGATCACATATCTTTTCTCCCAAGAGAGGGTGTTTTGACCTGCAATATCGCAATTTCTATGGTCGAAATAGGCGTTATATGGTTTCACGGCTTCTCTCGGTTCGAAGCACTCTCGTATTACCTCTTATCAAACTGAAAATCAGAGCGCTGGCAGACTTAGCATCAATTTGTCAGGCCATCATTTTTTCCACCGCATCAGCCACCTGCTCGGGGCTCGGCATCATGGCGGTCTCCAGGCTCTTGGCATAGGCAATGGGACACTCGGGCGCGGTGATGCGTACCGGGGCCGCCTGCAGCAGGCCGAAACCGGCGGTGGCCACCCGGGCGATCACTTCGGCGCCGATGCCGACGGTGGCCACCCCTTCTTCCACCGTGACCAGATGGCCGGTCCGGGCCACGGAGTCGAGGATGGTGGCCGTGTCCAGGGGGTAGAGGGTGGCAAGATCGATGACTTCGGCCTCGATGCCGGCACTGGCCAGGATATCGGCCGCATCCATGGCAATGCCCACGCCGAGCAGGTGGGAGACGATGGTGACGTCTGCGCCGCGCCGGAGAACACGGGCCTTTCCAAGGGGAAGGGTGTAGTCGTCTTCGGGCACCGGTCCGCTCTCGGCGTAAAGCAGCTTGTGCTCGAAGAACAGCACCGGGTTGTTGGACCGGATGGCCGCCTTGAGCAGCCCTTTGGCCGTGTAGGGGTCGGAGGGCGCGACGACCATGAGGCCCGGAATGCCCACGAAACATTTTTCCAGGGACTGGCTGTGCTGTGCCGCCATGCCGATGCCGCTGCCCAGGGGCGTTCTGACCACCAGCGGCACCGAGACCTGGCCGCCGGTCATGTATCGAAGCTTGGCCGCCTGGTTGACCAGCGGGTCCATGCAGCAGGTGAGAAAATCGGAGAAGAGGATTTCGGCCACCGGCCGCATGCCGGTCATGGCCGCGCCCACGGCCCCGCCGACGATGCCGTTTTCGCTGATGGGCGTGTCCATGATCCGGCTGGCCCCGAAGCGCTCCACCAGGCCTTCGGTGACGCTGAAGTAGCCTCCGAGGGTGACGTCTTCGCCCCAGAGAAAGACCGACGGATCCCGGTCCATCTCTTCGGCAATGGCCTGGTTGATGGCTTGGGAAACGGAGACCGACGGGTGGGCTGACAGGGCTTCGGGCAGGGCAAAGTCGCCTTTAAAAAGAGACGGGTCTTCGGGTGTGTAGACCTGGGTCATGAGGGCGTCGGCCAGTGGTGGGGCGGCATCTTCAGCCGATTGAGCGGCTTTGGCCACGGCTTCGGTGGCTTCGCGGTGAATGCGGGCAACATCGTCTGCGGAGAGAATCGATTCATTGATCAGGGCCTCGGCCAGCGCGGCGATGGGATCCTTGGCCTTGTAATGTGCCTTTTCCGCCTCGGTGCGGTAGGACTCGGGTTCGCCTTCCATGTGGCCGTGCCACCGGTAGGTCATGAGTTCGACCAGCCTCGGCTTGCCATCGGCGCGGATGGCTTCGACGGTTTTGCCGATGTGGGAAAAGACCAGGCGGGCGTCGTTGCCGTCAAGGCGCATCGATTCGATGCCATAAGCCGCAGCCCGGAGATGGACCTCCGTCACTGCCGAATGCCGCTCTACGGAGGTGAACTCGCCGTAAAGGTTGTTTTCTACCACCACGAGTAGCGGCAGCGTGAAAACGGCCGCCATGTTCATGGCTTCATGGAACATGCCCTGGTTGACGCTGCCGTCGCCGGCAAAAACCACCGAGACATCTTTTCGGCCGGTCATTTTGATGGAAAGCCCGGCCCCCATGGCCAGCAGATAGCCTGCGCCGACGATGCCGTTGGCGCCCAATATGCCCCTTTGGCCGTCGGTGACATGCATGGACCCGCCCTTGCCACCGCAAAGCCCACTGGCCGCCCCGTAAATTTCGGCCATCATCCGGTTCAGATCCGCCCCCTTGGCCAGAATGTGCCCGTGGCCCCGGTGGGTGGTGTTGAGGTAGTCCGTATCCCGCAGGTTCAGGCAGACCCCTGCGGCCACGGCCTCCTGGCCGATGGAGAGGTGGATGGCTTCGGTGGGGAGGCGGCCGTCGGCAAAGGCTTCGGCCAGGTGCGATTCAAAGGCGCGAATCAGGGCCATGGTTTTGAGCAGATCCGTATCATTGGCCGGCTCAAAGGGACGGGTGAAGGCGGTCGCTTCTTCGCCTGTCTCGGCTTTGGCGAACACCATGGGAAACCGGGGAAGGATTTCGGGGGTGGCTGCTGCCGGTTTTCGGCGACGGGAGAAGAATCCGCTTCGTTTCCGTTTTGATACCGTCTTGGGCGCCAGCAGATCGGTTCGGCCCGCATCGGCCAGAACCTTGGGATACAGAGCAAAGGCCGGTTTGAGGGCCGGAATCAACTTCAGGGCTTTTTGCACCGAACCTTTGGGGATGATCTTGCGGCTGGCGATGGCCAGGGGGACGTTGAGGTCTTCCAGCCAAAACCGATGGGCGGTTTCCGATGAGAGGATCATTTCCACATCGGGCTTTGGTTCAGGGTCCGGGTTCCAGTAGAAGGCCGGCGGTTGACTGGCAATGTCGATGACCAGAGCCGTGGGAAAGTCGGTGTAGCGGAACTTGGCCACCAGTGGCAGATCGGCCACAGCCTTGACGATGTCTTCGTCTTGTAAGATGCGTCGCCACAGTTCTGACAGAAGTTCCTCGAGTTCTTCCTGGTTGCGAAAGGGAGGCATGGGCAGGCTCCAGCGTTCAGAGTTCAAGGTTACAGTTCAAAGTTCCGAGTTCAAAGTTCAAGGTTCAAGGTTTCCCGATCCAACTTTGGAACTTGGAGCGTTGAACCCAGAACGATGGTTTTATCGGTTCTTCCACATTGGAGGCCAGGTGGCCGGTTCTACCGCTTACCGCGGCGTGCGCGGCGGTTGGTAATTCGGTATTCACACCATGCTGAAGGAAAAACCAAAAAAAGGACGCTGGTGCGAAACGGTCAGGCAGAAATGTCTGCCGGTGGTTCTGAAGCGATTGGCAAGTAAATGGAGACCGTGGTGCCGACCCCCTTTTCACTGAACAAAGCCAGAATACCGCCGTGCTTTCTGACGATCCCATAGGCAGCGGTCAATCCCAGCCCCGCCTGCTTTTCCTTGGTGGTGAAAAAAGGGGTCAGTGCCTGCTCCACTGTCTGGGGGGCCATCCCTATGCCGGTATCGGTAATGTTGGCCTGGACATATCTTCCTGCTTCAAGGGCCAGGGGCGCGGCAGTTGCCAGGTCAAGGTCCATGTTTTGGGTTCGTAGAAAGAGCCGCCCGCCAGCGGACATGGCTTCTGCACTGTTGGCGCATACCGCCAGCAGGGCTTGGCCCATGGTGACGCGGTCGAATTGGACCGGCCACGGGTCTCGGCCATGCTGCTCGTGAATCTCGATGTCTTCCCGATCCCGGCATACCGTTTCAGCCGAAATGCGAACGATTTCGTCCAGGTCGGTGTGGACGGCCGCCCCGGTTTCCACCTCGGCCAAACCGGTCAGCCGACGCAGCAGGGCCTTGCCCTGGGTTGCGATGCGTTCAATGTTTTTGATTCGGGTATACTGCTCGAAGGCGGAAAACTTCGATGAATGCTGAGGGTCGATATCTTCGAGAATTCGAGCGACAATATTGTTGATTTCGTTGCACAGGGTCTGGAAATTGCCGGAGAGGCGACCGGTCATATCAAAGAGGGCGTCGTGTAGAATGATTTGTTCCCGGCGGCAGCGAAAGGTTTCCGCGTATTGCTCCGCCTCCCATCGGGAGGTGATGTCCCTGGCAATGCCTCGAAATCCCGATGGCTCACCTTGGGCGGTTCGCATGAGCGAGACGGAGAGTTCAAGCATGCGGCGGGTGAGATCTTTGCAAATGATTTCACAGGTGATCATTTCCGCGGGGTTTCCGGACCGGTAGACCTGGTTGAAGGCGGCGTAGAGTGCCCGAGCGGTTTTCGGGGTGGTATACCGCCTATTGTTCATGCCGGCCAGTTCGTCCACGGCGTATCCGCTGATGCGGGAAAGGGCGGCGTTGACCCGGGAGAAATGACCGGCAAGGTCTACTTCAAAATAACCTTCGACGATCTGGTCGAGGATGTCGTCGGATGACATGTCGTTTTTACTGGGCATGGTGGCCGCCTTTCTTGCCGAGGGGTGTTGCTGGTGCGGGAGCGGGCTTTTTCCCGGGAAACTTTGAAAGTATAAGGAAATCGGCAATTCCTGTCAATTGAACCGTCAGATGTTGCGGCCAAAGGGGGTGGCCGGGACGATCCGCTTCCGTCTCCAGTGCACCACAACGATCCCTGTGGTGATCAGCCCCATGGCCCCGGCCAGTTTGCCCGAGATCGGCTCCCCGAGGACCAGGCTGCCCAGGACCACCCCGGATATGGGCATGATGAAGATAAAAGAGTGAAGGGCCACCGCACCGTATTTTCCCAGGAGGTGGTTCCAGGCCACAAAGCCGAAGGAGGCGGTCACCAACCCCTGGTAGAGCATTGACCCGGTGACGGCCGGACTGATGTGGCCGATCATGGGCCGATCCAGCAACAGGCCGAGACCGGCAAAGACGGGCACTGAAAAGAGCATGGGAAAGAGGACCAGCTGAAATGCCGAAAAATGATCGATGACCCGTTTGACGTAGACGGCGTTGCAGGCCCAGATAAACGCGGCGGCCAGAACGATGGCGTCCCCCGTCCGCGGCATGGATGCCAGGCCGGAATTTTCCATAAAGACCAGGCAAACCCCTGAGAAACCAAGCAGGATGCCGCCCATTTTTCGGGGGGTGATTCGGTCGTCGGGGATGAATTTGTGGGCCAGAAAAAGGATGAAGAAGGGTTGCAGGTTGGCCACCAGTGTGGCCCTGGAGGCATCGGTCCGGCTGACGCCCAGGTAGAAAAGGGCGAGCTGCAGGGTAAAGCCGGCAGAGATAATCCACAGATGGCCTCTATAGCCCGCCTTGATACTCAGGCGGCGACCGGTGGTCCGTGCCCAGACGGCCACGATGACAGCGGCCATGGCAAATCGCAGGGCCGCGCAGGTAAAGGTGCCCAACCCGGTCAGGCTGAGCTTGATGGCCACGGCATTGGCGCCGAAGAGAACGCACAAAATAGCGGTGGCCAGTGCCGCCCCGGGCGGCAGGCTATGGGTGTTGGCGGTCACGGACCTCTTTCAATTCGAAGGTGGAATCCACGGCCTTTGGGCGTAGCCAGAGTCAGTTGGCGATTTTTTACGAAAGCATCAAAGTTGACAGACCCGTAAAAAAGTCATTTGAAACCACAAAGGCACAACGATAACAAAGAAAAAATCAGTTAATATAGTGCGTTAGCTTTATCTCGCTTTAGTCACGCCACACTTAAATGGGGTTGACAACCCAGCCCCTTCCGGCTCAATCCAAGCCCGGGTCTTTGTCAACCGCTCCCAATCAAGCGTATTGCAGCAGGATTTCCCAAAAGGCCGCCGCGTCCCGTGCCACGTGGTGGACACCGGCCCTGGCGGCCAGTTCCGGGTCCGCCCGAAAGACCGGACCGCCTGCCACACAGACGGTCTGCCGGGGAAGCCCCCGGCAGACGGTCCCGAGGGCTTCCTCCGTATCGAATTGAAGAACGGTCAGGCCGAGAAAGGACGCATGCTGTGTGCGACAGGCCCCTATGATGGTCTCCGGCGGCTGAAGCAGTCCCAGAGAGACCACCTGAAGGCCGGCGGCTTCGGCAAAGGGGTGGATCAGTGCCAGGCCGTGTCCCATGGCGTCGTCGAGGGTGGCGGTGATCATCAGGGGCGGATTGTTCCAAAGGCCTTTCAGGCCGTTTCGTTCCCGCCAGGCAAGAAGCTCGGATGCAGCCGTCTCGAATTCCTCTCGGCTGGGATGGCCATTTTCCCGCAACCTGTCAATGAGGCCGGCCATTTTTTGTTTCATTCCTTGGGCCTTGGACATTGAGAATTGGATATTGAACATTTAGCCCCCCTCCGGGGGGGCCTGAAGATGAGACCACCCGCTCGGCCGGTGGCGTATCACTTCCATAAGTCTATACCACCACCGTTTCAAACGGACGGGGAACAAAAACGTCACGGCCTGCCCGGGCGAGATGGTCGGCAAAGGCCAGGGACTGTTGCTCTTCGCCGTGGACCACGGCGATCCGTTTGATATTCATACCGGAGTTCTCCAGGAAGGTCGTCATTTCCTCCCTGTCACCATGGGCGCTGAACCCGCCGATTTTTTTTACCCGGGCCTTTAAGGGGTAATCCTTGTTGAGAAACCGCAGGACCGGCGCGGCGCCCTTACGGCCAGCGGTTTCGTAGGCGGTTCCCATCTCAAGGATGCGCCGGCCCAGGGTGTGCTGGGCCATGAAACCCACGATGAGAATGGTGTTTTTTGGATTGTGGATTTTGTGTCTCAGGTGGTGGAGCACCCTGCCGGCTTCGCACATGCCCGAAGCGGCAATGACGATGTGGGGCCGCTCGTCACGGTTGACGGCCATGGACTCCTCCACCGAACCCACGAACCGGACCTGCTGGAAGGAAAAAGGGTTCTTCCCTTTTTGCAGAAAGGCTTCGTGGGTATCCCGGTCGTAGACTTCCGGGTGCTCGCCGAAGACCCGGGTGATGTTCGTGGCCAGGGGGCTGTCCACATAGATGGGCACCGGTGTGACGGCCCCTTCGTCGTAGAGTTCGTGCAGGATGTAGAGCAAGGACTGGGTACGGCCATAGGCAAAGGCCGGAATGATGACCGAGCCGCCCCGTTCAAAGGTTTCGGTCAGGATCTGCTTCAAGGCCGGTTTCATGTCCGCAACCGGTTCGTGAAGACGGTCGCCATAAGTGCTTTCCATGATCATCAGGTCCACCTCCCGGTGTTCCGGGGCAAAATCGCTGGCGGGGTTGCGGAGGATCGGTTTGTTGAAACGGCCGATATCGCCGGTGTAACAGATGGTCTTCGCGCCTTCGTTGCCCTGGAAGCGAACGATGCTCACGGCGGACCCTAGAATGTGGCCGGCTTCATAAAAGGTGCAGGTGGCCCCCTTTCCCACGGTGACGGAATGGCGATAGGGGTAGCCATCGAAGCAGGCCAAGGCCGCATCGGCATCGGCCATGGTATAGAGGGGGCTCACGTTTTCCAGCCCGTGGGTCTGGATCAGTTCGTTGATCTTGTCCGTATTGAGTCGGTGGCCTTCGTGCTTGAGGCGCTTTTTCAGATCGGCGGCTTTGCTCTTTTGGGTGCGGGTTAACCCTTTGCGGGTTTCCAGCTTGGACAGGACCGCCCGAACGGTTTTGTAGTTGAGGTAGTTGGCGTCGGATTCCTGAATATGGGCCGAGTCGGGGAGCAGATAGCCGCAGGCGTCCTGAGTGGCGCGGGTACAGATGACCCGACCGGCAAAGCCGTTTCGAACGAGCAGTGGAATTCTGCCCGAGTGGTCGATGTGGGCGTGGGAGAGGATGACGTTGGTGATGGAATCGGCCGCCATGGGCAGGGTCCGGTTCTTTTCGGCCGACTCTTTCCGCCGGCCCTGAAACATACCGCAGTCCAACAGGATGTGATCGTTACCCGAGGTGATCAGGTGCATGGACCCGGTGACTTCCCTGACGGCTCCGTAGAAGGTGACATTCATATTTTTAGCTCCCTTCGGTGTAAATCCACACCCTGTGGGCGTGGTCAGTGGTCGTTGGCTATGCCGAGATACCGATGTTGACGCGACTCAAGTGAACTATAGCGTTTGTCAGAAATACGTTCCGATACCAGTAATGCGGTACGCTTTTCCGGCAACACGATACTTCCAAAATGGACGGCTACAAACGCTATAATATTTTGGTCGCCAGAGTCCTCGGGAGTGGATCTTTTTTTACTCGCCGGATGACATTAGGAGAATCAGGTTGGTGTGTCAAGGCGGCGGGTCGGGTAGGTCCAGAATGGTCCATCGGATGGGACCGCCCGGTGCGGTAATTGCCGCCACCTGTCCGTCGAAGTAGAGATGATAGACCGTCCATGACCGTTTCTCGAAGCGGACCACCGTGCATCCCGGCCCTTGAACCGAGACGATGCGGCAGTGGTCCAGGCCGCGAAGCCCGGTGCCCGACGCCTTAAGCACGGCTTCCTTGGCGGTCCAGTAACGGAAAAGGAGTCGATTCCGATCCCCATCGGCCAGGCGCCACTCCTCTTCCATGGCGACCTTTTTGGGCAGTCCCGGGTGAAACGGCCGGATGGTCTCCAGGTCGATGCCCGCAGGCCCAGGCGCGACAACCGCTCCGGCCCATGCGGATTTGTGGGTCAGCGACCAGTGAATCGAACCGACGGGGCAGGGCGCGCCGCGGTTGTCTTTTTCCAGCACCGACGGCAGGTCGACCCTGCTCAGGATGGCGCTCGCGGCCATCGCCCGTCGGGCCACGGCGCTCAGGGCGGCGACCTTTTCTCTCCCCTTAAGTTGCTGAAGATGAGAAGGCACCTTCAGGATGACGGGGTAGAGGCGGGTCACGGAATCTTCGGCCATGGTTCGATTCAAAGCCAAATTGGAATCCATGTCATGTGGCGTGGTTAGAGAAAACTGGTTATGCCTGATCAATTTGCCGACCAGTGTCGAGTGATCTAAAGTGACTAAAGTTAAGGAAATTTTAGTTCACTCGAAACTTTAGTCACTGTTTTAATCCTCCGGGGCGAGGATGATACGACAGTCGGCCACGGTAATACCGTTCCCCTTGGGGTGGACCAGCATGGGGTTGATGTCCAGTTCCATGATCTGCGGGTGCCGGGTTACCAGGTCCGATAGACCCACCATGGCCTTTTCCAGGGCCTCGATGTCGGTGGGCGGGGTGCCGCGGTAGCCTTGGAGGAGCTTGTACCCCTTAATTTCGCGGACCATACGCCTTGCCGAGTTGCGGGTGATCGGGGCCAGGCGGAACAGGACATCCTTGAAAATTTCCACGAAGATCCCGCCCAGGCCGAACATGAGCATCGGTCCGAAGATGGGGTAGCGGTTCATTCCCAGAATCGTTTCCACGCCGCCAGGGGCCATCTTTTGGACCAACACGCCGGTGATTTCGGCGTCGGGAGCAAAGGCGAGGGCGTTGGCAACGATCTCGTTGAAAGCGGTCCGAACGCCATCGGTGGAAACCAGTCCGACCTGAACGCCACCGGCGTCGGATTTATGAATGATCTGGGGCGATACGATCTTCATGACCACGGGCAGTTCCATCTTTTCGGCGATGGCCGCGGCCTCGTCGGCGGTGGTGGCCAGGTGGGTGGGCAGGGTATTGAACCCGTAGCAATCCAGAAGCGCCAGGCCGTCGAGTTCACCCAGATAGGTCTTGCCGGCGGCCAGGCAGTCGGCGATAATTTCCGAGGCACGCGCGGTGTCGTGCGTCAGCTTGAAAGGGGCCAGGACCTGTCGGTTGAGCCATTTGGAATACCGGTAGAGGGCCCCGAAGGCCTTGGCGGCGTTTTCCGGAAACCGGTAGACGGGAACGCCGTGGGCCTGAAGGTATTTGACGCCGGCCGAGACATCGATAATCCCCATGAAACAGCACAGAATCGGTTTGTGGGAGCCCCGGGCGATTCGGGTGATGGCTTCGGCCGTGCCCAGGGCGTTGGTCATGGACTGGGGCGTGAGGATCACCAGTGCCCCGTCCACCCCTTCGTCACGGATCACCGCGGCCAGGGCGTTTTCATAGCGGTCTTGGGAGGCGTCGCCGATGACGTCCACGGGGTTGTGCAGGTTGGCGGCCGACGGCAGGTGGCTGGCCAGGACTTCGATGGTCTCTTCGTGGAATTCCGCCAAACGCAGCCCGGAGCTGACCGTCATGTCGGTGGCCACGATGCCCGGACCGCCGGCATTGGTGACGATGGCCACCCGGTTGCCTTCGGGCACCTTACGGCGCATTTTGCCCAGGGCGCTTTCGTTTTTATACGCGAAGGCGGTGGCGAAATCGAAGAGCTCGTCGATGGATTCCACCCGAATGATGCCGGACTGCTGGAAGATGGCGTCGTAGACCGCTTCGGTGCCGGCCAGGGCGCCGGTATGGGAAGCCGCGGCCAAAGCCCCGGCGCTGGTCCGGCCCGATTTGATGGCCAGGACCGGTTTGGGGTTGTCCCCGGAGGTGATCTCCTTGACGGCTTCAATGAACTCGAACCCCCGCCGGAGTTCTTCCAGGTAGATCATGATGACTTCGGTGTTCACGTCCTGGTGCAGGTATCGCAGCAGGTCGAGTTCGTCCACGTCGGCCTTGTTGCCGATGGAAATAAATTTGGAAAAGCCGAATTCCCGGTCCGCGGCGAAATCGAGGACGGCGGTGCATAGCGCCCCGCTCTGGGAGATGAAGGAGACGTTACCGGATTCGGGCATTCGGGCTGAAAAGCTGGCATTGAGGCGCACCTCGGGGTTGGGGTTGATCACCCCCAGGCAGTTGGGTCCCACCATCCGGACGCCGGCTTCACGGCACATGGCCACCATGCGGTCTTCGATGGCCCGGCCGGCTTCACCCACTTCCCGGAAACCGGCCGATACGATGACCAGCCCCTTGACCTTTTTTTCAATGGCGGCCTCAACCGCGCTCAAAGCCGCCTTGGGCGGCAGAATGATCATGGCCAGATCCACCTCGTCGGGAATGTCCTTCAGGGTGGGATAGGCCCGGACGCAAGCCACGGAGCGGGCCGAGGGGTTGACCGGATAGAGGGTGCCGGTATAGCCGCCTTTGAGGATGTTGACAAAAATGTCGTGTCCGACCTTGCCGGGCGTGGTGGAGGCGCCCACCACAGCCAGGGACCGTGGTGAGAAGATGGCGTCGAGCCTGTCCATGAGGTATTCCTTTCTATTCGTAGTTGGAATCCACGTCCTGTGGGCGTGGACAGCGTCAGTTGGCTACGCCGAAAAGATTGCAGAGAAGTGCCTAAAATGCACTAAAGTTCGAAATGCCTAAAGTTGTGGAGTCGCTTCGCTCCGGCTTTGTAGTTACGATATGGCAGAATTCCTTATTTCCAGTATTTTCTGATAAACGATTTTTCGGCCCAGTCCGTGTCGTGCGGCCAGGGTTCGGGCCAGTTCCGACGGCCGGGTGTCCCCTTTGGCCAGGGCTTGGCGGATGTCGTCGGCCAGTTCAGGTGGATCCGGGTCAATATCCGTCTCCTCGGCGCCGGCAACCAGCAGGGTGCATTCTCCCCGCACGGTTTCGCGGGCGGCCAGGGCCGCCTCGATCGCAGAGAGTCGACTGCGGATGAACTCCTCGTGCAGCTTGGTCATCTCTCTTCCCAGCACGGCCCGGCGATCTCCAAAGATCTCCCGTATTTCTCTCACCAGAGCGACGATCCGTCGGGGGGATTCATAAAAGACCAGGGTCCGGGTGCTTTGGGCCAAATCGGTCAGTTGCCGGCGGCGGGCCCCCTTTTTTTTGGCGGGAAACCCGATAAAGGCAAAGCTGTCCGTCGGAAGGCCCGAGACGCTGATCGCCGTGACAGCCGCCGACACACCGGGAATGGGGATGACCGGTATCCCTTTTTCAACGGCTGCGGTCACCAGTCGAAAACCGGGATCGGAGACCGACGGCGTGCCGGCGTCAGAGACCAGGGCGATGGATGTTCCGCCGGTCAGTTTGTCCAGCAGTTCCGGCGTCCGTCCCGCCTCATTGTGCTCCTGAAAAGAGATCAGCCGGACGGATATGCCATGCATGGTCATCAGTTTGGCCGTGTGCCGGGTGTCTTCAGCAGCCACCAGGTCCACCGAACCGAGGGTTTTGAGAGCCCGAAGGGTGATGTCGTCCCGGTTGCCGATGGGCGTGGCCACCACGTAGAGGGTCCCGGGCCGGGCAGGTGCGTTTTTTTCAGTAGGCGGTGAGTTCAAAGGCATTTTGAATAACCTCGATTTGCGGCGGGTCCATGGTGGCATCGACGGTGACCACGTCAAACCGCGCGCGGGTGTTCATTTGGCCGGTTTGTTTTAAATAGACCAGGGCGACCAGAGAGAGGCGGCGCTGTTTTTTTGCCGTTACCCATGTTTTGGCCGAACCGAAGCGCTGAGTACGCCGGGTCTTGACTTCGACAAAGACCAGGGTGTTGTGGTCCCGAGCGACCAGATCGATTTCTCCCATGGGATTGCGGTAGTTGCGTTGGAGAATTCGGTACCCCTGGACCTGGAGATACCCGGCGGCGGCAGATTCGCCGGTGTTGCCCAGTTGCTGGCGGTCTTGGGTCATGGGGATTGCCTTTTTCGTATTCGCAGTTGCACGCAGGGTCCTTTGGGCCGGGAAACACTATACTCCTGCCAAAAACTCCCGGACGCCCCTGAAAGTGCGCCGGTGAATGGGACAGACACCGTGGGCGGCAATGGCGGCTTTGTGGGCTTTGGTGGGATAACCCATATGCCGGTCAAAGCCGAATTCCGGATATTCTTCGTGATACCGTCGCATGAGGTGGTCGCGGGTCTCCTTGGCCACAATCGATGCGGCGGCGATGGAAATGCTTCGAGAATCCCCTTTGGGGATCGTTTCCTGGGGCAGGGGCGATGCAATGGGGAAGATGCCGTCGATGAGCAGACAGTCGGCAGGCGGGCAAAGGTTTCCGACGGCCATGGCCATGGCCAGCAGGGCGGCCTTTAAGATGTTGGTCCGTTCGATTTCTTCAGGATCGACGATGCCGATGCCGACGCTGATCGCCTCCCGGTAGATGATCTCAAGCAGGGTGTCCCGTTTTTTCGGCGTCAGCTTCTTGGAATCGTCGATGCCGTCGATGGTCAGGTCCGGGGGGAAAATGACCGCAGCGGCAACCACCGGACCCGCCAGGGGACCCCGGCCGGCCTCGTCGATGCCGGCGATGGCGGCAAACCCTTTTTCACGGGCTTTGTTTTCAAAACGGCGCAGGTTGGGTGTCATGACGCTGCCCTCCCTGTTGGGTTCGGCCGATCTGTCGCTGCCCGTGTGTCGGCGTGGCGCCGTTGGGGGCACAACAATCCTCCCCCCGCCTCGTTTATCCGCGAGCCTTAAGCCATTCGGCCATGACAGGGCATTGAAAAACAGGATGGGCTCAGGAAGGCAAATTCCGGAGCAGCAAAGACCTCACCCCATGGTGAGATGGTCCTGCCGGTCCGAAATGGAACACCCTGTGGCCAATCGCAATGCGGTTTTTCAGCCACCTGCTAGTTGAACCGTCGCTCCCGGATTCTTGCGGCTTTTCCCCGAAGCTTGCGCAGGTAGTAAATCTTGGCCCGGCGCACGCGGCCGCGGGTGACCAACTCAATGTGGTCAATGACCGGCGAGTGAAGGGGAAATATTCGTTCAACCCCAACGCCGTAAGAGACCTTGCGGACCGTAAAGGTGGCGTTGGTGGTGCCCCTGCGTTTGCTGATCACGATCCCCTGAAAGGCCTGAATCCGCTCTTTTTCACCCTCTTTGATCTTGACGTGGACCTTGACCGTATCGCCTGCGGCAAATTCCGGGTGATCCAGCCGCATCATTTCCATTTCAAGTCGTTTCATCTTCTGCATAATGGCTCCCGATTGTTCGTCTTTTCTGTATCTTTTTAAGGTTATGACAAATGGGTTGCTTCGGGCCGTATCGACGCCGTGGCGCGGCCCAAGCGTGGCAATCCGTGTCAGGGCGTCCCCAGCAGCCTGTCCAGCATGATGGCTGCTGCGCAACGGACCGAGAGGTGGTTGTAATCCGTCCCGCCCTGAATCGGTTCCAAAACGTAATCGGCCGTTGTGATCAATGTCTCGCTCAGACCCCAGGCAGTACCCAAGACCAGCAGATGGGGTTTGCCTGCAGCCAGTTTTTCCCTGAAGCTGGCAAAGCTGATCCGTGCCGGCCCCGGTCTGGCACAGGTGACCACCACGTTGGGCGTAAGGCCCGTCTCCTGCCGAATATCTTCAACGGCCCCCTGAATGTCGTCGCAGATGCCAATCAATGCCAGGGCCTCGCGCCGGGCCGGGTTTGTTTTGCCTCCGACGCCGCAGACCCAGTGATCGACGATCCGCTTGATCAGCCGCTGCTGGTCCTCCAGAGGGGTGATCACATAGAACCGCCTCAGGCCGTAAGTTCTGGCCGCCCTGGCGATATCGTGCAGATCCAGATTGGTAACGGCCGAGGCAATGGTATCGCCGTTCTTATTAACGACCGGATAATGGGTCAGCGCGATGTTCAGACTGGGCGCAAATAATGCGTTCAAGGTCCTGGCACCAGTTTTTCAGGATCTCCGTTTCCCTTGGGGTCAGGGGCCTTTGTTCCAGTAAGTCCTGACGTTTGAGAAAAGTGCGGATCAGCGATGTTTCAAGCCTCCAGTCTTCGATTTCCTTGTGGTTCCCGGAAAGCAGCACATCGGGAACCGGTTCATCGGCAAAGGTCCTGGGCCGCGTATAATGGGCATGCTCCAGCAGGCCGGTGGAAAAGGAATCCAGGTCGGCCGAATCCTCCCCGCCCAGGGAGCCGGGGATGAGCCGGGTGACGGCGTCCACCACGACCATGGCTGCCAGTTCTCCGCCGGTGAGCACATAGTCACCGATGGAGATCTCAAGGTCGATGTGGTCCTGACAGATCCGTTCGTCGACCCCCTCGTAGCGTCCGCAGACCAGGATCAGCCCGCTCTCGGTTGCCAGGGCCTCGGCCGTGGGCTGGTCGAAGGGCCGGCCCTGGGGCGAAAGCAGCACAACCCGCGATTCGGGCTGCCGGCTTCGGGCCGCTACGATGGCTGCGGCCAGGGGCTCGGGCTTCATGACCATCCCGCACCCGCCGCCGTAAGGCCGATCATCGGTAACCCGATGGCGGCCTTGGGCGTAGTCACGAATGTTGATGGTAGCGGCCGTGATCAGATCGCTGGAAACGGCCCGGCGAACGATGCCGTGGTTCCAGAACGATTCGAACATTTCCGGGAAAATCGTCAGGACCGCGAAATTCATGGCGTTTTCACTTTTGCTCCCCGTTACAGCCCTTCGGGTAGGTCCACGCGCATGGTTTTCGTTTCCAGATCGACCTCCAGCACCACCGATGCCAGTGCCGGTATCAAGGTTTCCCGCTCGCCGTCGTTCACCACGTATACGTCGTTGCCCCCCGTGGGGATGATGGAGACGATGTTTCCGATACAGGCCCCGTCCGTGGTATGCACGGTCAGGCCGATCAAGTCTGTCCAGTAATAGGTCCCCGGCTCCAATTCAGGAAACGCACAACGATCCGCCAGCAGCTCCGCTCCGACCAATGCCTCGGCTTGGCTACGGGTGGTGACTCCCGCGAGTCCCATCAGAAGGTTCTGCTTGTGGGGGCTTGACCAGTCCAGGATATAGGTGTGAACGTCGCCATTGGGGGTCTTGAGCCGAACCCGCCCGTCCTGGGCCAATGTACTGTCGGGTCCGGAAAAAAAGTGGGCCTTAACCGCGCCCTCGGTGCCGTGGGCACCAACAATTTTTCCGACGGTCAGAACGTTATTTTCTCCCATGAAAGCTATTCGATGATCTCCAGAACGGTCCGTTTTTTAATCTTTGCCGATGCCGCACTGAGAATGGTGCGCATGGCCCGCGCCGTTCGTCCCTGCTTGCCGATGACTTTCCCCAGATCCTCTTTGGCCACTTTAAGCTCCAGTACAGAGGTCTGGTTTCCTAAGACCTCCGAGACTTCGACTTGGTCAGGATTGTCAACCAGTGCCTGTGCGATGTATCTGATCAGCTCTTTCATAGCGCCGCCTCCTTTGGTGGAAGTTGAGCGTGGGGAGCCTTATTGAACAGGGGCCGGGGGAGCCCTGATTATTGAGCTTGGGTCGCCAATAACCCTTCTTTTTTAAACAGACTGCGTACGGTATCCGTGGGGGCGGCACCTTGTCCCATCCAGTAAGCGATGCGCTCTTTCTTAAGGGTCACTTCCGCCGGGTCCTGGACCGGGTTATAGGTGCCAACCGTTTCGAGGAACCTGCCGTCCCGAGGGCTATCGGAATCTGCGATAACGATTCGGTAAAAAGGTTTCTTTTTTGCGCCGTGTCTGGCCAATCTAATCTTAACTGCCATGTTCGTCTCCCGTTAGAAGGGCAACATGCCGCGGCCCATTCCGCGCATGCCGCCTTTATTTATTTTTTTCATTATTTTCATAACCTGGGTGTAATTTTTAAGCAACTTATTTATATCCTGTACACTGGTCCCGCTCCCCTTGGCAATCCTTTTCCGCCGGCTGCCGTTGATGATGGCATGGTTGCGGCGTTCCTTGGCTGTCATGGAATTGATGATGGCCTCGACGCGGACGAGTTCCCGGTCGTCCACATCAAGGTTTTTCATCTGCTTGGAATTGCCCATTCCCGGTATCATCTTGATGATGTCGGTTAGCGATCCCATCTTGCGGACCTGAACGAGCTGGTCCCGAAAATCTTCCAGCGTGAACTGGCTCTTGCGCAGCTTCTTTTCAAGCTCCGCCGCCTTTTTCTCGTCCACCATGGACTGGGCTTTTTCGATGAGCGTGAGCACATCGCCCATCCCCAGGATGGTGGAGGCCATGCGGTCCGGGTGAAACGGCTCCAAGTCGCTGAGCTTTTCCCCGACACCGACGAATTTAATGGGTTTGCCCGTCACCGACCGTATGGACAGGGCCGCGCCGCCTCGTGCATCGCCGTCGACCTTGGTGAGCACCACGCCGCTCAGGTCCACGCGTTCGTCAAAGGACTTGGCGATATTGACGGCGTCCTGGCCGGTCATGGCGTCGGCCACCAGAAGGATCTCCGCCGGTTTCACCGCGTCACGAATACGCCCCAGTTCCGCCATGAGTGATTCGTCCACATGGAGCCGGCCCGCGGTATCGATGACCACCGTGTCGCAGGCTGCCTGGTGGGCTGCCACCCGTGCCCGGGTGCAGATGTCCACTGGGTCCATCTCCGGTGTGGAATCGAAAACCGGTACTGACAACTGGCTGCCCAGTTTCTTGAGCTGGTCGATGGCCGCCGGTCGGTAGACGTCTGCCGGTACCAGGTAGGGCTTCCGCCCCTCCTTGCGCAGGTAGACGGCGAGCTTGCCCGCTGTGGTGGTCTTGCCAGATCCCTGAAGGCCGACCAGCATCACCGATACCGGCGCCGGACCGGAAAGATCCAGTGCCTGGTGCCGGGTGCCCATGAGAACGGTCAACTCATCGTTGACGATCTTGACGACCTGCTGGCCGGGGGTCAGGCTGGCCAGGACCTCCTGGCCCAAGGCCCGCCCCTTGATATCGGCAATGAGCTTCTTGACGACCTGGAAATGCACATCGGCCTCCAGAAGGGCCATGCGCACTTCCTTGAGACCGTCCTCAATGTTCTTTTCCGTCAGCTTTCCGTGCCCTTTGAGCTTTCGGAAAACACTGTCCAGCTTGTCACTCAAGTTATCGAACATGGTGGCACCGATTCGCCAGGTTACGAAAAACATTGAAATTAGCGTTATACAAATGATAAGTCAAGCGAAAATCAATCCGCAGACGGAATCCCAATCATTTGGGCATGGTCAGAGTCAATTGACTCTGCCGAGACATCTGTGTTGTAAGTGACTAAAGTGAACTTTAGTCACTCCACACTGATATGGGGGGCGATAACCCAGCCCCATACGGGGGCAACCCAAAGCCAGGTCCTGCGGGCCAGATTCTTTACTTAAAAAGTATGGACACAGACCATGCCCCCTGCAATGAAACTGCCTGATATAAAGGACCTGACCCCGGACGAACTGGCCTCGTGGCTGTCCGGGCACGGTCATCCGAGATACCGCCTGGACCAGATATATCGCTGGATATACCAGCGCCAGGCGGACAGCTTCGAGGTCATGACCGATCTGGGAAAGACACTGCGCGAGGAACTCGCCGCGTCTTTTACCATCCGGCGGCATGAAACGCTCTGCATGGAGACCTCCCGGGACGGCACCCGTAAGTTTCTTTTTCAGATGGTCGATGGCGCCCGAATCGAGAGCGTCCTGATTCCGGAAAAAGACCATGACACCCTGTGCATTTCCAGCCAGGTCGGGTGCGCCCAGGGATGCCGTTTTTGTATGACCGGCCGGGGTGGGCTGGCCCGTAACCTTACCGCCGCGGAGATCGTCTCCCAGGTCAGGGACGTGAAGTGTGCGGTCACCGGTGACCTTCGCCTGACCAACATCGTGGTCATGGGGATGGGCGAGCCACTTGCCAATTATGACAACATGCTCGCCGCCTTGAACGTGCTCACCGATGTCGACACCGGCCTTGGTTTCTCCGGCCGCCACATCACCCTGTCCACCGCCGGGGTGGTGCCGCGACTGGCAGACCTGGGCCGTGATACCAACATTAACCTCGCCGTTTCCCTCAATGCCACCGATAACCCGACGCGAAGCCGGTTGATGCCCATCAACCGGGCCTATCCCATGGAAACCCTTCTTGCTGCCTGCGCCCGCTATCCCTTGGCCCCCCGGCGCCGGATCACTTTTGAATATATTCTCATGGCCGGCATCAACGACAGCCCAGACGATGCCCGTCGCCTGGCCAGGCTGCTGCGTCCGATTCGATCCAAAATCAATCTCATCCCCTTCAATCCCCACGAAGGGAGCGAATTCCACCGGCCGGCCCCGCCGGTCATCGAACGGTTTCGTCAAATCCTCGTGGACAAGGGCTACACGGTCATCACCCGCCACAGCAAGGGACAGGATATTTCGGCCGCTTGCGGGCAGCTAGAAGCTAAAATTGCGGAGCAATTTTAGCTGGTAAGCGGCTTCGTCGCTTGTTTGCGGTAGGGTTCGAGGATTCAAGGGGCCAAGGGGTCGAGGAAAAGCCAAAACGTACCAAGCGCCGTCACTGGAATCCTCGAATCCTCGAATCCTCGAACCCTCGAACCCTTGAATCCTCGAACCCTTATATCAGCATGTCCCGGTTTTGGGCCGGGGGGATGGGAGTGACCCGAAGGGTCTCCGGCGTTCCCTTTTGCGTGACGGTGATCTTTACAGGCACACCGTTCGGGGCCTTACTGTAACCGGCCACCATGGCTGCGGCCCGGGACAGGGTGTCGGGATCGGTACTGCCGCCGGGGATCAGGGCAACGGGTCCGGGGTAGCCCAGGACTTTGATCTGGGTGTCCGATTCCGGATCCAGATACCGGAGAATCTCTTCGTTGTCCTGCTGGGTTCGTCCGACCACTAGTTTGGCGGCGGACGTCAGTCGCAGATGACGGCCGTGCTTGAGAAGATACAGGGCCGGTTCGGTCAGCGCTGTGCCGTGATCCATGAGGTCGCGGAGCCGTCCGGAATACCCCTTGTCGGTGAGAAGACAGCCGCCGGCCGGGGAGGGATAATCGGTGACGCCTAGCTCCGCGGCCAGGGCCATCTGGGGTTTTCTGGACCGGCCCGAGAAATCGAGAAGCCGGTTCCGGTCCACCAGACCTTGGGTTTCGGGCAGGCTGACAGGCAACTGCCTGGCCGACAGGGGACGGACAATATGGCCGTCGTAGCCGGATCGCTTTTCCACGTAGCGAAGCGATGCCTTGTTCTGGCTCATGGGCCGCTGGCCGGCGACTTCCCCGCTGAAAAGGAAATCGTAGCCTTCGGCTGCCATGATGTCGCCGGCAAGGCGAAACATCAGGGCGTGGCAGTCCATGCACGGGTTCATGTGTTTGCCGTAGCCGGCCGGCGGTTCGGTGAGCATTTCCAGGTAGACCGGCGTGATGTTTCGAACCATGATGGGGATGTCGTTGCCCGCGGCGGCCAGTTCGGCCTTTTCGGCGGAAAAAAACGGTGTTTCAAACGTGATCCAGGTCACTTCAATGTCCTGGCGCCTGAGCACCAGAGCCGACAGAATGCTGTCCAATCCGCCGGAGCACAGGCCCAGTGCCCGGACTTTTCCGGAGTGTTGATCCATGATAAGAAAATTGTTTCCTTTCTATCAATGTTAAGCCCCACCGGATCGGACTGGAAGGTGTCGGGACGAATCGCAACACCAGGGGATAATGAGAGGCGTGATGCCGGACCTTCGCAAAAAAGCCGATAAAGTGCGCAAGATTTTAAGAACCGCTCACCCGGTTGTCAAGACACAGCTCAATCATCGGACCCCCTTTGAACTGCTGGCGGCAACCATCCTTTCCGCCCAGTGCACGGACCGGCAGGTGAACCGGGTAACGCCGGCACTTTTTTCCGCGTTGCCCGATGCGCGGCACATGGCCGAGGCCAGCGAGGAGGCCCTTGCCGATCTGATCCATTCGACCGGCTTTTTTCGAAACAAGGCCAGGCATCTGAAACGATGCGCCGCGGCCCTGTTGGCCGACCATGGCGGCCGGGTGCCCGACACCCTCGAAGCGCTAACGGCCCTGCCTGGCGTCGGTCGCAAGACCGCCAATGTGGTCCTGGGCGCGGCCTTTGGCATTCCCGGCATGGTGGTGGATACCCACGTGGCCCGGGTTTCCCGGCGGGTCGGCCTGACCTCCCACACCGATCCGGTCCGAATCGAATTCGACCTCATGGCCCTCTTTCCCAAGTCGTCATGGCGTGACGTCTCCCTTCAAATGGTCTATTTCGGACGGAAAACCTGCCAGGCCAGAACCCCCCTCTGCCCGGACTGCCCCCTTCGGGGTGTTTGCGATTATCCGGACAAGACCCCGGGGCCGAGCGCTTTGCTCTGACGTTAATCCACCTCTTCTGGTGGTAGACCCGGAAAGGGTCACCCGTCCCGGCGGGAGAAGATCACAGCGAATTTTCAATTTTCAATACTCAATGTCCAATGCTCAAGTGTGGAATCGCTTCGCTCTGCCGATTTTAAAGGTTTCTCGCTATTTCGTGTGGGCACCCTCCTGGCCCTGGCCGGTACAGTTTTACCCATACGAAATGCAGCCTCAAGGCTGCCCCGAATGGTCAGATCGTTTTGTCGGAAGGGACGATCGGTGCGGCCGGTTCGGGGGAAGGGGGGGGATCGAGGACCCGGCGGATGGTTTGGGCCAGTTTTTCCATGACCACGGGCTTAAACAGGAAAGCGCGGATGCCGATGGCGGCGGCCTTTGTCTCGTCAATCAGTCCGCTGTACCCGGTGCATAGGATGATGGGCAGGTTCGGGTGGATGCGAAGCAGTTCCCGGGCGAGATTCTCGCCGGTCATTCGTGGCATGGTCTGGTCGGTGATGACCAGGTCAAATCGGTCGGGCCGGCTTTGGATCCATGTCAGGGCCTCGACGGGGCTTGGCGTGGCTGTGACCCGGTAGCCGAGGCGGCGCAGAATGGTTTCGCCCATATCGAGCAACCCCTGATCGTCGTCCACATACAGGATCCGCTCGCTCCCCTTGGGGATGGCGTCAAAGGGCGTCGGCGCACAGGCCGGCTTTTCCTTTTCCATGGTGGGCAACAGGACATGGAAGGTGGCTCCCGTATCGGGTTTGCTGTGGACGGTGATGGCCCCCCCGTGGTTTTTCACGATGCCGTGGGTGACGGACAGACCCATGCCGATCCCCTCGTCGATCTGCTTGGTGGAATAGAACGGATCGAAAATGCGGTCCATGTTTTCGGCGGTGATGCCGTGGCCCGTGTCCATGACGCTCAAGATGGCATATTTTCCAGGGGCCAGGTCCTGGTGGCGGGCGGCCTCGTCCTTGTCCAGTTCAATCTCCACCATGCTCACGTTAAGAATTCCGCCCCGTTCTCGCATGGCGTGGGCGGCATTCGTGCAAAGGTTGACGATGACTTGGTTGATCTGGGAAAGGTCGGCCAGGACGGTGGGGGATTCTGCCGGCATGTTCTGGCGGATGTCGATGGTGGCCGGCAGAGAGGCCCGCATGAGTTTGAGGGACTCCTTGACGATGGCGTTGATTTTCAGCGGCTTTTTTTCCTCCTGGGCTGACTGCCGGCTGAAGCTCAGGATCTGGGAGACCAGATCCTTGGCCCGCTGGCTGGCCTGTTCGATCCGCCTGAGATTGTGCTGGGCCGGGTTGTCCTCGTCGATGGTACCGGCGGCCAGTTCCGTGTTGCCCGTGATGATCCATAAGATGTTGTTGAAGTCATGGGCGATGCCGCCGGCCAGGGTGCCGACCGCTTCCAGTTTTTGGGCCTGGAGAATCTGGGCTTCGAATTTCTTTTTCCCCTCCTCGGCCTGTTTCCGATCGGTCACATCAAAAGTGGTGATGATGGCCCCTTGGGAAAAGGGGGAGATGATCACGGACAGATACCGGTCGTCGTAAGCCAGATTGTCTAAGGTCCGGGCCTGTCCGCTCTCGATGACCGACATGAGTTCTGCGCGCATGTCGATGGCATGCCGTCCGGCAAAATCCGCGGTGTACATGCGGGCGCCGATTTTTGGGGCTTTTGAATCCGTATCATCGGTTTTCAGGGTTCCCGGGTGGAACGCCGTGATCCGTCCGTCCCGGTCCACGATCACTGTCCGAAAAGGGCTGTTGTGGAACAAGGCGCTGTAGCTTGCCTGGCTTTCGCGCAGTTCGGCCTCCACCCGGCTGCGATCCTCGATCTCCTTTCGCAGTTCTTCGTTGATGCGGACCAGTTCTTCGGTGCTCCGGTCCACCTCTTTTTGCAGGTGCAGGTGGTGGTCGGTTCTTCGGTTTTCCCAGCCCATTCGAACGAGGGCGGCGCCGATGCCCATGCCGATCTTTTCCAGGAATCGGATTTGGTCTTCGTCCAGAAGGTCTTGTCTGAAATCGCTCAGATGCAGCAGACCGACGATGCGGTCTTTGACCTGCAGCGGGATCAGGGCCATGGACCGGTAGCCCTTCTCCAGGCATCGTCCGCGAAGCGGTCCCATGCTTTCTTTTAGTTTAGGATCGGCGTAACTGCTCTGGATGTCGTTGGTCCAGAAACTGCCATGGGTCGAGAAACACGATACGTCAGGGTCGAAACGGCCCGATAGGACATGGCCGCACATTCCCTCCAGGAAAGGAGCACCGTCGGGGCCGCGGACCGTTTCTCCGTTGGGGTGTTTTTGTGCCAGATGGTTTTCCGAGATGACCAGGGTTTGAGGAAAGCCACTGGTGTCGTAATAGGGGAAGTCTTCTTCTTGTTTGAGACGGAGGCCGACAGCGGCAAATCCGGTAAAGGACTGAATCTCGCTCAGCAGATCCGGCACGAGTTCGGCCGGGGAGTCCGCTGTGTTCAACTGTTCTGCCAGGCGGAGGGCCAGTTCGAACCGTTTGGTTTCAACGGGTGATCCTTTTGATGGATTCCGCTGGGTGGGCTTTTTGGACATGGCCTTTGTTCCTCGGTTCGAACGTTCCGGATCATGCCCCGGGTTGATATCACGGGCGGATATTTGTCCATGGAAAAATGATGCCTGGTCAATCGCCTGGCGGGTCCGGCCGGCAAGCACTACCTCTCTTTCCGATGCCTCAGGCGACTCTTTTTATTAGAAATTTATAACAGCACGGTGGGAAAGTCAAACCGACGTCGATGACGGCCGCCGTTGGGGATTTGGCATGAATCCGGGCGAGCAAGGGAAAAAGGGTTTGTTGCCAACGGCCGGAATGGATTAATATGGGTTTCATTGGTGGAAATCTTATAGGATGCTGAAACGGGATCGGCTTGGTTTGACCGCTTTGTCCATGGCACGAATGAGGACCCTCGGCATGCCGTCTGTAATGAAAGTGTCGGCCGCGGTGCTGGCCGTATACCTGGCCTATGCGGCGCTGCTTTACCTGATGCAGCGGCAGATGTTGTATCCGCGCCACATGGCCGAGACCCGCCAGGGGGCGCCTTTGCAGCAGGACGGTTTTGAGCGGATTTGGATTGAATCTGCCGATGCCCGATGCGAGGCCTGGCTTTTCATGCCATCATCTCCTGAAGGTGCATCGCCGGTTCCGGCCGTGATCCTGGCCCACGGCAATGCCGAAACCATCGATTTTCTTCCGGAGGAATTCGACGGTTTTGTTCGCATGGGAATGGCGCTGCTGCTGGTGGAATACCCCGGATACGGACGCTCCGGCGGCTCGCCGTCCCAGAGGCGCATCACCGATATTTTCCTTGCAGCCTATGACCGGCTGGCTGTCCGGCCCGATATCGATGCCGGGCGCATCGTGCTGGCAGGCCGCAGCCTGGGCGGCGGCGTCGCCTGCCGGCTGGCCGCAGCAAGGCCATCGGCGGCGCTGGTCCTTATTTCCGCCTTTACCAGTGCCCGATCCTTTGCCCCCCGGTATCTGCTGCCCGGCTTTCTGGTCAAAGACCCCTTTGACAACCTGGCCGTGGTTGGCCGGTACACCCGGCCGGTGCTGGTCATCCACGGCCGCCATGATCCGGTCATTCCCTTTGTCCACGGTGAGGATCTCGCCCGCAGTGCCCCCCATGGCCGATTGGTTGCCTACGACTGCGGTCACAATGACTGCCCGCCGGACCCGCAGGCCTTCTGGCGTGACATTCAGGATTTCTTTTCCCTCGCCGGAATTTTGGGCCGAAACGGTCCCTGATGATGGCGGGCCGGCGGGACTGGATGGATTCGGTCTTGACAATCACCTTTCCGGCTGGTTTTAAGGAGGCCCGGCAAAGGGGTCGGCGGTTGACTTGTCCGGCTTTGTCCGGAAGCCAAGACCGTGTTGAGAGCGGATATGTTCGATCATATCAGGAGGCGTTTTTTATGAAGGACATGGCGATGCCTGATCTGTCAGGTAAGATTGTTCTGCTCTACCTGGAGCACCGGGACCATGAGACCACCATTGAGGCACCGGTCTTTGAGGAGCACAGCGGTCGGCTCTTTCTGGTGGGTCGGGTGCCAACCGGCGGATCGCAAAACGACTGGCTGGGGGGCTTGAAAGTCTATATCGCCTGGGACCAGATCCAGGAAATCGTGATCTTTAATTCTCTGGACGACTACTACGATCGCATGGCCGTGGCGTGGAACGACAACGTCATGCACTGACCGCCGGTTCACAGCCAGCTATTTTCCATCCATAAATGGCCTTTTTGCCCAATCTCAGCGTCAATCAGCGCCATTCTTTGTGCGGCGTAGCGCGCTACGCCTCCGCGCAATGACTTGATTTCCTTGACCTTGGACAAAAATTCACATTTATGAATTGGAAGCATCGATGGGTGCCTATCCACTCAAAAACCGATTCGTGGACGGGCACCAGCTAAAGATTAAGCATCAACTGGCCGCTTGTTGCTCCGGCCGGTTTTGGCGTTTCCGCCCCTGCCTTTTGTCCCCATTCCGTTTCAATCGGTCCAGAGCCATCGGCGTAAACCACTTCAACGGTCCTGTTCCCTTTCTTTTTTATCTCCACCAGCGGATTGAGGATCAGGCCGGTTTCCTGACGGGTGATCACGGGGAATCCGTAATGGCGATTGGTGTGCTTGATAGGCTTTCCGCTTTCCATGCGTTCCCGGATGAATCGCCGGTGGTGATCCAGGCGCTCGGCGATGCGGCGGTTGGAAAGCGTTACCATGGGGCCGGTCAGTTCTTCGATGGCCGGGGCCAGGGAGGGGTCGATTTCGATGCCCAAGCTGTTTCTGCCCGTGGCCATGGCCGCGGCCATGGTGGTGCCGGTTCCGAGAAACGGGTCCAGAACCGTGTCCCCTTTCACCGAATACATGTTGATGAGCCGGCAGGCCAGTTCAAAGGGAAAGGCGGCACTTCGCTTTCTGGCTTCTTTTCCGCCCAGGGCCTGACGGGCGCCCTTAAGGTCCATCCAGATGTCTGAAAACCACTGGTTGCGCTCTTCCCAGAAAATGGCGCTTTCATGCCGGTGTAACTTTTCCGCCTCGGTTTTGAACTCCCGTTTGGACCCCTTGCGAACGATGAGGACATATTCGTGTTCCAGGGTGACGTAGGCCCCGGCCGGCAGCATCCCCGAGCCCATGAATTTGTTGGGGGCGTTGGTCTGTTTGCGCCACAGGATGGCCGGCAGGGCGCTGAATCCCAGAGCCAGAAGATCGGCCAGGATCCGGGCGTGGTTGGGGTAGAGACGAAAGTCGCCGTTCACCGTTCGTACGGCATCGCCGATGTTGATGCAGGCAAACCCCCCGGGCTTGACAACCCGCCAGAGCTTCCGCCATACCCGTACCAGGACACCGTGCATGCGTTCAAAAGCCAGGGGGCCGTCTCCTTGTTTCAGGGCCTTTTTGATCTCGGGATCGGCCCGGCCGAACATTTCGTCCCACATGGCGATCATGGGGTAGGGGGGCGAGGTGACTACCAAATTCACACTGTTATCGGCGATGGTGGTCATTTTACCGGCATCGCCGAAGTGCGCCCGATGGGAGGTTTGGAATGAAATTGGTGTCTCTTTTCCCATGCTTTTCGTTCTCCGTCGATGTTGGGGTTTATTTTTGAAATAACATGTCTACAATATGAACCCGTAACGATGCAATAGGCGCGTATACCGCCAAGGCCATCGAGGCGGGGAATTCCAGACAGCTCGGTGGCGGTCCATTTGAATGCGTTTCAGACAGGCATGGCGATCACCATATCAGTCAGGCAAGGCTATCCTCTGCATGCCCACCAACAGCCATAGATTAAATCGGTCGACCCCAAGGCAGGATACCCACCCCTGGCGAACCTTTTTCGGCATCTCTTCCTTCGAGGTGCTGGCCATGTTCCGCCGGGGGCTCTTTTACGCCTACCTGTCGGTCTACCTGCGCCATTTCCTCGGGCTCAGCGTCACCGAGACCACGCTGTTTGCGACCCTGCCCATGCTGCTCAATATTTTGTTCCAGACCTTTTGCTGGGGGCCGTTGTCCGACCGGTGGCAGCGGCGGCGGTCGCTGATCATTACCGGGGAGATCCTGGCGTCCTTCGGCACCCTGGCCGTCTGGTACGCCCACCGGCTGCCGGAGAACGCCCGGACCATCGGGTATGTGATCATCGTGGGCCTGTCCCTGGTGGAGATTTTCTGGTCCATGTCCAATGTAGGCTGGAGCGCCCTGATCTCAGACCTTTACGGGGCCGGGGACCGTACGGCCATCCAGGGTCGCCTGGCCAGCATCGGTGGCCTCGGCCGCATTGCCGGGGCCTGGATGGGCGGGATGTTCTACGACGGGGCCGGCCGGTACTATAATGGCTGGGGATTTGAGCACGGGGCACTGTTTTTCATTGCCGCGGCGGTGATGCTCCTTTCCGTAATCCCCATGCTCATGGTGCCCGAAGGCGGCATGGGACGGGCCGAAAAAGGCCGCGGTTCATCCGAGTCGGGCCTGGCCGCCGCCTCCGCGACCCGGATTTTCATGATCTTTCTCATCGCCATGGTGCTGATCAACTTCGGACGCAACTCCATCGCCCTCATCGTTTCCCAGTACCTGATGATCGAGTCGGGCCTCGGCGTCTCTTCCATGGTGCTGAGTCATGTGTTCAACACCCAGTCGGCGGCCATGGTATTCACCGGTCTGGTGGCCGGGTGGATGGGAAGGCGGTTCGGAGACGGCCCCAGTCTGATCCTGGGCTCAGGGGTGGGGATTGTTGCGTTGACTGTTTTCGCTTTCACCCTCGACCTGCGCCTGGTTTACCTGGCCCAGTTCCTGCGCGGGTTTGCCGATGTGGCCATCATGGCCTCCAGCTACACCTTTGCCTCCACCCTCATGCCCCCGGTCCGCCGGGCCCGTCTCTTTGCCCTGTTTAACGCCACCTTTTTCCTGAGCTGGGGCGTTGCCGGCACCCTCATGGCCGGCCCCCTGACCGATATGCTCATGGGCCGGGGGTTTTCCGATGTCTTTGCCTACCGCATGGCCTTTGCCGCCGCGGCCGTGATGTCCCTGGCCGGGGTCGTGCTCCTGGTTTTCCTGCTCTATATGATCCTTCCACGGGCGCGGGCGGCCGCGCTTTAGTCACTCCACACTTATCTGGGGCCAGTATCCCTCCCCTTCCAGGGGCGAACCAAAGCCGGTGTAATTTGCGCAAGGTTCTTTATCCCTGACTTTCCCTCCGGTTCACCAATCCGACCCGAAACATTTCAATTCCAGCCGCCGGACCTGCCGTTTCGGGGTAAGTCGAATTTAATATGCTGAATTAACAAATAAAAAAAATTATAAAAGAAAATCGAGGAGAATCTTGACATGGGGAAATTAACCATTACTATTTTCTTCAAACAGTTTAAGTAATGATTCGTTGGGTCACATACCAAAGGAGGTGGATCATGGACATCAGCAAATGGGTTCCCTGGAACGGGTTCAAGGAAGCCGCAGCCAGAACCCAATGTCCGGCGGATTGACGTGATTCGGGGCTGACAGGCCCCCATGGGGGGCAGCGGGTAGCGTAATCTGATTTGTTGTTCATGCAGAGAAGAACCGAACCAATAACCATTGAAGGGTCAAGGAGGAAAAAATTATGATTGCCAGAAGACTGTTCGGATATCCGGAAATGGAGAGAAGAAATCCCTTCGCGGAACTGGAACGGATGGCACGCCAGATGAACTGGATGACCGGCTCCATGCTGGACCGGCCGGACCTGCGGTTTGTGTCGGCGCGGGTGTTTCCGCCCCTGAACGTCACCGAGGACAAGGACCGGTACTTTGTGCGGGCCGAACTGCCCGGCATCGGAACCGGGGATCTCGACCTTCAGATCAACGGGAGAAACCTCTCCATTTCCGGCGAGCGCAAAATTCAGTCGGAAAATGAGAACGCCAAATACCATCGCCGGGAGCGCGAGGCCGGCAAATTCTCGCGGGTGATCGGTCTGCCCGGCGACATCGACCCTGAAAAGGTCGAGGCCAAGATGGTCAACGGGGTGTTGACGGTCGCCATTGCCAAGGCCGAGGCGGCAAAACCCAAGCAGATTGCCGTGAACTAGTTTCCATCCATAAAAGGAGGAAATAAAAATGGCTGAGTCCAAAGAGCTTCAAGTCAAGGAAAAACAGGAAGTCGCCGCTCCGGCCGAACAGACGCGTCCGGGCCTGGTCTTTACGCCGGCTGTGGATATCTTCGAGACCGAAGGCGAAATCACCCTGCTGGCGGACATGCCCGGCGTTGCCTCGGAGGGCATCGAAATCGACCTTCGAGACGATACCCTGACCCTGTCCGGGGACGTCAAGCCCTGGGAAGGTGCCGACGAAACGGGCGTGCTGGTCGAATTTGACACCGGAAGGTACTACCGGCAGTTCACCCTTTCCGAAGTCATCGACCAGGGTGCGATCAAGGCCAGTTCGGCTGACGGCGTGCTGCGGCTTTCCCTGCCCAAGGCTGCCAAGGCCATCCCCCGGAAGATCGCCGTGATGGCCGGATAAGGTTTCTCACGAAAAGACCCGACACCGATACGGTGTCGGGTCTTTTCGTATCTCTCCGGCGCACGCTCCGTTCCTGAAATCTTCCCCACGTCCACCAAAACCCGGAAAACCCCCACAGTGATTCCACCGATTTCGCCCACAGCGTATGGCGTACGCTGTTTGGGTGTGCCGTGGTAATTCTGGATTTTAAACATGGCCGTCAAAGAATACACATCATGGAAATGGGGTTTGACCCGGCTCAATGCCCCATTGTCAAGGCTTCATGTGTTGGGGGGCATCCGGGGCGTTTTGCATGTTCATCAGGGTCATCTGGGCTGCCGCACAATGCCTTTCAACCGCGTTGTCGATGACAAAGACATCGCAACGGCACAAGGTGATCGTCTTTCCGGGCTTGATCACCCGGCCGCGGCCGATGAGAAGTTCTCCCCGTCCCGGAGAGAGGAAATTGATCTTGTACTCGACGGTCAGGATCGAAGATGTCGCCTCCATCAGGGTAAAGGCGGCATATCCGCCGACATTGTCCGCGACGGTTCCGATGATTCCGGCGTGGAAATAGCCGTGCTGCTGGGTCAGTTCGTGTCGGTAGGGGATCTGAATTTCACAATACCCGGGCTCAACTGCCGTGATTTGGGCACCGATGAAATCCATGAATCCCTGGCGGGCGAAACTGTCCCTGACTCTTTTTTCGAAATCTGGGTCTTTTACCTTGAATTGTTCCATATTGCCTTGGGCACCTGAAAGACGCAATGCAAGTCCTCCATCCTCCTTCCGACTTTGGCAAGGGGGTACGGAGTAGCGAACGATCGGCGTAAAGAACCGCTGATCAGGTGGATGAGGTTGAGGCAAGCGGCGAAGCCGCGCTGTATAAATTTTCATGCGTTTTCTTTAGAAAAGGCATGAAAATTTATTACCATTTGTTGAAAACATCTTCGGCAAAGCCGAGCACCCGGTCGAATTTGATTTCCTCGCCGTTGTCAAGAATTGCGGTGCCGGTCATGTACCCGAAGACCTGGTGTTGGATGGAGGCGATGACAAAGAGATTCAGGGCGCTGTTTCGGTCAACAATCGGTTCGAAATCGATGTTAAGGCGGCCGTCGTCGCTGTCGATGGTCCACGGTTTCATGTAATCGGCCGGATTGAAGTGAAAGGTCACCTGGCCGAGTTTGTGGGCGACCCCGTCAAAGAAGATCATGTTTTCCGTGGCAGGGGTCCGGTCGCTGAAGCCGTAGCCGAGGTTGAGGCCGAACGGTTTCCCTTCGACCATGGTCGAAAGCGACCCCCAGTACCAGCGGTTTTTATAGGTCCAGTTGCCCCTGCCCCAGTCCAGGCAGGCACTGGCGCTTCGTGGCGAAAAGGGATAGGTGTGGTCCCCGATCACCACCGAACCGGTGGCCGGCATGTTGTTGATCTTGCGGTTGTAGTAAAAGGCCCGCCGGTTTTTTTCCCAACTGGTGGCGATGTTCATGGAATCCATGGCCGGGTCTTGGTCCAGGGCGATTTCGGCGGCAAGCCCCCTGGCGCCCTGGGCGGAGACAAAGGCCGGCGCGTCGATACCGATGACCCTCTGGTTGCCCTTGATTTCCACCTCGATCTTCATTTTGCTGTCCTCATAGTGCAGGTCGCCCGATTCCGATGACGGCGGGAACCCGATATCGCCGCAGGTCAGGTAGCGCATGGACTCGATCTGGGTGAAGGTCCGCTTTTTAAAGTCGAGCCAGCAGACCGCCACGAGGGCACAATAGCTCAGGTCGGAAAGGGTCAGCGTCAGGCCGTAGTCACCACTGAGGACGGCGTAGTAGTCCCATTCCTTGATTCGGTGCCAGGGGGCGCGTATCCGGCTCCGGTCATACCGCCACAACGGTTTTCTGGCCCATCCGGCCTCTTTCAGGCGGCCGTTTTCATCCAGCAGGTCCATGGCCGAAGTGATTTCGTTCTGGGGTGTTGTCATGGGCGGTTGCGCCTCCTGTTGCGGTCTGGTTTTAATTTGCAGTTGGAATCCACGCCTTGTCTTATCAAAATAAAGGGGACAAATAAATCCCTGCCCAGGCTTTGCGGCCGGTGTGCCGATTCAGGCCGGCTCGGAGGCGGATCGGTATTTTGCGTTAAAGAGGCTCCAGAGAGGCTCCAGAACAGAAGATCGATGGCGCCGTCGCTTTGAAATAGGCGTTTTTGCCGTTGCGACCGGTGATGGGGGGGCTGCATCGAATCGATGGGTGATGGGATTGTTTTCGGGGGCTCCGTCTATGACCGAAAGTTATTTTAAAAAACCGTTTGAAATATAAAGCTGGAAGGCGTATAGCATCGCCCAATGACAAGTTTAAATGGTTTTTTAAAAAATTTATTCGATTTATACGAAGCGCAAATTCTCTAAACGGCATTCTGATATCGGAGAGGGGCGATGGCCAAGCGCAAAGACGGGGAAGAGACCCAACAGCGGCTGTTGGACGTGGCCGGTCAGGTATTTACCGAAAAGGGGTTCCATGGTGCCAAGGTGGCACAGATCTGCCGCCGGGCCCGGTGTAACGTAGCGGCCATCAACTATTATTTCGGCAGCAAGGAGCAATTGTATGTCGCCGTTTTCCGCCATGCTATCGAAGCCGGGTCGGATACCTGGGAGGCGGCCACATCGACGGGGTCGCCGGAACAGCGCCTGCAAGAGGTGATCAAGCAGATTACCGGGGCCTTTCTGGGAGGAAAGGCGGGGCGTTTTCTTCGTCTCTACCTCATGGAACTGGCCCATCCGACCGGACTCCTAGACGAAACCATGCGGGAGCTGCTGCAGCCGCGGCGGGAACGCACCTTGATGTTGATTGCCGAACTGCTCGGCCCCGGGGCGTCGCGACAGGACGTGATCTTTTGCGAAATGAGTGTGATCAACCAGTGCCGCGGATTTCTCATGGTCAACCCGGAAAAGATCGAATGGCTTCTGGAGCGGCCCAATACGCCGGAACTGGCCGCCGAAGTGGCCGATCACATTTTTCGGTTTTCCATGGCCGGAATCGAAGCGATGCGCCGCCGGAAATGATTGCCGGCCGGCTTTTAGACAGGGTCAACCATGTTTTGGCCTTGTCCGCCTGAAGCCAAGCGGTGCATGTGGAAAGAGCCATGGCCTCCGCACTTGCGGAGAAGCCGGCAATGTGGCGGGCGCTTCATTATTCGTCATTGTATCGCTGCTGAATGCTGCGAAGAACCTCAATGCGGTTGAAAAAAATCTCCACCAGTTCCGGGTCGAACTGGGCGCCGGATTCCTTTTCGATGGTGTCGAGCACATCCTTTTCCGACCAGGCCTCCTTGTAGACCCGGGCTGAAGACAGGGCGTCGTAGACGTCTGCCAGGGCCACGATCCGGCCGAAGATCGGTATTTCTTCTTCTTTCTTTCCCTTGGCCGAGCCGTCGGCCAGGCAATGTCCGGGCAGGGGGGCGCCGGTGACGATGTCCACATGGCCCGGGTAGCCATCGCCATCCCATCGTTCGTGGTGATTGAGCGCCACCTCACGGGCCGCCTCGTCGAAATCGGACCGGGCTTCGAGAAAGAGCCGGGCACCCAGCACCGTGTGCTGTTTCATGATTTCCCGTTCGTCATTGTTGAAGCGGCCGGGTTTTTTCAGAATCAGGTCGGAGATGGCCACTTTGCCCACGTCGTGGAGCATGGCGGCCATGCGCAGGCTGTCCCGGCCCTGTTCGATCTCTTTGGGGTCGATGCCATGGTTTCTGGCCCACCGCTCGTAGATTTCCAGCGAATAGCCGCCCACCCGGTTGACGTGAGCGCCGGTCTCCTTGGGATCGCGCATTTCCGCCATGGAAATCATGCGAAGCAAGATGGCCCGGGTCATCTGTGCCCGTTCCAGCGCCACGGCCGCCACGGAGGCAAAATGCTGCATGAGGTTTTCGTCAGCCCCGGAAAATGGGATGACCTGACCGTTCTCGTTCTGGGCGTTGATGATCTGCAGAATTCCGAGAAGATCGCCCCGGCCCGATTGCAGCGGCACGGTGACCATGGATTGGGTCTTGTACCCGGCCGACTGGTCAAACTTTTTGCTGAACTGGTAAGGGACCCCCGGATCGAGTCGATAGACATCGGCGATGTTGAGCAGTTCGCCGGTGACCGCCGTGTTGCCGGCAATGCTGGTGGTGTCGATGGGCATGGAAAAGGTCGAATAGATGAGCTTTTCGTCGGGCGGGAGCCGTTTTTGAAGGGTGTCGTTCTGGGTATAGGAGAAGAGAAGGCGATCCTCTTCACGGATATAAATCGATCCGGCATCGGCGTTGACAAAGCCTCTGGCGTCGGTGAGGATGCGTTCCATGAGAACATCCAGGTCCTTGACCTGGTTGAGTCCGATCCCCAACTCCATGAGCTTGTCAAGTTTTTCTTTTTCGGTCAGCATGGTGGTCTTTTTCCGGCTTCTCTCCCCGATGGGCGTTTACCAACCCTATCTCCCACCCCAAGGGGGCAGAGGCTTTTGTTGCCATCGTATGCCTGTTTATACAGCAGAACAATTCTAATCATAGGGGTTGGTGCGATTTTGTCAAGCCTGTCCGCTGGCAGCGGTCATGGGGCGTTGTTTTGATGTTAACCGGAATCAATAAAAAATAGACCTTACCGGCCGGAATCGGTATTGAGCTGCCAGTTGTAGGGGAGAAATTCGATGTCGGTTTCCTGGCTTTCAATCATTGTCTGATGGTCGGGATTCCCTGTCAGGATGTGGGCGTAGCCGGAGAAGAACTGTTTCAGCGTTGTTAAACTCGTTTTCACCGACTGCCGACAAAGACTCCAGGTAGGCATCCAAGCCCTTGCGGCTCTTTTGAAAACCGGCGTAATCGACCACAGAGGCCGTACCGCCTTCCAGCCAGCGCACATGGCGCTGGAGCAATTCGGTCCAGGGGGCGTGGCTGTGGTCAAAGGCGGCCAGGGCCGGCGTGCCGGTCCCGGTGATCACGATGATGAAAAAAAACAAGAGGGTCCAGCGTTTCATGGCGGATTGTCCATAAGGTTCAAAGTTCAAAGTTCAAAGTTGACGGTGCCGCAAAAAGTCATTTTTTTACCATGTAGGCCATGTAGAACATGAAGGATTTCAAAATATGGTAGAATTCCTTAACTTTAGTCACTTTAGCCCACTTTAGGCACTCCACACTGATATGGGGGGCGACAACCCGGCCCATTTCAGGGGCAAACCAAAGCCTGGTCCTTTGGGCCAGGACTCTTTACTTTCTACCCCCGCATCCACCCGTGGTATTTCTCGATCCACCCCAGCAGCCTTTCCGGTGCGTGGGCTTTTTTCCACCGACCGGCGGCGTATTTGTTGGCTTCGGCCTGGGTGGGGTAGATGTGAATGGTTCCCAGGATCTTGTTGAGCCCCAGGTTGTGCTTCATGGCCGTGATGTATTCGGTGATGATCTCCCCGGCATGGGCGCCCATGATGGTCACCCCGAGGATCTTGTCGGTGCCCGGTCTGGTCAGGACACGGACCAGGCCGTGGTCTTCGGAATCGGCGATGGCACGGTCCAGGTCATCAATGCCGTATTCGGTCACCTCAAAGGCGATGCCCCGCTCTTCGGCTTCGAGGATGTTGAGCCCGACCCGTGCCACTTCGGGGTCGCAAAAGGTGGCCCATGGCACGACCCGATAGTCCACGTTGAAGGTCTTGAATTTTCCGAACAAGGCGTTGACCGCGGCGTACCAGGCCTGGTGGGCCGCCGTGTGGGTGAACTGGTAGGGTCCGGCCACATCCCCCGCGCAGAAGATGTTGGGGAAATTGGTTTGGAGCAGACCGTTGGTTTCGATGGTGCCGTTCTTTCGAATTTCCACCCCGAGTTCTTCCAGACCGAATCCTTTGGTATTGGCGGCGCGTCCCACGGCCACCAGAATCTGGTCAAAGGGGATGCGCACCTCCTGCTCTTGATGTTCGCAGATCAGGACCCGTTCATTGTTTTCAGTGATCACTTCCTTGGCCCGGTGCCCGGTGAGGACGGAAATGCCTTCAGCCTCAAATTTGTCTTTCACGGCCTTGGAGATGTCAGCATCTTCACGGCCGAGAATGCGTGGCATCATTTCCACCTGGCTTACCTGGGATCCGAGTCGTGAAAAGGCCTGGGTCAGTTCGCTGCCGATCGGTCCGCCGCCCAGCACCACCAGTCGCTCGGGGCGCTGGCGAAGATTCCAGACATTGTCCGAAGTCAGGTAGTCGATGCGATCCAGTCCCGGTATGGGCGGGACAAAGGGTCTGGCGCCGGTGGCCACGATGATGCTGCGGGTGGTCAACTGCCGCCCATTTACGTCTACCGTATACGGCGAGGTGATGCGGGCCTCGCCTTCAATGACCTCAACTCCCAGGTCGGTGTACCGCTCCACGCTATCGTGGGGTGCCACTTTGCGAATCACCGCCTGGACCCGCTCCATGACCCGGGCAAAGTCGAAGTCGATGGTTCCGGATTCAAAGCCGAAGTCTTTAGCCCGGCGCACGTCGGCCAGGACCTTGGCGGATCGGATCAACGCCTTGCTGGGGACGCATCCGGTATTGAGGCAGTCGCCCCCCATCTTGTGCCGTTCGATCAGGGCCACTCGGGCCCGGACGGCGGCGGCGATATAGGCGCTGACCAGACCTGCCGAACCGCCCCCGATGACCACGAGGTTGTAGTCGAATCTTTTGGGGCGGGGCCAGGCGGCCAGAACTTTACGGGCCCGCACGGCGGCCACGGCTTTTTTTGCGACCAGGGGAAAGATGCCCAGCAGGACAAAGGAGAAGAGAAGACCAGGCGACAAAATTCCGGAGGCCGAATCGATCTTGGCCAGCTGGGTGCCGGCATTGACATAGACGAAGGTGCCCGGAAGCATGCCGACCTGGCTGACCAGATAGTAAGCCATGGTCCGGATGGGGGTCAGCCCCATGACCAGGTTGATGACGAAAAAGGGAAAAAGCGGCACCAGCCGAAGGGTAAAGAGGTAAAAGGGGCCGTCTTTTTCCACGCCGGCATTGATGGCGCGAAGCTTTTCACCGAATTTGCCCTGTACCCAGTCCTTTAGCAGGAACCGGGATACGAGAAAAGCCAGGGTGGCGCCGATGGTGCTGGCAAAGCTGATGACCACCAGGCCGACCCACAAGCCGAAAAGTCCACCGCCGGCCAGGGTCATGACCGTAGCGCCGGGAAGGGAGAGGGCCGTGACCAGAATATAGACGGCCATGTAAAGGAAAATGGTCAGGCCGGTGTTTTCAGCGTAGTACGCCTCAAAGGCCAGTTGCTTGGATTTGATGTAGTCCAGGGTCAGGTACTGCTGGAGGTCGAATGCGAAAAAAGCGGCCGCCAATGCAGCAACCACCAGGACGATAATGATTCTCGATGTGTTTGTCTTCATGCGGTAACCTCCTGGGTTCCAGCCGGCCTTTACACCAAAGTTGCTTAACAGCATGGCAAAATAGGATTGACGCTTGATTATCGGCCGACGTTTCCCTTCACCCTGTCTTCCTGCACCGCCCATGAGACCTCGATCACCGCTTTTTCCCATGACGGCACTTTGGCTGGTGGGTCGGTGAAATGCCTGCGATCCTTACACGAAATATCATCGCGATTCCAGGTTACTGGAGAATGGCGGCCGGTACAAGGCGCGAGGACAGAAAAGATCCGGCCCCATCGATACGGCCGGGCCGATTCTTTTTTGGGCGGGAAAAGAGCACTAGGGGCTGTCGGGGCTCGCAGGGAACGAAGCGTCGGGAGGCGCCTTCACCGCAGAACAGAAAGACTGTTAGTCTTGGTTGTTAATGGTTTCTTTTGTCTGATTTAAAGAAAATTTAAAAGTTAATATTGACAGATAACGACCCAATGGCTAATCACCCGCTTGTTTTATGAGCAAATACCCTTAACCCTGTGCCGCGCCGTCCTCTTTTTCATCGAAAACAGGAGACCCATGCCGATTCGCATCGAAAGCCCTTTCTACATCGCCTTTTTTTGCAACGGCGCAGGTTTGGTGCTCTCGGTTTTACACTGGCCCAAAACGGCAAAGGGGCTGGTTGTGTCGGCCCTGGTCGCCGTTACCGCCGCTCTTTTCCTGATCGTTGATACCCACGACCAGTTCCCGGTTTACACCCTTTTTGAATCCCTTCTGGCCGCGGCCTGGATGATTCAGTGCTGGTTGGTTTTTCGCCCCGGTCGGCAGCCCGGTCTTTCGGAGCCCGAAACCTGGACCTGGGCCGGGATTTTAATTCTTTTTTGTGTCTCTTTCTGCCTGGACAAGACGCCTGCGGCCAGCGGATTCAATCACCGCTATCCCTGGGTGATCGGATTTCACGGATTCCGGGTGGCCACCCTGGCCACCCTGCTGGTGGCTTCGGCCCATTTTTTTGCTGGCCGCCATCTTTTGAAAACGGTCGGCGCGGGGGCCTCCCAGGTCCTGCATTCGGGAAGAAATTACCTGCTTTTGGCTGCCGTCCTCTTTTTGACGGCGGAATACTGCGGCCTGGTCTGGTGCCAGAACGGGTGGGGCGATATCTGGCACTGGAGCCCGGGGTTTTTTCAATCCACCCTGATCCTGCTCTATCTGATGGCGGCCTTTCATGTTCCCCCCAAATGGATCCATGCCCGGCGGGCACGTAATTTTTTCGGCGCCATGGGCGGCCTTTTTGTGCTGGCCATGATGCTTTTAAGGAGCCTGATCTGACGCACCCATGGGTGCTTTTTTTGCATCAACAACCAGACAAAGAGGCCTTTGGCGTGAAACAAACCGTAGAAAAAATGGCATCCCTTCAACTGACTGCGGTGCTGCTGATTCTATTGCTGGTCTGGTTTGCCGCAGGCGGCATTCTGGCCGTCTCAGACGGCTGTGCCGGTGCTTTTGACGCCATGAACCGGCAACTGCTCCGGGACTGGATGATGGCCAATGGCCGGTGGCCCTGGGCGGCCAATGCCTGGATGTTCGGTCTTTTTGCCGTGATGGGGGTGCTGGGGATCAATCTTGGATGCTGCGTCTGGCGGAAAATGACCGGTATGGTTCGGTCCGGCCGTCCCGTGGCCTCCCGGCTCATGCTGGTGCTTCACCTGGCTTTCGGCGTTCTGATCCTGCTTCATCTGGGCAGCTTCATGCTCGGTTATCGCCAGGAAGGGATCCGCCTGAAACCCGGAAAAACAATGTCCCTGCCCGATGGCAGCCAACTTCGCCTGGATCGTGTTCATTTCGTGGACAACCCGGATGTGCTGGCGCTTTCTTTTCGGAAACTGACCCGGGAAAATTTCAGTTTTGATGAAAATCACGCCTGGGTGACCCTGTCCAAAAATGGCCGGGATCTTTTTTCCGGCCCGGCAGGGATCATGCGCCCCCTGCGTTGGGGCGACACCCAGGTCACGTTAAAAAAGTTCAAACCGGCCCGTGGAGGCCGGCAGGGGGGTGCTTCCCCCGCCGGTTTTGGTGCGGTGATGGTGGTGACTAAAAATCCCTGCCTGCGCCCCATACTGGTTTTTTTCCCGATATTGATCGTATCGACCGCCGTTTATCTGGTGCTGACATGGAGAACCAAACACTTCAATTGAAATGGGGACAGGAGGAAACATGAAACGAATTTTTGTGACGGCGATGCTGGCATTGATCGTGCCGGGTCTGTTGGTGCTTCCGGTCTGGGCCGGCGGTGGCAAAGGGGCGGCCTATGACACCTATACCCTGGGAGAGATCGTGGTGACCGGGGACCGTCCCGGGGTGGAGCAGATGGCCCTGACCACGGTGATCACGGCCGAAGAGATCGAGGTTACGGGAAGCCAGAATGTGGCCGAGGCCCTGGCCCATGCGCCCGGGATTACGGTGTCCACCGGCCGAAAGGACGAATCCGATGTCTCTATTCATGGATTTGCCCAGAACAAGACCCTGATCCTCATCGATGGGGTCCCATTTTACGAAACCTATTACGGTAAATTGGATCTCAAGCAGATTCCCACCGACATCATCGCCAAGATCGAGATCACCAAAGGGGCTGCCTCGGTGCTCTACGGCGCCAACGCCGAAGCCGGGGTGATCAATATCGTGACCCGGAAAGCGGCCGGCCGGCCCACCGTTTCCGCCAGCCTGGACGTGGCCGATGGCGGCGGTATGCGCGCTTCTGTCTCCCATGGCATGCGCACCGGCAAATTCAATTACTGGATCAACTTTTCACGCCGGGAAGCCGATGCCACCAGGCTTTCCGGCGATTTTACCAAAAGGACCGGACTGATCTGGCGTAAACCGGGTGGCAAGTCCTATCCGTACATTGAAGACGGCGGCTATTTCCGGGACAATTCCGATTATCAGACCGACAGCCTCTGGGCCAAGATCGGGTTCGAACCTTCCAGGGATGCCGAATATTTTGTCAATTTCCATCATTCGGCCACGGAAAAGGGCGTGCCGGCCAACCTGGATGAAAACCAGGTCCTTCCCAATCCCAAAGTGCCCAGCGATTCACCCTTTTCCTTTCTTTGCCGGAAACCGGAATACAACGACTGGGGGGTGGACCTGAGCGGCCGGCAAGCCGTCTCCGATCGCCTGACCTTCAAAGGCAAGGTCTTTTATCACGAACACACGGACGATTATGCTTCCTATAACGACATCGATCATACCGTGCTCATCGCCACCAGTCGCTACGAGGATTACATGGCCGGAGGGATGGTGATGGCCGACCTGCGGTTGGCCGAACCGGACCACCTGCGTCTGGCCGTTCACTACAAGGGCGACTCCCACAAGGAAAACGGCGATGCCCACCTGCCCCTGGCGGAAAGTTTTTCCTATACCGGATCGGTGGCCCTGGAGAACGAATATGCTTTGGCTGGCCGGTTCTCCATTGTCATGGGCGCCAGCTACGACTGGATGGATGTCTCCAAGGCAAAAGAGAACGTCATCAATGCCGCCGGTGCTTTTGTAAGCCAGATCGATAATACCACCCCCGGGATCAAAGACTCTGTGAACCCCATGATCGGTGGCAACTGGTTTGTGTCCGATACCCTGCGTGTTTTCGGATCGGTGGCGCAAAAGACCCGGTTCCCGGCCCTTCACGAACTTTATTCAGGCACCTCCGGCAATCCGAAACTAGACGCTGAACGCAGCAACAACTATACTCTGGGCCTCTCAAAGACCCTGGACGGCCTGGAGCTGGAAATTGCCGGTTTCTTCCATGATATCAGTGACCGCATCGAACGCTTCGATAAAAATTCGCTATACCTGAACAGCGAAAAGATCCATGTATACGGCGTTGAAGCCACAGCGATCTGGACGCCCCTGGCGGATCTGACCCTGAAGATGGACTGTACCCTCGCCGAGGCCCGGGACAAGGGTGACACTCGGGTGACCGACGATGTGGTCGATGTGCCCGAGGTTAAGATCGGGGCCAGCGCCAGTTATCTTCTATCATCGCTGGGCACCCGGTTCGACGTGAACCTTCAGTTTGTGGGGCGGACCTGGGGGCAACTGCCCACGCCGGGGAATCCCAACGAAGATGCGCTGCGCACCGAGAGCTACAACACGATGGGCGCCCGGATCACCCAGCCCCTTGGTGATCACTGGCAACTGCATCTGACCGGCACCAATCTCATGGACCGGGCCTATGAGCCGGAAGCCGGGTATCCGGCCCCGGGGCGGACCCTTTGGGCGGGGGTTTCCATGAATTACTAGTCGCTTTCATCGCATTGGTCGTAGGCGTGGCTTCCAGCCACGAATCGATCAAGGCAAGATGCCGCTCCTACCGCAAAATGAAGGCTCCGGATGATGCAAGAAGTAAAGAATATTACCTATGGCCCCAGCACACGACGGAGGGATGATGAGGTTTTTAAAGGACCGTTTCGCCAACGCTTTGGGATGGTTTGGGGCGGTGACCCTGATGATCGGCATGGGTCTGGCGCTTCCCGCTACCGTCGCGGCCGAAGAGATTGTCCTGACCGATATGGCCGGGCGGTCCGTTCGTTTGCCGGGGCCGGCCATTCGGATCGTCACCACCTTCAAACCGGCTACCCTCTGTATCTTTTCCCTGGGGCTGGAAAAACGTCTGGTGGGCATCGATACCGAGTCCACCCGGGAGCCGTTTCATCTGGCCCTGTGGCCGGGGGTGAAAGACGTGACCCCGGTCGGCACCAAGTCCAACGGTTTGAACATTGAAACCATTGTCTCTTTAAAGCCGGATCTGATCATCCTCTACGCCCAGAAAGACGGGGTGCACACCGCTGATCGGCTGGCCGCGGCCGGAATCCCGGCCATGGTAATTTTGCCGGAGAATTTCCAGAGCCTGGCCCGATGCCTTGGCCTTATCGCCACGGCTGCCGGTGAACCGGCCGCGGCTGCCAGGGCCACCGGCGTGATGGGCCGGACCCTGGCCCTGGCGCGGTCAAGGGTGGCGGATCTTACGGCCGGTCAAAAAAAGCGCTGTTATTACGCAGCGCCTCGTGGTTTTTTCACCACGGCTTCGGCTGATTTGCTTCAGCACGAGATGATCCGGGCTGCCGGTGGTGTCAATGTTGCAGTAAACCTGAGCGGCTATTTTCGGGATATATCCCAGGAACAGTTCGCCCGGTGGCGGCCGGACGTGGTGGTGGTTTCATCCCATATCCGCGGGCAGGCCCGCCGGGTGGCCCGGCGCCGGGAATTTGCTCATATTCCCGCCTTTGTCCATGGCCGGGTTTACGCCTTTCCGTCTTCCCTGTGCCCCTGGGATTTTCCTTCTCCCCTGTCGAGCCTCGGGGTGCTGTGGCTCTCGGCCCGGTTTTATCCCGAAAGGTATTCGGATTTGGATTTGGCAACAGAAATCGACCGGTTTCATCGGGACCTGTACGGGCGCAGCCTGACGGATATGAAGGGCCGGCTCGATGACGAGATTATGCATTGAGAACCCAAAAGGCCATTGAGCCGGATGCCGGCGCCGATTCGCGTCGGTTTCGTCAAACCATGGTTCTCCTGACTGCCGGGCTCGTTGCTCTTTTTCTGGGGTCGCTGATGGTGGGGCGCTACGACATCGGCCCGAAGGACCTTTTTGCCATTTTCCGGACCCGGCTTCAAGGTGGTCCACTGACCGGCGACCTTGGTACCCAGGCCCTTATTTTTTTCCAGATCCGCTTGCCCCGGTGTCTCATGGCCCTGCTGGCCGGGGCCGGTCTCTCGGTTTCAGGGGCCGCCTACCAGGCCCTGTTTAGAAATCCGCTGGTCTCGCCGGACATCCTTGGGGTTGCCGCCGGGTGTACTTTCGGGGCCGCGCTGGGGCTGGTCTTGCCCGGGGAAAGCTTTGCCCTGGTTCGCGCGCTCGCCTTTGTCGGCGGACTCCTTGCGGTCTATCTGGCGGTGGGCATTGCCAAATGGGTCCGCGGCGGCCGTCCGGTGATCATTCTGGTGCTGGCCGGCCTGGTGGTCACCTCGGTCTTTAACGCCCTGCTCATGGTTCTCAAATATGGTGCCGATCCATACAACGAGTTGCCGGCCATCGTCTTTTGGATCATGGGGAGTCTGAACCGGGTGGTTTGGGCTGACCTGTATATCATGATCCCGGTGGTCGGCGGTGGCATGATCGCCTTTGTTCTGTTGCGATACCGCCTCAATGTCCTGTCCCTGGGCGATCTCCAGGCCCGCTCCCTGGGCATGAACCCCGGGTTTTACCGGTTTGCCATGATTTCCCTGAGCTCATTGATGGTGGCCATTTGCGTCTCCACCTGCGGGCAGATTTGCTGGATCGGTCTGGTGGTGCCCCACATGGCCCGGACCCTGGTCGGTCCCAACCACCAGCGGATGATACCGGTGACCCTGGTGATGGGTGCCCTGTTTTTGCTGGTGGCCGATGCCATGGCCCGGTCCCTGACCGCAGCGGAACTGCCGGTGAGCATCATTACCGCCCTGTCCGGCGCGCCGCTGTTTGCCTTCCTGTTGTATCGAAACCGGGGAAGGGGCTGGATATGAGTGTGGCCTGCAATGGGCTGTGCTGGGGGTATGGCCGCCGGCCAGTGCTTGAAGACGTCACGTTTTTTGTGGGCAAAGGGGAATTTTGTGCGGTTTTGGGGCGCAACGGTTCCGGCAAGACCACCTTGCTCCATTGCCTCTGCGGCCTGCTGCAACCGGATCCGGGACAGGTCCGATTGGCCGGAATGGACGTGGCCGGCGCCACCCGGGGTCAGATTGCCCGGGCCGTGAGCCTGATGGCCCAGGAACAGGCCGATATTTTTCCGTTCCGGGTGCTGGATGTGGTGGTCATGGGCCGAACCCCGCATCTGTCCCCGGGTCAGGTTCCCGGACCGGCGGATTACGACCTGGCCATGGCATCCCTGGCTGAGCTTCGGGCCGAATCCCTGGCAAAACGGAATTTCAACCGCATCTCCGGTGGTGAACGGCAGATGGTTATGTTGGCCCGGGCACTGACCCAGAACGCCCCGGTCATGTTGTTGGACGAACCAACCAGCCACCTGGATTTCAACAATCAGGACCGGCTGCTGCAGCGTGTCCACAGCCTTTGCCACAAACACGGCATTACCGTTGTCGCCGCCGTCCATGATCCGAATCTGGCCGGCCGGTTCAGCGACCAGGTGGTGATGATGCACCGTGGCCGGGTGTTGATCCAGGGGGCGGCCGACCGGGTCATGACTGCCGAGAACCTGGGCCGCTTGTACCAGACCGATATCCGCCAGGCCGATATTCCCGACGGCCCCAGGGTCTTTGTGGCCATTAACTCCCCGGATTAAATTCGTTAGGGCAACCACGCCTTTTCAGTGGCAATCCAAGGCACCTCTTCCTGCGTGAATTCTTTACGGACGGATTCAGAGGCGTTGCAGCCAGGACGTCCGCCAATGATCCCAACGGGCAGCGCGGCAAAAACCATTGACACCCATTCATGACAAAACTATTCTTTCTTTCATCTTTCAGGCCATTTCATTGTTGCATCAAACATGGCGCCCGGCTTTCTTGTATGAATCCGGTGTGTCAATCCGTGATGACAGGACTTATCCGTATGGCAAACTCCAGTACAAAACTGCTTTCCACCAAGGAAGCGGCCCAGTTTCTGGGCGTCAACGATAAGATGGTTTACGTTCTGGTGTCGGAAAAGGGGCTGCCGGCCACCAAAATTACCGGCAAATGGCTCTTTCCCCTGCACCTGGTGGAGCAGTGGGTCGAGGCCCACACCATCAACTATCCCGAGTCGGCCAATGTCCTGCCGCCATACCACGGCCTGCTCATCATCACCGGGAGCAACGATCCGCTTTTAGACCGGGCCATCACCCTGTTCAACAGCCTGCATCCGGACCAGGTGGCGGTTTTCGGGAACCTGGGCAGCCTGGGAGGCCTCAGGGCCCTTCGACAAAACCTGTGTCATGTGGCCTCCAGCCATCTGCTTCAAGACGATGCCGAGGAGTACAACTTTGATTTTGCCTCCAAGGAATTCAACGCCATGCCCGCGGTGGTCAACTTCTGTCGCCGGGAGCAGGGCCTTTTGGTTCAGCGGGGAAACCCCAAGGGGATCCGGTCGGTGGCCGACCTGGCAAAGCCGGGCATCTGCATGGCCAACCGCCCCCTGAGCACCGGGACCCGCCTGCTTCTGGACCGAGAGTTCAAGCGGCTCGGTATTGCCGGAGATCGGATCAAGGGCTATCAAAAAGAGCTTGCCCGTCACATGGAGGTGGGGCTGGAAGTTTTGTCAGGCCGCGCCGATGCGGGCCCGGCCATCCGCCCCGTGGCCGGACTGCTGGGGCTTGACTTTATCCCCCTTCGCTGGGAGCGCTACGACCTGTTGATTACCAAGGAGCGGTTTTTTGACCTGGGGGTTCAGGCCTTTCTCGGCATGCTTCACGAAAAGGCGTTTGTTGCCCTTACCGACGATCTGGAAGGATACGATTTGAGCTTTAGCGGCAAGATGGTGTTTCCAAAGGAATCAGCCGATGGATGACATTCGGATCAATCCCATTGGCGTCATCCATTCGCCGTTTAAAGAATTGGCCGGCATGCCGATCCAGCCGGTCGGTGCCAGGGACGTGGCCGGGCAGGTCGTTGTGGCCCCCCCTTTTGCCGATGGGCTGGCGGACATGGACGGTTTCTCCCACATCATCCTGATCTACTTTTTCCATCGTACAGGTCCCTTCCAGCCCAAGGTCAAACCGTTCCTGGACAATGCCTTGCGGGGGCTGTTCGCCACCCGGGCCCCTTCCCGCCCCAACCCCATCGGACTCTCCGTGGTCCGGCTGATCTCCGTCGAGGAGAACGTGCTTCGGGTCCAGGGGATTGATGTTCTCGACGGCACCCCGCTGCTGGACATCAAACCCTATGTTGCCCGGTTCGACGCCGTCATGACCGATGCCGAGGGGTGGCTGACACAAACGGCCGGCCAGGCTAATTTCCGAAAGGCCGATAGCCGGTTCACCGACGATTGAGAATTGGATATTGAGCATTTAGCCCCCCCCCCTCTGGGGCCACCTGAGGCCACCTGCTCTGTGGGTGGAGATTCATTCCCGCCGGCCATTAATACGGTCCATACCCTGCCAGTCAATCAGAAAAGCCGCTTGTGTGTAATTCTCGGTAAGTTTTGGTTGTCATGTTCATCGCAACCCTCGAATTTCAAGACTCAATTGACAATGAATAGCCATAATAATATAGAGCCTTCGACGGTTTTGGACCCCATGTGGTCAAACGAATTTACCCAACCAGGAGGTATTCCCCATGATGCGTATTCGACCCCTTTTAATGGCTTTGTTGATTGTCCTGATCTTTTCGGTGTTGCCGGCTGCGGCCGCCGATCCAGCCCTCATGATGGCCACCACCACCAGCACGGACAATACCGGTCTGCTCGACGTCCTGGTTCCGGCCTTTACACAGGAAACCGGCATTGAAATGAAATGGACGGCCACCGGCACGGGAAAGGCCCTGAAGCTCGGTGAAAACTGCGACGTGGACGTGCTCATGGTCCATGCGCCGGCGGCGGAAAAGAAATACGTGGCCGACGGTTTCGGTGTGAACCGGCGGGAGATCATGTACAATGACTTTGTCATCATTGGCCCCCAGGCGGATCCGGCCGGGATCCGCGGAAAAAGCGTTTCGGCGGCCCTGACCGCCATCCGGGACAAGGGCGCTGTGTTTGCCAGTCGCGGGGATAATTCCGGAACCAACAAAAAGGAAAAGATCCTCTGGAAAAACGCTGCTCTCCCCTTGCCGGAAAAGGAAGCCTGGTATGTTCAGACCGGCCAGGGGATGCTGGCCACCATCAACATCGCCGCCGAACGCGCCGGCTATACCATGACCGACCGGGGGACCTATATCAAATACGAGGCCAACATGAAGGGGCAGCCGCCGCTGAACATCCTGGTGGAAGGCGATGCCATTTTGCTCAACCAGTACAGCGTCATTGCCGTGAATCCGGAACGCTGCAAGGGCGTCAAGCATGAGTTGGCCATGAAGTTTTCGGACTGGGTTGCCGGGGCGAGCGCCCAGAAGGTCATTGGCGATTTCAGGCTGATGGGCAAGCAGCTTTTCACACCCAACGCCAAGTAGTTTCGGTCCATAAATGGCCTTTTTAGTCACTTTAGCTCACTATAGTCACTCCACACTTATTTGGGGCCAGTATCCCAGCCCCTTCCAGGGGCAAACCAAAGACTGGTCCTCTGGGCCAGGATTCTTCACTCTCGGCGTCAATCAGCGCCATTGCTTGTGCGGCGTAGCGCGCTACGCCTCCGCGCAATGGCTTGATTGACTTGACCTTGGACAAAAATTCTCATTTCTGGACTGAAACTGTTACACTCATCAGGGCCGATTCCGGGAGCGCTCGGTTTCTTGTTGGTTGCTGCCCGGCAGGCGTGCTCCGAACTCGGCCCATTGTTTTCATAACAAGATTTCCGGTAGGGTTGGACCATGGATTTCATCCTTGAGGGGTTCATTGCAGCGATCCGGCTGCTCATGGGGGGTGATGCCGAAACCTATTCGGCGGTGGCCGCCACGCTGCAAGTGTCGAGCGGGTCCATGGTGGCCAGCCTGGTTCTGGGCATCCCGTTGGGGTTTATGCTGGGGTATTTACGCTTTCCCGGGCGCCGATCCGTCCGGACCGTCGTGGATACCCTGCTGGCCCTGCCCACCGTCCTCATCGGGCTTCTGGTTTATGCCTTCATTTCCAACCGCGGTCCCCTGGGTGGATGGGACCTTCTCTTTTCCCTGACCGGTATCGCCATCGGCCAGACCATCCTGGCCCTGCCCATTGTCATTGCGCTGACCGCCGCAGCCGTGGAAACCATGGACCGCCAGCTCCGGCCGACCCTGATCAGTCTCGGGGCCGACCGGCGGCAGCTCGTATTGAGCAGTTTGTGGGAGGTCCGATACGGTCTTCTGGCCGCGGCGGTCACCGCCTACGGACGGGTGATGACCGAGGTCGGCATCTCCATGATGGTGGGGGGCAACATCAAGTGGCACACCCGAACCATCACCACGGCCATCGCTCTGGAGACCAACAAGGGCCAGTTTGCCACCGGTATCGCCCTGGGCCTGGTGTTGCTGGCCGTGGCCTTTGCCGTCAATTTGAGCCTGAGTTTTTTGCGAAGGCGCAGCTAAAAGGTTCGAGGGATCGAGGGATCGAGGGTTCGAAGGTTCGAGGGGTCGAGGGGTCGAGAGGGCAAGTGAAGATCGGTTTTACCCCACCTTCAGTCTTCAGCCTTTCACCTTCTATCTGAAGATTCGAGGGGCCGAGGGAACAAGAGGTATGAGGAGGGAAAGGCACGGAATGGAATGCCGGGTCCGAAAGCCGAATAGAGCAAAAACATGACTGAACCGGTCTACCGAATTCGCAATTTGATCCGGCGATACAATGGCCAAACGGCCCTTGGTGTGGATGGCCTGGACCTGGCGCCGGCCACCATCACCGGATTGATCGGCCCTAACGGCAGCGGCAAGTCCACCCTTTTGGGCCTTTTGGCCTTTGTGGACCGGCCTTCGGAAGGCGAGATCCTTTACCAGGGCCAGCCGGCCCGACCCTTTTCGCCGGAGATTCGGTTTCAGGTCACCTTGCTCACGCAGGAACCCTACCTGTTGAAGCGGTCGGTTTTTGACAACATCGCCTATGGGCTAAAGCTTCGAAAGGAGACGGACCGTATCCGTCAACGGGTTTTTGCCGCTATGGAGGGGGTGGGGCTGCTCCCTGAAAGCTTTTGCCACAGACACTGGTATGAACTCTCCGGCGGTGAAGCCCAGCGGGTGGCCCTGGCCGCAAGGCTGGTGCTTCGCCCTCGGGTGTTGCTTCTAGACGAACCCACGGCCAGTATCGACGCGGAAAGCGCCCAGCGCATCAAGGAAGCCGCCCTGGAGGCCAGGGACCGGTGGGGCACTACCCTGGTCATTGCCAGCCACGACTGGCAGTGGCTCTACGAGGTCTGCGACAGCGTCCTGCACCTGGACGGTGGACGGGTATTCGGAGACGGCGCGGTCAACATGATACGGGGGGGGGACTGGATTCAAAAATCCACTGGCCTCATGGCCTTGTGCCTGGCCGACGGGCAGCGGATCGAGGCCGCAGCCCCTGCCGGCGGAGAGATCGCGGCATTTGTTCCGGCCGACGCATTGCAGCTTAAGGCCGAAGGGGCAGCATCTCCCCACGGCCTGCCCAATGTGCTGACCGGAACGGTTTCCCGCATGCTCCTGGAGCGAAGCACCGGTCGCATCGTGGTGACGGTCCTGGTCGGCGGCCTGGTCTTTAACCTGAAAACCGGCCAGGACGATGTGCGCACCCTTCAACTCTTCCCCGGTCAACCCGTGACCGTTTCCTTTGCGCCGGGAGCGGTGCAGTGGATGTAAGCAGCCGGGCCTCCAATGGAGGGCAAGGACGTACAAGCCTCCTTGCCCCCACATCAAATGATTCCGTTGACTAAAAGTCCTTGAAATCATCGTCTTCAAGGGGAATCAGTGCTGCAGGATCAATTTCCTGCCCCTTTGGTGCATTCCCTCTATTGGATGTTTGAACCAGCGAATGCTTAGCTGCGATTTTTTGCTGTGGTTTGGCCGCTAATTGCTGTGAATCCCCTTGTCTTTGAGCCCCTTTTCCGCCGACCAAGGCGACGAGTTCGCCCACCATGACTTTCATCTGTTCGGCCTGGGCGGTCAACTCCTCGGAGGCGCTGGCCGATTCTTCAGCCGTGGCCGCATTTTGCTGCACCACCCGGTCCATCTCGGTCACGGCCGTATTGACTTGGCCGATCCCCTGGGCCTGTTCGTTGGAGGCCGCAGCGATTTCGCCGACCAATTCGCCGACTTTTCCTGTGCTTTCTGCCACCTGGGTAAATGCTTCGTTGGTGGAAGCAGACAGCTCCGAACCGTCCTTGACTTTTTTTACCGTCCCTTCGATCAATTCGGCTGTGTTTTTGGCCGCGTCGGCCGCACGCATGGCCAGGTTTCTGACTTCGTCAGCAACGACGGCAAACCCGGCTCCGGCTTCCCCGGCCCGGGCTGCCTCGACCGCCGCGTTCAATGCCAGCAGGTTGGTCTGAAAAGCGATCTCGTCGATGGTCTTGATGATCTTGGAGGTCTCTTCGCTGGCCTCGGAGATATCTTCCATGGACCGGCTGAGCTTGGACATGGAGTCGTTGGCCTTGACGATCACCTGGCCCGATTCTTTCATCAGCGAATCGGCCTGCTGGGCGTTGTCCGCGTTCTGCCTTGTCATGGAAGACATCTCTTCTAAGGAAGAGGAGGTCTCCTCGATACCGGCAGCCTGCTCCGAAGCCCCTTCGGCCAGGGACTGGCTGGAGGAGGAAACCTGGCCCGCTGCGGAGGCAACTTGCTCGGCCCCTTCGTTTAAGCCTTCGATGATGCGGGTGAGCAGTTTGGTGATGCTGCGAACGATCCACAGGGCCGCCAGGATGGCGATGAGGGTTCCAACGGCAAGTCCGGCCATCATGATGGTGGAACTTTTCGACAGCGAAGCCATGGCCCCCCGGGCGATCTGGTCCGTTTGGCCCATGCCGGCATCGGCGGTGGTCTTGCATGCTTCGATCAAGCTTTGGGCGGCCTTTTCGCGCTCTTGACCCAGCTCCTGAAGGTCTTTCCAGTCCGCAAGAAATGCGGTCAATGCCTTGGCGTAGTTTGCACCGGAGCTCTGGGTGTCGTCGATGCGTTTTAAGTCCGCGTCAAGGCGGGTGATCGTGCGCAGCTCGGCGTATTTTTCGTCCAGTTTCGGAAAATTTTCCAATGCTTCTTCCATGGTGGCCGGAGACCGCAGCGCCTGGGACTTGAAGGCCTTGACGCGGGCGTCGTTGCCCAAGTTGATAATGCCGTTGGCCAGGATGATTTTTTCGTGACGCTCGTTCATGTCGGTCGTAAGTTTTTCCTGCTGGCCGGCCAGATACGCGTCACAGTTGGTCACGTAGTTGCCTGCGTTTGAATCCATCTGTTCCCGGGCTGTGTGGAGGATCGTCTGATCCGCATTGATGCCTTTGCGAAACTCTGCCAGAAACGCCTGCATGGCCTCCCGGTATCCCTTGACCGCCGCCTCGGTGCGCCCGATGCGCTCGATGTCCTCGGGGTCACTGGAAAGTTTGCGCAGTTCCGCCGTTAAAACGGTCGCCCCATTTAACTTGTCGATGGCCGTTTGCATCAGTGCCGAATCATTCAGGGCCTGGGCCTTGAAGTTGGTGACCCGCACCGCACTGCCCAGATCCACCAGTTTGCTGACGATCTCGATCTTTTTTTGCCGTGAATTCAGATCATGCTTGAAGGCCGCATTCTGGCCGGCGAGGAATTCCGCGCAGTTTGCCATGTACGCGGCTGCATTTTCGTCCAGCTTTTTGCGTTGGACATCCATGGCGGCAATGGTCTTTTCCGTTTGCGCCATGAGTTTTTCATAGTCGTTGACGGCGGTTGTCGCTTGCTCGACCTGCCCTTTTAGGGCTTTCAGGTGCATGGCTTTGCCCGCGAGATCCGAGGCTTTTTTAAGATGGGTATTAACGGCAGCCAGTTCTTTTTCGGCCGCTTCGTAATAGATGTGGTCTTCTGCCAGGCCGTATCCGCGCATCTGATACATCAATCGGTTGGCCGCGCCGCGCAGATCTGTGGCCACTTTGACTTCCGGAATGTACTCAGTGGCCAGTTTGGTGGAATCGGTCTTGGCGGCCTGCATGCTCCACACGCCGAGCCCGCCCAATGCCATGGTGATGGCGATAACCAATGTAAATCCCATGGCAATGCGTTTTCCCAATGTCATTTGCTTTTTCATGTTGTTGCTCCCTGTTTTTTTGTTTGGATTTCTGGCAATTTTTTGGTTCTTGCCTTTATTATGTCAAGCCGCATTTTGAATGGATGCAAAATCATTGGCAACCAACACCTGATCGATGTCCAACAGAATCTTGACGCCTCCGTCCATCTTGGCCATGCCGAGGATGTAGGCCGTATCGAGCCGGGTACCGAAAGACGGTGTCTCTTCAATGTCCGCCCCCCTGATATTGAGGACCTCGGATACGGCATCCACGACAATACCGATCATAACGGTGCCTGCAGGCCCTGCCATTTCTACAACGATGATGCAGGTCCGATCCGTGTCGTCCATGGTCTCCATCCCGAACCGCAACCGCAGATCGATTACCGGGATTACCTGCCCCCGGAGATTGATAACGCCTTTGACGTACCCGGGCGTTTGGGGAACGGAAGTCACCGGCATCATGCCGATAATCTCTTTGACCTTCAGAATGCCGATCCCATACTCCTCACCAGCGAGGGTAAAGGTCAGGTATTTCCCCTCCCGTTCAACCATTGCTTTAACAGCTTGGTTCATTGTTTCGATTTCATGCGCCATGGGTTACCTCCATTTTCTCTGTGTTGTGTTTATAAATGTTTTTTCATCATTTTCTGTAAAACCGCAGCGACATCTTCAAGCCCGCCTTCGGCAAAACCGACAAACCGCGGCCGCAGTTGGTGGCCTAAAGAGACCAGCTCTTTGTGATATTCAGGTAAAACAAGAACGATCCTGAAATCGTCCAGCAGGTCCCGGATGGAAAGCAACCTGGCCAGTTCTTGATGGTCGTCGGCAAACAATAAGGCGATGGTTTCACCCCGCCCTGAGCTGGGCCGGCAAAGTCCGCTGGCCAACTGTCCTAAGGAGTGGAACGTTTCCGTTCTTTTGTCCGGCAGACATGAATCGATCCGCTGACAAAGGCCTTTTGCGGCCCGGCCCATATTTTTAACGTAAATGAAAAAATCCATCTGTGATGCCAGTTCCTTCTTGGGTGGAAACATCTTCAGGTGATTGTATTACCAAGAAGCATGCCAAAGACGGTCATCTTGGGGGAAAAGAAAAGTATTCTATAATTACAAGTGGTTTAAGCTTCTGGTGGCCGGCGGGGGAGGCAATTCTTAGAAGGAGATGTCTTGAAATGCAAGACAAGGTCTCATGGAGCAAGACACGGTCTTGAAAAAGCAGACGGGCTATCGGGGCAGATGGGGCAGGTTTTCTTTTTTGCCTGAAAGATGGTGCTTTTTTAACAGGGCGTATAAGCGTGCTCGGGAAAGATTGGCCATTTGGCAGGCGCTTTTAATGTCGTCGCAGGCTGCCTTCATCAGTCCATTTAAATAATGCTTTTCGGCCGCCACAACGACGGCCTCTTTATAATCCTTGAATCGGCCGAGGCCGGTTGCAGGAGCGTTGGCCGCTATATTGGTGTGGGGTCCGGCATGGCTGCTAACCGAATTTCGTGTGAGTTGGACGCGAATCTGGGTCGGCAGATGTATGGGTATCAGGGTGGGTTCGTCGCCGGCCATGGAAAGGGCGTTTTCTAAACAGTTTACCAGTTCCCTGACATTGCCCGGCCAGGGGTAAGCCCTGAGTCCCTCCATAAACTCCGGAGAAAAGCCTTTGGTCCCGCAATGATTGCGAGTGCAGTAGAGGGTTAAATAATGCACGGCCAGTTTTATGACGTCGTCAACCCTTTTTCTCAGTGGCGGCAACTCAATGGAAATGGATCGAAGGCGATACAGAAGATCCTGACGGAACAGGCCCTTTTCGACCATCCGGTCAAGATTCCGATTCGTCGCGGCGACGAGCCTGAACTGGCTGGTGCTCTCCGTCTTTGCGCCGACCGGGCGAAAGCGACGTTCCTGGAGTACCCGTAGAAACGCCTTCTGGGTTGAAAGGGGCAATTCCCCCACTTCATCCAGAAATAGGGTCCCGCCGTCAGCCTGGCTGATCAAACCCCGTCGGGACCGATCGGCACCGGTATAAGCCCCTTTTTCGTGCCCGAAAAGGATGCTTTCCACCAGTGTTTCCGGGAGAGAGGCACAGTCCACGACGACAAAATCGTTATGGCGCCGGGAACTGTTCCTGTGGATTGCGTTGGCAAAAAGCTCCTTGCCCGTTCCGGTTTCGCCGGTGATAAGAACGTTGACATCCGTGTTGGCCGCCCGTGAAACAAGCTCCATGCAGTGGTTGATCAAGGGGCTGCTGCCGATGATGTCTTCCCGGTCAAGAAGGTGCTGTTGCTGTCCGGCGATTTTTTTTTCGCGATACTGGAGGGCCCGGCTCAATTGAAGATCCAGCCCCTTCAGGGACGGCGATTTTTGAAGGTAGTCCCAAACACCCGTTTTGATGGCCAGTTCGGCACCGTCCGGATCCCCATTGCCGGTGATGATAATCACTTCCGGTGATGAAGGGCTTTCCTTAATCAGCGGGATTGCTTCCAGCCCGTTTCCATCGGGCAGGTTTACATCGAGGAACACGACATCGAAATCGTTATTCAGGTTTTCATCGAGCCCGGATTTTATGGTCAGGGCGTAGTCGACCTCATGACCCATGCGCCCAATGGCCATGGTCAACATATTGCAGACTTCAATATCATCATCAATGATCAGGATACGTGCCATCTTTTCATCCTATCAATTATTATCGAGCACCTTGCGAATAAGATTGGCCAGGTCGCTCTTGACGACCGGTTTCATCAAGAATCCTTTTATGCCCGTAGCAATGGCCTTTTCTTGAGACATCTTTTCGCTAAAACCGGTACACAGAATGATCGGCATCTCAGGTTTCAATGCCATTATTTGTCGTGCCATTTGTTCACCGGTCAGGTTTGGCATGGTCATGTCCGCGACGACCAGATCATATAAATCGGTATTGTGTTTAAACGCTTCCAGCGCTTCAAGACTGCTGGTCCGGGAAGTAACACGGTAACCGAGCCTTTTCAGCACCTGTTCAAGCATCTTCGCTATTGCTTCCTCGTCATCCACCAGAAGAATGTGTTCGTTCCCCTTCGGGATATGCACCCTCTTTTCAATCTCTTTTGCATCGGATTCAATCTGAATAACGGGTAGATACACCTCAAAGACAGTGCCCTTGCCGACATGGCTGGTAAGGTTGATATGTCCGCCGTGTTCTTTGACAATCCCATGGACCACCGAGAGCCCCAAACCGGTTCCCTTTCCTTCTGCCTTGGTGGTGAAATAAGGGTCGAATATCCGGTCGATGACCGATTGCTTCATGCCGCAGCCTGTATCGGCAACCAACAGGCGGACATGGGGGCCTAGGGCCTTTACCGTATCCGCCAAATCGTCACCTGTCAGTTCGACCTCTTTCAGGGTCACCCGCAGTGTTCCGCCGGTATCCACCATGGCGTGATAGGCATTGGTCATGAGATTCATGGCAACCTGATGGATCTGTGTCGGATCGGCCATGACCAGCCTGCAATGGCTGCTGATATCCTGATTGATGGTAATGGTGGCAGGCAGGGTCGATCGCATCAGTTTTAACACTTCCTTGATGACCGGTTGCATCTTCAACGGTTTCAATTCATGGTCACTATGGCGGCTAAATGCGAGAATTTGTTTCACCAGGTCTCCCGCCCGCTTGATGCCTGAATGAATTCCTTTCAACATATCCTGCAAGGGGCTGTCCACGGGTATATCCTCCATCATGATTTCCGTGTAACCGGACATGGGAAAGAGAATATTGTTGAAATCGTGGGCAATGCCTCCGGCCAGGGTGCCGATAGACTCCATTTTCTGGCTTTGTTGGAGTCGGGCTTCAATTTCGGTCTTTTCCGCCTCCAGTTTTTTTTGATCTGTAATGTCTTTATCAACACCGCGATACCCAAGAAATTTTCCCTGGGCATCTATGATGGGAACACCGTTGGTGAGGAAACAAATTTCGTTTCCGTTTTTGGTAATGTTCCTGTTCTCTAAATCAACAATTGTTTCTAGTTTTGAAGATATTTTAACGAAGATCTTGCTGATTTTAGCCGCTTCTTCCCCGGGCATTAACTCAAATGGTGTTTTTCCTATCAACTCTTCAGGCAAATACCCAAGACTGGTTTTTACTGTATCGGAAACATAGGTGTACTTACCGTCTTCATCAACTTCCCAAATCCAATCCGCCATACTGTGAGTGATATCCCGGAAGCGGTTTTCGCTTTCCTGAAGGCCATCGGTCGCCCTTTTGGTTTCGGTTATATCCAGCGCGGTAAATGTTACTCCTGCCAGCAAATCCTCAGCATTAAGAGGGCTCGAGCTTAAAAGAATGTCTAAAATCCGGCCATCCTTCCGTCTCATCCGTGTCTGTACGGTGCCGGTTCCCAATTGTTCGATCTGCCTGTACTTTTCCTTTCCTGCCTGATTGTATTCTTTATCGCTAACATACAGTGATCTGGCTCTTTCCCCTATGAGTTCCTCTTTTGAATATCCAACCAACTTACAAAACCGGTCGTTAACCTCTTGAAATATTCGCCGGGAAACGACACCGATACCGATGGGGGCAGCGCGTATGATGCTCCGCATCTTGTCTTCGCTGTCCCGCAGGGCATTCTCTACTTCCTTGCGGTGGGTAATGTCGGAATGGGTGCCGACCAACCGTAGGGCCCGCCCATCGGAACCCCTGGCGGCGACCATGCCCCGTCCCAGGATCCAATGCCACTGGCCATCTTTGGCCCGCATGCGAAACTCAATCGCGAAATTATCGCAACGGTTTTCAATGCATTCATTGTTAGCGCCGAAAGCGGCGTTTATATCTTCCGGATGGACGAGCTTTTTCCAGGAATCGATATGAGGCGGGAGGTCATTTTTTGTATAGCCGAGCATGGCTGAGTAGCCCGGGCTGTAATAGACTTCATCGGTCTCCAGGTCCCAGTCCCAGAGACCGTCTCGATTGGCAGCCATGGCCAGCTCGAATTGTTCTCTGCTTGCAAGCAGCGCCTTCTCGGTCTGCCTTTGTTCGGTGATGCTCAATTGGAGGTCTTTGTTGATGCGCACAATGGAACGATAACGCCAGGCTGCCATACAAACGATCACAACCAATAGCAATGAGCTGCCAATAATCCCCATTTTTTTTGCTGACCAGTATGACGTTTCCGGTAAACCGTACCATTTTTTTCCGAATGCATGGTAAACAGAATCAGGGTCTGACTTTAGCGCTTTGACATGTTGATCAATTATTTTCAGAAAATTTTGGTTTTCGATGTTTTTCGAGGCAGCAAAGTAAGCGGAAAAAGGATTAAATACGATTGGTGTTCGATGCAATGAGGTGTGGTCTGCCCCTTTGCTGAAGGCGTAGGTATTATTGACCGCGATGGCATCCAATTGACCGCTTTGCGCTGCGCCAAACGCGGCTTCATAATTGTCAAATGCAATGAACTCGGCAGCAACTTCAAAATCAACCAGTAGCTTTTGCAGCGCCGCGGTTGTTTTGTTACCTTCCCTGACGGCGATTCTTTTGCCTTCCAAATCCAAAATGCTGTTGACATTCAGGTCCTTGGCATAAACAACACCCCAGAATGTCCATACGGGCTCTTTGGAGAAATTGAACCGCTCTAATCTCTCAGGGCTTTCCCCAAGCGACGTCATCAGCTGCAATTCATTGGTCTCTAAAAGATTGAGGCAATCTCCCAGTTCACAGGGAACATATTCAATTTTCCAGTTTTCTTTTTCAGCCACATGGTTGAGGACTTCGACAAACAAGCCTTTTGCCTCATTGTCGAAATATACAATGGGTTTGTTTTGAAAAACCCCTACTTTGACAGGTTCATCCGCCCAGGCAGGGCTAAGGGTGATTGTAAACGCCGCCATTATGTGTCATACACTATAATTCTTCATCAGAGGGTGAAGGACAATTCCTGACATGAAGAGCATATAAGATCTGGGTC
>JAEINQ010000014.1 GCA_016342285.1 Desulfobacterales bacterium
GGAGACTTGGAATCTTCTATACCTTTCAATGTCAGGAATTTAGCTCTGAAAGTGTTTGACAAGGACACTTAGTACACACTGTCATAAATTCGATGACATATATTTGGGTCACCACAGAGTCACAGAGAACGCAGAGAGGTTTCTTTTTTTTTCACAGATCGGGAGACGACGATCTGTGAAAAGTGAACACTGTTGCTGGCTTTCTTATCCCCGGCCGCCGTCTCCCGGCCGGGGATAAACGATAAAAAGCTCTGTGACCTCAGTGTCTCAGTGGTTAAAGCATTCCTTATCAATGTCACAATATTTACGCCTACAAGTACTTAGCCGAGCCCCGATGGTGGACATATCTCATGGATCGGCACATTGAGAGTGGAGAATTGGGGTAAAAAAGTGCAGTTCAGGATTTCATTGCCCTGGGTGTCCTGGGCGAAGACCAGACCCACATTGACCATCTCTTTTCAATCTCGTTTCGGGCGAGTTCAACCGGCCCCACGGTGGCCGAATCGGCCTTTTGGGCATGGACCCGGTCACCGGCCGAGGCTCCGGCCACCCGGGCTTTAAAATGATTTTTTCAAATCCAGTGCAATTTCATCCAATGCTTCATGGGCCTGGTTCAATACCTTGTCGGCACTGACAAAGCCGTGAATCATTCCCTTGTAACAATGGTAGTTTGTCGAAACACCCGCCTTTTTGAGTTTATCGGCATACTGCTTTCCCTCGTCTCTTAAGGGGTCCATTTCGGCGGTGATGATGGTTGCCGGTGGAAGATGGCCATGATCGTCTGCCAGCAGTGGAGACGCATAAGGATCGGTCCAATTGTCTTTATTGGGAAGATAGAGAGCCCGGAACCATTCAATGTTTGCTTTGGTCAGCATAAATCCCTTGCCAAAATACGAGTAGGAATCATTATCCAGGCGGCTGAGATCCGTTGACGGATAAACCAGTACCTGCCGTGCAATTTTCGGCCCCTTTCGGTCTCTTGCCATCAAGGACAATACAGCGGATAAATTTGCACCCGCGCTGTCACCCATGACGGCGATTCTTGCAGGATCACCGCCAAAAGAGCCGGCATTTTCAGAAACCCAGACCAAGGCGGCATAAGCGTCGTCCAGCCCGGCCGGGAAAGGGTGTTCCGGGGCCAGTCGGTAATCGACGGCGACCACAATGGCATTGGACGCAACCGACAGATAGCGACAAAGGTTATCATGGGAATCGAGATTGCCCTGTACCCAGCCGCCCCCGTGATAAAACAGGACGACCGGAAGAGACTTGCTCTCAACAGGGATATAGATGCGAACCGGGATGTCGACCGCCGGCCCCGGGATTTTTTGGTTGATCACTCGCTTTACGGTGACGGGAACACTGGAAAATTTTTCTACTTTTTCTAAAAGCCGCTTTCTGCTTTCAGCCACCGAAGGCCTGGAACCATTTTCAGATCCGTCGTCTTCGGACAGGCTCAGGAATTTTAAGATGACGGCGACTTTATAATTTAACCGGCCATGCCCTGTATCCGCCCAATGGTTAACAAAAATGGCTCCAACCAGGCAGAGTATTGCCAAAATGACAACGATCCAAATCAGTGCTTTTTTCATGATGTCTCCGTCTACATGGAATCCCAGTATCTGCGGTAATCTCGATGATCGATCAACCCCGATTGTAAGATTGGCGACACCATATCATGATTTAAGGTCCGCGTCCTTCATGCTGCTGAAAATTGATTTTTTCAGGACGCCTCATTTTAAAGAATAATTGGGTGCTTTTTTGCCCCAAAATTGATGGTTTTGAATCTGAAAAGAGCAGTTTAAGAATTTTACATGAAAGCGGGTGGGGCCTTTTGCAGAAGAAGGAGATAAACGAAAAAGGCGCGGCCGGATCACCGGCGGCGCCTTTTTTTGGAGGGAGAAAAGCACAAAGTGGATCAGTTCAGGGCATGGGCGGCCTGGATGTGCTGGGCCAGACGGGCCACGGGGCTGCCGTTGACCATTTCCTTAACCGTTTCGTAATCGGCTCTGGCCACGGAGGCCGGTCCCACATTGACCATTTCGGGGGCCTGGGCGTAGACCGCTGCATCGGCCAGGGAGGCATCGCCGGCCACGATGGCTTTGATATTTTCAAAGTCGCTGCGGGACAATTCAACGGGTCCCACATTGACCGCCTCGGCCTTCTTAGCGAAAACCCGGTTGCCTGCCGGCTCGCCGGCCACTTGCGCTTTCACGGACATGAAGTCGGCGGCACTGATCTGAACCCCGTCCACATTGACCATATCACCGGCTGATACGGCCTGTTTGGGGCTCGAAAGCACGGACTCGGGTGAGGTTCGGTCTTGTTTTTTGTTTGGGCTGACGTCAATATGGGGAAGCCCTCCCAAAAACATCACCCGGGCATCGGCCCTGCAACCGTGCTGGAACATGAGGACGCATCTGTTGAATACACCCAAACCAACGGTACCTTCGAGACCTGATCCCAAAATACTGGAAGCCATATTCCGCCGGGCGATGGAGATGGTGGAGACCGGGAAACTCGACGCGGCGGTTTCCGAATTCAAAACGCTTCTCACCTTGGTCCCGGACCAGGCTGCGGTTCATTTCAACCTGGGAAATGCGTTGCGCCGTCTGGGAAGAAACGAAGAGGCCGCGGCCTGTTTTCGGCGTTCCCTCGACCTGGAACCCGATGACCCCCAGGCACATTACAACCTGGGCAATGCGTTGACCGCATTGGGCCGCATTGAAGAGGCCACCGCCTGCCTGGAGCGGGCCACGCGAATCGCCCCGACGTTTGCCGATGCCCACTTCAATCTGGGGGGTCTGTTATTGTCCTCGGGGGATCATGCCGCGGCGGCCCAGCGGTTTCGCACGGTCATTGAACTGAAGGAGAACCATTTCAGCGCCCATTTGCAACTGGGGCGCGCCCTGATATTTGACAGGCATGGGAAACAGGCCATCCCGGTTTTGCGTTCCGCACTAGCCATGGCTCCGGACAATGCCGATGCCTGCATCGCGCTAGGCAACGCGTTTTTCGAGATTGATCGGTTTGATGATGCCGTGGTCGCCTACCGCAAAGCCATCGATCTGGAAGACGATAACCCTGATTACCTGTATAACCTGGGCAACGCCTATTACCGGCAGAGTCGTCTCGAGGAGGCCGTCGGCATCTTTCAGCGGGCCGCGCAACTGGCGCCGGCAAATGCGGCCATTTTTTTCAACCTGGGCAACGCCTACCACCGGATGGGAATGATGCAGCGGGCCGCCGACTGTTTCCTCAAGGCCAGTGAGCTGGACAGCACCAACGAGGAGGCTGCCCACATGCTCGCGGCCATGACCGGCCGGACCACCACCTCTGCGCCGAAAGCCTGGGTCCGGCGCCTGTTCGATCAGTACAGCGACCGGTTCGAGCAACACCTTACGGAGGATCTCGGCTACGCGGCGCCGGAACAGCTGGCCGATGCCTTGAAATCCGTGACCGGTCCATCGCCGGTTTTCTCCCATGCGCTGGATCTCGGATGCGGCACGGGGTTGTCCGGTTTGCCCTTCCGGGCCATGACCAGACGGTTGACCGGAATCGATCTTTCGGAGAACATGGTGGCCGCTGCCCGCAAGAAGCAGGTATACGATGACCTGAGGGTAGACGGTATCATCGAATTTCTATCTGCCACGACGAAACGATACGATCTGGTGATTGCCACGGATGTGCTTATTTATCTTGGCGCGGCAGATGCGCTTTTCGGCCTGATCGGACGGCAAACGTCCAAAGACGCGGCCATGGTATTGTCCATTGAAGCGACCACCGATGCAGACTACGTGCTGCGTTCGACCGGAAGATATGCCCACAGTGACAGCTATATCCACCGACTCGCCAGGGGAAACGGGTTTGCCGTCCGCTCTTGTCTTCCGGCCCGCATTCGTAAAGAAGCGGGGCACTGGATCATGGGATCGCTGTTCGTCCTGAAAAAAGAAGCGATATGAAAACCGGCGCCCGCCTGATCGCGGGATTCATATGGCTATAGGGATTGTCATATTTCCGTTCCGTTTCAGGAGATTTTCAATCTGTCCGATAAAATTGGCATTTTTGGCTTTTAAAGGCCTGACAATCCCTATGTAAAATTACAGCAATACTGCTCCACGTGGGCATGGATCCGCTTTACTGGTTTCTGACCGCCCGTTCGGCCGCGGTCAGGGCGCCTTCGAGATATCCGCCGTGCTGGTCGGCCGTTTCCGTTCCGGCAAAATGGACGGTCCCGTCCCAGATGGAGGTTTGACCTGCCGGAGGGTGATAAAGGGGGTGTTCGAGCATGGGCGGCTGGTCATATGAGGTGGCGGTAAATCGTTCGCGCGCCCAATCCTGGTAGAAAAAAGCCGCCGGCTGCGCCTCTGGTTTGCCGAAAATGGCTCCAAGTTGCGAGACAATCGCTTCGGTGAGGCCTTGCTGCTGATTACGCCGGTTCGCTGAAATGCCGACAAAGCCGGTCAGCCCGTAAGGGCTATGGCCGTTGCCGGACCCGTCGTGGATCTCGCCCAGCGGGCCGCATTGACTGAAAGCCTCGCCAGAAAAGCCTTTTTGCCGCCAGAACGGTTCTTCGTAAAGGGCGCAGAATTTCGCCTGCCCTGCCATCCATGTGCCGGTTTTTAGCATCGCCTGGGCCAGATGATGAGAAAGGTCCGGCTCGAATAAAATGGTTGCGGCGGCAAGGCGAGGCGGCAGGGCAAGAATGACCTTGTCGGCACCAAACCGGGCCTGGGGCCCTTTTTCCAGTTCGCCGACGCTTATCAGGGCGCCTGCGGATGTTTTTTCGATCCTGCAGACCGGGTGATTGTATCGGACGGCGTTTTCCGGAATACCCTCATGGAGCTTTTCCATCAGCGCCGACATGCCGCCGTAAAGCCGCCAGGAGCGAGGTTGGGTGGTGTAACCCCGGACGGTTTTGACGGTGCCGTCGGGACCTTGAAAACGACCATGCCCGTCTTCAAACTGGCGATACCCGGAAAGACCCAGGGTTTGAATCAGATCGGCCATTTTCGGGTGAATCTCGGGCCAGTACCAGGAGGGGCCGAGGTCGGAAAAAAAGCCATGGTGTTCCGGACATAAAATCCTGCCGCCGGCCCGTTCACGGGCTTCGAGGACGATAAACGGCTGATCCCTTTTGGCCAGCAGGGTGGCTGCGTAGATACCGCTAAGGCCGGCTCCGATAATCAGGGTATTAACAATTTCCGTGGGCATGGACATCATGGGTCCATTCTCTGTTAATCTCATTCGGGTCTAATTCCCCCCGGCTTGCCGCGATACGAATGAAAGATCCCTTATCATGATACCCCGGGGAGGTTCATTTTTCCCGTTTGTTTATCTGCCAATACGAACCTTTGACACGGCCGCCAAAATAAGCATATGCTCAAAACCTGTCAATGAAAAACCCGGCTTTCCCAATCCTCATATGGGCACCATTGGAAACAGCCACCTTGTGTTACATTGCTTTTGCGCCTATTATTGTGTAAACGACGTGTTTGCATTGAAAAACCGCATGTCACTGGTCGGACATCCACGGCTTTTTGTTTCTTTGGCCATGGGTGGCGATTTTACCCTTTCGGTCACAGGGCGTTTACGGTATTTATTGTGAGGCTGCGTAAAAAAAGGGGTAAGCGTTCACAGGGCACCGCATCTGCTGCGTTACCGGGCACTTGAAGTGCGAAAACAGTACGTCTGCGTGCCCGAGGCCTTGCATCTGCGGCACCCTGTAAACGCTTACTGGGAAAGGAAATAGCGAACATGGAGTGTTTTACCCCGTGAATGGTTACAAAAAGGGAACATGTAGATTGTGGCGCGTTTTTAAACCGGGAAGCCGAACAGCTCAAGCAGGAATTTTCCGGAACCGTCCGGCAGATCACCGAAGAACCCGGATAGTGGGAAAGCACGGCAGGATTTCCGTGAATCCTTAACCTGATGCTAATTGCAAGCAATAAATCTTAACATGAAGGAGAAAGAAGATGGCGGAACCCAAAGGATTGATGAAGCCGGTAAAGATGAAAAAAGAATTGGCGGCGTTTCTGGGAGCAACCGAACTCCCCAGGACAGAGATCACCAAAAAACTATGGGACTATATTAAAGCGAATAAACTTCAGACGAAGACTGAAAATGGAAAGCCTGAGAATGCAGGCAAGTTCATTGTGGCCGATGCCGGTTTACTCCCGATCTTCAAAAACACCAAATCCACAAGCAAATCGGGCAAGGTCACTGACCTTACCGGTCTGAAAGCGGGTCAGACGATCAACATGATGCAGATGGCCGCTGTTGTCGGCGCAAATGTAGAATAAGCTTGATGCATTGGGATAAACAGAAGGATCTCAGCGTCTGCGCAAAAGCAAATGAGTGGTCTTTTTTTAAGGCTCCAGATGCAGGGCGGTGTTAAGAGGGAAAACAAAGGCGCGGCCGGCTTACCGGTCGCGCCTTTGTTAGCAAGGCGGATAGAAACAGAGCGGATCAGTTCAGGGCATGGGCGCCCTGGATGTGCTGGGCCAGACGGACCACGGGGCCGCCGCTGACCTGGGCCTTGACAGCCTCGAAATCGGCCTTGTCCACGGCGACTGGACCCACATTGACCATCTCAGGGGCCTGGGCGTAGACTGCGGCATCGGCCACGGAGGCATTGCCGGCCACAATGGCCTTGACCTTTTCGAACTCGCCGCGGGCCAATTCAACCGTTCCCACGTTGACCGATTCGGCCTTTTGGGCATAGACCCCCTCGCCGGCCGGCGCTCCGGCCACCCGGGCTTTAACGGCCATGAAATCGGCCGCACTGATCTCAACGCCGCCCACATTGACCACATCGCCGGCTGCTGCCGGTCCTGCGGCGACAAAAATCATGGAAACCCCTGCCAGAACCATCATTGCCTTGCGGATCGCTTTTTTCATGGTGTCACTCCTTGGATCGGTTTGATTGGTTTTATTGGTTTGATTGGTTTTATTGGTTTGATCGGTTTTATTGGTTTGATTGGTTTTATCGGTTTGATTGGTTTGATCGGTTTTATTGGTTATCTGTTTCGTTGTTGCATCACAGCAACGGTCGTGCCAAAGTTCCAATATTAATAAAATATGTATTATATCAGTTTGTTGACAGTGTGATGGACGAGGCAGGGGTGGCGGCATGCTTTTCAATGTGAAAACTTTGTATTCATATTGAATGCCTTGCGAAGGCCGACGTTCCTCTTGGGAGAATAGGGACAGATTCAGGACGGCCTATGGGACGGCAAACGCTATTTGCCTAATCCCGGCGTCAAGTTCGTACCGGCGAGGTTGCACCCATGGGTCTCTTTGGCATTTGCGGCACACTTGTTGCTTTCTCTCCGCCGGCCGCGTTCAACAGCTGTCTGCGGTTTTTTTGCCGTGTTCGCGTTTGGCCGCGGGATGACGGTTTCTGGCACCGCAAAACGGATACGCCGGGGCAATTTAAAACAAATATTTTAAATTATCATTAGACATGATCGAATTTGTGTACTATAGGCGATTTTAAAAAAAAATTTAAGATAACGGGTTCGATTTGAAGTCGGAAGCCACGTCCTGTGGGCATGGTCAAAGGTAACTCGCTATGCCGACAGAGTCGCCGGCAAATGCCCGGCTATCGCCTAAAATGCACTAACGTTTGAAATGCCCAAAATTGTGGAGCCTTTTTGCTCCGGCTCTTTTAAGAATAGGATGTGGCAGGCCCTTAATTTCAGGTACTTCGACCTTCAAGCATACAGGACAGCCCCTTCAAGGGGCAAACCAAAGCCTGGTCCCCTGGGCCAGGATTCTTTACTTTGTTACGATGAGAGGAAAATACCCATGCGACGTTTCAATCCGCCAGCTTCCATAACGCTACTGGCAGCCGCTTTACTGTCTGGGCTCGTGTCGGTCGGTTGCGACCGCCAGCCGCAATCCCCGCCGCCGCCCCGTGTTCCTGAAGTGGCCACGGTGACGATCCAACCGCAGGCGGTCATGCTGTCCGCTGAATTGCCGGGCCGCACATCCGCCTACCGCATGGCTGAAATCCGTCCCCAGGTCAGTGGTTTGATCCTAAAGCGCCTCTTTGCGGAAGGGTCCGATGTCAAGGCCGGCCAGGTGCTCTATCAGATCGATGTCGCACCGTTTCAGGCAGCCATGGAAAATGCCGAAGCCAGCCGCCTGGCCGCACAAAAAGCGGCTGACCGGGCACGGGCCGCGGTGAAAGCGAGCCTGGCGGACGTGTCTCGGATCCAGGTGACCCTGGACCTGGCCCGGACCAACCGCCAGCGCTACGAAGAGGCATTTGACAGTAAAGTCGGTTCGGCCATTCAGCGTGACCAGGCCGTGAGCGCGGCCAAAGTGGCCGAATCCACACTCGGGGCTGCCGAGGCCCAGGTGGAAAGCAACCAAGAAGCCGTGGCAGCCGCCGAGGCGATGATCCAGCAGGCCCAAGCGGCGCTGAAAACGGTCCGTATCAACCTGGGATATACCCAAATCACCGCTCCCATCTCAGGCCGCATCGGCCGATCCAATGTTACCGAGGGCGCTGTGGTGACAGCCTATCAGCCCATGCCCCTGGCAACCATCCAACAACTCGATCCCATTTATGTGGATGTCCCCCAATCCACGACCGAATTGCTGCGATTGAAAAACTCCAGCCTCAATCACAATGGAACGGACCAGAACAAGGTTAAGCTCTTTTTGGAAGGCGGCGGCGCCTATCCCCTGGAAGGCGTGCTGCAATTTGGCGATGTTACCGTGGACCCGACGACCGGATCCGTCATCTTGCGGGTTGTCTTCCCCAATCCGAAAGAGGTTCTTTTGCCGGGCATGTTTGTCCGGACGGTGATCAAAGAAGGGGTCAATGAGCAGGCCATGTTGATTCCTCAGCAGGGGTTGTCCCGTGACCACAGGGGGAACCCCCTGGCGCTGATCGTGGATGCTGAAAGCAAGGTCGGACTGCGCATGCTCACGGTTGACCGTGCCATCGGTGACCAATGGCTTGTGTCGGCAGGTCTTGCTCCCGGCGATCGGCTGATCGTCGAGGGGATGCAAATGTTGCGGCCCGGCACGGTTGTAAAGGCCGTCCCGTTTGTCGAGACAAAAACCGGGCGCGGAGGTGCGGCCGGCCCCGGCACACGGCCCCAAGGTCCTAAGGACGGAGGTGCCTGATGCTGTCAAAATTCTTTCTCGACCGTCCGGTTTTTGCCTGGGTCATCGCCATTGTCATGATGACCGCCGGGGGGCTGGCGATATACAATCTGCCCATATCCCAGTATCCGCCCATCGCTCCGCCCGCCATTGCCATCGAAGCTTTTTTCCCCGGGGCTTCGGCGGAGACCGTTGAAAATACCGTCACCCAGATCATCGAGCAGAAGATGACCGGCTTAGATGCCATGCTTTACCTCTCCGGCACCAGTTCTTCTTCCGGCGCCGCCAGGGTTGAGCTGACCTTTGCCCCCGGGACCGATCCGGATCTGGCCTGGGCCAAGGTGCAGAACAAGCTTCAGCTCGCCATGGCCAGCCTGCCTGATGTGGTGCAGCGCCAGGGGGTCAAGGTCAGCAAATCGACAAGAAACTACCTGATCATCGTGGGCCTGATTTCGGAAGACGGCAGCATGGACGGCGAAGATTTGCGGGATTATGCCCAGTCCAATCTGGAAAAGATCCTGTCCCGGGTGCCGGGTGTGGGTGAGGTCGAAAATTTTGGTTCCCAGTACGCCATGCGGGTCTGGGTTAACCCTGACAAACTGACCAGCTATAGCCTGACCATGGAAGATGTCATCCTGGCGCTGCGGGCCTACAATGTGGAGGTGTCCGCCGGTCAGTTCGGCGGGGCGCCGTCCGTGGAAGGCCAACGCCTGAACGCGGCCATCATTGTTCAGCATCTGCTCCAGACACCGGAGGAATTTGCCGCCATCCCCATCCGCACCAATCCGGACGGCTCGGTGGTCCGTATCAAGGACATCGGGCGCACCGAACTGGGAACCGAGCGTTACGATATCCTCGCTGCTTACAATGGAAAACCCGCTGCGGCCATGGCCATCCGACAGGCCGCCGGCGCCAACGCCCTGGACACGGCCAATGCCGTCAAGCAGAAACTGGAAGAGATGAGCCGGTATTTCCCCCCGGGCATGAAAGTGATCTATCCCTACGATACCACCCCCTTTACCCGGGTGGCCATTGAGGAGGTGGTCAAGACCCTTTTCGAGGCGGTCCTGCTGGTATTTGTCATCATGTATCTTTTCATGGGGACTTTTCGGGCCACCCTGATTCCAACCATTGCGGTGCCGGTGGTGTTGCTGGGCACCTTTGCCGTTCTCGGGCTTTTCGGGTTCTCCATCAACATGCTGACCATGTTTGCCATGGTGTTGGCCATCGGGCTGCTGGTGGATGATGCCATCGTGGTGGTGGAGAACGTGGAGCGGATCATGGGTGAGGAGGGGCTCTCTCCCAGAGAGGCCACGGCCAAGTCCATGGGGGAGATCACCAGCGCCCTGATCGGCATCGGCTTGGTGCTCTCGGCGGTATTTGCCCCCATGGCCTTTTTCCCCGGTTCCACGGGGGTCATCTACCGCCAGTTTTCCGTAACCATCATCGCTTCCATGCTGCTTTCGGTGGTTGTGGCCCTGGTACTGACCCCTGTCTTGTGTGCCTCGCTCCTTAAGCCGGTACCCAAGGGGCATGAATCGGCAGACAACGCCGTTTTTTTTCTGCGGCCCTTTTTCAGGTGGTTTGACCGGGCCTTTTCCCGCTTCCGAGACCGGTATGTCAAACTGGTCGGTCACGTTCTGGCCAAAAAACTGCGCTTTATCATCCTGTTTGTGCTGATTGTAGGTGCCATGGGGGTTCTCTTCCAGCGCATGCCCACCGCGTATCTTCCGGACGAGGACCAGGGGATACTGATGGTTCAGGCCATGCTTCCGTCAGGTTCGACCCTGGAGCAGACGGAGAAAGTCATGAAACAAGTCCAGGACCATTTTTTGTTGCGGGAAAAAGACGGGGTGGACTCTCTCATGACGCTTTCGGGGATGAGTTTTGGCGGTGCCGGGCAAAACATGGGCCTGGGATTTGTCAAACTCAAGGACTGGGACCAGCGCCAGCGACCGGATCTGAAGGTCGGAGCCATCGCCGGCAGGGCCATGGGCGCATTTTCACAGATAAAAGAAGCCATGGTGTTTGCCTTTGCGCCACCGGCAGTGATGGAACTGGGCAATGCCACCGGGTTTGATTTTCAGTTGCAGGACCGCGGCGGCCTGGGCCATGAACGCCTGATGGCGGCCCGCAATCAGCTCCTCGGCATGGCAGCGCAGGATCCGCGATTGGTCCGGGTCCGGCCCAACGGCATGGAAGATGTGCCCGAATACCGGATTGACATCGATTGGGACAAGGCCGGTGCCCTGGGGGTCCCCATCAGTTCCATCCACAACACGTTTGCGGCAGCCTTCGGCTCCGCCTATGTCAACGACTTTATCCAGGCCGGACGGGTCAAGCGGGTTTTTGTTCAGGCAGACGCCCCCTACCGTATGTTGCCGAATGACCTGGAAAAACTCTATGCGCGAAACCGCATGGGCAAGATGGTTCCTTTTTCTTCCTTTGCTTCCGGGAGGTGGACCCAGGGGTCTCCCAAGCAGGAACGCTACAATGGCTTTGCCTCGATCAATATTTGGGGTGAACCGGCTCCGGGAAGGAGTTCCGGCGAGGCCATGGCCGCCATGGAAGAAATCGTCTCAAAGCTGCCCCAGGGGATCGGCTTTGACTGGACCGGGCTTTCCTATCAGGAACGGCTTGCCGGCTCCCAGGCCCCCCTGCTGTATGCATTTTCCATTTTCGTGGTTTTTTTGTGCCTGGCAGCCCTGTATGAGAGCTGGCCGATTCCCATCGCGATTCTTCTGACGCTGCCCCTGGGGGTCATCGGCGGGGTGATTGCTTCTTCCGGGCGGGGAATGCCCAACGACGTCTATTTCCAGATCGGGCTGCTGACCACCCTGGGGTTGACCACCAAGAATGCCATCTTGATCGTCCAGTTTGCCAGGGCCAGGGTCGACGAAGGCGCGCGGCTGACCGCAGCCACGCTCGAAGCGGCAAAATTAAGACTGCGACCGATTATTATGACTTCCCTGGCTTTCGGGTTCGGGGTGCTGCCGCTGGCTCTTGCCAGCGGGGCCGGATCAGGCGCACAACGGGCCATCGGCACCGGCGTGCTGGGAGGGATGGTGACCTCCACCCTGCTGGTGATTTTGTTTGCACCGCTTTTTTACGTGATGATCTATAAAGCGCTCGGCAAACACCGAAAGAGCGTAACCATGAAACACATTGTTGAAAACGGTTCAGGGGGGACAGTTTGATGAACAGGCACTTGATGATCTTATGGGTCGGCATCGGCTTGCTTTTGGGCGGCTGCTCCCTGGCCCCGGAATACATATCGCCCGAGCGGCCGGTCCCGGACCAGTGGCCCCGGGGCGAAGCATACCGGAATGCAACCGCCATCCCCGGGACACCCACTGTCCAAGAGATGAAATGGAAGGATTTTTTCGCCGACCAGCGGCTCCAAAAAATCATCTCGATGGCCCTGGACAACAACCGGGACCTTCGACTGGCTGCTCTGAACGTGGAACGGGCCCGGGCGATGTACGGGATTCAACGCGCCGAATTGTTCCCGGCGGTGAATGCGGCCGGCAGCGCCACCGCAAAGCGGGTGCCCGCCGATCTATCCTCTACGGGAAAATCGATGACAGCGGAAGAATACGGTGTCAACCTCGGTATTGCCGCCTGGGAAATCGATTTCTTCGGCCGCATCCGCAGTCTGAAGGATCAGGCCCTGGAAGCGTATCTGGCCACCGAACAGGCCCGCCGTAGCGCGCAGACCGCACTGATGGCCGAGGTTGCCGGCGCCTGGCTGACCCTGGGTGCAGATCGGGAAAACCTCCGTTTGGCCCGGGCCACCCTTGAAACCCAGCAGGCATCCTATGCTTTAATTCAAAAAAGCCATCGCATCGGGTTTGCCACTGAAATCGATCTGCGTCGCGCCCAGACCCAGGTGGAGGCCGCCCGAGGGGACATCCCCCGCTATCGCCAGCAGGCAGCTCAGGTTCAAAATGCACTGAACCTTCTGGCCGGCGCTCCGGTGCCCGAAGAGCTTCTCACGGCGGATTTGAGCCGCATGATCCCTTTAGGAGAGATGTCTCCGGGCCTGTCCTCCGCGGCGCTGTTGAACCGGCCGGATATCATCGCGGCCGAGCACCGGCTAAAGGGCGCCAATGCCTTTATCGGCGCGGCCCGGTCCGCTTTTTTTCCACGTATTTCACTGACCACTGCCGTGGGCACCGCCAGCAGTGAGCTGTCCGGGCTGTTTAAGGCCGGATCGGACACCTGGACCTTTGCGCCCCAGATCGTCATGCCGATCTTCGACGCCCGCACCTGGGCCGCGCTGAGGGTCAGCAAAGCGGATCGGGAAATCGTCCTGGCCCAATATGAAAAGGCCATTCAGACCGCTTTTAAGGAGGTGGCCGACGCCCTGGCCGTGCAGGGAACCATCGACGAGCAGGTATCGGCCCAGCAATCCCTCGTGGCGGCGGTGGCGGAAACCCATCGTCTTGCCCGTAAACGATATACCCTGGGGCTGGACAATTATCTCGGAGTCCTGGATGCCCAGCGCACCCTCTATCTGCAACAGCAGGTGCAGATATCGCTGCGCCTGGGCAGGCTTGCCAACCAGGTGAGGCTTTACGCGGTGTTGGGTGGAGGGGCCGGATAGGCCCATACCCCAATCATCAAGCGGGGAAAAGGATGGGCATTTGATTGCCGGTGGGAATCCCTATAGAAATCCACGTTCCGTGGGCGTGGTCAGAGTCAATTGGCTATGCCGAAATTTTGACAGCCCCGCAAAAAGTCGAAACCGTCTTTTTTCGTCATTCCCGCGCAGGCGGGAATCCAGTCATTCCAAATGGTCCTGGATGCCTGCCTTCGCAGGCATGACGGGATTTGGGACTTTTTACGAGCGCATCAAGGCACTTCGAACTTCAAGCATATAGGACAGTCCCTTCCAGGGTCAAACCAAAGCCAGGCCCTCTCTGGGTGTGGAATGTATTATTACTCAGCGCCCTGAAAAACGGGCCTCCCGGCGCTCTAAAAACGCATTCAACCCTTCCTGCAAATCCTCGCTGGGCATGATCCGCATCAGGTCAGGCAGCAATCGGGCAGTGGCGGCTTCCATTCCCTGTTCCCTGGCAAGTCGGGCCGAGGCCAACGTGGCATAGACCCCCAGCGGCGCCCGGGCGGCCACTCGCTGGGCGATCTCCAAGGCCCTTTCAAACTGCTGTCCCGGTTCCACCATTTCCTGCACCAGTCCCAGGCGGTAGGCCTCAGCAGCCCCGAATTCGTCTGCCGTAAGCAGGTACCGCATGGCGTTGCCCCAGCCGAATTCCTGGAAGAGCCGAAGGGTTGCCCCCCCCACCGGATAGAGGCCGCGCTTGATCTCAATCTGGCCGAACCGGGTGTTTTTGGCGGCCACGCGGATATCCGCGGCCAGCATCAGTTCGATGCCGATGGTCAGACAGGTTCCCTGAACCGCCATCACCAGTGGCTTGGTCAAACGGTTGGCCGTATCGAGGCCGAGGGGGTCCAGGGCATCGTCGGGCATCTCGGGAAACGCCCCTTTGCTCAGGGGCTCGGCCCAGTGCATCAGATCCAGCCCGGCGGTAAAGTGTTCGCCATGGGCATAGAGGAGCCCGCAGCGCAAATCCGGGTCCTTTTCAAGCCTGGCAAAGGCCTGGCCCAGCTCACCGAACATCAGCGGATCAACGGCGTTTCGCTTCTCTGCCCGATTCAGCCCAACGGTTAGAACATGGCCGTCGATATCCACAGCAACTCTTTCCATTTTTCTACCTCCGTTAAAAATGGCGGGCTCGACATTTCAATTTGCCATTGGAATCCATGTCCTCAGGGCATGGTCAGCGTCAATTGGCTATGCCGAGACCGCTTTGTTGCAAGTGAACTAAAGTTTGGAGTGAGCTAAAGTTAAGGAATTCTGCCCATTATAAAAAAATGGTGGAGCGTAGCGACTCCTCAATCCCGCCTTGGCGGGACTCACTTTAGTCACTCCACACTTATCTGGGGCCAGTATCCCAGCCCCTTCCAGGGGCAACCCAAAGCCTGGTCCTCTGGGCCAGGATTTTTTACAGATCCATGGCCTGGGCAACGCGTTCCCGGTGAAACACCGCATCGCCGAACAGCAGTTCGGCCGCCTTGGCCTGCCTGAAAAAAAGCTGTAAATCAAACTCTTCCATGAAACCGACCCCTCCGACCACCTGATGGCCCAAAGCCACCAGTTTCCCATAGGCATCGCTCGCCCATGCCTTGCATATGGCCGCTTCCATAGCACAGGGCAGGCCGGTTGTCATTCGCCAGGCCGCCTGAAAGGCAAGGTATTTCATGGTCTCGGCAAAGGTCAGCATATTGGCGCAGTGGTGTTGAATCGCCTGAAAAGCACCGATGGGTTTACCAAACTGTTTTCGTCCTTTGGCATAGGGGATGACCATATCCATGACCCGATAGGCCCCGCCGCACATCTCGGCGGATTTGGCCACCGAGGCCTGAAGCAGTATCTTGTCAAGGATCGGCCAGGCCCGATCCAATGGTCCGAGCAGATTCGATCCGGGCACCCTGACATGGTCAAAGGCCACTTCATACTGCCGGTCATCGCCAAGGGTATCGAGTCGTGTCATCTCCACCCCCGGGGCTGTCGCGTCCACCATAAACAGGCTGAGGCCCTCTTTTGCATCGGAGGTACGGGCCGCGCAGATGATGCGATCGGCCGCGGCGGCGTCGGGAACAAAGAGCTTGGTGCCGGTAAGCACATACCCCTGGTTATCTTTTACGGCAGCAAGCTGAATGCCCTCGGGGGCATAGGTGCCCGCTGTTTCGAGCCAGGCCAGGGACAGCTTGATTTTTCCGTCGGCAACCAGCGGAAGGATCGTTTGTTTCTGATCCTCGTTGCCGGCTTCCAAAACGGCCGCCCCGCCCATGACCACCGTGGCAAAGAAAGGGCTGGCCAGGCAGTGATATCCCATTTCGTAGAGGATCAACGCCAAGTCAAGCGGGTTGACCCCGGAGCCGCCATAGGCTTCGGGCGTCAAAAGGCTCATCCATCCCAGGTCGGCCATGGTGTTCCAGAGTTTTGACGAAACCCCTTTCCCGCTTCCGGCCATCTCCCGTACCATATCGCTGGTGCAATGATGGGCAAGGAGTTTGTGGGCGGATTCTTTTAAAATATTTTGTTCCGAGCTCAAATCAAAGTTCATCGGTAGGGTTTCTCCTTTTCTTATTTGGTGCCCATCCACGAGTTGTCTTTTCGTGGACGGGCACCTATGGACGTTTCCAATTCATAAATGAGAATTTTTGTTCAAGGTCAAGGCAATCGGTGCCATTGCGCGGAGGCGTAGCCGGCTACGCCGCACAAGCGATGGCGCTGATTGACGCAGAGATTGGGCAAAAAGGCCATTTATGGATGGAAACTATTTGGAAGGCAGCTTTAGCCCCCTCAGGGCAATGATGTTCCGCTGAATCTCGGAGGTGCCGGCGTAGATGGTCTCCACCACGCTGGTGCGGTAATACCATTCCATCATTCCGGATAAAACCGCCCACTTGGAGCCGTTTTTCAATTGCCCATAAGGGCCTAGAATCTCCATCCCCGTGCGGGTAATCTTTTGAGCGGTTTCCGTGGCAAATACTTTCTGCATGGAAGCCTGATAGTTGGGCGTCTGGCCGTTATCGATCATGTGGGCCAGGCGGAAATAGAGCAGCCGGTCCGCTTCCAATTCGATTTTGAGCTGGGCCAGCTTCTGCCGGACCAGGGGGTCTTTGGACAGAGCGTGGCCGTTGACATGGGTCTCCTTGGCATAGGCCACCATCGAATTAAACACCCGTTCAAAGGCAGCCAACGGATACATCCGTTCAAAATCCAGGGCCGTCATGAGATACAAAAAGCCGCAATTGAGATCCCCCACAAGATTCTCTTTGGGCACCCGGACATTGGTATAAAAAACCTCATTGGTCTGCCATCCGGCCATGGTTTTCATGGGCCGGATGTCGATTCCCGGACTTTTCAAATCCACGATCATCATCGACATGCCCTGGTATCGCTTGGCTTCCGGATCCGTGATCGTGGCCAACCAGTGAAAATCAGCCACATGGGCCGAGGTGTTAAAGGATTTTTGGCCGTTTAAGAGAAAATGATCCCCCTTGTCCACGGCGCGGATATCCAGAGAGGAGAGATCCGAACCGGCCTGGGGCTCGGTATAGCCCAGGGCAAACTCGACCTCTCCGCGGGCAATGGGCAGCAGCCACCGTTCCTTCATCTCGTCATTTGCAAAGTGCATGATGGTGGGCCCGGCCATGTGGGCCGCCACAAAAACCACCGGAACACCGGCCCGGGCCATTTCGGACCGGATTGCGGCATTGAGAACGGCGGAAGCGTCAAGTCCCCCGCGGGCTTCGGGCCAATTGGGCGTCAACCAGCCGTTTGCGGCAAATTTCTTGATAAATTGACGGGCCTCGAGACCACCGTAAATATGCCCGAGCCGGTGGGTTTCATCCAGCAGTGCGGGGGTTGTTTCCGATTCGAGAAAGCTTCGGACGTCCTTTAAAATATTCTTTTCAGCCGGTGTAAAATCAAACTCCATGATTCCCTCGCAGATGTTGTTTCTTCGCTTTATGGGGCCAAACACTCGCCGCGGGTTTTTCGATGATCCGTTTTTCCCTTAACGCCCGTTTCAGGACTTTCCCCACCAGGCTTTTGGGAATGGCATCGATAAAACAGATTTTCATTGGAAAATCATTGTTCCGTCTTTGATGCGGAAAGCTCGATTTTCATGGCGGCGATCATGAAGGCCTGATTGCGATTTTCCAAGGCGAGGGCCTGTTCAAGGGATACCGCGCCCAGATTCTGGTTAATGGCCTCTTTGGTCATCTTAAGGCCCAGGGGGGTTTTCTTCGTCAGTTTTTCCGCCATCTCAAAGGCATCGGCCATGAGGGACTCCCTGGGTACCAGGCGGCTGGCAAAGCCAAGTTGCATGGCTTCTTCGGCACTCATGAAATCACCGGTATAGAGAAATTCGTTGGCCCTTCCCGATCCAATCTGCCTGGGCAGAAAATAACTGCTGGCCAGGTCGGCCCCCCCGAGGCCGATATTGATATAGGCGGCATTGAACCGCGCTTCGGGTGTAATCATCCTCAGGTCCGAAGCCATGGCAAAACTGAATCCGGCGCCGGACGCGGCCCCGTGAATCGCGGCGATGACGGGCTGGGGGATGACGCGCATCCGGTAGAAGAGTCGGGAGGCACGGCTTTGAAACCGGTAGATCCGTTCGGGAGAGGCTTCAAAAAGGGCTGAGGCTGATTCCTTCATGTCCATGCCCGAGCAAAATCCTTTGTCCCCGGCACCGGTCAGGATCAGCACGCGAACGGTTTTTTCCCGCTCCAGGATATCAAAGACCTGCTCGAGTTCCTCGATCATGGTTCTATTCAGGGCGTTGATGGTTTTGGGCCGATTCAGGGTGAGAAGGCCGACGCTGTCCTTTATTTCAAATAAAATCGTTTCAAAATTCATTGTTTCCCTCCAAACAGATTGTGATGAAAAAGGGTAAGCGTTCACAGGGCATCACGCCGAGGCGTGACTTTGTTCCCGGGCAATTGAAGTACGAACGAGTACGCCTGCATGCCCGGCGCCTCGCATCTGCGGCACCCTGTAAACGCTTACCGTGCGAGGGGTTGGAACTTCTTGAGCGTTTCAATCCCGTGAACAGTTAGGAAAAAGGCATCGAGCCTCGGTGATTTCCGGATCATCCGTTATTCCGATGGCGATTTGTCCGGGTCTGGTCCAATAAAGCAATTTTGGGGCCAGCTTTTATGTTCTATAATATCTAATAGTTAAAACGATGAAAAATCATAAAAGTTATATTTGACATTTATTTTGGCATATACGATATATATAAAATATATTTGGCATATATGACATTTTAAGCTTCATGCTCTTCGTGGTAAATTAGAAAACTGGCATGTCGGTGACTTCTAAGGAAGTAGCTTCCGATGACGCCCGATAACAATATGAATTCAGAGCTAAAAAGCCACATATGGCGTCATGCCTGCGCAGGCAGGCATCCAGGCTCTTTTGAAATCACTGGATTCCCGCCTACGCGGGAATGACGGACAGTTCCTTTCAGATATATGGTCGTGGTCGTTCGCGGCCTGGAAAAGCTTTTTACGAGAGCATCAAACTTGCCGCCAAACCGTCCCAACGTGCACATTGTCAGAAATATGATGACGTAAATGAAGAGAAGATTAAAAATGGATGAAAACGAATTTTTCCGTGAAGCGACCCTGCGCATCTGCGGATCAATCCAGATTGAATCCGCCCTGTCCGATTGTTTCAACTACCTGAAACGTTCCATTGATGCCGACAGTATCTATCTGCATTACATTACCCCCAATGAAAAAAGCGGCACTGTCTTTGCCATGGCCGACCACGGGGGAGGGCGCCGGATGGACCTCCGTTTTTCCCATCCGGACGTGGTCTGGCGCTATATCGGAACCGGTGAGAAGCTGCCCAAAGAGTTGCTTTTAAACCGGGCCGATCAGCATCCCCTCGGAAAAGAGATGGTCCGTATTGTTGGGCTTAGGGGAAAAATTTCCTGCATGATCTTGCGCCTTAGTATCGATGGAAACGAGATGGGGGTGGTGGGATTGGCTGCCCGGGGATGGAACCGGTTCACCAAAGAGCATCTGGACCTGGTGCGGCTCCTGCAGGCACCGTTTGCCATTGCCATTTCCAACAGCCGTCGATACCTGGAGCTTTTGGAACTGAAAAATCTTCTGACCGATGATAACCGATACCTGTTGAATGAACTGCGCATCCAGCAAAATGACGAGATTGTCGGTGCAGACAACGGCCTCAGCCAGGTCATGCAGCAGGTCCGCCAGGTTGCCCCGCTGGAAAGCCCGGTGCTGCTGCTCGGTGAAACCGGTGCGGGCAAGGAGGTGATTGCCAATGCCGTGCACAATTTTTCCAACCGCGGCAACGGCCCGTTTATCAAGGTCAATTGCGGGGCTATTCCCGAAGCCCTCATCGACAGTGAACTTTTTGGCCATGTCAAAGGCGCCTTTACCGGGGCTCTTGAAAAAAGACGCGGCCGCTTTGAACGGTCCCACCGGGGAACCATTTTTTTAGATGAAATCGGCGAATTGCCAAAGGCGGCCCAGCTTCGCCTCTTGCGCGTCCTGCAGGAAAAAGAGTTTGAACCGGTGGGCGGAACAGACAGCATCCGTGTGGATATCCGGGTGGTGGCGGCAACCAATCGCAACCTGGAAGCGCAGGTGCGAAAGGGTCGGTTTCGTAAGGATCTTTACTTCCGGCTCCGGGTGTTTCCCATCGTTATTCCGCCCCTGCGGGAAAGAAAAGGGGATATCCCGGCTCTGGTCAATTATTTTCTGCTGAAAAAATATCGGAAAATGGGATTTGAAAATTTCCCGGAACTGGCCATCGGTGCCCTGAGAAAACTGACGGTCTATGATTGGCCCGGCAATATCCGGGAGCTGGAAAATACCGTGGAACGCGCCATGATCATCAGTCGGGATGCGCCCCTGCGGTTTGACGATCTTGGCGCCCTTCGGCTGGATGGCCCGGCTGAAGAACAGAGCGCATCCGATGGCGGGTCCCTGGTGATGGACGATGTCCTGATCCGTCATATCCAAAAGGTCCTGGCCCTCACCCGGGGCAAAATCAGCGGCCCTGACGGTGCGGCGGAACGCCTGGGCATCAATCCTGCCACCTTGCGCCACCGTATGCGAAAACTCGGCATCGCCTTTGGCCGGCGCGTAAAACATCCTTGATCAAGTGCTCTGCCTGCTGTAAAAACGTTCGTTCGTTCGTCCAATCCAAGCGAGGAGCACAGATATGATTTCCGCTGATAGTGAACAACCACATTACAAAACACAGTTTACAAACGGGAAGAGCGTGTCTTTTTCTGACACGACATTTGACAAAGGAGGCAGTGGTGCCGGTTTTCGTCCGCATGATCTGCTTGAAGCGGCTTTGGCAAGCTGCATGAACATGTCTATTCGTATGTTTGCCCAAGAGCACGCAATTCCATTGTTTTCTGTCTCAACCACAGTTACGCTCGACAGGAGCACCCCCGACGAGACATGCTTTGAGTACCGTGTGAAGCTCTCCGGCGACTTATCAGCTGTTGACAGAAAACGGCTGATCGATGTCACCACGTCTTGCCCGGTACGACGAACGCTCTCGCAGAAACTGACTTTTCGAGAACACTCGTGTGACGGTCAGATTTAAACGATATGGGTTCAATTGTACCGCGGAGCATAAAAGATGGGCAGAAAACTGAAGAACAAAGCAATGAAGAGAATCGCTTTTTATTGTGACGCTGTGTAAAAAGGAGAATGCACCATGGATTCGATATCTGAAAAGATCAATGGCTGGATCGGCGAAGGCAAAGATGTTCGAAGTGCCCATTGGCAGGGCGCTCTCGAAAAGATGATGGATGTCTTTTCACCGGTTTTAGAACCGGGGAAACTGGTTCCGGTTCAGGGACTGGCGAGCGATGACCTTGCCGTTTTCACGGCGGCCCTTGAGGCCATCGACCTCAGCCCCGGTCTTTTGGCGGTCTTTTTGCCACCGCCCATTGCCGGAAACATCACACCGCCAGAATCCGCCGGCGAACTCCAGCGGATTGACAAGGGCAAACCGTCCTACAAAATTCTGATTGCCAGACCCGGCAAAGCGCTGAGAGTGATGTGCGCTGAAATATCAGACCATGCAAAAAAGCCCGGGGTTGATATTTTCCAGTCCGGCGCTTTGCTGGGAACCTACGATTATCATAACCAAAAAGAGTGTCTGGAGGGCTTGACGCCAACGGTCCGGGTTCACATCTGGGAAAAAGGACCATGGCGCCAGAAAGACTATAAGCAGTACACGATGAACTGGTTTGAAAAAGTGATGTTGCTTGGAAAAGGGACGATTCCGGTCGAGAAAAGCTGCTCATTTCTTCATAGCCCGACACTGATTAAAAGCAATCGGATTGATGCCATTTTTACACTGATTCATGGCATCCTGATCGACCGCTTTACGAATGCAGATGGCCCTGATCAAGATGTTGTTTCGTCGATCCGAAATATCGCGGATGTGAAGGTTCGGGCCGATCGATTCAATGCTTTTGCCGAAGAGCGCGTACTGGCTCTTTTGAATGTGATCCGGGATGGGGAAATAATAGAATTCAGCGCGTTTTCAAACAGGGAAGCCGAGCAGTTCAAGCAGGAATTTCCCGGAACCGTCCAGCGGATTGCCCGGCAGGTCATCGGAGAGCGCGGATAGCGGAAAAGCGAAAACAAAGGGGCTTTGAAATTTTCGAGCTTTAGTACACGTATTCATAAGTACAATACCGTATTTGCGAATCGAAGCATTTAGTTTTCGTGTTAAAGCACTTTCCGATTTACTTAGATTAAAATGACAGCCTGGTCTTGATATACTTGGGGACCAGGTAATCGAGAATTCCCATCGATCCGCCTTCCCTTCCCATGCCGCTTTCCTTAACCCCGCCAAAGGGGGCTTCGGCGCAGGCCAGAAGCACTTCGTTGATGCCCACCATGCCGACCTCCAGCGCCTCGGAGGCCAGGGTCGCGGTCTTTAGTGATTCGGTGAACACGTAGCCGGCCAGGCCAAATGGCAGGGCGTTGGCCCGGGCCATGACCTCGTCGAAGTCGTCAAAGCCGGTGATGGGGGCGATGGGGGCAAAGGGTTCCTGGTGCATGATCAGTGCGTCTTCAGGCACATTGTCGATGACGGTGGGCTCAAAGAAATATCCTTTTTGGAACGTGGCTGCGCGTTTGCCGCCGGTGAGCAGCCTGCCTCCTTTGTCAACTGCGTCAACGCAAAGGGCCTGACAGTGTTCCAGGCCGCGCTGGTTGGCCATCGGGCCGAGGGTGACGCCGGGGTCGAAGCCGAGGCCGAGGGTCAAAGATTTTGCATAATCGGTAAACGCATTGGCGAAGACATCCCGGATGCTGTTATGCACGTAAAACCGGGAAGGTGATATGCATACCTGGCCGCAGTTTCGGAATTTGGCCGTGGCCAGCGTCTTGGCGGCCGCCAACGGGTCCGCATCATCAAAAACGATGGCCGGGCCGTGACCGCCCAGTTCCATGGAGACCTTTTTTACTCCGTCGGCGCAGAGGTGGAGGAGCTGTTTTCCCACCGGCACCGAACCGGTCAAAGAGACTTTTCTCACCGTTGATGAACCGATGAGGTGTTCGGCGATGAGGGAAGACTTTCCAGTGACCACGCAGACGGCGCCGGACGGGATTCCGGCATCGGCCAATGCCTGGACCAGAACCATTAACGTGCCCGGGGCTTCGCCGGCGGGCTTACAGATCACCGAGCACCCGGCAGCCAGGGCCGCGGCGATTTTTCGTGCCGGTAGCAGGACGGGAAAGTTCCAGGCGGAAAAGGCCGCACAGACCCCCACCGGCTGGTAGATCACCGACATGCGAACATCCGGGGTGCGGCCCTCAATGGTCTGGCCGTAGATCCGCTTGGTCTCCTCAGCGTACCACTCGAACTGATCGGCGGCTGCCGCGGTTTCCCCCCTGGCTTCGGCCAGGGGTTTGCCGGTTTCGGTCACCATGACGCGAGCGATCTCTTCGATCCTTTCATGGATCAATACAGACGCTTTTCGAAGAACAACGGCCCGGTCCCAGGCAGGCGTTCTCTTCCACGTATCAAAGCCTTTTCGGGCCGATTCCAGGGCATGTTCCAGATCTTCAGGCGTTGCCGAAGGTACCTCGCCGATAATCTCTTCGGTGGCCGGGTTGATCACCGGAAAGGTCTTTTTGTCTGAAGCGTTCTGCCACTTGCCGTCGATAAAAAGTCCATATTCGCTATACATTTTTTTCCCTTTTACTTGTTCACCACAGAGACACAGTGGGCACAGAGGGATTTAATTTTGCACAGATCGGGAGACGGCGATCTGTGCAAAGCCAAAACTGCACGGCTTTCTTATCCCTGGCCGCTGTCTCCCGGCCGGGGATAAATAAAAAAAGCTCTGTGGCCTCTGTGTCTCGGTGGTGAGATAATCATTTGGTTTCGGCTATGCTGAGCTGTGTTCTCCGAGCCCCCGTGGTTGGGAATCAAGAGCTGGCTTCAGCCTCCATCCGACGGATACCGTCGATGATTTCGTTATAGCGGGTCTCGTTGATCGGGTAGAAATAGAGCATTAAAACGGCCAAAAGAAAGATGCCGGCGGAAACCGGGCCCAACAAAAGTCTGATGCCGAACAGGGCCGAGGCGGTTTGCTCCACGTCCGGAATGTATCCGGTTAGGGACAGGACAAGGCCGGTGATGCCCAGGGCTACGGCTTGGCCGATCTTCAGGCTGAAGGTCCAGATTCCGTAGAATGCGCCTTCATTGCGGTTGCCGGTCCGCAGGTAGTCATATTCGATGGCATCGGGCACCATGGCATAGGGCAAGGCGTAGGTGAAGCCCATGCCGACCCCGGCAAAACCCATCAAAATAATGGAAAACGATGGGGGGTGCAGATGGCCGAAGAAAAAGAGCACCATGATGCTGGCTGCAAAGGCGAGCATGCCGAAGCCATAGGCGGCCTTTTTCCCGATTCTTTTGGAAACCACCACGCTCACCGGAATAAAAACCATGGCTGTGACGAGCAGGGCCACCATGGCGGCGGTGGTCATGGGCTCGTTATGGTGAACGTATTTGAAATAGTAGATGGCGATGCCGCTGACCACGGTCAGGGCGGTGATGTGCAGAGCGTAGGTCAGCAGGATAAAGATGTAGGGCCGGTTGCCGAAGACGCTGAGATAGGTCTTGAAGAAGCCCTGCCGGACACCCGATGCCTGGCGCTCGGGTTCCTGGACGGTAACGGCCGTTGCCATGGCCGTCGCCATCATGATGAATCCGAAAATGGTTCCCAATACAATAAAACCGGTGTTCTTGTCGGCAAAGGCGTTGACCAGGGGAAGGGCCGCGCCGGCGCCGATCAGGGTGCCGATGACGGCAAAGCCGAACCGGTATCCGTTTAGGCTGGTGCGTTCGTGAAAGTCCTGGGTCAGTTCCGGGGTCAGGGCGCTGTAGGGGATGTTGACCACGGTGTAGGCCGCGCAGAGCAGGCAAAAAGAAACCAGCCCCCAGGTAAAGAGCGCCCCCTGGCTTTCCAGTTTTGGATTGGTAAACATGAGGATCATGGTGAGAAAGAGCGGGATCGAGCCCAGGAAGATGTAAGGGCGGCGTCTGCCCCACCGGCTTTTGGTGTTGTCGGAAAGGTATCCGGCCACCGGGTCGGTGACGGCGTCCCAGACCTTTCCCACCATGATGATGGTTCCGGCCAACCCCGCGGAAATGCCCACCGTGTCGGTGAGGTAGTTGAGCAGCAGAAAGGCGATGACGGTGAAGAAGAGATTGCCGCCGAGATCGCAGATGCCGTAGCCTAACTTGACCTTGGCGGGGAGTTTATGTGTGCTCAATGTGCCGCTCCTTTATACAGGCAAGAATGGATTCCAACTTTGCTAAAAACTTTTCAGACAGGATTAACATGATTTACAGGATAAAAACAAATTTTCGTTTCCGGATGAAACGGCCATTGAGCACATCCGCTATGAGGACTCCATACGCCATACATTGCTCGAACTGGCTATGAGTTGAACAGTTCAACTCGCCGAAGGCGATGACTAGTACCTGGCCGGCTTCAGGCCGACAGGCAAGAAATCCTGCCGATCCTGTTCATCTTGTCTAAAAAACAGCTTTTTTAAATATGAAAGGCATCCCTCAGTTTCAGCCCGTGCTCGGCCTTGCCGGAGAGTTTGAGCTGGCCCTGAATCAGGGCGGTTTCGATCCGTTTTTTTCCCATCAAAATGGCGGCCCAGGTGCCGGCTGGAACCCGAATGACCAGCTCGGCCTCATCAGGCCACTGGCCCTTTGAAATTTGGGCATGGTCCTCGCTGACGGTCAGGTGGAAGCGAAGCTCCGGACTATTTCCCTGGGCAGTCAGGTGAAGGCCCACCACCGCGTACCATCCCCGGACGGCGGCGGGGTCGAAGCGCTCGGCAAGCTTTTCAGTCAGTTCCCCGGCCTGGTCGGCATAAACGGCCTCTTTTTTTCCGAAACCGAGGAGCGCCCCAACACTAAATCCAGGCGATGCATCCTTTTTTTCTTTTCGAATTTTTTGCCAGGTGAAAAGCCAGGGGAACCGCGCATCGAGTTCGTCCGGATAGACTTCCCGCCTCACCCGGGCCGATTTGGAAATGGCCACGGTCAGCCGCAGCATCTCCCTGCCCTGGACGCCGGAGAGAAGCGGCGGCGCCTCTCCCCGAATCGCTGCAATGAAATTGTGGGTCGCACCGAGAAACCCTTCGGCCCAGTCCGTGGCCACGTCAGCGTAGTCAGTCCAGTTATGACCGTCGAAGAGACGCAGGCCCGGCCCTGTGCAGATGTCGCCGGTGCAGCGGCGAATGAGCAGGATGCCCCGGGTTCCGGTTACCTCGATCCACTCGTCGTTGGCATAGTATTTGGACGGAATGTGCATGTCCGAGGCGTAGGCGTATTCACACATGCCGTAGCAGACGCCCCGGCTGTATTTCCACATGATGGTGGCCGGACTGTCGACGATGCCGTCGGCCGAATCGATCCAGGCGCTCACCCGTTCCACCTCTCCCAGCAGATACCAGGCCGTGGTCCAGAGATGGTGCCCGTGGTCAAAGGTTTGAAACCCCCGTCCGGCAGCGTTTTCGGCCAGGCGCCAGTCCCAGGATGCCGCCGGGACCTCCCAGCCGCCTGAGCTGCCGCTGATCATCTTGATGCGCAGGTTGGTCGGCTTTCCGATGGCGCCGTCTTCGATGAGTTTTTTTGCCTGGACGATGGGCGGATAGAAGACGTAGTTGTCGGAAATGCGAAAGACGACCCCGGCTTCGGCCACGGCGGCCAGCATCCGGTCGGCGCTTTCCAGATCGATGGTCATGGGTTTTTGCAGGGAGATGTGTTTCCCGGCCCGGGCCGCATCCACCACCATCGCTTCGTGGAGTTTGTGGGGGGTGAGTATTTCCACGGCATCGATGTTTTTGTCGCAAAGCATTTCCCGGTAGTCGGTGTAGACCGTGTCCGCCCCCCACTCCTGCGTTCGCCGCTGGGCCAGGTCCGTGTCCGTGTCGCAGACCGCGTGGATTCGGGCCTGATCGGATTGCCGGTAGCCGGGGTAGTGAAGGTCGGAGATTCTTCCGCATCCGATAATGCCGACGTTGATTTTTTCCATGGCAAGTTCCCTGTATTTTGTTGTCACCACACAAAGGGCACGAAGGAAGCGTTTTAAAAAAAAGGGCCAAGGGGCCAAGGGTTCGAGGATTCAAGGGGTCGAGTGGGTACGGATCTTGCCGGTTTTTTAGATTTTCACTTGGCCCCTCGAATCCATTCTTACAAGAAATCCAGGTCTGCGCCTTCATCGGCCTGGAGCACATGCTCGGCATACAATTTGGCCCAGCCCCGCTTAGGAATTGGCGACAGGACCAGGTCTTTGCGGCGACGAGACAGTTCTTCCTCTTCCACCAGCAGGTCGATTCGTCCCGCTGCCACATCCAGCTTGATGAGATCACCGTTTTTTACCAGAGCCAGAGGGCCGCCGGCCGCGGCCTCCGGAGCGCAGTGCAGCACCACGGTGCCGTAAGCCGTGCCGCTCATACGGGCATCGGAGACGCGGACCATGTCCCGAACCCCCTGCCGGGCCAGATGCCGGGGGATGGGCAGGGAACCGGCCTCGGGCATGCCGGCGCCGATGGGGCCGGCGTTTCGAAGGACCAGGACGTGGTCGGGCGTAATGCCCAGGGCCGGGTCGTCGATGCGGTCCACAGCGTCTTCGGGCGAGTTAAAGACCACGGCCGGTCCCTGGTGGCGCATGAGTGCGGGCGATGCGGCTGCTGCCTTGATGACGGCCCCGTTCGGTGCCAGGGTGCCGGAAACGGCGACAATGGCGCCGGAGGCAACCAGCGGATTGTCCACGGTTCGAATGGTCGATTGCCAGTCACCAGGCATCCCAATGCCATCCAGGGTTTCTCCCAGGGTTTTGCCGGTGACGGTCATGGTTTCCAGGTCGAGAAAAGGCGACAGTTCCTTTAATAATACCGGGACACCACCGGCATGGTAAAAATCTTCCATGTATCCCACCCCGGCCGGTTTGCAGTCCACCAGGACGGGCACTTTTTTCGACAAGCGGTTTAAATCGTCGTAAGTCAGGGAAATCCCAGCTCGTCGGGCCATGGCCAGCAGGTGGACCACGGCGTTGGTGGACCCGGACAGGGCCAGAAGAACCGTCAGGGCGTTGTGAAACGACCCCTGGGAGAGAATGTTGGAAGGGTATCGGTTGGCTTGGGCCAGTTCCACCGCACACCGGCCCGATGCGGTGCATTGTTTGAGCCGGTCGCCGGTGGCGTGGGGCGGCGCGGCCCCGCCGGGAAGCATCAGCCCGAGGGTTTCAATCAAACAGGCCATGGTGGAGGCCGTTCCCATGACCATGCAGGTGCCGCCGGTGGCACAAAGCGATGCCTCAATCTCCCGGATTTCTTCCTCGCTGATTTTTCCGGCCCGGTATTCCGTCCAGAGGCGCCGACAATCGGTGCAGGCGCCCAGGCGCTGGCCCCGCCAGTTTCCGGCGAGCATGGGCCCGGCCACCACGTGAATTGCCGGGATATCGGCCGAAATGGCCGCCATGGCCTGGGCCGGGACGGTCTTGTCACACCCGCCCACCAGGACCACGGCATCCATGGGCTGGGCCCGGATCATCTCTTCGGTTTCCATGGCGGCAAGGTTTCGAAAAAGCATGGTGGTCGGGGAGGTGAGGATCTCGTTGAGGGAGATGGTGGGAAAGGCCAGGGGGAGGCCGCCGGCCTCCAGGACCCCGCGTTTGATTGCCGTGACCATCTCCGGCATCTGGCGGTGGCAGGTGTTGTAGTCCGAAGAGGTGTCTGCGATACCGATGATGGGGCGCTCTAAATCGTTCCTGTCATAGCCTGCCGAGGCGAGAAACGCCCTTCGAAGATATCGGGAAAACGCCTTGTCGCCGTAGCTGGCGAGGTTGCGGTCGATGCCGGAGGCCTTGTCGGATGGGGGCATGGTCGACTCCTAAGACGAGTGGGTGGAAAATTGGTGCTATATATTCCCTGCTGCTGCTTCCGGCCAAAGGGTTCGAGGATTCCAGGGGCCAAGGGGCCAAGTGCTCTGACAAAGGGTTTGCCGTTTCGGTTCTTGGTTTTTCCCTTGAGCCCCTGACCCCTCGAACCCTCGGACCCTTCCTTTCACAACCCTATCTCATGCCGCAACGCCTGGGTGTCGGCGCACCAGTTGCCCACGTTCCACCTGCCGAAGACGCCCATGCCGCCCAGGGGGTTGTCGCCATAGTATACCGGCACGTGGATCAGGGAGAGCCCCTTGTGGCGTTTGGCCCGGTCCAGCGCCTGGATCAGGGTTTGGGGCGCATCGCCGCCGTCAAAGGCCGCCACGCCCGCGATGGATTTTGCCCAGGCGATGTAGTCGACCGCCACCGAATCGCTTGTGGCGTAGTCGGTTCCGTACTGGGCGGTCTGAAGTCCGGAGATGGCGGCCATCCTCCGGTTGTCCAGAAGCAGAATCACCCCGGTGGCGCCGTGGGCAACCCCGTCGATGAGAATCTGCGGATTCATTGTAAAGGAGCCGTCGCCGCTTAAGGCCATGGCATAGAAGGGCTTGGCCGATGCGGCCGTGGCCAGAAGGGCCGAGACGGCAAACCCCATGTAGCTGGCGCCGGTTTCGTTGAAGGTGCGGCCAAGGCAATCGTCTTCGACGATCTGAAATCCGTTGGCCTGGACGTCGCCGGCATCGAAAAAGGTGGGCACATCATTGGCCCGGGCCCAGTCCGTAGCGGTTTTGATGGCCGCCGGCTGGGTCAGCACCTCCCTTTTCCAGACCTCGTCGTAGAGGCGGGGGCAGTCGTACCGCGCTCGACGGAAGGCGTCCCATTCCCGGCGCTTGGCCCGGCAGGCAACCCGCCAGGGGGAAGGGGTGTTGCCGACGGGTTTTGTCATCTTCTCAAGCGCTTCGTTGAGCTGCGTCAGGGTTTGGGAAATATCGCCGATGAAAGAGATACTCTTTCCATAGTGGTTGGCTGAATCCACGTCGCCGTTAATGTTGATCACCTGCCGGACCTTGGGGTAGCCGGTTCGCGAACTGTCGCTCTGGCAGACGAACCGGGTGCCGATGGCGATCAATAGGTCCGCTTCTTCCATGGCGAAATTGCCGCTGATGGAGCCCTTTGACCCCCCTACGGTCATATTGCGCGGGTGGTCAAAGGGGATGATTCCGGAAACCAGGGGACTGGTGACGGCCACACCGTCGGCCCGTTCGAGCAGGGTCTCGATCTCTTTTCCCGCAAGCCTTGCCCCGCCGCCGATTTTTACAACCACTTTTTCCGCCCGGACAATGGCTTCGGCCGCGCGTGCATACCGGCCGCCGTCGGCAGCCGGCCCCAGGGGAGGCGGCGGTGTATGAGGGAGTTCATCAAGGTTGAAGTTTTTTACGACCACGGGCTGGATGTTCATGGGAAGGAGCAGAAAAAAAGGTCCCGGCCGGAACGGGTGGTCCGTGGTGTTGAGGCCCCTTCGAAGGGCCGTGCTCACCGCTCCGGGCGTGTGCAGTTGGTAGGTGCTCCCCATGGCGGAAAAAAGGCGAAAAAATCCCCCATGGGCGGAGCCCGGAATCTGCTGCATGTTGGGGCCTTCGTCTTCGGTGGTTTCATCCCCCAGCAGAAACCAGACCCCAATGCCGTTGCTGGCTGGCGCCAGGGACCCGGCCAGGGCGTGCAGGGCACCGGGGCCGATGGAGGTAAAAACCGCGGCCTTTTCCCCGGTCACCCAACGCAGGGCCGTGGCAGCATGCACCGCCTCGGTTTCGTGCCGCACCCCATAGGTCCGGACCAGGCCGGCGGCTTCATACGCCCGGAGAACCTCGCCCATGTCGGTGGATCCGTGGCCGAAGGTCCCGATAAAGCGGGTCACCCCTTGGCGCAGCAGGCCCAGGATGACAATTTCCGACAGCCTCAGATCGATCCGCCGGGGAATGGCGCCCGATGCCATGGCCTGTTCCAGGCCGCCGGCCGCGGCAATGGCCCTGGCCCGTTGCATCCGCTTGGTGATTTGTTCTTTCATGGATTATTCTCCCTTAGCGCTTGATGCGACAGTCATGCACAATATGCAACGACTTTGCGCTATGTGTCAACTCCAAAGTCCCAATGGCGGCGTTCCGGTTTTGAACAAATCGGACGGTTTGGAAAAGTTCCATACCTATGAAAACCGAAAGTCAGGGTAAGTCGCCGAACTAGTGTCCGTCCATGAATCGATTTTTGAGCGGATCGGCACCCATGGATGGAAACGAACTAAAAACCCGTAAACCCCAACTGGGCAGAAAGATGGATACCGGCTTGCCGGACGATCTCCCGATATTTTTCTTCGCGGGGCTTGATGGCGTCGCGCAGGCCGGAGATGCCGATGGCATAGCGCGGTTGTTTCAAATGATCGAAGACGGGTGCGGCAAAGCAGACGATGCCTGCGCGGTATTCTTCGTCATCTGTGGCCAGGCGGTCTTTTCGGACCGGTTCCAGATTTAGTTCCAGATCGGATGCGTGGGTTATGGATTTGGGCGTATACTTCTTGAATTGGATTCCGGAGAGAAACGCTTTTCGTTCTTCGGCGGGCATGAAGGCGATGAGCGATTTTCCCAGGGCCGTCACCGACGCCGGCTCCCGGGTTCCCACGGTGATGTTTAGGCTCACGGCCGCGGTGGGCTGGTCAACGGCGATGAAAACCACCTCGGTGCCGTCCAAAATGGCCAGGTGGGTATTTTGGCCTGTTTTAGAGACGATGTCGACCATGACCGGCCGGACCAGGTCATCGATGCGGGACTGGCTGCTGACCGCTCCGGAAAGCGCCAGCACCCGAAAACCGATGGAATACCGCTTGGTTTCCGGGTCCTGTAGCACATAGCCGCATTTGGCCAGGGTACTCACCAGTCTGAAGACCGAGGAGCGGTCGATGGAAAAATGACCGGCGATGTCGCCGAGCAGCAGCGGTTTGCCAGCTTGTCCGAGAATGTCGAGAATTTTCAGCCCCCGTTCCAGGGACTGGATGGTGGTGGTTTTCATGGTTGAGGCTATCCGTTAAATCTGAACTTTCAAAGTCCTGAAGAAAGGCTGCATTTACCACAAAGGCACAAAGGGCACAAAGGAATAGAGATTATAACTGCAGTAAGTTAACTTTGATGCGCGCGTAAAATCTCCGAAATCCCGTCATGCCTGCGGAGGCAGGCATCCAGAACCATTTGAAATGACTGGATTCCCGCCTTCGCGGGAATGACGCCAAAGGATGTTTTGAAACTTTTTACGGTTTTATCAACTTTGACGGTCCTGTAAAAACGCTATTTTCTACCACGAAGAGCACGAAGGGTTATAATGATACATAATGATTTCAGCTTCGTGTGCTTCGTGCTCTTCGTGGTGAATGAAAAAATTGGCTTGTTTGTGACTTTTTGCGAAAGCATCAATCTTTGCCAGGGAGCAAAACACAGAAAGGGTCGGGAGGCAACTGTTTTACAATTGCTGACTTCGAACCAACTCGCCCAGCGTGTTGACGGCCGCTTCCACCGGTTCGGAAAAAGGAGAGGTGCAACTGAGGCGGATGTAGTGGCCAAAGTGATCGGTGGTGGAAAATGCGGCGCCGGGGACAATGGAGATCCCTTTTTCCAGGGCTTCTTGGTACAGCCTTGTGCCGTCGGCCCAGGAGGGGAGTTCAATCCAGAGCATGTTGCCGCCTTCGGGGACCGACAGCCGGCTCCCTTCGGGAAAGGCGTGCTGAACCGCCATGGCGGTCTTGAGCACCTGGTTGTAGACACTGGCCCGCAGCAGTCTCAGATATCGGTCCAGGGCGCCTTCGGCCAGAAACTGGGTGAGTACGTGCTGTTGCAGGGTGGGCGCGGCCATGGAGAAGCCGGCCTTAAGCCTTCGAATTCGGTCGGCAACGTCTCCGTTTGCCACCACCCAGCCCACGCGAAAGCCCGGGGCGAGTATTTTGGAAAAGGACGAGCAGGTGATCACCAGGCCCTTCTGGTCCCAGTGCTTGAGCAGCCGGGGACGTTTTTTGCCAAAGTGCATCTCGGCGTAGATATCGTCTTCGATGACCGGAATATTGGCTTCGTGGAGAATGGCGACGAGTTCTTCCTTTCGGCTGTCGGTCATTAAGGCGCCCATGGGGTTTTGGAAGTTGGGCATCAGTAAACAGACCCGGACCTTGTTGTCTCTCAGGACCTGACTCAGGCCTTCGGTCACCACGCCGGAAAGGGGATCGGTGGGCAGTTCCATTACCAGAAGGCCCAATTCCCGCAGCAGCTGCAAAAAGCCGAAATGGGTGGGTGATTCCACGGCCACCACATCTCCGCGGTCGGTGGTGGCCAGCAGGGCCAGGGCCACCGCTTCGGAGCAGCCGTTGGTGATGGTGACGTCTCGCTCCCGGATATCGGGAACCAGGCCCAGCATGCGAAAGGTCAGCTTGCGCCTGAGTTCCAGAGACCCTTCGGATGGGGTATACTGAAGCAGGGGCGCCATCATTTCCGGGGTAATCCCACGCATGATGCGGGTCAGGTGTTTCTGGGGAAGCAGGTCCGGCGACAGGGTGGATGCGCCCAGGGGCACCAGGTCGGGGTTGAGCGAATTGGCCACCACGGTGTTGGTGATGTCCGAAAGCCGGACCTTGCGGGGCCGGTCCGGCTTTCGGGCAAACCGGGGGGCTGCCATGTTCAGGAGTCGGTTTTTCTTGATGAAAAAGCCGGATTTGGCCTGGGCCTCAACCAGCCCCATGGCCTCAAGCTCCATGTAGGCCTGGTAGACGGTGTTCAGGCTCATGCCGAGTTTGTCCTGAAGGATTCTCAGGGAAGGCAGCTTATCGCCGGGCCGAAGTTCTCCCCGTCGGATCTGACTTTCGATGTCCGCCGCCAATTGCTTGTAGAGGAAGGATTGGGTTTCCATGGGGGGCTTCGCCTGTGGGTTTGCCGGTTTGGCCGGTTATGACAGTGATGCTCCACCCGCAGAGCGGGTGGCCTCAGGAGGCCCTCCTTAGGAGGGCTTAATGTCCAATATCCAATTTTCAATTCTCAATGTTCAAGGAAGGTATTCTGCCAAAACCGAATTGTATCCACTGCATTTAACACATTCTGTATCTGTACCCACGATAGCAGATCGGTTATGGTCTGCCAATATAGGGATTGTCGTATTTCCGTTCCGGTTCAGGTGGTTGTGATCTGTCCAATACGATCGTCATTTTGGGTTTTTGGAAAGGCCTGACAATTCCTATATAAAATAACGTAAGCGTTCACAGGGCACCGCATCTGCTTTGTTCCCGGGCATTTGAAGTACGATTTAGTACGCCTACATGCCCGGCGCCTCGCATCTACGGCACCCTGTAAACGCTTACCGTGCGAGGGGTTGGAACTTCTTGAGCGTTTCAGCCCTGTGAACAGGTACAAAATCACCATGCCGCCGAACCACCGGTATCGGAACGTATTTCTGACACGAAGAAAAGGGATAGGCCATGAAGGATTCATCCATACACGAGCAGATGAGACAGGAATGGAGAGACAAGACGCTTTTCGAACAGGCAAGCCGATACGCCTTTTCCTATATGGACGGGGTCTGTGATCGCTCGGTTTACCCGGAACCGGCAGCCATCGCCAACCTGGACCGATTCGACGAGCCGCTGCCGGTGCACGCCCAACCCGGAGAGGCGGTTTTGGCGCTGCTAAACGATCACGGCGGGCCGGCAACGGTGGCCCAAACCGGCGGTCGCTATTTTGGATTCGTCAACGGCGGTGTCATCCCCGCGGCCCTGGCCGCCCGCTGGCTGGCCGACGCCTGGGACCAGAGCCCGGCCCTTTATGTCAGTTCACCCATTGCCGCCAAACTCGAGCAGGTCTGTGAACGCTGGCTGCGCCAACTGTTGGATCTGCCGGACGACACGGCCGCAGGATACGTCAGCGGCTCATCCACCGCCACCCTCTGCGGTCTTGCCGCCGCCCGGCACGAGGTTCTCAATCGCCTGGGTTGGGATGTCAATGCCAACGGTCTTTTTGGCGCGCCGCCTATCCGTGTCATTGTCAGTGACCAGGCCCACAGCTCGGTTTTTAAGGCCCTGGCATTGCTCGGGCTGGGAAAAGACCGCATCGAAAAGGTGCCGGCGGATGATCAGGGAAGAATCCGTGGGGCAAAAATTCCTTCACTGGACGAAAGATGTATCCTTATGCTTCAAGCGGGAAACGTGAATACCGGTGCCTTTGACGCCTTCGAAGAGATCTGCGACCGGGCCGCCGGGAGCGGTGCCTGGGTCCATGCGGACGGGGCCTTCGGTTTGTGGGCCAAGGCGTCAAATTCAAGAAAATATCTGCTGGCCGGGGCTGAAAAGGCTGATTCCTGGTCCGTGGACGGGCACAAGACCCTCAACACCCCCTATGATTGCGGCATCGTCTTGTGTCGGCACCGCGACGCCCTGGTTGCCGCCATGCAGGCCAGCGGTGACTATATTCAAACCAGCAATGATCGGGACGGGATGATGTATGTTCCCGAAATGTCTCGCCGCGCCCGGGCCGTGGACCTGTGGGCCACCTTGAAATACCTTGGAAGAGACGGTGTCGGGGCGTTGATCGACGGGTTGTGTGACCGTGCGGCACAATTTGCCGAACGACTGGCCGTGCATCAATTCCAAATCTTAAATGAGGTGGTGTTTAATCAGGTGCTGGTGGCCTGCGCGACGCCCGCCCAAACCCGTGAAACCCTGTCCGCGATTCAGGCCTGCGGCACCTGCTGGTGCGGCGGCACCATGTGGAAGGGAGAGCCTGCCATCCGCATCAGCGTCAGTTCCTGGCAGACGACGGAAGAAGATGTCGAGCGGTCCGTGGACGCCTTTGTCCGGGCAAGGCCCTCTCCGGACTGATTCCGGCATTAAACCACCACTTCAAGTGGTGGACCGGAAGCGGTTCTACCGTCCCGGCGAGAACGGCTACCGTGAATATCCAATTTCCAATACTCAATTTCCAATGCTCAAGTGTTGAATCGCTACGCTCTGCCAGTTTTTTAAACGGCTAAATTGGAATATTTGTCCAATCCGGGCGGCATGGACGGATTGGACGGATTAATCTTTGACCTCAATAAACAAGGAGAACTGCGAAAAATGGTTTCAACGGATCAAGCCATATCCCTGGCCGACACCCTGAGGGCGAGGACCATCATCCGGCCCTTTTTAAACCCCACCCCCCTGAGGCGATACGAGAGCCTGTGCCGTCTGATCGGCGCCGATGTATGGGTCAAGCACGAAAACCAGAACCTGACCGGGACATTCAAGATCCGCGGCGGCATCAATCTCATGCATCATCTTCGTGCCCGGGGGGTCGGTGGCGTGATTACCTACTCCACCGGCAACCATGGCACCTCGGTGGCCACCTCGGCGCGCATGTTCGGTCTGGAGGCCGTGGTGGTGGTTCCGGAACAAAGCAATCCGCTTAAGGTTCAGGCCATCCGCGATGCCGGCGCCGAATTGGTGGAATACGGCGCCAATTTTGAAGAAGCGGGCCGGCGGGTGATGGAATTAAAAGAAGAGCGGTCTCTTTATTTTGTTCATCCGGCCAATGAGCCGCTTCTGGTCAACGGCGTGGGGACCGGGTTTCTGGAAATCCTCGAAGCACTGCCCGATCTGGACGTGATGCTGGTCCCGCTGGGAGCGGGTTCGGAGGTGGCGGCGGCCATCACGGTCTTAAAAAGCGTCCGCCCGGAGATCGAAGTGATTGCCGTACAGGCTGAGGCAGCATCCGCGGCCTATGAATCCTGGAAGGCCGGCAAGATTGTGACCGCGGAAAACACCACCTTTGCCGGTGGTGTGGCTACGGGTACGGCCTACGAGATCCCTTTCGGCATATACTCGCGCGGTCTGGACGACTTTGTCCTGCTTACCGAAGAAGAACTCTTTGAAGGGATCGCGCTGGCCGCCTATCATACGCGAAATCTCACCGAAGGGGCCGGATCGGCCACATTAAGGGCGGCGGTCAAGATCCGCGAAAAATTGGCAGGGAAAACGGTGGCCCTTCAGTTCAGCGGCGGCAATGCGGCATCGTCAGAAATTATTGCGGCGACCCGTTGTCGGTGCCTGCAGGACGGAATCTGCTGATTTGTTTTTGCTAGGTCGGCTTTTTAACTCGTGCTCATCCGCGAATTACGGTATTTTTCGTGGATGGGCACCTATGGCCGTTTCCAGTCCATGAATGTGAATTCGCGAAGCAATTTTATCCGGCGACCCAGACGGCAACATTGTAGGTGGACGAGATCAGCTTGTCACTGAAACGGCCCCGAATCATCCCTTCCATGAAACTGATGGCCTCCCGCCGGCCCACTACCACGGTGCCGTAGTTGCCTTCCAGGGCCGTGGTGACGATTTTTTGAATGGCATTGCCCCGGCAGAACAGGAAGTCGGCGGAGATGCTTTCCGGGTTCATGCCGGCCTTCGCTAGACGCCCGATGGCCTCGTCCATATAGGGTCGGAACCGGTTTTCGTTGTATTCCCGCCAGGCGTAATCCTCTCCGGGTTTTTTTGAGCGGCTGCCGGAGATGGGCGACATGGCAGGCGGGCTGAGCACATGGCAGATGGAGACTTCCAAGCCGCGGGCGCGGGCCAGGTCACCGATACAGGTCGTGGCGCGCATGGCCTCAATGGATTCGTCCAAGGCGATGAGAATCTTTTTTGAGACTGGCTTGCCGCCGACCACGATGGTGGGAATGTGTTTGATTTTTTCGATCAGCTTAAAGGCCATGCTGCCCATCACCAGGTCCTTGAGCCGGCTGATTCCGGACCGGCCCATAACCACGGCCTGGTAGTTCTGGTAGGACTCCTGAACGATGTCCTTGAGAACGTTGGTTCTTTGGCAATGGGTCTTGACGGTGACAGCCGTTTCTGAAAACCCGGCATTGGAAAGAATCTTGAACGCCTTCTCCTTGAACTCGCCCATGACGAGCTGGTTGTCTGCCAGCCATCCCTTGATCGAGTCTTTTTTGGTCCGGTAGAGGGGATTGAGGTTCATGTCCCAGTAGACTTCGGGGAATCCGGTGCCCACACTGAAAAGAACGATTTCGGTCCGGTCCGGCGGAACAATCGCACTGATATACCGGACCGCCTCCAGGGCTTGGTCGGAACCGTCCACAGCCAGCAGTATTTTTCTTCGAATGTCTGCCAAGGGTCCTCCGTGTCACATAAAACTTTTTCGTGGGCAATCAATTCTTGACCATCGAATCAATTTTATCACGTCTAAGCTGTTTCGTCTCGGTTAACCGGCGGTTTCAATTCGAAATCGGATTAGGCACTCCACACTGATATGGGGTCGGCAACCAAACCCCTTTCAAGCGTAACCCAGCCCATGTCCCAACGGGCCAGACTTTTTTGCGATGCTTGTGGGGCCTACCCCCGCCACTCCGTATCGTCCACCGTGGTTTTGAAATCCGGCTCCACCAGGGCAGGGGCCTCCAGGGCTTTGGCTTTTTCCAGGTCGTCGGTGGTCGGTTTTCCCACAAAGACCAGCCGGTTTCGGGAACACTTCCGGCAGGCTTCCAGGACATCCAGGGAGCACTCCGGCGAATAGGCCTCGTAGTTGATGGTGGAAAGATTGTTTTCCAGGATAAACAGGTTCGAGGTTCGGGCACAGGCCCCGCATCCGATGCATCCGACATTGCAGACGCGGATGACATCTTTTCCCTTGTCCTTGTTGGCGCAGGTCACTGCCAGCATCCGTTCGGATTTAAACGGCGTGATGGTGATGATGTTCCGCGGGCAGACCTTGGAGCAGGCCCCGCACCCCACGCATTTTTCATAGTCGACCGTGGCCAGGCCGTCGACGACATGAATGGCGTCGAACTCACAGGCCCGGGTGCAGTCGCCGAATCCCAGGCATCCGTAAGTGCATCCCTGGACATCGGTGACCAGGTTGGCGGCCGAACAGCGCATCTCCCCGCGGTATTCATTTCGCCCCAGCCGGTCTTGATAATGGGCACCGCAGTGCACGATGGGGCGATAGGGAAGGGTCTCGCCCACCTCAACGCCCATGATGCCGGCTACGGCCGTGGCGCAGTTGGCCCCTCCCACCGTGCATTTGTTCACGGCCTCGTGTTCCAGGGCCACGGCTTCGGCGTAATCGCCGCACCCCACGTATCCGCACCCGCCGCAGTTGGCTCCGGGAAGGGCGTCCAAGATGGCCAGGACCCGCGGGTCCACATCCACCTGGAACTTTTGGTTGGCCCATCCGAGAATGGATGTCAGCGCCAGCGCCATGACGAGCATGGTGGTCGCGGCCAGGCTGATGGTAACCCAGGTCATGCTTTCTCCATAGTCTGTGATTTTGCCATGGACCCCTTGCATGGGTCAGTGGCGATAATTCTGGTAATAAATCACTACTTCAAGTAGTGGACCGAATGAGGTTCTACCGTTCCGGCGAGAACGACTACCGTATCCTCTGGGCGTGGATTCTTTCATTTTTCCCCAGCCCAAATCCAAAACACAAAACACTAAACACAAACCGTTTTACATCAACGCCGCCCGAATGCCGCTGTCAACACCGGTAAACCCCATGAACGCCATGGCCAGGATGCCGCCGACAATCAGGGTGATGGCAGCCCCCTGGAAGGGGGCCGGGATGTCGCACAGATCCAGTTCTTCACGGATACCGGCCATGATAACGATGGCGATGGTGAACCCCAGGCCGCCGAAAATCCCAAGGGCCAGGGCCTGACCCAGATCCCATGCCTCGGCCGGGTTTTCCACTCCGACAACATGGCTCATGACTGTCAGACAGGCGAATAAAATGGCGCAGTTGGTCGTGATCAGCGGCAGAAAAACGCCAAAGGATTTGTACAGGCGTGGATAGAACTTTCTCATGTACATTTCTACGAACTGAACCGACGAAGCGATGGAGAAGATGTAGACGATGTAGGTCAAAATGGTCAGGTCGATGGTAGCCGCCTGGTCGGCAGGCATGAAGAACCCGGCCACCCAGTTGGACACGGGGGCGCCCGGCATCAGGACCAGGGCGGTGACGGTCCAGCTGATGAAAACGGCGATGGTCATCACGAAGGTGACCGCGCTGCCCATGCCCACGGCCATGTCTACTTGCCGCGACACGCCGACAAAGGGGCAGATGCCGACAAAATAATAGAGCACGAAGTTGTTGATGAGGGCGGCACTGATGGCGATGAGAAAGATGTCGAAAAGATATTCCATGGTGACTATCCCTCCCGTCGCTTTTTGTCGGCCCGGGTGGCATCGATCCAGTTGACCAGGGCCAGCAGCAGGCCGAAGGTCAAAAAGGCGCCAGGGGGCAGGACCATGATGACCCATTGGGGCCAGGCAGCCGGGAGCACCGAAAAGCCGGCGAGCATGCCGGTGCCCAGGATCTCGCGAACGGCCGCGATGCTCGAAAGGGCCAGACCGAATCCCAGGGCCTGGCCCAGGGCGTCGCCCGCCGCCGCCACCGGCCCCTGCCTGGAGGCGCAGACCTCGCATCGGCAGATGATGATGCAGTTGACGATGATCAGGGGGATATAAGGCCCGAGGGTTTTGCTCATGGGGTACATGTAGGCGGCCAGGAGCCGGTCGACGATGGTTACGAAGGTCGCGATGGTCAGGGTAAAGACCACGATCCGCAGGTGGGGCTTGAGCAGGCCACGGATGAGGCTGATGATGATGTTGGCGCCCAGGAGCACCGCGCCCACGGCCGCGGCCATGGTCAGGGCGGGCTTGAGGCCGTTGGTTACCGCCAGGGTCGGGCAGAGCCCGAGAAGCTGACGGTAAACGGGGTTTTCCGGCAAGATTCCCTGAATGAATCGTTCCCCCGGTGTCGGAAGATCGCTCATTGGTTCCTCCCTGTCTTGTCCGGGACGGTTTCCGTCGGTTGAAGGGTTTCCGATGCCAGCCGATCCCGGAGGTCTCCCACCGTCCGGTTGACCATGTCGGTGACGCTCCGAGACGAGATGGTGGCCCCGGTGATGGCATTGATGGCGTTGGGTGCCGTGGTGCCCCCCTTTTTCACTTCAAGGGGCGTACGGGTGCTTTTACCCGTGAACTGGCCACGCCAGCCGGCAGAGGAGATCTTATTGCCCAGGCCGGGGGTTTCTTTTTGTTCCAGGATGAACAGGCCGGTAATGGTTGCCCCCTGGGGATCGAGGCCGATGAGGGCTTCGATCCGGTCCGCGTATCCCTGGCCGTTCGCCTTGACCACCCACCCGGCCAGGGCTTTTCCCCGGGCCACCCGGTACAAAGAATAAAAGGAGGTTTTGTCCCCCTTTTTGACGGAGATGGTTTGGGGGGTGATCCCCATGGGCGATTGGGTGTCAGCGGAAACCGCCGGGGCTTTTTCTCCCCAGACCAGTTCCGGCACCTGGGCCAGGGTTTCGTTCAATTTGTTGGCGGCAATAACCCCGCTGAGCCGGTCCTGAACAAAGGCCAGGGTCGCCCCGAACCCGATGGCCAGCAGGAGCACCAGCCACGCCTGGGCCAGGAAGCTGTTTTGAAACCACCCTTCCCGGTCGGCCGGGTCGATTTCGTAGACGCGGTCCACTTAAACACCTCCAAACGGTCGGGGGATGGTCCACCGGTTGATTAGCGGGGTCAGCGCGTTCATGAACAGTACGGCAAACATGACCCCTTCGGGATATCCGCTGAACAGTCGCAGCACCATGACCAGCGTTCCGCAGCCGGCACCAAAGATCCATTTGCCCCGCGGCGTAAGGGGGCTGGTGACCGGATCGGTGGCAATGAAAAAGGCCCCGAAGAGCATGGCTCCGCCCGCCAGGTGGTGGAGCACGGTCCAGGGGGCTGACAGATCGGCGAGGTTGGCCACACCGCCGATCACCCCGGCGGCCATGAGCATGCCGGCGGGAATCTCCCATGAGGCCACGCGCCGGAAACAGAGATAGAGCCCGCCCAGCAGGCAGGCCAGGGCGCTGGTTTCCCCCAACGACCCGTTGACGTGACCCCAGAAAAGCGGACCCAGGGCCGTGCCGATACCGGACTGCTTGTATGCGGTCAGGGGGGTGGCCTGGCTGAGAATGTCCACCCCGCCGGTGGCCTGGATATAGCCCGAGGCGGCCAGGCTTCCGGCAAAGGAGATCATCACAAAGGCCCGGCCCACCATGGCTGGGTTGAAGATGTTCATGCCGAGCCCGCCGAAGACCATTTTTCCGATGCCCATGGCCACCATGGCCCCGATGACGCCGATGTACCAGGGGGCTGTGGCCGGCAGGGAGAGGCCGAGAATGACACCGGTGATGACCGCGGACAGATCTCCGATGCTCAACGGTTTTCCCCGCATGCGGGTCAAGACCAGTTCCGCCGCCAGACAGGTCACCACGCAAATCAGCAGCTGCTTTACGGCAAGCCACCTGAATAGGGTGATGGCCGCAACAACCACGGGGATCAGGGCAATGAGCACGTCGCGCATCATTCCCTGGGTGGTCATGGCCATGTTGAACACATGGGGCGATGGGGCCACATGAATCTGGGGCATTGACGGTCTGCTTTCGGTTTTCTGTTTGACTTTCATTTTCTCGCTTCTGCCGCGATCAGGGCTTTTCCGGTTCGAATGAGCTGCACCAGGGGAAGTCCCGCCGGGCAAATATAGGAGCAGGACCCGCATTCGAAACAGGCCATGATGTTATACGTTCGGGCCAGGTTGAGCTGATTGAGCCGGGAGGCCATGGCTATCTTGGTCGGCACCAGATTCATGGGGCAGACGTCCACGCACCGGCCACACCGGACGCAGACGGTCTGGTCCACGTGCCGGATTTCTTCGTGGGTCAAAACGGTGATACCGCTGGTCCCTTTGGTGACCGGAATGTCGGGGTTGGTAAAGGCAAATCCCATCATGGGGCCGCCGGCGATCATGCGCGCGGCGGTTTTTCGAAGCCCGCCGCAAAAGTCGATGAGTTCGCCCATGGCAATGCCCATGGGGACCAGCAGGTTCTTGGGCTGGACGATGCCGCCTCCGGTGACACTGACCACCCGGTGGGTCAGGGGAAGGCCGCGCATGACCCCCCGGGCCACGCTGGTTACCGTGGCCACGTTGCTCATGGCCACGCCGATATCCGAAGGGAGCCCCCCCAGGGGAACCTCTTTGCCAAGCACCGCCTTGATCAGGTGTTTTTCGCTTCCCTGGGGGTATTTGGTCTTGAGCAGGGCGATGTGGATGCCGGCACCGGATGCGGTCCGGCGAAGGGCGGCCACGGCTTCCAACTTGTTGTCCTCAATGCCGATATAGGTCTTTTTGGCCCCCACGGCCCGGGCTGCCAGCAAGGCTCCGGCGACCACCGCCTCGGGGGCCTCCACCATAAGCCGGTAATCGGTGGTCAGGTACGGTTCGCACTCGCAGCCGTTGACCATCAGGGTGTGGATCGGCTTCTGGTCGTTGGGGCTGATCTTGACATGGGTGGGAAAGGCCGCGCCGCCGAGGCCCACGATGCCCGCATCATGAATGGCCTCGGTGATCGTTTCCGGCGCCATGGCCTGGTAGGACTTTTGGGGCCATTTCCCGCCAAAGAGCTGGTCCCACAAGGCCTGGCCGGAAACCTGGTCCCCTTCGGTCTTGATGGCAATGGCCTGAAGGTGCCGGCCATTGGCCAGGGTGACCGTTTCCATTTTTTGAACAACGCCTGAAACCGGGGCGTGCAGGGAGGCGGAGATAAAGGCTTCGCCCTTGCCGATCATCTCCCCGAAAACCACCGACTGTCTGGCCTTGACCAGCGGGGTGCACGGCCCGCCGATATGCTGGAGCAGGGGCAGGACCACCTTTTTCGGCGGGGGCATGATTTCGATGGGCGAATCGGCCGCAAACGCCTTTTGCTCCGGCGGGTGGACCCCGTGGGCAAAGGTGCCCCGGCCGGGGAAACTGCCGGTCATATCGTAATCTTTGAACCGTTTTTTAAGTAAGGCCATGATCCGTTGTGCTCTTTTTTATTTGTGTCGGACGGCTACCAGGGGTGCCGGACCATGCATGGGTCCGTTGCAGCCATCTTTTCGCCGGATCGTGCCCCGGATCGCGTTCCCTGTCATTGACTTAAGTCAATACGCCATTGAACCCCTTAACAAAGGCTTGGACGAGAATCAAATAGGAACTGAAATTAATAAATAAATCGAGATCATCCGCCGGCAATCAACCCCGGATCCCATGGCATTTTGGATCTGCCCCACCGCCGATTCGTATCGGGCCTTCGGCCTTGCCGCAAGATCGGCCCACCGGTCGGGAGCCGCCAGTTGATGATGTGGCTGCAAAAGAGCTAAAAAACAGCTTGCGCTGATCTCGGACCTTGTGATTTAATCGATGAATTCATGATGCCTGCTAAGAACACAACCCTTTGCGGTCCCTTGAACACCTTCCTTCCTGGCGAGGTGGCGGCCGTTTCTCACCCATTAACGCATCAGAAAAAAAAGACAAAGCAAAGAATCTCATTCTTGGACCGGAAGATTCCGGTTTGCCCCGTCAAATTCACATGAAACCAAAAGGAGGCGAGGAAATGTTGAGAAAAGTCAGTGTGCTCTTGATTGGTGCGATTTTCCTGTTCACCGGCCTGGCCGTTGCGGCGTCCCCCAAATCGGGCGGGACCCTGGTTTTCGGCCGGGGGGGCGACTCCGTCGGGCTCGACGCAGCCTATGAAACCGACGGCAATTCATTCATGATTTGCGATAATATCTTCGAGGCCTTGGTGGCTTACGCCGATGAGTCCACGGCCCTGGAACCCGGCCTGGCCAAGTCCTGGGATATTTCCGCGGACGGCAAGACCTACACCTTCCACCTGCGAAAAGGCGTTAAGTTTCACGACGGCACCCCGTTTAACGCCGATGCCGTGGTCTTTTCCATCGGCCGCATGATGAAGGACCGCAAGGTCAAATTTTTCGGCAAACCGCTGGTGATACCGGCTCAGGAGCGGACCCCCGAGTACTGGGTCTCCATGGAAATGGACGACACCATTGATTCCATCGAGGCCAAGGACGACACCACGGTGGTCTTCAACTTAAAGCGGGTCGAGGCTCCCTTCCTGGCCAATATGGGGATGGATTTTGCCGATATCATCAGCCCGACGGCATTCATGAAAAACCCCAAAGAGTTTATCAGAATGCCCGTGGGCACCGGACCGTTCAAATTCGTCAGGTGGGTCAGGGACGATCGGATCATCCTGGAGAAAAACAAGAACTACTGGGATAAAAAAGGCGGACCTTATCTGGACAAGCTGATCTTCCGTTCCATTCCGGAAAACTCGGTCCGGTTTCTCGAGCTCAAGACCGGCAATATCAACATCTGTCAGTTCCCCAATCCGGCTGATATCCCCATGGCCAGAAAAGACAAGGCCCTTAAGCTGTTCACCCAGCCCGGGATGAACATCGGCTACCTCTCCTTCAATCACACCAAGAAGCTGTGGCAGGACGTTAACCTGAGAAAGGCCATTGCCCACGCCATCAACCGTAAGGCCATTGTGGACAACATTTACCAGGGCATGGGCCAGGTGGCCAAAAACCCCATTCCGCCCACCATGTGGGGGTATAACAACGACGTTCCCGGATTCAAGTATGATCCTGAGCTGGCCAAATCCTACCTGGCCAAGGCCGGTTATCCTGAAGGCAAGGGGCTGCCCGAGATCACCCTCTGGTCCATGCCGGTACCGCGCCCCTATAACCCCGAGGGGCTCAAGGTCGGTGTGGCCATGCTCTCGGACCTGGCCAAGGTTGGCATCAGCGCCCGGATCGTCAGCTACGACTGGGGGACCTACCTCAAACGTCAGCGCGATCAGCCCGATGACATGGATCTGTTCCAGCTCGGATGGACCGGCGACAATGGCGATCCGGACAACTTTCTGGCCGTGCTCTTTGACGGGCTGGCCTCTTCTTCCATCCGGACCCAGTGGAAAAACGAAGCGTACCATGGCTATATGCTCGCTGGAAAACAGACGGTGGACCAGGACAAGCGGGCCGACATCTACAAGAAGGCCCTTCAGCTCATTTACGACGAGTGTGCGGTGATCAGCATTGCCCATTCCACGGTGATCTGGCCAGCCACCAAAAACGTGATGAACTTCAAACTGCATCCCACGGCCTCGGTCCGGATGAAGGACGTCTGGCTGAAATAGGAATCGAGCGGGCAAAGGGCCGGAAAACGGCCCTTTGCCCGTGTGTTTTGTTTTTGGTATTTGGTGTTTGGTGTCGCTCCGGGGGACCCGCTTTGTGACACCCTTTGTCAAAACACGAACGCAGACGGAATCGTAAATGCTGGCTTATTTCATTCGACGGGTGATGATTCTGATTCCCACCCTGCTGGGGGTTTCGATCATCGTGTTTCTCATGCTGCGCATGACGCCGGGGGATCCGGCCGAGCTGTTGCTCGGTGAACGGGCCACGGAGGAAGCGCTCCATGAAATCCGCGAACACCTGGGGCTCAACGAACCGCTCCATGTCCAGTACGGCCTGTTTTTGAAGCGGCTCATGAAAGGGGATTTGGGCGAGACCATCTGGACCCGGCAGAAGGTCTGGGTGGAGATCAAGCACCGGTTTCCCGCCACCATCGAGCTCTCCATCATCGCTCTGGGGCTCAGTTGCTTTTTCGGCGTTCTTTTGGGCATCATCTCCGCCACCCGGCAGTACAGCGTCTTTGACTATTTAAGCATGCTCGGCGCCCTGGCCGGCGTCAGCATGCCGATCTTCTGGCTCGGCCTGGTCTTCATGCTGATCTTTTCCGTGAACCTGGGATGGCTGCCCCTGTCCGCCCGGTTGAGTATTCATATCGACCTGGAGGTCATCACCAATTTCTACATTCTCGATTCCATTTTGACCCGGAACTGGGAGGCCCTTCGAGATGTCATCTGGCACCTCATCATGCCGGCCGTGACCCTGAGCACCATCCCCACGGCCATCGTCGCCCGGATGACCCGTTCGTCCATGCTGGAAGTGTTGCGCCAGGACTATATCAAGACGGCCAAGGCCAAGGGGCTGTCCAATTTCATGGTGACTTTCAAGCATGCCCTGAGAAACGCCCTGATTCCGGTGGTGACCACCATCGGGCTCCAGTTCGGCATCCTTATGGGCGGCGCCATCCTCACCGAATCGATCTTTGCCTGGCCCGGGGTCGGCAAGTGGATGTACGACGCGGTCATGCAACGCGACTATATGGTGATTCAGGGGGGCACCTTGTTCATCGCCACCATTTTTGTGGTGATCAACCTGATGGTGGATGTGCTCTACGCCGTCATCAATCCGCGGATCAGCGTGCAGTAAAACCAATATAAGCCTTCAGCGATCCCTTATGGAAAAAGGAACAGCGAAAAATAGTCCCGAAATCCGGCACCCCATGCTGGAGCAACTCAGCCAGTTGTGGCGCAACAAGACCGCCGTGGCCGGACTGATCATCATCACCATCTTCGTGCTCACGGCGATTTTTGCGCCGGTCATCAGCCCCCACAACCCGGTGGAAACCAGCCTCTACGACCAGCTCAAACCGCCGGTGTGGCACGAAACCGGCGCCTGGAAAAACATTCTCGGGACCGATGACCTGGGGCGGGACATTCTCTCCAGGCTTATTTACGGTGCCCGGATCTCCCTGCTGGTGGCCGTGGTCAGCGTGGGCCTTGCCTTTATGCTGGGGACTTTCCTCGGCTGTGTGTCCGGGTATTATAAGGGATGGAAGGATTCGTTGATCATGCGGATCATGGACATCATCCTGGCCTTTCCCTATATCCTGCTGGCCATCGTGATTGTGGCCTACCTCGGCCCGAACCTGAGAAACGCCATGATTGCCATCGGCATCACCTATGTGCCGCGGTTTGCCCGGATCGTGCGCGGCAGTGTGCTGGAAGAATGCGAAAAGGACTATGTGACCGCGGCCCGGGCCATCGGCGCCCGGGACTGGCGGATTCTGTTTGTTACCATTTTACCCAATTGCCTCGGCCCGCTCATCGTCCAGACCACCCTCGGTTTTGCCTCGGCCATTCTGGATGCGGCGGCCCTGAGTTTTCTCAGCCTGGGGGCACAGCCGCCCACGCCGGAGTGGGGCGCCATGATTGCCCAGAGCCGGGCACTGATTCTTCGGGCCTCCTGGGTGATGACCTTTCCCGGTCTCGCGATCCTTTTTGCCGTGCTCGGGTTCAACCTGCTCGGCGACGGGCTCAGAGACGCCCTCGACCCGCGCCTGAGGGACTGACAGCGCGACCTCATTTTTGCCGGTGCGTTCCCGGGGGACCCTGGAACAGACTATGGAAAACGACAAACTGCTGGAAATCAACAACCTGGAGACCCATTTTTTTGTGCGCGGCCATGTGGCCCGGGCCGTGGACGATGTCAGTTTTGCCATCGAACCGGGTCAGACCCTGGGCCTGGTGGGCGAGTCGGGTTGCGGCAAAAGCGTGACCGCTCACTCGATCATCCAGCTGATTCCGGACCCGCCGGGAAAGATCGTGGGGGGCCGGATCCTCTTTGACGGAGACGACCTGCTCACCTATTCCGAAGCCCGGATGCGAAAGATTCGGGGCAACGCCATCTCCATGATTTTCCAGGAGCCGATGACTTCCCTGAACCCGGTGTTCACCGTGGGCAACCAGGTGGGGGAGGTGATCCGGCTCCACAAGCGCCTTTCCCGCCAGGAAACCCGGGACCGGGTGGTGGATGTGTTCAAACTGGTGGGCATTCCGGCACCGGAAAGCCGGCTGGCCGACTATCCCCACCAGTTGAGTGGCGGCATGCGCCAGCGGGTGATGATCGCCATGGCCCTTGCCTGCAACCCCCGGCTGATGATTGCCGATGAGCCGACAACCGCCCTGGACGTGACCATCCAGGCCCAGATCCTCGATCTGATGAACACGCTCAAGACCGAGACCGGCGCGGCCATTTTGTTTATCACCCATGACCTGGGGGTGATCGCCGAGATGGCCCAGAACGTGGCGGTGATGTATGCCGGCAAGATGATGGAGTTTGCCGACGTCAAGACCCTTTTTGCCAACCCCAAACACCCCTACACCGTCGGCTTGCTCCAGTCGATTCCGGTGCTCGGTCGGGAGACTGCCGACGGTCGGCTCAACACCATCTCCGGAACCGTTCCATCCCTGTTCAACCTGCCCACGGGCTGCCTGTTCAGCGATCGGTGCGATGATGTCTTTGACGACTGCCGTCGGGTCCGGCCGGAGATGTGCGACCTGGGGGGCAACCATTTGGTACGGTGCTTGAAATATGCCTGATAACCAGAGCCCAAAACCCCTTCTCGACGTGCGACATATCGTCAAGCACTTCCCCATCCTGGGCGGTGTGATGATGAAGCAGGTCGCATCGGTACGTGCGGTTGACGATGTGACCCTGACCATCAACCGGGGCGAGACCCTGGGGCTGGTGGGCGAGTCGGGCTGCGGGAAGACCACCTTTGGCCGGGTCATTCTCCGGCTCGAAGAGCCGACTTCCGGCGAGATCTATTTTGAGGGTCAGGACCTGTTGAAATGTTCGCCCCTGGAGATGAGGGCCCTTCGAAAGAGAATGCAGATCATTTTCCAGGACCCGTTTTCTTCCCTCAACCCGCGAAAGCCCGTGTCTCAAATCATCGGCGAGCCGCTGTTGGTGCACGGCATTAAAAATCGCAGCCAGCGTGAGGCGCGGGTGCTCGAACTGCTCCGGGTCGTGGGGATGGGAAAGGAGCACATGCGCCGCTACCCCCACCAGTTCTCCGGGGGGCAGCGCCAGCGCATCGGCGTGGCCCGGGCACTGGCCCTAAACCCCGATCTGATCATCTGCGATGAGGCGGTGTCGGCGCTGGACGTGTCGATCCAGGCCCAGGTTATCAATCTGCTCGAGGACCTTCAGGCGGAATTCGACCTGACCTATCTGTTTATCTCCCATGACCTGTCGGTGGTGGAGCATGTGAGCGACCGGGTGGCGGTGATGTACCTGGGAAAAATTGTGGAACTGGCCGACAGCCGGACCCTGTACCGCTCCCCCCTTCACCCGTATACCCAGGCCCTGCTCTCCGCTTCACCGGTGCCCGACCCCACCATTGCCCGCAAGCGGTTGATCCTCAAAGGCGACGTGCCCAGCCCCATCGATCCTCCGCCCGGTTGCCGGTTTCATACCCGGTGCCTCCATGCCGAACCGCGCTGCAGGGAAGAGATTCCAGAACTGATTGCCCACGCCGACTCCCAGGTGGCCTGCCACGGCGTGGAGGAGGGGCGGTTGTAGGGGCATGGATTTCAATGGCGAATTGAACAGGAGCGTTGTCGTCCCATGGAAGACCATCATCGTGAAGTATTAGACCTGACCCAGGACCTGATCCGGTTCCGGACCACGGCGTCGCGTCCCGGGGAGATCGCCCGGTGCCTCGATTTTGTCACCGCCTACTTAGACGACCACGGCATCGGCCATCGCCGTCTGACCCATGATGGCGTGGTTTCCATCCTGGTGCCTTTCGGAGAGGGTTCGCCACGGGTGCTGCTCATGTCCCATCTGGATGTGGTCGAAGGGCCCGATGCGATATTTGAGCCGAAAATCATAGGCGACCGGCTCTTTGGCCGGGGCAGTATCGATGACAAATACGCCGTGGCCCTGTCCCTGGTGCTTTGCCGCCTCCACCGGGAGCAGATGCAAAAGCGTGGCCTTGACCCGGCAACCCTCCCCTTCGGTCTCCTGATCACCAGTGATGAGGAGACTGGCGGTGAAAGGGGCGCCAAGCCGGCCCTGGAAGCGGTCCGACCCGATTTTTGTATTGCCCTGGACGGCGGCAGCCTGGACCAGATCATCGTCAAGGAAAAGGGGATTCTCCGGCTCCGGCTGGTCGCCAGGGGCACGGCCGCCCACGGGGCTCGTCCGTGGCTGGGCAAAAACGCCATTGAGGCCCTGATGGTCGACTACCGAAACCTAGCGGGGCTGTTTGACGAAACCTCGCCGGACCATTGGCACCGGACCTTAAACCTGGGGATAATCCGCGGCGGCAAGGCGGTCAACCAGGTGCCGGACCATGCCGAAGCGGTGCTGGATATTCGTTACACGGAAACCGATGCCCCCCGGGATCTGGTGGCGCAGATCCGGGGCAGGGTTTCCAGTGAAGTGATCGTGGACGAGATCGAGCCGCTGTTTTACGGTGGTCGTTCACCCTTTCTCGACCTGCTTTTAAGCCTCTCTCCCGACACCATTACCGGCTTTGAGCACGGGGCCAGCGATGCCCGGTATCTCATGGCCCACGGGGTTCCCGGGATTGTCTGGGGGCCCGACGGCGACCTGAGCCAGCATTCGCCCGAAGAGCACATCAACCTGCCGAGCCTGGTGGCGCTCTTTGACCGGCTTTCGGCCTTCATGACGGCGGTTTTGGAAGGCGAAGTTGCAGGCCCCTGATTTTCCCATCGCCATCGGCCCTTCCCAGTGGCGCATTCACGACCGCCATTCTTGATGCTCTCGTAAAAAGTCAGCAACATGCCCACTTTTTTGATTAACCACGAAGGACACGAAGTACACGAAGATGAAATCATTGCATATTATTAATGCACCTTCGTGTCCTTCGTGGTGAAAAATGGACTTTTTACGGGTCTGTCATTCTTGACGGCTCCGCAAAAAAACCCGATATCTGCGTTACGCGATTCTTTCGTCATGGCAGTAATGTTTTGCCGGGACGCCGGCCGTAGCCGGCGCCCGGGCAGGGGTCGGGGTTACCCCTGGTGGGGATACCAGAATTTGACCACGTGTTGTTTTCCCTCGGCCTTGAACAGGCAGATGATGCCGTACTTGCCCTTTTGGGAGAAGGTGAAATTGGCAGCCAGAACGCCGCCGTAGTTTTTCAGGGTACCCTCCTGCTCCTTGCCGTCCGGGGCGATCACCTTGACCTTGCCCACCGCGGATTTGATTTCCGATTGGGTTTGCCCGTCCATGAGCTTGACCATGACGTGGTGGGTCGCCCCGCCTGCGTCGGTCATGTTCATGCTGGCCAGGCTCATGATCTGGAATTCGGAATGAATGTGGTCCGACATGGCCTGGTGCTTAAAATGGCCGGCCATGGCGCCTCCCGAGTCATGGGAACTCCCGTGTTTCATGGTGTGTCCGTCCATGGCCAGGGCCGGCATGCCGGAAATCACCAGGGCCAGGGTTATCAGAGAAACGATGATTGTCTTCATGTGTTTTTTTCTTTCAGATGGTTGTTTGTATTCCATTTCGGAACTTGAAACGCTCAGTTCAGGTGTTGGTTGAACGGGGCAAAGACCACCCCTTCCAGAGTCCATAGATGGCCGGCACCACCACCAGGGTCAAAATGGTGGCACTGACCATGCCGCCCACCATGGGGGCTGCAATCCGCTTCATCACCTCGGAGCCGGTGCCGTGGTTCCACATGATCGGCAGAAGGCCGGCCATGGTGGCCACCACGGTCATCATCTTGGGCCGTACCCGGAGGGCGGCCCCTTCTTCGATGGCCTGCTGAAGGTGTTGCCGGTTGAATTTGTCACCATGGCGGTCCCGGAATTTTTCATAGGCCAGGTCCAGGTAGATGAGCATGACCACCCCGGTCTCGGCCGCCACGCCGGCCAGGGCGATGAAGCCGACCCCCACCGCGATGCTCATGTTGTAGTCGAGCAGATCCATGAGCCAGATGCCGCCGGTCAGGGCAAAGGGAACGCTGAGCATGACGATGAGGCTTTCGGCGACGCTTTTGAAATTCAGATAGAGAAGCAAAAAGATGATCAACAGGGTCATGGGCACCACGATCATCAATCGTTTCTGGGCCCGAATCATGTACTCGTACTGGCCGCTCCAGACGATGCTGTAGCCCGCCGGAAGATCGATCTGTTCGCTGACGGCCGCCTGGGCGCGCTGGACATAGGTCCCGATGTCGACCCCGGTGATGTCCACATAGACCCAGGCGTTGTTTCGGGCATTTTCGCTCTTGATCACCGGCGGCCCTTTTACGATGCGGATGTCGGCCAGTTGGGTGATGGGAATCTGGGCGCCGGAAGGCGTCGGTACCAGGATCCGGCGCAGCTTTTCCGGTGAATCGCGCAGTTCGCTGCCGTAGCGAAGGTTGACCGGATAGCGCGCCAGGCCCTCCACGGTCCGGGTGATGTTCATCCCCCCGACGGCGGACATGATGATGTCCTGAATGTCCCCCACGGTCAGTCCGTATCGGGCCGCCTGACCGCGATTGATTTTAAAGTCGAGAAAATTGCCTCCCGTGACCCGTTCGGCGTAGACGCTTAAGGTCCCCGGCACCGTTCGCATCACCGCTTCGACTTTTTCTCCCAGGTCGCTGAGCACGGAAAGATCCTCGCCCATGAGCTTCAATCCCACGGGGGTCTTGATGCCGGTGGAGAGCATGTCGATGCGGGTCTTGATGGGCATGGTCCAGGCGTTGGTCAAACCGGGGAACTGGATCGAGCGGTCCAGTTCGTCGATGAGTTTTTCCGAGGTCATCCCCTCGCGCCACTCGGATTGGGGCTTTAGGGTAATGGTGGTTTCGATCATGGAAAGCGGTGCCGGATCGGTGGCCGTCTCGGCCCGGCCGACCTTTCCGAAGACATTTTCGACCTCGGGAAAGGCGGCGATGATCCGATCGGTCTGCTGGAGCAACTCCTTGGCCTTGGTGATGGAGATGCCGGGCAGGGTGGTCGGCATATAGAGCAGGTCGCCTTCGTTTAGCGGCGGCATGAATTCCGTGCCGATGCGCTTCCATGGGATGATGGTGGCCGCCAGAGTCGCAATGGCCAGGATTACCACGAGAATTTTTGCCTTCATGACCAGCCGGATGATCGGAAGATAGATCCAGATGAGCAGTCGGTTGACGGGGTTTTTGGCTTCCGGGCGAATGCGTCCGCGGATCATGTACCCCATCAGGACCGGTACGATGGTGATGGCCATCAGGGCCGAGCCCACCATGGCATAGGTCTTGGTGTAAGCCAGGGGCCTGAAGAGTCGTCCCTCCTGGGCTTCGAGGGTAAAGACCGGCAAAAAGCTGATGGCGATGATCAGCAATGAGAAAAACAGGGCCGGGCCGACTTCTTTGGACGCGTCGGTGACGATCTCCCAATGGGGCTTTTGCCCGCCGTCCTTTTCGATGTGTTTGTGGACGTTTTCGATCATGACAATGGACGCATCGACCATAACGCCGACGGCGATGGCGATGCCGCCCAGGCTCATGATATTGGCGTTGATTCCCTGCCATTGCATGATAATGAAACTGATGAATACCGCCATGGGCAAGGTGAAAATGCCCACCAGGGCGCTACGGAAATGAAACAGGAAGACCACGCACACCAGGGCGACAATCAGGCCTTCCTCAATGAGCGTGTTTTTCAAATTGTCGATGGCCCGAAGGATCAGCGACGAGCGGTCGTAGACCGGCTTGATTTTAACCCCTTCCGGCAGGCCCGAGGCGATTTCGTTGATACGGCGTTTGACGTTTTCGATGACCTTCAGCGCGTTTTCGCCGTAGCGCATCACGATAATGCCACCGACCACTTCTCCTTGCCCATTGTTGTCGGCAATGCCCCGCCGGAGCTCCGGCCCGATCTTCACCCGTGCCACGTTGCGCACCAGCACCGGGGTGCCGTCGGGGCTGGTGGAAAGCGGAATGTTGAGTAGATCCTCCGTGCCCCGAATGTAACCGAGACCGCGGACCATGAACTCGGTCTCCCCCATCTCCACGAGCTTGCCGCCCACGTCCTGGTTGCTTCGGCCGATGGCCATTTTGACTTTTTGAAGCGGGATGCCGTAGGCCTGAAGCTGGTGGGGATCGACCACGACCTGGTACTGCTTGACGTGCCCGCCAACCGCGGCGACTTCCGACACGCCCGGAATGCTGGCCAGCTCGTAGCGCAGGAACCAGTCCTGAATGGAGCGAAGCTGGGCCAGGTCGTGCCGGTCACTCTCCAGCGTGTATTCATATACCCAGCCGACCCCCGTGGCGTCGGGGCCCAGCGAAGGCGTCACACCCTGGGGCAGGCGCCCGGAGACGAAGTTCAAGTATTCCAGGACGCGGCTGCGGGCCCAGTAAAGGTCGGTTCCGTCTTCGAAGATGATGTAGACAAAGGAGATGCCGAAAAAGGAATAGCCCCGGACCGTTTTGGCAAAAGGGACCGAAAGCATGGCCGTGGTCAACGGATAGGTCACCTGATCCTCGACCACCTGGGGGGCCTGGCCGGGGTATTGGGTGAAGACGATCACCTGGACATCGGACAGATCAGGGATGGCGTCCAGGGGCGTCCGGGCCAGGGCGTAAACCCCCGCGGCGATGATAAAGACCGTGGCCAGAACGACCAGGAACTTGTTCCTGATGGAATATTCGATGATGTTGGCGATCATGGCGCTTCTTCCATGGTCAGCCCGGACGTGTCGAGGCTGTCTGCGGCCATGTCCATGGTCATGCCGGCCATGTCCAGACCCTCGGCCTCGCTTTCACCGGCATTGTCCGGCTGTGACCGGACGGCCAGCATTTTCTGAATGGCCTCTCGAAGCCGGCTTTCCGAGTCGAGCATGAACTGGGCGGAAACGACGACATCTTCACCGTCGGTGAGTCCTTCCAGTACCTGGAACTCACCATTGTTGACTTCAACGCCGAGTTTGACCTCCCGGGGTTCAAAACGCCCCTTGCCCTTGGCGATAAAGACGATCTTTCTTACGCCGCTGTCGATGACGGCCTGCTGGGGCAGGACCAGAAAATCCCCGGGAATACGTGACTGGATCTCGATGTTGGCGTACATGTCCGGCTTCAGGGACTGGTTCGGATTGGCAAACTCCAGCCGCAGGCGTGCCGTGCGGGTCTTTTTGGAAAGATAGGGATAAATGTAGAGAATCTTTCCCTTGAACGTCTTACCGGGGATGTAGGAGAGTTCCATGGTTGCCGGAAGGCCTTTTCGGACCCAGGGCATTTCGTATTCATAAATCTCCACATCCACCCAGACCCGGGACAGGTCGACCAGATCGAACTGGTTCTGGCCCGCCCGCACGAAGCTCCCCGCCGTCGCCATCTTTTTCATGACAACGCCGTTGACCGGGGAATAAACGGTCACACTCTTTTCCGGCCGGCCGCTCTTTTCGAGACCCTGAATCTGACTGTCGTTGATGTCCCAGTATTTCAGGCGGGTTTTCGACGCTTCGAGCAGGCGGTCGGCATTGTCGCGGATGGCCTCATAGGGGCTTTGCGAAAGGGCCTGTTGCTGGGCAAGGGCGATGAGGTATTCTTCCTGGGTTGTCACCAGTTCGGGGCTGTAGATGTCGAACAGCGGTTGACCCTTGACCACCCGATCGCCGATAAAATCGACATGCAGTTTTTCGATCCATCCGCTGAATTTGGTGGTCACCGCATGGGCGCGCCGTTCGTCATAGGAAACGGTGCCGTATGCCCGAATGGTTTTGACCAGGGGTCGGCGGGCGATTCTCTCGGTCCGGACCCCCATGTTCTGGAGTGTCACCGGATCGATTCGGATGGTGGAGGTCGGCTCCTTTTCGCCGCCGACCTCTTCATACACGGGCACCAGGTCCATGCCCATGGGCGACTTGCCCGGCTCGTTGCGGATATAGGTCGGGTCCATGGGCGCTGCCCAGTATTTGATTTTTTTCCCGTTTTTTGAATCGATGGCGCCGGATTGAAGTTGGGCCTCGGGGCCGACCGCCGCCTTGACCGTCTCCGTGGTGGTCGACAGTCCATTGATATGATGAAAGAGGATCGTTCCGCCAACGCCACTCAGGACAAAGGCGGCGGCGATCATGGTTTTTTTTATCCATGGCGTCATGGTTGTATCTCCTTTTCGGCCGAACCGTTTTGGGCGCTCAGGGGTTCAGCTGGGGGGGGCCGTCGAGTGAGGACGGTGTCGGTCCCCATGGGGCGGTTCCCATCAATTCTTCCAGCGCGGCCACGGTTTTGTGAAACGAATACAGATAGCGCGCCCTCTGGCGTTCGAGGCGCAGCAGGCGCAGATGGGCCTCCATCGCGGCGGTGAAATCGACACGGCCGACCCCATAGGCGGAAAGGGCCGATGCGGCCCACTGCCGGGCCTGGACCAGGACGGCATCGTCAAAGAGCCGATAGCTTTCCCGTGTGTCGCCAATTTCGGTGGCCAGGGCGTCAACCCGATGGGGCAGGGTATCGGTGAGTTCCCGGAGTTTGGCCTGGGCTGCCTCCAGGCGGCTTTCGGCCCCGGCCAGCCGCTGGTCCTGCTTGTCACGGGCCCATAAGGGGATGGAAAAGGCCACCGAGGCCGAGAGAAAATCAGACCTTTTGCGGCCCATGGGATCGTCATCGCGTTGGCCGTAGGCCAGACGCAGATCCGGGTCCGGCCAATAGGCTTTGCGGGCCAGCTCAATGTCGATACCGGCCTGGTCGATAACCAGCTTTCTTGCGTAAATGCCGGGATTATGGGCCAGGGCGGCGGCTTCCCATCCTTCCGTGTCGATATCGATATTCGGCATGTGGGAAAGCGACGGCGGCACGATTTCGGAAAACCCCTTTCGATTCAGCGTCTGAAGGATGCGGTCCTGGATCCGTCGCCGCTTTGTTTTCAGGGCGATGGCTTGATCCATCAGCCGGCCCTGTTCCACCTGGGCGCGCAGGATATCCTGTTGAAGACCCTTTCCCGTGGCATAACGGGATTCCGCCACGCGAAGAATCTGATCCATCAGCCCGGTCATGCGGCGGTTGATGACCTGGCTCTCGGTGATAAATCCGAGTTCGTAGTAATTATCGGCGATGTTGCGATAGATAAAAAGCTGCTTTGCGGCCAGTTCGGCCCGTTGCCGGAGGGTGTCGATGGTGGCGGATTGTACGCGAAGGGAGAGCTTTCCCGTCCAGGGAAACCGCTGGGACACCGAGATCTGTTTCTGGGTCATGGCCTCCTGGCCCACATCCCAGGAATCGGACGGCAGGTTGGCCACCCCGAGGCTCATGCGCGGATCGTCCAGAGCGCCAGCCGCAACGGCTTTTCTGCCCAACGCATTGACCTGGTGAGCCATCGCCTTCAACCCCTGGTTGCTTGCGAGCCCTTCCCCGACCAGTTGCCGCAGTTCAGGCGGATGAACAGAGCCTATGCCCGGTTCGGACGCATGGCCGGTTCCGGCCGACTGGCCGGCGGCAAATACCATCAATATAAAAAACTGAAAAACGAATCGCCCCATGGGCTCGCCCCTTAAATACGAAGTAGAAATCCATGTCCTTTGGTCCGGAATGCCAATGGCCGCATACCGGATAGGGAAATACAGGCCCCGATAGCCCTTGGTCGTTTCCGTCGGTGAACCCTTACGTTCCGGTCAACATCGCTCCCGACAGCGTCGGTCCCCGGTTTCAACCGGGTGGTCGGCATATCGCAATGGGTGTGCCAAACACCCGAGTACGTCCTAAGGGATCGATATTTAAACTTTTTTAAGTCGCGTCAGTTGGAATGAGGGCCGTTGGGGGTGGGTAAAAAGAACCCACTTGGTCGCAAGGGTATGCAGTTGGGTGGGTCGTTTGTATCCAGGAGGTCCTGGCCAACCCTCGGGTGTGTTCCGGGCACGGGGTGAACTGGCGGTATCGGCGTTTGCATCTGCTGCCAACGGTATGATACCGTTTATAGCATTTGTCAGAAATAAGTTCCGATACAGATCAAAGGACGGCCCTCATCTTCAAACTCAATGTGAGTCAGAATCGAAAGGCTCAAATGCTATAAATAAAGGGATTGTCAGCGGCAACCGGCCCGACAAGACATTGTCAACGGCCAGCAGGGGGCAGGTGTTCAAACGGAACAGAATTTTGACAATCTCTATAGAACAACCGATTTGCAGATGGACTCAAATTCACAGATCACGGCTTCATCTGATCGTATGCCGGCGGGAGTGATATTGACATGATGAACAAGTCCCTGATCATTTATCTCTGTGTCATGGGTGCCACGGGGGTGCTGCTTTATCTGTGGAGCAGCCGGCGGATCAATATTGTCGAGGCCCAGCGCCGCCTCCGGATCAAAGGCCTCAAGCACTTCGATTCCGCCCGAACCCAGACCCCGCTGGATGCACCGGTGGAAGATGCCCGGGAAACGGCGCTGGAAAGCGTGGAGGCGCGCTTTTCCATCATCCGCAAGGTGACTCAGCTCTCCCTGGTCCTGATCTGGGTCGTGGCCCTGGTTTTTCCGCTGCTCAACAACGTACCGGCGGCCATGGTATCGGTGCTGGTGGCGGCGGCGGGTATTATCGTGGGCGTGGCCTCCCGGCCCTTTATCGAAAACCTCATTGCCGGCATGGTCATGAGCTTTGCCCACCCCATCCGCCTCGGCGACACGGTGATCATCGACGGTCAATACGGCACGGTGGAGGACCTGTCCATCACCTACACCATCATCAAGATCTGGAACTGGCGCCGGTACGTGATTCCCAACAGCCGCATGCTGGCCAAGGAATTCGTCAACTGCACCATCAACGATTCCTACCAGTGGAAACACGTGCAGTTCTGGGTCGCCTACGATACCGACCTGGAAAAGGTCCAGGCTCTGGCGGTCGAAGCCGCCAAACAGAGCCGATACTTTGCCGACTACGAGCCGCCCCGGTTCTGGGTGATGGAGATGGAAAAAGAAGGGATCCAGTGCTGGATCGCCGCCTGGGCCAATTCACCTTCCAATGCCTGGCAACTGGGCCATGACATTCGAACCCGCCTGGTTCTGGACTTCGCCGCCCACGGCATAACGACCCACCGGTTTCAGTTCGAAAGACCCGGGGGTCCCGCCCTCGGGCCGACAAGTGCCGATGCCCAATATTGACGACCTACTTTTCCTCCACCGGAAACTCGGACCGGAACCATTCCCGCCAGCCGCCCTTCAAGGCGTAAACTTTGGTAAATCCCTTTGACTGAAGTGTCTGTGCCACACGGGCACTGGTGTGTTCGTTGGGTCAGGCGCAGTAGAGGACCGCGGTTTTTTCCTTGGATAAATCGTTCGCCCATGCGTCCACCTTGCCCGGATCGGCCCGTACCGCGCCCGCAATTTTGAATTCGCTGGCCGTCCAGTCGCGACCGGCGCGAACGTCCAGAATGTTGATGTCACCGCCGGTCATGGCGGCTTTCAGTTCGTCCTTGGTCATCAGGGGGATGTCGGCGCCCATGGCGATCGTCGGCAGCAGCATGACTGCCAGGGCCAGCATGGCGGGAATCCATCGGTTGTTCTTTCTTTTCATGATTACCTTCCTTTCCATCAGGTTGTGATTCTTGGTTTTAAAATAAGCCGTGTCGTAAAAAGCCCCAGAGCCGGCACCGTAATAAGAAACCCGAGCATGGCCGCGGGGTTTGGTTCCTTGATCATCAGTCCTGTTGCGGCCGCAACCAGTCCGGGAAAAGGTTTTCGATTCTGGGAATCTTCAATGTATGGCGCCAGTTTGTAAGGAAATTCCTGAAATGCCGACTTTTGGTTAGAGAGTCGGAGAAGCGGATTGAATCCTTACATTGGGGATGGCCCCGGAGCGTCGGAACCGTTACCGACGTGATGTAACGACCGTAAGCATTCACAGGGCATCACGCCGAGGCGTGACTTTGTTCCCGGGCATTTGAAGTACGGAATAGTACGTCTGCATGCCCGGCGCCTCGCATCTACGGCACCCTGTAAACGCCTACCGTACTGGGGAAACTCCGTATCGTTTTAACCCCGTGAACAGTTACTAACGACCAGTGTGTCCAAGAGGTGAACTATGAAATCGATAACTATCGCAATTGTCGCTCTTGCTGCAGTTTTTCTGGGTTTTCAGCAGGTTGGGAGCATGGACAGGAAAGTGGAGAAGCCGATGATGGAGAAACCGCAACAAACGAAAACGGCCGTATTTGCCGGTGGGTGTTTCTGGTGCACGGAGTCTGATTTCGAAAAGATTGACGGGGTGGTGGAGGTCGTTTCCGGTTACAGCGGCGGCCGTGTGGAAAATCCGAGCTACGAGCAGGTTTCGGCCGGCGGCACCGGCCATGTGGAGGTGGTACGGGTAACCTACGATCCGGCCCGGATCAGTTACGAAGACCTGCTGGAGGTGTTCTGGCGGCATGTGGACCCCACCGATCCCGGTGGCCAGTTCGCAGACCGGGGCGCCCAGTACCGGAGCCTGATCCTCTATGGTGATGAAACCGAAAAACGCCTGGCCGAGGCCTCTAAGGACCGGTTGGCCCGAAGTGGCCATTTTGCCAAGCCCATCGCCACGGAGATTCTGCCCCTGGGCGCCTTCTACGAGGCCGAGGATTACCATCAGGACTATTACAAGAAAAATCCCCTGCGATATAAATGGTACCGTAGCGGGTCGGGACGGGACCGGTTTCTGGAAAAAGCCTGGGCTGATGCCAAGATCGATCTTAAAAAGAGCGGCGTGGCCATGGGTGCAAAGGAGAGTTCCTACGTGATCCCGGACGATGCGACCCTGAAAAAGACGTTGAGCCCGATCCAGTACAAGGTGGCTCGCAAGAACGGCACCGAAACGCCATTTCGCAACGAATACTGGGACAATCACCAAGGCGGTATTTACGTGGACATCGTTTCCGGGGAGCCCCTGTTCAGTTCGACGGACAAATTCGAGTCCGGTACCGGATGGCCCAGCTTCACCAAGCCCCTGGTGCCCGAAAATGTTCGGGAACTCACGGACACGAACTTTTTCATGACCCGCACCGAAGTGCGCAGCAAATACGCTGACTCCCATCTGGGGCATGTTTTTAACGACGGACCGGTGCCCACGGGGCTTCGGTACTGCATCAATTCGGCGGCATTGAGGTTCGTTCCCAAAGCAAGTCTTGCCGCCGAAGGTTACGAAGCGTTTGCCGACCTGTTTAAGGCAGGCAGCCTTTCCGCGGGGAGTGCCCAATGAAAGCCTTTATCGCATTGTCATTGGTGTTCGTGGCCGTTTTGGGGTGTGTTGCCGGTGCGACGGGTGAAGGGGATGCGGCGTTGCACCAGGCAACCTTTTACGTGGCCTGATACGACGTCGGCAAATCAGCCCTGGAAGGGCTCGACGGCGTACGCCGGGTGACCAGCGGTTTCAAGGGGACGAGGGAGGTCAACACGGTGACCTACGATCCGACGCGCGTCTCCCCCGACCAAATGATTCAGGCCCTTGAGGCCGCTGGCACCTACCAAGGAATGGTGGACGAACCCGAATAAGGGGTCGGGGCCGTTGGGGGCTTGGCCCCAGCAAAATTTCTATCGCGTTTGGAGCCGTCAATTTTGGGTGACTTGAGTTGTCTGAAAAGACCTGCCGATCGTCTGTATTGAAACGCTTTTCCGGCAAACGCGATACTTGACACAGGTTTGGGGGTGTGCGATCAGTTCCGGGCTGTTTTTACCTCGGTTCAAATCCGGACAGGAGATTGCTCATGCTCACCAGCGCCCAGATCATTGAAAAAGCCCATTCCCTCAATTTTGAGGATGTCGGATTCACCACCGCCGAACCCTTTGAAAGCCAGAAGGAAATTTTGGCCGAGCGCCGCGAGGCATACGCCTGGGCCATGGATTCGGGTCTCGACCTGATGGCCGGAACCGATCCGAAAACGGTCCTGCCCGAAGCCCAAACCGTCATTGTTCTCATGGAGGTCTATTTCCGACAGGCATATCCCGCCTCCCTGGAACCTTTTTTCGGCCGTTGCTATCTTGATGATGATCGGGTCACCAAGGACGGTCTGGCTGTCCGCCTCCGGGCCTTTCGGGATTATCTTCGGGAAAACGGCATCCGATCCAAGGTCCCCTTTCACCTGCCCCACCGGCTCGCCGCGGCCCGGGCCGGCATGGGGACCTTCGGCAAGAACTGCCTCTTCTATTCCAATGCCGTGGCCCGGCAGAGCTCCTGGGTGCTCCCCATCGCCGTGGTGGTGGACGCCGCGTTCTCGCCGGGAACCCCGACCCTTGAGGTGGGGTGCCCGGACTGGTGCAAAAATGTCTGCCTGGTCGCCTGCCCCACCGGCGCCTTGAAGGGCTCCCGTCACATCGATCCGCGAAAATGCATTTCATTCCTGACCTATTTTGGCCAGGGGATCACCCCCCGCCAGCTCCGTGCGCCCATGGGGCTATGGATCTACGGATGCGACCGGTGCCAGAATGTCTGCCCGCGAAACGCCGCCTGGCTGGCCGCGGACCTCCCTCCCAATCTTCGTGCAAAAGAAAAGGCCGGTGCTTTCGAACTGTCAAAACTCTTGCACATGGACCGGCCGTATTTTGAGCAACGGATCTGGCCCCACATGTTTTACATGTCGGCCGATGACCTGTGGCGCTGGAAGATGAACGTGGCCCGGGTCATGGGCAATACCCTGGATTCAAAATATGTGCCGGAGCTGATCCGGGCATTTAGGGAAAACGACGATGACCGGGTGCGCGGCATGTGCGCCTGGGCCCTGGGTCGAATCGGAACCGATGAGGCACGCCGGGCTCTGGCCGATTTTCGCGGCCGGGCCGAGGGCGCCGTGGTCGAAGAGATAGTGGCCGCCCTGGACGGCCGGTCCTGATACCGGCAGTGTTCAAAGGTGAAACAGTAGGCAACAACGAAGGATTTGTGTAACGCGGATATCGGGCTTTTTACGGAACCGTCAAGATTGAGATGCGCCGGTCAGTTCAAGGACGATGCATCGTCATCCCGAACGGCCTCGATCAGGTTGCTTTCTCGGCGATAGACACACCGACCTGAGAACCAGGTCTCTTCGACGTTGATATTTTTGATTTGAGACGGTTCTACCTTGAAAAGGTCCTCATCAAGGACCGTGAATGCGGCGTTTTTCTCGGGGGAAATAGTGCCCATTCGATTTTCGTTGAACCCGGCGTAGGCGGCATCGATGGTCATCATTTGAAGCGCGGCATCGACCGAAATCCGTTGATCTTCGTTAGGGTGATTCACTGCCGCGTGGATGCCGAGAAGCGGATAAAGTCTGGCTATCCTGGCTTTTGCATACAGATAGGCATCGGAGCGCAATATGCCGGTTGGGTTCCCATCTTTGTTTTTTATCAAGCCCCGCATGCCTATTGGAATATTCAAACGCCGTAATGCCGCGGAATTTACAACCGCGGAATGATAGTCGATCCGGTTCACCCAGAGGGGTTTTTCAGGGCACACCACGTCAAGCTGATCTGGAATGATTTTCCAAGGACTGTAAACCAGGTGCACCTGGGTTTCGAAGGATCCAATGTATGAATCACGCCGTTGTAAAAGAGCACTGGATCGGACACGTTCTCCTCCCTTGTTCCCGGACGTTTCAGCCCATTGTTCCATATCTTCCCGATGACCGAAGGTAAGCGTTCACAGGGCACCGCATTTGCCGCAGTTGGTTCGCGGAAGGATTCTGAGCCGGCCCATGGATCGTTTTCCTTTTGTGGTCGCGTCATTGCCCATCACGGTCAACCCTACAACGATCGGCATGAAAAATCATCCCCCATCCTGAACTTCACCATCACTTCCAACCATATTCACCTCATCGTTTCCGGATCCATTTCCACATTTCGAAGTGACGAAGACGAACTGCGCTGCGCGACGCCCGATGCCGTGCTGGATATGAACATGATCCCCTGGAATTGGGATCAATCGATTGCCGGACACGAAAACGCCACATATTGCGGTGATGATTTTCCTTGACAGTCGATGGAAAGATTGGTTAATTGAATGTAGTTCATTTACAATAAAACGTCTTACGGAGAAATATTTTACCCAAATGAATCGAAGAGCACGCACACCAAAAGCCAAACAGGAAAAAAAAGAACAGATCCTGGCAGCAGCCAAGGCGCTGTTCTTCGAGAAAGGTTTCTACGGCACCCGCATCGAGATGATCGCCAAAAAGGCCGGGGTCAGCACCGGCACCGTTTATCTGTATTATAAAAACAAAATCGAGGTGTACAAGGCGCTGCAGGATGAGGGTGTGGGTATCCTCTCGGAAATGATCTCTCAGGTGATTTCCTGGCCCGGAATGAGCGCACTGGCCAAACTTTCTGAAGTTGCCCGCACCTATTACCGCTTTCACAACGAGTATCGTGAATACTTTGACATTATGGCCATTTTGTGTGTGACTCCGAAAGATCTGAAAGAAAGCGAATCTGAAATCAGCAAAATCATTGATGGCAAGACCTTTTCCCTGCTGAAGATGGTTGAAGGTGTCCTGCAGGAAGGGATTGAGAAAAGCGAATTTATCAGCCTCGATACCTGGAAGGCAACCAACGTTTTCTGGGGGATGCTCGATGGCCTCATTCTGCTTGCGGAACGCAGAAATATTGAAAACGTCATCGGCGTCGATCTCGAGGAGCTGTTCAAGCAGGCGCTGGAAATGTCATTTTACGGAATCCTTAAGCAGAATTAAACCGAGACAACGCTGGTAGACAAAAGCAAGCCATTTCCTATAAATGAACTATGTTCATATTTATATATTTCCGATCATGCGTTCCAGGAAATCATTTGAGGAGTGGTTATGAATAAAGACTTCGGCCCGGATAGAGGTCTCTTTACCCGCACCAATACGATTCCTTTAGGCATGAAGTTCGGTTATGGCGTCGGCGATTTTGCCAACAACATGGGATTCCAGGTCGGCGCACTTTTTCTGATCTACTTTTTCACGGATGTATTCAATATTCCGGCCGCGGCAGCCGGATCGATTTTCCTGGTTTCAAAACTCTGGGATGCCGTGAGCGATCCTCTGATGGGTATTATCAGCGATCGCACCACGACGCGCTGGGGCCGTCTGCGTCCCTATCTGCTGTTTGGTTCAATTCCTTTGGGACTGTCCGTTTTCCTTCTTTTTCTGGGGCCGGACCTAAGCGAAAACGCTAAGGTTTTCTACGGCTATGCATCCTTTATCTTCTTCTGTACGGCAATTACCGTGGTGAACGTTCCATACGGAGCCATGACAGCGGACCTCACCATGGATTTCAATGAGCGATCTACCCTTACCGGCTACAGACAGACGTTTGGCCTTCTCGGCACCCTGGTTGCCGCGGGCGCCACCAAACCACTGGTGGCTCTTTTTCCGGATGAAGCGACCGGTTTTCGCATGGTCGGTCTTCTCTATGGAATCATCATTGCCGTCATCATTCTGGTCACTTTTTCTACCGTCAAAGAGAGGGGCTCCCAGATCAAAGGGGCGCCTCAGTCTTTTGCTAAAAATTTAAAGGTGATTACCTCAAACCACCCATTTATCATTCTGTCTATCTCAACGACCCTGTATATGGTGGCCATAAACCTGATGGCCGCCGTGGTAAATTATTACTTCAAGTACAATCTACAAGCCGAATCATTCATCCCGATTGCCTTTTTGGCGTTATTCGTTACAGCCGCCCTTTGCATGCCGCTGTATGTATATATTTCCAATCGCACCAGCAAAAAATTCACCTCCTATCTGGGAATGAGTATCCTGGGGATTATGCTGCTCGCCATTTTCTTCTTTGGTGAAAAAAGTCTCATGTTGACACTTGGCTTCTTTGTGATCGCCGGGATGGGCATACCCGCATTCTACCAGCTCCCCTGGTCCATGGTGCCGGATACGGTTGAATATTCACAATGGAAAACCGGTCTGCGCAGGGAGGGCACACTGTATGGATGTTATTTTTTCTGTTTTAAATTCGGTTCGGCGATTTCCGGTTTCCTGGCCGGATGGGGACTCGACGGCTCCGGTTACGTTGCCAACGTTGAACAAAGCGAACAGGCGCTGATGGCGATCCGGTCGATGGTGACCATTGTGCCGCTTTTTTTCATCATACTCGGGATGATCGCGCTTGTATTCTTTCCGATTAATGAAGCCATGCATCGCAAGATCGTCGAGGAACTTTCATCCCGTTCGTAAGTTCCGATTGGTTATCTCCGATATAACAACGAGTTATATATCAATTGGCAATAAGAACAGGAGCATGTCCATGAAAGAGCAGCAGGCCAATAACCGGATCACAAGGCTTCGCAGGCGCTATGTAAACGAAATTCCATTTATATCGATCCAGCGTGCCCGTTACTACACCGAAAAGTGGCGCGAAACACAACTCAGCCAGATTTCTTTGCCGGAGCGTGTGGCGCTCTGCATGAAGCATGTTTATGAGAACTTGGACGTTTGCATTGATCCGGACGATCGCATCGCCGGCGGTTGGACCGAGTACTTCCTGGGGATTCCGATCGATATAGAACGCGGTCTTTTTAATGATGTGTTTTCCATAGAGCTGGATACGCATTCCATGATTTTCCACCAGCTCAAGTCCAACCTCCGGTTTGTTCTCTATATGATTAAAAATCACGGCGTTTTCGAGCTCTACCGCAACCTTCAAAAAACCAAGACCATCGGCGCTGCCATGCCCAGCATCGGCAACCAGACAATGGATAAACGCAAGATCAATCCCTATCAGATCCGGCCGGAAGACAAGAAGATATTACAGAAAGCGCTTTTGCCATTCTGGAACGGCAAAACCATTGTCGATTTGATCCGGGCAGAAATGGATAAAGCCGATCTTCACCGCGGTGACATGGCCAGTTTCAATGCGGCCCTGCCTGCCTCCACCTCTCGAAATGATATGGTTATATCCGTGGGCTCGGCCATCGGTCTCTGGCAGGGCCACTTAATCCTCGATCATGAAACCGCTCTGAAAAAAGGTCTTTCGGGCATGCGCCGGGAGGTTCAGGCGCTCCTTGAGCGCAACGGAAACCTGTCAGAGGATGAACGGGCCTTTGTTACGTCCGTTGATATCGCGCTGGAGGGGGTATCGATATTTTCCTGCCGACTGGCGGAGAAACTGAAAAATGAACTCGATCAAACTCGCGATCCGGCACGCTTTAAAATTCTCTCCGAAATGCTGGAGGCATGCCGTCACGTCCCGCGCCTTCCGCCACGCACGTTCCGCGAAGCCGTGCAGTCGTATTGGACAATCAAAACCGCCGTTGAACTGGCGGTACCCTTCAACGTCCATGCGCCGGGAAGGCTCGATCAGATCTTCTACCCGTATTACAAAAAAGACTTGGAGGAAGGCCGGATCGCGCCGGAACAGGCGGTAGAGCTGCTGGAGGAGCTGTTCCTGAAAATCATGAGCCATAATATGCGGCCCTACTCCAATTTTACCGCCTACTTCACCCAACGCTATGAAGGATCTGAACCGGTCACCATGGGCGGCCTGACACACGAAGGCAAGGATGCCACCAACGAACTCACCTATCTGATGCTGGATGCGGCGGCAGGGTCCAAGGCTGCCTTGAACTTTGCCGTTCGTCTGCATAAGAACAGCCCCGATGATCTGCGCTTGAAAGTCGCCGAACTGCACTATCTGGGCAATTCAAGTATTTCCCTGATGAACGATGAGGTTGCGATCCCGGCGCTCGAAAAACGAGGGTTTTCCCATGATGATGCCTTGGGTTATGCCGTTACCGGATGTGTGGACATGTGCGCGCCGGGAAAAACCGGTGGTGAGGGTTTTTGCGCCCTGCTTTTGTGCCGCATACTCGATATGACCCTCCGAAACGGCGACGCCGAAGCCCTGGTCTGTACGGTTAAAAACACAGGTCTTAAAACCGGGGATCCGGACTCATTTTCATCTTTCGATGAATTCCTCGAAGCCTTCTGCAGTCAGGTGTCTCTCCAGATCAAAAACATCGTTACCGCCTCCCGTACCCGAGACTGTGTGTATGCCGGGCATCTGCCGGCCCCTTATATTTCAGCCTTCATGCAGGGCTGCCTGGACAAAAAAAAAGATATAACACGGGGCGGCGCGGTGTACGATCTTGAGGGCATTTTGTTCATGAACAGCATCGCCAATTTAATTGACTCGCTCTTTGTGATCAAAAAGCTGATCTTCGAACAACAGCAATTTTCGATCAAAGAACTTGTTGCCGCCATCGACAACAACTTTGTGGGCTTTGAAGATATGTACCGTATCATTCTGAAACTCGAGGGCAAGTGGGGCAACGGCAATCCCGAAACGGACGAACTGGCCCGTAAGGTAACGACGCGTATGTTCGAAGAAACCTATCCGTATCGCACCTATAAGGACGGCGTGTTCGCCCCCTTTATCAACAGCATGACCGCCCATACATATGACGGCCGCCTCTTCATTGCCACACCGGACGGTCGCAAGGCGGCCAAACCGTTTGCGGCGAGCTGCAACCCGTATAATGTCGATACCCAAGGGCCCACCGGGATTTTAAAATCGGTGGCAGCCCTCGATTTTTCCCATGTGCTGGGTTGTGCCGTCAACATTCGCATGCATCCCTCCGGTATCGGGCAGAGTGCGGATACCCGGATGAAATGGATATCGCTCGTGGATACCTATTTCAAAATGGGTGGAGAGCAGATTCAGCCGACCGTGGTCTCCACGGACGTTTTGCGCGCCGCCCGCCGGGAACCCGAAAATTACCCGGATGTAATCGTAAAGGTGGGCGGCTACAGTGCCTACTTCGTGGATCTGGGTCTTGAGATCCAGGAAGAAATCATCTCCCGCTCCGAACATCGGATGGTGTAATGACGCGCGGCAGCGGTTCATTCCATTCGAAAAAAGAGGGCATGGTTATGAGGGACATGGCAAGTAATCGTATTCAGCGAATACGCAGGGCCTATCTTCAGGATTTGTCCGTCATATCGATCGACCGGGCAAGGTATTACACCGAGAAATGGGAAGAGACACAAAAAAGCAATTTGTCGCGGGGCGAACGGGTAGCGCTTGCCATGGGCCATGTCTATGAAAATATGGCCATCTGCATCCACCCCGATGATCGGATCGCGGGCACCTGGACAGAGAACTATGTGGGTATTCCGCTGGACCTGGAGCGCGGGTTATTCAACGATGTGATGGAAATCGAACTGGATCGGTTCTCCATGCTGAAACATCTGATCAAAACCAATATAAAATTTCTGGCCTATATGATCCGCCGCTACGGCCTGTCCGAATTCTACAACAATCTCCAGCAGACGAAAGCGGTGGGAGCCGCCATGCCGAGCATTGGGCTGAAGCCGGTTCATAAACGGGATGTAAATGCCTATGTGATCAGCAAAAGCGATAAAAAAATCCTCCAGAAAGAACTTCTTCCCTACTGGAAAGGAAAGACGATTGTCGAGCTTTTCAAAAATGAAGTGGCGGTCTCTGATATCCATACCGGTGATACACGCAGTTTTATGGCCGCCCTCCCGGCGACAAATTCATACAATGAAACCGTAATTTCAACAGGCGCTGCCGTCGGAAACTGGCAAGGCCATGTGGTGCCCGATCACGAGGCTGTCCTTACGAAAGGTCTCCAGGGCATGCGGGAAGATGTCCAAGAGAAGGCAAAAAACAGTGATCTTTCCGAACCGGAACGCGCATTTTCAAATTCGCTCGAGATGGCCATCGAAGGAATCATTACCTACGCAAAAAGGCTTGTTCAAGCACTGGAAAAGCAGATCGAGAAGGAATCGGACCCGCAGAAAAAAGACGTTCTTCAGGTGATGCTTGAAAACTGTAAAAAGGTACCGTTTTACCCGGCAGAATCCTTTTCCGAAGCAGTTCAGTCCTATTGGACGGAAAAGGTGGCCCTGGAGTTGGCCCTGCCCTTCAACGTACATACCCCCGGCAGGTTGGATCAGATATTTTATCCTTATTATCAGAAAGATATCGAAGCGGGAAGGATTACAAGAGAACAGGCATGCGAACTCCTGGAAGAGCTTTTCTTGAAAATTATGAGTCATAATATGCGTCCCTATTCCAACTATAATTCATATTTCTGTGCACGTTACGAAGGGTCCGAACCGGTTACGCTGGGCGGACTGACACCAGATGGCAAGGATGCGACCAATGAACTCACTTATGTCATGCTCGATGCAGCCGACAGATCCAAAACATGCCTCAATTTTGTGGTTCGTTTGCATAAAGACGCACCGGAAGAATTGTATCTGAAAGTTGCAGACATGCAGTATAACGGTACCTGCAACGTATCGGTGATGAATGACGAACTCGCGATCAAGGCCATGGAAAAACGCGGCTATCCACATGAAGATGCCATCGGTTATGCCATGGCAAGCTGTGTGGACTGTTGTGTGCCCGGCAAAATGGGAAGCATGTCATTTTCCGCGGTTTTACTTTGCAGAATTCTGGATATGACGCTGAGAGACGGTGATGCCCGAACACTGGTGGGCACGGTAAAGGCGTCCGGGCTCAAAACGGGTGATCCTGACAGCTTTACCTCATTTGATCAGTTCGCGGATGCCTTTGTTGCCCAGGTGGCATTCCAGATTCGCAAAATCGCCGAAGCATCACGACTCAGAGACAAGGTTTATGCTCAATATCTCCCCTCTCCGCACATCTCGGCCTTTGTACAGGGGCCGCTTGCAAAGAAAAAAGATGTCACGCAGGGTGGCGGGGTTTATGACCTCGAGGGGATTCTTTTTATGAGCAGCATCGCCAATGTGGTGGATTCGCTCTATGTGATCAAAAAACTGATCTTTGAAGACAAAAAATTTTCGTTCAAAAAGCTGGTGGAAGCCATTGATCATAATTTTTTGGGCCATGAGGATCTACACCGAATGATCCTCGGCGTGGAAGGCAAATGGGGCAACGGGCATGCGGAGTCGGATGCAATTGCCAACATGATCACCAAAAGAATCTTTCAGGAAACCTTTCCCTATGAGACTTTCAAGGGTGGATTTATTGCACCGTTTGTAAATTCCATGACCTCGCACACGTATGACGGCCGGATGTGCATTGCAACGCCCGATGGCAGAAAGGCGGCCAAACCCTTTGCGGCCAGCTGTAATCCGTACAACGTTGACAAGCACGGGCCTACGGGGGTGCTCCGCTCTGTTTCCGCCGTTGATTTCCTGGACACCCAGGGATGTGCGGTGAATATCCGGATGCATCCCTCGGCCATTGGAAAAGATTTGGAAACCCGCAAGAAATGGGTTTCGCTGATCAAGACCTTCTTTGACATGGGCGGTGGACAGCTCCAGCCGACGGTGGTTTCCACGGAAGTCCTGCGGGCTGCGCAGAAGGATCCGGAAACCTACCAGAATGTGACGGTCAAGGTGGGTGGCTATAGTGTGTACTTTACCGATCTGGGAAACGAGATTCAGGAAGAAGTAATTTCCAGATCCGAACATAGGGTTTTGTAGTCGAGAAAACATGAACGGCATTATTTTTGATATACAGCACTATTCGGTTTATGACGGACCCGGTATCCGGACCTGTGTGTTTTTGAAAGGCTGTCCGCTGCGGTGTGCATGGTGCCACAACCCGGAGTCGCAGAAGCCCAAGGCAGAGATCTCTTATTTTAAGGATCGTTGTGCAGGTTGCGGCAGGTGCGTCGATGCATGCCCCAATGAAGCGATTACGCTCACAAAAAAAGGGGTTGTGCGAGACAATGAAAAATGCACCGCCTGCGCCGAATGTGTCACGGCATGCGAGAACGGTGCAATGGAAAAGATCGGAAAAGAGGTCGGCGCAGAAGAGATTGCAGAGATTGTTGCCGGCGACAAGCTTTTTTATGACAACTCCGGGGGAGGCGTAACCATATCCGGCGGAGAGCCGACCATGCAGGCCGGATTTCTGTTTTCGCTGCTGCAATCACTGAAAAACCGAGGCATACACACGGCCATAGAGACCTGCGGATTTTTTAAAGAAGCGCTCATCCGGGAGATTATCGATTTGACGGATCTCTTTCTCTTTGACATCAAGCATATGAATCAACAGGTGCATAAGAAATTCACCGGGGTGTCGAACCAGAAGATTTTATCGAATTTTGAAAAGATTCTCGCCCGAGCCGGCAGCGAACGGATCATCCCGAGAATACCGCTTATTCCGGGATTTAATACCGATCCGGATTCAATCGATGAAATAATTATGTTTCTCCAACAGATCCTTTACCATGGGCCTGTGCATCTGATGCCGTACAATAAGATGGCAAAGACAAAATATGAAAAAATCGGTAGGGGTCATCTCTATCAAGACATGGGAGAACTTTCGGATGAAAGGATCGATGCCATCATAAAAGAGATGGAAGGTCATTCATTTCATGTGGTGTGCAATCGATAACCCTATCGTTGCAAAAGCCGGAGGGCTCCAGAGCCCAGGCGCAAAGGGTGAAGCCGTAGTGCTTTACTGCAAACCCTTTGCAACGCCGGATCTGGAGTTCTCCGACTTTCCCGTAGGGTAAAAAACACCGGAGAAATCATTGGGCTTTCAGAAATTCACCGGCGATGCAATCCAGACATGGTCGACAAAGCACGTTTTTACATTACAGTTTTAGAGTTCAAACCGTTTTATGCGTGTATTTTATGCAACCATGGGGATAACAAAGACAGGGAATGAGATATGAAAAAATTCATCATTGCAAGGACGCCGAAATTGGTGTTTGCGGCGGGCGGCATCACAGAGGTTCACAATATTGTCTCGCAATTTGGGAAGACAGTGCTCATCATTACCGGTGGATCTTCTTTGGAGGCAACCGGAAAATGGGACGAGATTGTCAGGATACTCAACCATGGCGATATCGTCTTCTATCATACATTGTTGCAGGGTGAACCGACTCCGGAGTTTGTCGATGCGACCACGGACAGGTTTCGAGAAAAAGACATCGATGTAGTGCTTTCCATCGGCGGCGGAAGCGTATTGGATGCCGGCAAAGCGGTTTCCGCGATGCTCACACAGGAGGTATCGGTAACCGAGTTTATAGAAGGCATTGGTGCCAAAATCCATGACGGAAGAAAACGTCCATTTATTGCCATCCCCACCACTTCGGGAACAGGAAGTGAGGCGACGAAAAACGCCGTGCTCAAAAGGATGGGCGCAAATGGCTTCAAGAAGTCCTTCCGCCATGACAATTTTGTACCGGATATCGCACTCATTGATCCCGAGCTTACGATTTCATGTCCGGCACAGGTTACGGCGGCATGCGGGATGGATGCCTTTAGCCATCTCTTGGAATCCTATCTGAGCCCGCGTGCAAATCCCATGACCGATGCGTTGGCCTATAGCGGCCTGGGCATGCTCAAGGACAACCTCGTTCCTGCATGCACTTCCGGCACCGACAATGTCGATGTGAGGGCAGGTATGGCCTATGCGGCCTACCTCTCCGGTATTGTATTAGCCAATGCAGGGCTTGGCGTAATCCATGGTTTTGCCTCTGTAATCGGCGGATTTTTTGATATTCCGCACGGCGTGGTCTGCGGGGCCTTGCTTTGTTCCGCCACGAAAAAAAATGTTGCGGCACTTGCCGAGCGAGAACCCGAGGGGGTCGGGCTGGAAAAATATGCCCGACTGGGTGCACTTTTTTCCGGGAAACCGTATCGAGCGGCGGAAAAAGCGGTTCTGGCCGATACATTTACGGAGATCGTCTACGCGTGGACCGATCTCTTGGGAATTAAGCGATTTGGCGAATATGGGGTAGAAGGTCCCGATGTGGACAAGATTGTTGAAAAGACCAGGAGCAGGGATAACCCCATCGAACTGACCAAACAGGAAATAAGAGAAGTATTTGTGGAGAGGATTTAACATGAATATTCTGGCCATTGATCTGGGCACCCAGAGTGTAAGGGCCGCTGTGGTATCCATACAGGGGGAGATCAAGGGGATCGAACAGATCAAACAGGAGGTTGATGTTCCGTATCCGGGATGGGCACAGCAGGATCCAAACAAGTGGTGGGAGATGGCTGCATCCATGATTCGCACTGTTTTGAAAAAAACGGATACCCCTCCGGAAGCTATTGCCGCTATCTGTTCCTGCGGCCAGATGATCGGACCGACGGGCATAGACGATACCGGCACGGTAACCACCGGGCGGACCCAGCTCTGGTGTGACAAACGCTGTGAGGATCAGTGTGAGGTCTTCCGTAAACGATTCGGTGAAACCATGCTTTCTCGGATAACGGCAAATCCGCCGACCGTCGGCGCGGGTGGGTTAAAGGTGCGCTGGCTCCTGGAAAATCAAAAGGATCGGTATGACAAAACCAGGTTTTTCCTGTCTCCGAAGGACTTTATCAATTACAAACTCACCGGGGTGGCTGCCACCGATTTCAGCGAGGCTTCCGCCACTTTTCTATGGGATGCATCTATAGATGCCTATTCGGAAGAGATGGCGGATATGCTGGGTCTTGATCTTTCCAAATTTCCCCCGGTAGCCAAATCGTATGAGATCATCGGCAAGGTTACAGCGGCTGCGGCACGTGAGGCCGGCCTTGTACCCGGAATACCGGTGATGGCCGGTGGCGGCGATTTCCTGGTCTCGCTGATCTGTCTTGGACTCACGGGCGCGGGTGATGCGGTGGAAATGTCCGGCACGTCAACGCTCTTTGTGGTGCACAGAGACAAGCCCATCGTTCATCCTTTCGTTCAGAATCTCCGGCACGTGCTAGGTGGATGGGTTCCATTTTTCATGCTGGACTGCGGGGGACTGAGCATGAAGTGGTGTCATGATCTGATTGCCTCGGCCCGCGATGCGGATACACCCTATGAAGAACTGATTGCCATGGCAGAGGAAATCCCTGCCGGCGCGGAAGGTTTGATCTTCTACCCTTATATGCTGGGAGAAAGACGGAGGGAAAATGTTCATTCCATGGGCGGGTTCCTGGGTATAACACTGAACCACTCGGCCGCCCATTTTATCAGAGCCGTGATGGAGGGGGTTGCCCTGGCAATAGGCATGAACGTAGAAGTATTCACGGAGATCGGTGTAAAAATTGAAACAATCTGTTGTGTGGGCGGCGCCACACGCAATCACCTCTGGAACCAGATTAAGGCCGATGTACTGCAGACACCGATTAAACTTACCGATGAGCCTGAAGCCACGCTCATCGGCGCCGGATTGCTGGGAGCCCTCGGGGTGGGCCTGATCGACGACATCGGCATGGTCGCAAAAAAACGCCAAACGACAATGAGGCGACTGCTCCCGAATCCCGAAAACAAAAAAATCTATCAGAATATGCTGTCTGAGTTCAAACGTGTATATGAACATATGCTGGGATTCTGGCAGGAATGCGAATAAATATGGAGGAGCAAAATGAAACCAAGTGCATCTGATATCGCCCGCATGATTGACTTCAGTATTGTCCGGCCGGAAGTGGATACCACCGAGTTGCAGGCGTTTGCTCGAAGTGCCAAAAAGTACCGCTTTATCGGTGCCTATGTTTTACCCTACTTCGTCTCTGAGCTTTCCGCCTTGCTCGAAGGGGAAGACGATATCATGATTGGGACCGGTGTCGGTTTTCCTTTCGGCAACAACAAAACCGCGGTCAAGGTGCATGAAGCGAAGCTCGCGCTGGCCGATGGCTGTCAAGAACTCGACATGGTAATCAACATCTCTGCCTTGCTCTCGGGCCGCTACCCGTATGTGGAAGATGATATCCGGGCCGTGGTGGATGCGGCCGGCGGAAAGACCGTAAAGGTGATTCTGGAAGTGCACTACCTCACAGCGTTTGACATCCAAAAAGGCTGTGAGTGCTGTATCAACGCCGGAGCCCATTTTGTAAAAACCGCCACCGGTAACGCGGAAAGCGGGGCCACTGTAGAAAACATCGCGCTGATCAAATCGTTTGTCGGTGATGCGATCCAGGTCAAGGCTTCCGGAGGCGTTCGTGACCTGAAAACGCTTCTCGAAATGAACAAGCTCGGAGCGACAAGGTTCGGCATTAGCGCGAGTTCCACGTTAAAGATCATGGAGGAGTGCGATTCTCTGCCTGCCGGATTGGCAAAACCATAACTTCCAGTTGCTCAAGATCTGCAGGTCCATTCGCGAAGCGATGCGAAGCTGTTGGCGGTCAGGCCGACCGCCCAACAAGTCTTTTCTGTCCTGCCCGGCGTAGCCTTCAGGCGAAGCGGGGTCCGCGATGGTCTGCGGTTGATGATCGAATGGGGGCATATTTATCCTGTATCGGTTTGTATTTTAGGGTGTTTACACGAACTGAAGCGGCCCCCCCGGCACTTTTAAGGAGCCGTCGACCATGTGGTTCATGGTCTGGGGTCGCGTCAGTTCCTGGCAGAGCAACTCCTTGACTCCCCGCCTGAATTCGCCCTTGTCGATGGGCCGATGGGTTCCCATGACCAGATCCAGATTCGGGAAGGCCTTGGCCACGACGGCTGTGTATTGATTGATGAACGGACAAAGGGCCGTCATGCAGTATGAAAAGTGGAGGGCGTCGGCCTTGTAGGCGGCAATCGCCTCGACCCGGGGCAAAATTTTCTCCGGTGCGGCCAGGGTCGGGCAGCCGGCGCAGGTGATCATTCCGATGAGGTCCAGGGATTCCTCTTTGGGGTATTTTTCGAAAAACCCCCTCCGTTTGCGCATATCTCCCAGGCAGACAACCGAGGCGCAATGGGTGTTTTGGGTGCAGTTGGCACATGTGATGATGCCGATTCGGGCCATGGAGACCTCCTTAATTTTAGGCAATTTTGGCATTTAAGGCATTTCGAATTGGAATCAGAGGATGCCGTGCCGGGTGGCCAGCACCGCCGCCTGGGTGCGGTCGTTCACGCCGAGCTTGTTGAAGATGTGGATCACATGGCTTTTGACCGTATGGGGGCTGATAAACAGGGCCGCGGCAATTTCCACATTGGTGTGCCCCTCGGCAACCCTCCGAAGGACTTCGATTTCACGATCCGACAGGCCGAATCTGGGCTCGAGCCGGTATCGGGGATCAATGTGGTCCGGTATGGGGGCGGCGGTGGGTGCCGGTTCGGTTGGGCCTTGGGCGATTTTATCCGTATGGGGACGGTGGGTTTGGAACCGTTTCGGCCGGGTCTCGATGGTCACAGTGGAGCGGATGGCGCCGGCGGTATCGTAAACCGGATAGACCACTTGCGCCGAGAGGGGTTCGCCCAGGTCGGGGCAGGCTTCGGGGGTCACCGTCTTTCGGTTCAATGCCACAGCAAAGGACTGGCAGGTCATATAACCGCATTTGCCGCAGTTGGTCCGAGGCAGGATTTTGAGCAGGTCGACCACTGATGTGGGCCGTAGCTTTTCATGGTTGGGCTCGATGCTCGCCCTGCGGCTATCGATGTCGTTGATCAGGACCATGAGTCGATGGGAAAACGCCAGGACCTGATCACGATCCTCAAAGAAATAAGCCGACGCGCTGTTGGGGTAGAGAAAGCAGCGCCGGTCGTCTATGGTCAGCCGAACGTGTTCCGGATGTTCGTAGTAGACGGCGTTTTCCACCACTGCGTTGAGGTAGGGAAAAAGGTCGGCAATGTCGGCATCGAGCTTGAACGCCCCGCTCCAGAAACAACCGGTTTCGTCCTTTTCTCCTGCACATCGCTGATAATTTGTCGGAGCCTCCAATCGGAGATCCGAAATGTTTTTAAGCAGGCCCATGGGGTCATTCCCGTTTGTGTCCGAGTCATTTCCCGTCTCCATGGATCATAGGGCGACGGTTACCCAAAATCATCCCCCATTCGGGGGGTTTTGAATCCGTTCGGGGATCATCCGCCCTCCAGCCGTTAAAGGGTAGTGGCCTCACGGGTCATCATACCCAATGTCCCCGGATCTTCCAATCACACAACGATCAAACAACCGGTATCTAAGTAACATCATGATATAACAGCAATTCATATTCCTAAACGGTTTCGGACCGCCAACACAATCAAACAACGATCAAGCAAAGCTCCCTTGGCTATTACGCCCACCAGGGCAGTTACTTTCTGGCCCTGCTGCCGACGGTATCGTCATGACAGCGGATCAAGCTGGCATTGATGGCATCCCTGATGATTCTCGAAGCCATGGCGCTGTTCTTATCTTTAATCCTGACCGCGCTCCTGCATCCACTGCATACAGTCGACGGAGAACTGTGTCGCTTCCAAAAACCTCCGTGCCCGCTCGATGCGGGTGACCGCGGCGGCCATGCGGTTGATAAAGGCAAATTTGGACTGGAATGTAGCCAAATGGAAGCTTCTTGTCTTACCACCTGTAACAGGCATTTCGGAATAATGCTGAACAAAACCCTTGACTTTCTCCAATATTGAGCCGATATTGAACCAAGCTCATCCACCATGTGTGGAAGGAGTTACGAAACCGTCCCCTGGGGCGGTTTCAGCCTTTTTGGGATCTGTTTTTCCAGTATGCCTCATACTCTCTTTTAAGCTTCTTTCGAGTGTGTTCTCTTGTGACCAAAAAAGCGGTCCACGGCAATAAAAATCCTTTCCTGTCTGCCAGAACCACAACGTAATCCTCTTGCTCCAGCCAGATGTGAATACGGTCTTCATTGCGTTTTACGGATACCCAATATTTTACCTCAGGCTTTTTGCTGTGTTCGATAAGCGGTTTTGGCCAGCGGATTCGTTCGCATCGTCTGAAATCAGGAGTTCGGTTTTGTTCATCCATCTCCTCGGATGTCATATGCCAGAAGGTCGCTTCCTTGCCGTGGATCATCGGGTGCCGTTTCAGCCCGAGCCGCCGCCCCTGAAACATCGGTTTGCTGTCAATAAAGTCCTGTTTGAAGAACGCGTAAATGGCCTCCAGATACGCATCCCAGTTGCCGCTGAAGTCGCTGAACAGGACCAGGGGCGGCAGCCAATCCGGCGTGGCGCTCATCCCTGAACCTCCGCCGCATGCCAGCGGAAAAGGTTCACCTTTTCCTCTCGTAACAAGGTTGTTCTGGTCAGGCTGTAGCCGGAGCGCCGTTGCATTCGATCGATGAGGGCCATTTTACCGACGTTTCCCGCCAATTCCCGGTTCAGGTAAGCAATGGCTCCAATCAGCAAATCGGCCAATTGCATCTGTTCAATTTCGTGGGAGTGGACCAGCTGCAGGCGCTCGATTACCTCCCGGGAAAAGTCGTACATGTTGTTGCACAAGACCTCGTGCAACTTTGCCGCTTTCTGCGCCCCGCGGGTATCTTTGATGTCAAGATAGATCCGGTATCGGGCGTCAGGCCGAAAGATGACTTTCAGCATATCGAAATACATCTTGTAATACCATTCGTCATGGTCCTGACCGGGAAAGGCGTCGTGCCGTAAACGCGATTTGTCCGGCACAATCAAGGCCCGAAAATGCAGATCGTCATCATCGAAAAAATAATCGATTAGATCCAGATATAGCTCTTTCTTTGCAGGCGATACCTTGGTCCACTTCACTTCAAAATGAGGGGAAAGCCCATGCTTCTGTTTGATTTCGCGCAAGCGGACGGCAATCTCTCGGGTTTTGCCCAGAGGGCACCATACCGCACCCAGCACCATCGCCTTCTGGCGGTCGTTTTCCAGATGGCAGGACTCGTCGCAGTAAACATTGAAGGTGTCCGTCATGGTACCCTGTCCTTTACGCCACCGTTACTTGTCCGTTCATCAGTATGGGGAGGAGCCAGTCGCGGAGTTGGGTGAGTTGCTGGTTTTCCAACATTAGATGGTGCCTTTTTGTGCAAACAGGTGACACGCTATCTTCAAAACTCTTTTCGATGAACTCAGGAGGCCGTAACACAGATAACACCTCGATTGCTTTTACATTGAAGCTCTTAAAAAATGCCCCTTGATCTATATTAGATGCAATTTGTCTTTGAATACCATCTCGGTTGTTCGGTTTCTTGACCTCGATAAAAACCAGCGGCATGCCGTTGATAAGCAGGATGATATCCGGCCGGAACTCGTCATCGCCATTCTTATAGGTCAACTCGGTGACCACATGAAAGCTGTTGTTGGCAAAATCGACAAAGTCGATGAGCTTTGTACCCGATCGCTCGGTGAGTTTTTCATAAAAGGCCTGGCCCAGGTCCTCATTGTCCAGCGTGAGTTTGACATCATCCAGTAATCGCTCGATATCCTCAAGCTCAATACCAGAATTAATATTGATCATGGACTCGCGGAATATGTCCGGAAAAATATTGGTATCTTCGTCCCATTTGACATTCTTGAGGGAAAGATATCGGTATCCGAGTCTGACCAGATGGAGAATGCAGGGTATTTTAACGCGCGAGTCTTCGCTGAAGATCATTCGGTCAACTCTCCCCTTTCCCTTTTGTCCGCGCAAAACTGATCGAATTGTCTCTGGGCCAGCTTCGAAGGCACAGTTTTGCCGTTCTCCCAGCGATTGACCGTGGCATAGCTTACCCCGAGAGCATGTGCGAGCTCTTCCTGGGAAAGCATCAGCTGCCGTCGGACTTCCTTAACCTGCACCGGGAAGTTCTCGGGTTTACGGATCATCGGATCAACCTTTTCCGCCTTGATTCATAAGGCCCACGAGTGTCGTTCTAATTATTTGTCAAAATATAACATCTGCTATGCTCTCTGCAAGGTAAAATGCATGATGCCATGGCGTTTGGGTTCGACTTCAAGTATTTTACAGGTGCCATCTGTCGCATGCGGAAAAACCAAGTGTTTTCAGACACTTTCTCTTTTTTCCGAAGGGCGGCAATTGGGGCCGGGCCAAGCTAACTCTTTATTGACCGGAATGCGGAACGGTTGTGCGCGGGGATCATCCGTCCACGAGCCGATATTGCTGTTTCAGGGCATCGAGCTGTGCCCGTAGCGGTTCGGCCAGCGCATTTCCATCGGGACGGTCCATCAGGTTGGTCATTTCCCGCGGGTCGGTTTTCAGGTCATAGAGCTCCGGTGCCCGGCAGGTTTCCCAGTCGATATATTTATAGCGATCGGTGCGGATCGCCTTGTGGGCCGGGACCCGGCCGCTGAAGGGAAAATCCTTGAACAGTTCATAGACAAAGGCCTTTCGGCCCGGAGCCGTCGAATCGTTTAAAATGGGAAGAAAACTCTCTCCCTGCATGGCTTCGGGGATGGAAAGGCCGGCCATTTGAAGCAGGCTCGGCGCCAGGTCCTGGTTGAGCACCATCTGGTCGGCTCGGCGGCCGGGCCGGTCGATAACCATGGGCGCCCGGACGATGTAGGGGATGCGGATTGACTCTTCATAGGGGTAATGCTTTGCATAGAGGCGGTGTTCCCCCCAGATATACCCGTTGTCACCGGCATAGACGATGACCGTGTCGTCTAACACCCCGCGTTTTTCAAGGGCGGTAAGAAGCCGGCCCACCTGCTCATCCACCGATTCCAGGCATTCGCAGTACCGGCGGTAGGTGGTGTGCATGTCGTTCATGGTCCCTTCGAGCCAGTTCAGATGGGTCCAGGTGTTGTATTTGTCCGATTCCGGCGCCAGGTGGGAGAGATCGGCATCGTCATATTTGCCTTTCAGGTGCTTGGGCGGCCGCCAGTCGTGATGGACCGCCTTGTGGGAGAGATAGAGGCAAAAGGGGTTCTCCCGGTCTGTGTTGACAAAATCCAAGGCGTAATCGGTGAGTTCTTCGGTGATATACGGTTTTCTATTGGGCGTGAGCTTGTGGTTCACGTAGATGGGACAGTCGTAATAGTCCCCCTGGCCGTCCTTTCGGGTAAAGGAGACAAACTGGTCTACACCGGGCAGGTTGGGCAGGCCGCCGCCGGGCATGTGCCACTTGCCGATAAAGGCCGTGTCGTAGCCGACTCTCTTGAGGTGGTCCATGAACGTGATGTTCCGCTTTTCGTCCCAGCGGCAGAAGTTGTTTTTTACGCCGTGGACCGAGGCGTACTGGCCGGTGAGGAAGCTGGCCCGGCTGGGGCTGCAAAGGGAGGTGGTAACAAAGGCATTTTCGAACAGGACCCCCTCGCCGGCCAGCCGGTCCATGTTCGGAGTCTGGAGGAAGGGGTGACCCATGGCGCCCAGGCAGTCCCACCGGTGGTCGTCGGTGAGGATGAAAATGATGTTGGGGCGCTTTCCGGCCTGCCGGGCGAAAAGCCCTGGTGGGGAAAGAAGGCCGCCGGCACCGGCCAGTGCCGCACCGCCGAGAATTTTCATGGCCTCGCGTCTTGAGACCGGCCGTTTAAAACCGTTGTCCATAACCTTCCTCCCCGATTCGATGCCTTCCCGCGAATCGCTTTGTCACGGTGCATATAATTTGATTAACCGCAGACTCTCGCAGACACTCGCAGACTTTTTTGAACCGGCCGACCTGGCCGGTTCAAAGAGGTGGCCCTGCGTGGCGAAATCGGTAAAAGGTAACACCCTTTTGCTCAGGATCTGCAGGTCCATTCGCGAAGCGATGCGAATTTGTTGGCGGTCCCGACCGCCGACAAGCTTTTCCGTCTGCGATGGTCTGCGTCCTTCTGCGGTTCAGAATAAAGTTGGATCTGTGTATTTCTGACAATATGAAATTAGGCCCACCAATGTCATGCAATTACATGGCATGAACGGAATAATGATGAACCACCATATACACCCATTCCTGGCCGCGAATCAGTCCGAAATAAAGGCCGGTAATACCGGCGGTCAGGCAAAGGACGACCGCCGGGTGAAAAACCTTGATCGGCATACCGGTAAGGCGCCTGTGCACCACCCGGCAGACCAGTTCGGACAGGGAAAATTCCAGCAAGGTGACGCAGATCAGGCCGAAGAGCCAGGGCAGAAAGAGGAAATAGATCAGTTCCACCCCGGTGAACTGGCAGGCCAGTCTCAATTCCACCTGGACGATCCAGATGATGGGGTTGGCAAAGGCGATGACGAGCCGTTCGACAAATCCGGCACCGAGCCGGTAGGCTAGAGGCGGTCCGATAAAGGCGAAAAACCAGATGGACCCAAAGAGCAGGGGGCCGAACATGCCGATGAGGGCGCTTCGGAGGGGGCCCGGCGTCATGCCGGCGGCCCCGTGGTAAATAGCGCCGGAAAGGGCAAGGGTGCCTACGGCAAGGATCAGCGGAAGGAGAAACCGTCGGGCCAGCGGTGGTTTGTTCATGGGGCCGTCCTTGGGTCGACCGGCCAGCGATCGCTGTCGGATTCCATGGCCGATTTGGGGTTGACGGGCTTGGTCGCTTCGGTTAGTGTGGTTGGTGGTAAGACCACCAGCCGTCAAGTAGCACATTCCATCGGGGGACGCAACCCATGATTCAACTGCTCCAACCGTTAAAAGCAGACAGCCTCAAGGATGTCTTTGTTTCACGTTTCGAACAACTGATCCTTTCCGGAGACGTCTCCATCGGCGAGAAACTGCCATCTGAGCGGGAACTGGCGATTCGCCTCGGCGTCAGTCGCCCGGTGGTCCACGAAGGCCTGTTGGAACTGGCCACCAAGGGGTTGGTGACCATATGGCCAAGAAAAGGGACCGTGGTCAACGATTTCCGAAAGGAAGGGTCCCTGGCCCTCCTCAACTCCCTGGTCAATTACCAGGGGGGGCTCGATCCGTCCCTGCTGGAAAACCTTCTGGACATGCGCCACCTTTTCGAGGCGGAGATCGTCCGGCTGGCGGCCCGGCACGGCACTCGGGACCAGTTAGGCGCCATTGGCGATATCGTTTCCTCCGAAGAAAAGGCCCTGGCAGACCCGGATGCTTTTTCCGAACTCGATTTTGAATTTCACCACGCCCTGGCCATGGCCTCGGGCAACGACCTCTACCCGCTGCTGCTCAATTCCTTCCGGCAGATCTACCATCACCTGGCCGGACAGTTCTATACGGTTGCCCGGGTGACATCCACGGTTCTGGACTTTCACCGGGAGATCCTGGCGGCCATGAAAGACCGGGATGCGATCGCAGCCGAGGACGCCATGGGCCGCATGCTCGATCATGGCCGGCGGCTGCTTCACGAGGTCATCGACAAGGCAAAAGCCCAAAGTTGACAGCCCCGTAAAAAGTCTATTTTCACCACGAAGAGCACGAAGAGCTCGAAGGATTATAAAACAATATATAATGATTTCAGCTTCGTGTGCTTCGTGGTTAATTAAAAAGTGGGCATGTTGGCGATTTTTTACGAAAGCATCAAAGTTGATGTACTCGTAAAAAGTTCTAATTTACCACAAAGACAGGACTTACAGGATACACAGGATTTCGTGAACAGACTCCAAAATGAGAGGTGGACCATGAACGTTGCCGCCGCCGAGAAGATCAGTGAAACCGTCAAGACCCCGAAAAATCTTTCCCCCAGGATTGCCTGGCTGAGGGACTACTATTTTAAGGGGATCCAGCGCGCCTGGAACAACGAGTTTGCCGCCTTTACCACGGGGACGACCTGGGACGTCGTCTTTGACGAGATTACCTTTTACATCGTTCCCGAAGCCTATGCGTTTATTCCCACCTTCAATGCCTCCTTCAAGCAGGCCGCGGCCAGGGTGGACCTGCCCGATGGCTTCTGGGACGGGTCGGTGGCCGAAAGGCGGGCGTGGTTCATTCGGGAAGTGATGGTCAACCGGGTTCCCCAGGAAATCCTGCCGGGCGATCTTGTGGCCGGTGCCCGGTTTAACCTCCAGGTATCCCGGTGCTGGACCGAAGCCGAGGCCGCGGCCCGAAACGCCCGGATCAACGGCAAGGACGGGGCGGCAACGGCCATGAAATGGTTCCACGACCACGGATACGGCAATGCTGGCGCCACTTCCGGCCACCTGATTCCCGGTTACGAAAGGGTGCTGCGTGAAGGCTGGAAGGGGATTCACGGAAAGATCGAAGCCGAATACAAGGCCCTTTGCGAAACGGATCGCAACGGTGCCCGGGGCGCCCAGCTTCGGGCCATGATGACGGCCGCCACCCTGCCCGGGGATCTGGCCGCGAAATATTCCCGGCTTTGCCGCAAGATGGCCGCCCAGGAAAAGGACGCCGAGAGAAGAAAAGAGCTGGCTCAAATGGCCGATATCCTGGCCCGGGTCCCCTGGGAGCCGGCCGAAACCTTCTGGGAGGCGGTCCAGGCCCTGTGGCTGACCCATATGCTGGTCTTAAGCGACGAAAACTACCCCGGCGCCGGTGTTTCCTTCGGTCGGATCGACCAGTACCTGCTTCCTTTTTGGGAGCGGTCCATGGCAGATGGCATGGACCGGGAGTTCGGCAAAGAGATCCTCAAGTGCTTCTGGATTCACGCCAACACCGTCTACGACGCCATGATTCAGACGGGCAACCAGGGGATCACCGCCGGCTACGGCCAACTCATCACCCTTTCGGGGATGGGGGCCGGAGGCCGGGACATGACCAATGACCTGACCTATGTCTTTCTGGAAGTCATCGACGAGATGTCTCCGATCCTGGAGCCCAAGCCCAACGTCCGGCTTCACCGCAACAGCCCCGAACCGCTTCTGGACACGGTGGTCTCCATGGTGGCTTCTAGCCAGGGGGCACCCTTTCTGCTCAACTTCGACGAACGCTCCATGGCCGGTATGCTGGTCGAGGCCCGGCGGGCCGGGGTGCAGGACCTGATCCATCCGGACAATGTTTATGAATACGCACCGGTCGGATGCCTGGAAAACACCATGGTGGGCAACGACCGAAGCGGCACCGTGGACTGTAACCTCAACCTGCTCAAGGCTGTGGAACTGGCTTTGAACAACGGCAAAGACCTTCTCCCCTTTACCGATCCCATCACCGGAAAAACCGACCCGGTGGAACAGGACGGTGCTGTCACCGGCGCCATATCTGATCTGAAGACCTGGGACGACTTCTGGACGGCCTACGCTGTCCAGACCCGGCACATTCTGAAAAAAATCGTGGATCTCTACGAGGCCAGCGAGTCGGTGCGGGCCGAATTTTCCCCGACCCCTTACGTCTCCTGCCTGGTCAGAGGCTGTGCCGAAAAGGGGATGGACATTACCCACGGGGGGGCGGAGCTTAATTTTGTCACGGTGGAGGCGGTGACCTTTGCCACGACGGTCGATTCCCTGCTGGCGGTCAATGATCTGGTCTACGAGAAGAAGGCCTGCACCCTGGAAGAACTGGTAGACGCCCTGCGGGCCAATTGGAAAGGGTACGAAAAACTTCAGGCCATGGCCAAGAACAAGGCCCCCAAATACGGCCGCGACGACGATGCAGCCGATGCCATGGCCCGAAGCGTTATGGATCTTTGGACCGAGGAGGCCTGGAAGTACAAGACCCGGTCCACCGGACGGCAGTTTCGGCCCGGCATGCTGAGCTGGAACTACTGGGTGGGCGACGGGTTCATCCTGCCGGCGAGCCCGGACGGGCGAATCAAGGGGCAGTTTCTCTCCAATGCCATCTGCCCCTCCAACGGCGCGGACATCAACGGCCCCACAGCCAATGCCAACAGCGTGGGCAAGGTGCTGGGCGGCAAGGCGGCCGGCGGTGAAGGTGACTGGCAGGGTTTTTTCAACTGCCTGCCCAATGGCGCCAGCCACACCATTACCTTCAACCCGTCCATGCTCAGAGACCCCGAACACCGAAATAAATTCAAGGGATTCTTGAGGGGGTATGTGGAAAACGGCGGTACAGCCCTCCAGATCAATATGCTCGATCCGGCCACCCTTCGCGAGGCCCAGGTGAACCCCAAGGATTATCGTCACCTGCTGGTGCGGATCACAGGCTACAATGCCTATTTTACCAGTATCGGACGTGAGCTGCAGGATGAGGTCATAGCCAGGCTCAGCCATGAAGGATTTTGATTTCAAACCAATTCGCCCAATTTCTGCGTTGCCCGTATTCCGCGTGCATTGCGGCGTGGATAAACCACGCCTCATGCCGCGAAACACGGGCGCCTTGAACTTGAACGAATTGATTCGAAATAAACGAAGCACGGCACCCGACTTTAACTGTGGGAGCGGCATCCTGCCGCGAAGGTAAGCGATTCCGCTGAAATATACAGGGATGAACGGAAACCGGTGACCATGAACCCTGGAGAAGAAAAAGAAAAAACCGCCATGGTGCTGGAAATCCAGCGGATGAGCACCGAAGACGGGCCGGGGATTCGCACCACGGTTTTCTTTAAAGGATGTTCGTTGGGCTGCACCTGGTGCCATAACCCCGAGAGCATTTCCGCCAGGGCTCAGCTCCAGTGGATCGGGAACCGGTGCATCGGTTGTCACTCCTGCCTGACCGTTTGTCCGGAAAAGGCGCTTTCCGCCTCCCCCGACGGAATCATCATTGATCGCGGCCGCTGCAAGGGATGCGGCACCTGTGCCGAAGAATGCCCATCCACCGCCCTGGAGATCATGGGGAAGACCTGGACCGTTGACGACCTGGTCCACGAAGTGCTCAAGGACCGGGTCTATTTTGAAACATCGGGCGGCGGCATCACCGCGTCAGGCGGCGAGGCGGCCCTCCAGGCCGATTTTGTCGCCGATTTTTTCAAACGATGCCGTGCCCAGGGGGTGCATACGGCCCTGGACACCTGCGGCCAGGTGAGCTGGCAAGCCTACGAGAAGATCCTTCCCCATACTGACCTGCTGCTCTTCGACATGAAGTTGATCGATTCGGAGGAACACCGCCGTTACACGGGAAAGGGAAACAAGAAGATTCTCGAAAACCTGCTCTTCATCCGAGGCTGGAGAGAAGACCATGGGTGTCCTGACAAATTGTGGATCCGCACCCCGGTTATCCCGGGCGCCACGGACAGCGAGGAAAACATCGCCGGCATCGGGGAATTTATCCACCGCCACCTTGCTGACGGCATGGATCGCTGGGAACTTTGTGCTTTCAACAATCTCTGCCGGGACAAATATTCCCGACTGGATCTCAACTGGGCTTTTCACGACGCCAAACTTATGACCGAGGCGCGCATGACCAGACTCTGTGCCCTGGCCCGGTCTCGTGTGGACGATCCGGAGCGTGTTCAATGGAGCGGATCGGTCCGATCCGAAGAAGCGGTCTGCGCGGACGAACCGGAAAGATCTTCCCAGCCGGCGCTTCGGATCATCGACGGGTGTCGGGCCGATGGCTGAAAGGCAACAACTTCCAATGAAAAACAAGAACCAATCGTGATTGTCATTTATTAAGGCTATTTTTCACCACGAAGAACACGAAGAAGTGCAATAATTATATCTTCGTGTACTTCCGGCTCTTCGTGGTAAATTCAAAAAGGGATCAAGTCGGCGACTATTTGTGAGAGCCACATTTGAACCGTTGACCGTTCTTGGCGTTAGCGGCTTACACCCAGGAGACAGGCCATGGAAAAGCGAACCACCCTGACACCCGAAGACATTCGCGCCTTTGAGCCCGAGGCCAAGGTCGGCCTGCTGGCCACTGTCGATGGCCAGGGATTGCCCCACATCACCCTGATCACCACCCTTCGCGCCCGCTCGGCCGACCGTCTCATGTGGGGACAGTTCAGTGAAGGCCGCAGCAAGGTCAATGTGCGGGGAAACCCGCGGGCCGGTTTTCTGGTCCTGACCATGGACAAGCGGTTGTGGCGGGGCACGGCGGCCTGGACCCATACGGAGACCATCGGCAAGGATTTCGAACTCTACAATAACCTACCCATGTTCCGGTACAATGCCTACTTCGGCATCCATACCGTCCATTACATGGATCTGAAGGAAACCGGCGGCCAGGAAAAACTTCCCATGGCCGGGATCGTGGCCGCCACCCTGGCAACCCGGCTGGCCAGGCTGGGGGGCGGTCATGGCAAAGAGGTTTTAAAACCATGGGCCCGTGGGGTCTTTAACGACATGGCGGCCCTGAAATTCATCGCCTACATTGCCGAAGACGGGTTCCCCCGGTTGATTCCGATCATCCAGTGCCAGGCGGCCAGCGCCGACAACCTGATTTTTTCTTCCCTGGCCTATGGCACCGAGATCCGGTCTATTCCCATAGGCGCTCCGGTTGCCGTCTTTGCCCTGACCCTGAAGATGGAGAGCGTCCTGGTCCGCGGGTCTTTTTCCGACCTCGGAATCGGCCCCTTCGGAAGGGTCGGGCGGGTTCCCATCGACTGGGTCTACAACTCCATGCCCCCCAAACAAGGGCAGATCTATCCGGAAGTCCCCCTGGCCCCGGTAGTCGATTTCGGACAGGGGTTAAGAGATATATCTTGACAAAGAAAACAACTTCCCATAACTTCACGCCCAATTGCAGCGCGAAGTTGCAACTGTAATCCGCCATAGCGACAATTTACATAACCAGCATAAGCCAGGAAGGCTGATCCGGATTTTTACCGGTTCTCTTCCTGGCTTTTTTTGTTGTCAAATAAACATGGAAAGGGGGTGTGGCAGTTTTGCGGCCGCTTTCAGGTCGTAACGGTTTGGTCATTTAAAAAAAGAGGAGGGGCAGCAGGCCTTTGGCGAAGGGAGACTGCTGCCCCCCGGAATGAAGCGGTTCCCAGAAGGGATGCTTCCAGGCCAGATTATCATTCCGGCCATGGATCGTCAAACCCTCCTGTGGATTTGTCCATCATCGGATCCGCCTTCCTTGCTGTTCATTCCCCCAATTTGCCTACATGGCTGCGTTCTATGGTGATCCCACCCGTGAAACGATACGGCCGGGTTGCTCCTATACGCCATCATGGCTGCAGAGCGGGAACAGATGAAACCGTTTCCACGCTTTGGCACAGCTTATCAGGCCATGTGTCGAAGGTGACATTGGGCGTACTCGCATTGAAGGGCCGATCAAATTTTAAAAGGAGATAGCAGTGTTGAGAAAGCAGCCGATAGATAGATTTGGATTAATACGGGTCAACAGCCTATATATTTTTCGCACGGCATTGATGGCGATCCTGGCTTTAATTTGGGTGGTCCACCCTTGCCGAGCTGAAAACGAAGCGGAAATCGTTCAAATCGATCAGATTAAGGTCACGGCACCCCGGTATGCGGAACCGGTGGAAATTACCCCGTCATTGACCGTCATCGATATGGAGACTTATGAAACACCGTCCGTGTCGCAGAATATCACCGATATTATCAAAGACCGGGTTATTGTCGATTTTAAAGGTCAGAGCGATTTGGTGCCGTCCAATGACACCGTAGAAATGCGGGGCTTTGACGCCAAACGGTTCATCGTTGCCATTGACGGCATGACCGTTGAAAAATCAGGATTTGGATACAGCAACTACGCCGTGGATTACGCTCTTTTGTCTCCGGCCCGGGTTGCCAAGATCGAAATCCTTGCCGGCCCCCATTCGGCCCTGTATCCGGGCCAGAGCATCGGCGGCGTTCTCAACATCATCACCAAAACACCGCATTTACGGGAAAGCAAAAAGCCCGACGTTAAGGTATCCAGCAGCTACCGGTCCTACAATACACAGAATCATCAGATCGACATGGACGGCGGCGTCGGCGCTTTCAACTACGGTGTGGGTGTCCAGAAATACCATACAGACGGGTACTTACGCCATAACGAGGTCGATATCGAAACCGTCTACGGCAACGGGGGATGGGTTCTTCCCTCCGACGGGTATATCTCCCTGACCGGGTCGTATACCGAACAGGATCATGAATTCGCTGCCAACAACGATCCGGCCAAGGCCGATTACGACCCAGATTACCCCGACTTGACCGTCGCTTCCTATAACCTGTGGCAGGATGCCACCCGGGATAAAAAGGCCTATTCTTTCCGGCTCAACTACATGCAGCCCAGCTCTTGGGGCCAGTGGTCTGTCCAGTCTTATTACAACCGCGAAAACCATGACCAGCATCATTGGGAGGCGGGATATCGACGCGGTGTCCACGCCCGGGACGTGGTCTGGGATCAGTTGGGCGCCAAAGTTCAGGATAAGATCGAATTTTCATCCGAGCATATTTCCACCGTAGGCGTCGATTATGTCGTGGGCTATTCGGAATGGATGAGTGCGGATTGGCACAAGAGACTTGATCGAAAGGCCGGCTTCCTCGAACACAACTGGAAGCCCAATGCCATGTGGGATCTGAAACTGGGCCTTCGATATGAAGACATCCAGACCTATATCCACAACCGAACCACCGATCGGACCACCGGTGCAATTACCGGCTATTACAACAACGCCGTCAAGACGGACTACATCGCGCGGAATTTTGACGACGTTGTGCCCAAGTCTTTCCTGACCTGCCATCTTGATTCCCTGTCCTCTTCTTTGCGGGATACTTCCGTGTCTTTGGGTGTCAGCAAAATCTGGCATGCCCCGACCAGCGGCATGGACATGCACGGCAACGGTCTGCCCGGCCTCTACATTGAGCCTGAACACGGGGTCGGTTACGACCTCATCGCCATGAGACGGCTCTGGGGCAATGTCCAGATGAAGGTCGATTTCGCCTATTACGAAATCGAGGATTACATCGCCTATAATAACAGGCAGTATGCCGATTACATTCCAAGCAGCTCAAACCCAGTGCCCCCTGGCATGGAGTATCTCGATGCTAGGATCAATTTGGAAAAAGTGATCCGCAGGGGTGTTGACCTGGAATTTGACGGGAAAATCCTCGACAACCTTTCATTTTATGCGGGTTACGCGTTCCAGGAATTCGAAAACAAGGGATCCGAACTGGTGGGGAAAGAAGAAGTCGACGATCGCGCCAAACACCGGGTAACGGCCGGGCTTCGCTACAAACCGCTGACCGATACGACCATGATGCTTGATTACAAATACCAGAGCCGGCAGGTCGCTTATTCTTCCATTGAGGTGGCCCCGGATGACTGGGTTTTTTATGCTGTTCCCATGAAAGCCTACCATGTCTTCGATCTGGCTTGCCGGAAGCAGGTTTTCGAGAAATTCGGCCATTTCCGGGACGGTCAGGTGAAATTATACATCAACAACCTACTCAACGAAACCTATGAGGATAGCCGCGGTTATCCCATGACCGACCGGACCGTGGGGGTCGCCATCAGTTTTGCAATCTGACGGACGCTCTGTGTTTGCGACCAAACATAATTTGGAAAAGAGAAAATATTTTATTCGGAGGAATTATGTCTTTAAAACAAAATTTTTTTAATTTGCTTATGGTGGCAATATTCGTGGGTTTTTTCCCCGGGCAGGGGATTGCCGGCAATGCCGGAAAACTCTACCTGGTCGGAACCGGACCGGGTGACGCCGACCTGATCACGGTAAGGGCTGCGGAAACCATCCAAAAAGCCGATGTGGTCATTTGTTCCAGGGAACAAGCCAAAAAGTTCAAGAAGTATACGGCGGGCAAAAAAATCGTTTCGCCGCCCATGCTTCGCTATTGGCAGGCCTTGGAGAAAAAATGTTATTCCCCGGCAGATGAAAACCAGGCGGCGTGTTCCCAGATCAATGCCAAGCGAAAAGCGCGTGCAGTCATGATACGCGACTTGGTAAATGGTGGTAGTACCGTGGCCATGCTGGAGGGGGGTGATCCTTGCATCTTCGGATGCCTTCGCTGGGTCAAACTGGAATTTGCGGACGATGAATTCGAGGTTGTACCCGGAATCAGTTCCTTTAATGTCTCCAACGCCCTGTTAAAAAGGGAAGTGGCCGACGCCTATGTGGCCGATTATCAGACCCGGTCGGTGATCCTGACCTCTCCGCTACGAAACGGCGAACGGCAGGATCAAATGGCGGAACTGACCGCCCACCGGACCACCATGGTTTTTTTCATGCCCCGCGAATTTGAACAACGAGCCCTTTCCCAATTGAAGCGCCATTATCCTGCCGATACGCCGGTGGCCGTCGTCTTCAAGGCCGGGGACCGGGACAAGGAAACCGTTCTTCGGGGCACTCTGGCCGATTTCCCGGCTCAAACCGAAGACCAACGCTGGCAGAGCCTGATCTATGTGGGCGGCTTTCTGGGTGATGCCGTGAATCTCAACCCTTAGGTCCGTGATCATTCAAGGAGGAAAAAAATGAAACGATTGCTATTTGTCTCGTCGCTTGTTCTGGCGATTTTGCTATGCGCTTCTTCGCTCCAGGCCCATATGCTTTGGCTCAACGCCAGCGATTATACTCCCCGGCTTGGTGAAACTGTTTCCATCGAAATCGGATGGGGACATGCCTTTCCTCGGGAACAGTTCATCTCCGAAGGACGCCTGGAACAGGTTTTTGCCCTGGATGCAACGGGGCAAAAAACCGAATTAAGAATGATTTTCCCCTCCTTTTACCAGTTTACGCCCAAGGCCGAAGGAGCCTACCGTATCGTTGCGGTATTAAAGTCGGGGTTTCTCTCCATTACCTCCGACGGCCACGCCCGTGGAAACCGCAAGGATCTGTCCAATGTGGTTACCTGCTTTCAGTACATGATGGACGCCGAGGCCTGGATCCGGGTGGGTGATAAAAAATCGGCCTTTTCCGGTAAGGAACAGGCGCCGCTGAAGCTGCTGGCCATGAACGATCCGGTATCGCTCAAGGCCGGTCAGAGCCTGCCCTTGAAGGTGATGTTCCAGGGAAAACCTCTTGCCGGGGTTAAGGTAACCGGAACCTTTGCCGGAAGAAAAGCGGGCAAAGACGACCACTGGGCCGTGGAAGAGGAAACCGGACCGGACGGTATCGCCAATGTCAAACTCGACTCCCCGGGCCAGTGGCTTTTCAGGGTCGCCCACAAGACACCGTATCCGGATAAAACCGAGGCCGATGACTATTCTTACCGGACCTCTTTGACCTTTGGCGTGATGTGATATGATTGAATAAGAGCGGAAGGTGATCCGGCTGAGTCCTTTTCTGGACTGTGGAAATGCGGACTGTCATGCTTAGAGATGTAAGCATTCTATCAACGAGGGTTATGAGATATATCCCTTGACAAGCATGCAATATTTCTTTAATGTCCCGCCCAATCGCAATTTGAAGTTGCGCTGTCAGGCCAAGACCGAAATTTCAAATACCCAATAATAAGCCAGGAAGGCTGATCCGGATTTTTGCCGGTTCACGTTCCTGGCTTTTTTTATTTGAATGGGGCCGTGCGGCAACGGGCTGAAAATCAGGGGCCTGCCGATGAGAAACCAGTCATCGCGTGAGCATGAAAACCTCAGGCGGGAGGGAGGAATAGGGAAATGCGGGAGAGGGAAAACAAATATACAGTACGGACACACTTGGCCAAAGTTTGCTTTTTTGCCGTTCTCGGAACGGCACTTCTATCCGGCGCTGTTGCAGCGAACAGCTATGCTCAAGCAGAGCCCAAAGAGACACCGGTGATCCAGTTAAACGAGATATCGGTGACGGCCTCCAGAACGGAGAAGGAGATTGTCAACGAACCAGCCAGTGTAACCATCGTAAGCCGGACAGATCTCGATGCGTCCCCCTTTGAACGGGTCGAGGATGTTCTTCGAAGTGTCGTCGGGGTGGATGTGAACTCACATTATGGTTTTCAAACGGGGGGTATCAAGGGGCGGGTCCACCTTCGGGGCGCCACCAGCGGCATCACCCAGCGGACGCTCTACCTTATCGACGGCGTGCCGCAGAATGACAATGCCAACAACAGCATCGGCTGGATTGCCTATAGCCAGATCCCCAAAGACGCCATTGAACGCATTGAAATTGTTCGGGGGCCGGCCTCGGCCCTGTACGGATCTGAAGGCTTGGGCGGCGTGATCAACATCATCACCAAAAAGCCGGTCGAAAAGCGTGAAACATCTGTCACACTAAAATACGGCAGCGGCGAAACCAGTTCCCAGGAAATATTCCACAGCCAGAAAATTAACCGCTTCGGCATCATGGTCAACGGGCAAAAAGAGGAGTCCGACGGTTTTTATATGCAAGATCCGGTCACCGCCGATGCGAATAAAAAATGGCGAGATGCGAATCGAATTTACTCAAAACTTACATTTGATCTCGATGAGCGTTCGGATCTCGCATTTAGTTTTCTCCGTTATGAGCATGAAATGAGCAAGGGAAGGCCCTATTTTTATGGTGAAAAGGAAGACTTCCGATACTGGCTCAACTATACCCGTAGGGGAGAAACAACCAACTGGAGAGGACTTCTTTATGCCAGTGATGATGAGAAGGATGCCTATATTGATGAATCATCGGGGGCTTTGAAGTACAAGGCAATCAATCGCATTGAAAACTTTCAGCCATTTACATGGGGTGCCGAGCTGCAATCGAGTTTTGTGCTTTCCAGCTTCGGTGAAATGACATTAGGGCTTGCCTATAAGTCGGTTCACTTTGAGACGGAATACACCTATCTGACCACGATCAGGGAATACCGGGCGGAAGGCGACCAGGAATTTACCTCTCCCTTTGTTGACTATGAAATTCCTCTTTTCGGAGAGAAACTGATTCTAAACGTCGGTTTCCGCTACGACTATGCCAATTCAACCAACGGAAAAGAGCGAGATACCGGAGCCACCAAGGGATACGGCCCCTATGATAATACCTATCCCGATAAGACCTGGGAAGAGTTTTCTCCGAAAGGCGGTATTGTCTATCGCCCGGATAAAAAGACCGCGCTTCGTGCCTCGGTGGGAAAAGGCTTCAGGGTTCCGACGCTTTTCGAATTGTACAAGACCCATACTCGTAGCGGAAAGGTGACCATTGCCAATCCGGATTTGGAACCGGAAAAAATTCTTTCCTACGATGTGGGCGCGGAACGACTTTTTTTGGATACCCTTTGGGGACGGGTAGGATTTTACCAGTCTTTTGCTGAAGATCTCATCGCCGCTGAGGACCATCCGACCAATGCCAACTGGAACACCCGGGAAAATCTTGAAGAAGTCGAAATTCAAGGCATGGAACTTGAATTCAAGTGGTTGCCTGTCGAAAATTGGACGATTTTCTCCAATTATACCTACAACAAGACAGAAATCGTTGAAGATCCCCAGACCCCGGCCAATGAGGGAAATGTGGTTTCCGGGTATCCCGAGCATAAGGCGAAGGCCGGTTTTTCATACAACAATCCACACTTGTTCGATGCAAACCTGATTTTCAATTATGTGGGCAAGCGTTTTCAGGACACGGAAAATACCATCGAATTAGATGCATACAATACCGTGGACGTTTCCATCGGAAAAACCGTGCCTTCTCCGGCAAAAGGGATTGAACGGCTCAGGCTATCGCTGGATATTGAGAATCTTTTCGACAGGGAATATCTTTTCTCTGTTGATGATAACGGTCCCGATTCCACGGCACCTGGAATCGTTTTCATGGGCACGATGAAACTTTGGTTTTAGGTCGGACCGATTTGAAAATATTCTACCAGCCCGCGGCCGACAGCGCTTAACAATGCGTCCTGTGGTTATCAATGGAAGGCTATTATAAAAGGAAATTTAAAGTGTCTTATTTTGTAAGAAATCATGTGCTTTTCCTCATGACAATCGTTCTCTTCCTGGCAACACCGGCCAGTGCCCATCATTTCTGGATTGATAAAGACGGAAATGAATTTATTGTCAGTCGCGGAAAAATCTCCGAACGAAGTGATTCATACGATCCTTCTTGTATAAAGGAAATCCTCGCATACGGAAGCGATGGAACCCTGCTTCGTACAGACCGGGTCGATAAACCGAACCAGGTCCGGTTTACCACGCCAACGGCGCCGGCAATGGCAACCGCCACCAGCCAATGGGGCTACCGGGTCAAGACCACCGAGGGCAAAAAAATGATGACCCGGGAAGAGGCCCTGTCAAAAGGGCTTACGGTTCTAAGCGCCTTTTTTTCAACGCACTTTGTAAAATCGCTTTTTACTGCTGCCTGTCCCGTCGGCCGGGCGGTTGGCCAGAAATTTGAAATAATACTTTTTCAAAATCCCCTGGCCCCAACCGGGAGCGATTTTTTTCAGGTCCAGCTCATTTATGACGGCAAGCCTTTGCCGGGAGCGTCGATTTTTACCCAAAACGATGACAAATCGATCACCGATGAAAACGGGATGGCCCGGATTCCATTGCCGGGAAAAAAGCCGTTTCTCATCTACAGCAAGCATTGGGTTGAGGCCAAAGACCGGCAGGATATTGACCGGTTGGTTTTTACGACCTTTCTATCGATTGTTTCAGACAAATAGAGACGGGGGTCACCATGAGCAAATATTTAGGTCGCTGTAAAACCGGACGTTATTTAACGGTTCTGTCTTTTTTTCTGGCCCTTTTCTTTGTTTCGACGACATCTGCTGCCGCAGAAAAGGGACGATTGTATGTCGTCGGCATGGGACCCTCCGGCCCGGATCTCACCGCGCCCCGGGCTTTGTCTGTCATCGAATCGGCTGATATTTTTCTTTGTTCTCCGGGGATGCCCAAAAAATTTGCACTGTTTAAAAAGTATATCGACCCTGCCAAGGTCGCCTTTAATCCCTGGAAAGAGGTCCGAAGCGATGCGTTGCGGAAACTAAAGGAAACAGATCCAAAGGCCTGGGAGGCCGGGATCGAAAAGGGGAGGAAAAAGGTCCAGGATTTCATCCGGGATAAAATTAACGCCGGAAAAACCGTCGTCATTATGGACGGCGGTGATCCTTGTGTTTACGGTCCGACCCTTTATTACCTTCTCAAAGGGTTCGACCCGGACCTGTTTGAGGTGGTTCCGGGCATGGGGGCCTTTAACGCAGCCAGCGCCGCATTGAAGCAGTCACTGACACCGGACGGTGAACGGTTCATCCTACTGACCGCGCCGCGTTCCCTTTTCGGGGAAAACTGGGAAAAGGATGACGATATTTTAAAGGACCTGTCCAAGTACAAAACCACCATGGTCTGGTACATGGCCCTTCGGTCCCTCGACAAAGTGGTCCAACGGTTTGAAAAATACTACCCCAAAGATCTCCCCATCGCCATCGTCTATTATGCGGGATATCCTGACAAGGAAAAAGTCCTCAGGAGCAACCTCGGCAATATCTTGGAGGATGTAAAAAAAATGGACGAATGGTGGCTGGGCCTTTTCATCACCGGCCAATGCGCCAAATAGGTATTCCTTCTCGATCACAAAATCTTAAATGCTTGGAAAACAACACAATGAACCCTCCGGCGCTTCAAAGGGAAATCGGCCCTTTTTCCGCAACGACCCTGGTGGTGGCCAACATGGTCGGCACCGGGATTTTCATGACATCGGGATTTATCATCAGCGAGGTGGGCGACCCCGCAGGCCTGCTCCTGTGCTGGCTGGTGGGGGGGGTGTTTTCCCTTTGCGGCGCCCTTTGCTATGCCGAACTCGGGGCCGCCTTTCCCCGGGCCGGGGGTGAATATGTCTTTTTACGGGAAAGCTTCGGGCCGTTGGCAGGCTTTCTTTCCGGCTGGATATCACTGGTGGTCGGGTTTTCCGCCCCCATCGCGGCGGCGGCCGTGGCTTTTGCCTCATATTTCATCCGATTTTTGCAGATCAACCCCGGAGGGCTGATGGAGGGGGGGAGCCTGACTCAGATCCTGGCCCTGGGTGTTATTGTCGTTTTCTCCCTGGTCCACTATCACAGCCTGGTCTTCGGCAGCCGTGTACAAAATGCCCTGACCGCCTTTAAGATCGGATTGATCCTGATATTTATCGCCGCGGGATTTCTCTTCGGTGACGGGTCCTGGTCCCATTTTTCCCCGAAGGGCGGCGTATCGGTTGCCTTTAACGGAAGTTTTGCCGTATCGTTGATTTTTGTCTCCTTTGCCTACAGTGGCTGGAACGCAGCGGCCTATCTGGGAGGCGAGATCCGGCAGCCTGAAAGAAATATCCCCCTGGCGCTTTTGGCCGGCACATTGATCGTGGTCGTTTTGTATCTTCTTTTAAACGCCTTGTATATTTATGCCCTTCCCGCCGGGGAAATGGCCGGCGTCATGGAGGTGGGTGCTCAAAGTGCCGAGGCCCTGTTCGGAGAAGGCATCGGCAGGTTTTTTTCAGGGGCCATCGCCCTGGGGATCCTTTCGGTGATCAGCGCCATGATCCTGGCCGGACCCCGGATCTATTATGCCATGAGCCGGGATAAGGTCTTTTTCCGCCTTTTCGGCCAGGTGAATCCGGGCCGGCGAACGCCGGGACGGTCCATTTCCCTTCAGGCGGCCATTGCCGGGTTTCTGGTGCTCACCGCCGCCTTTGACCAGTTGCTGATCTATATCGGCTTTACCCTGTCCCTGTGCACCCTGGCCACGGTGACCGGATTGATGGTGCTTCGATATCGGAACCCGGGACGGATAACCGCCTACCGGACCCCCGGCTACCCTTTTCCCGCGCTTTTTTTTATCACCGGAAATCTATGGATTGTCTGGTATTCGGTGCAAAGCCGCCCGGTGGCATCCATCTGCGGTCTGGCAACCATCGGTTGTGGGTTGATGTTCTATCTGCTTTTTTCCAGAATCGGCGGTTCGAGTGTTGCCGTTTCTACAAATTGTTCCATCCAGGAGAGATCAAATACCGGGAGGTTGGCATGAAACAGTGTTTATTGGCCGTGATTTGGATGATGGTCGGGATCGCGCCGGTTTGGGCCCACGGGGTTCATTACGATTTCGAATCGGAGAAGACGGTTTGCCTTCGGGTTTCCTACTCCGACGGCGAGCCCATGAGCTATGCCAAGGCAAAGATCTTCTCGCCAGCCGATGCAGAGATCGAGCACCAGAACGGGCGGACCGACAAGAACGGTCGGTTCGCTTTTGTTCCCGATATCGAAGGCGCCTGGCGGATCGATGTGGAAGACGGAATGGGCCATGCGGTCAAGGCCGAGATCCGTATCGAAGATACCGGTGACCACGTCAAGGAAACCAGCCCGCCTGCGGCCGGGGGGGCATCGGCCGTGAATGCCATGGCCGGCCTTTCAGGGATATTTTTCCTGTTCGGTCTTTTTTTCTGGTGGAAAGGCCTGAGGCGGTCACCGGTAAAATCCGATTTGATTTGAGCTGTTGTTTGGTGCGTTTGAGGCAAGCCGGCTATTTTTGCGTAGTAACCCAGATTTGTTGAGCCGAAAGAAATTGACATCGATGCCGGTCTCGGATATGCACGGGAAAGCAAAACAGCGCCAGGAAGGCGCCGGGGCGGATGCGCCGCCCGAAAAAACGACCTTTCGACAGAGCATCCAATGAGCCACGAAGGCGACCGGGGACAACCCCCCGGGATTCTTCGTGGCTTTTTTATTTGATTGAATGAAAGGAGAGGGCCTGGCCCGGGTCATGGGACGGTTTTTATGCAAAATTGCACACGCTGCCGCTGTCTTTTTTATTGGTGCAACCTTAGCCGTATCCATGGCTTATGGCGGGCCTGCGCCGGTCGAGCAAGACACCGACGGTGACGGCAAGACCGACCAGATCGCCCATCTGGACAAGGACGGCCGGTTGGTCCGGCTCGAACTGGACGCCGACCGGGACGGCACCATGGACCAGTTCCAGTTCTACGATGAAAACCAGGAACTGGTCCGGGTGGAACGCGATAGCAACGGCGACGGCAACATCGATCTCAGGGATTTCTTTGCCGGCAAGAAACGGACCCGCCAGGAAAAAGTGCTTCCGAACGGACGGATCGAACGGATTGCCCATTTTGATACCCAAGGCCGGCCGGAAAAGATCGAAAGAGATGCCACCGGCGACGGGCGCTTTGATACGGTTCAAACCTTTAATGAGGGGCATATGGTGCTTTCCACCCGGGATACCGATGGCGACGGGCGCATCAACGTCCGCCAGACCTTCAGGGACGATCGTCCCGTGGAATTGTGGAAGGACAAAACCGGCGACGGCACCCCCGACCAGGTGGTGCGGTTCGGCCCCGACGGGCTTCCCGAGGAAAGCCGCCACGACCTGGACGCAGACGGCACCCTGGAAACCTTGCGGCGCTACCAAAACGGCGAGGTGGCGGTCCAGGAAAAGGACCGCAACGGCGACGGCCGTCCCGATGACAAGGCGCGTTTTGTCGCAGGGGTCCTTGAGGCGAGGGAAACGGATGAAAATTTTGACGGCCGTTTCGATACCCGGGTGACTTACATGGCCGGCAAACCGGTGCTTCGGGAAAAGGACACCGATTTCGACGGCCGAAATGACATGCTTTGCCGTTTTGACGCGGACGGCCATCCGGAATTCATTGAGGCAGACACCCGCCATGACGGAAAAGCCGATCTGAGGCGTTTTTTTGCCGCCGGCCAGCCCCTGCGGGTGGAGGCGGACGAGGACGGAGACGGTTTCTTCGAAATGAAGACCGAGTACAAAAACGGCAAAGTGGCCTGCCAGTCCCGGGACGAAAACAAGGACGGCAAGCCGGATCAGCAGATTTTTTTTGATGCCGGGGAGCAAAGAACAAAAGTTGTCGCCGATACCAACGGCGATGGGCGACCGGACGCCTGGACCCATTTCCGTGGCGGGAAACCGGTCCGCATGGAAAGGGACGAAAATGCCGACGGCCGCGTGGACCTGAAGGTCTTTTTCAAAGACGAGATCCGGACAAGGGCCGAGCGGGACACGGACGGCGACGGACGTTTTGAAACAACCCAGTATTTTGACCGGGGCCCATGGGAGGTTTTTGTCGAAACCGACAGGGACGGCGACGGCAAGGCCGAGGACAGGCTGGGTTACCGCAACGGGGTGCTGCGTTACAAGTGTATTGATGAGACCGGGGATGGGATTGCCGACATTGAAGAGACCTATGACGGCAAGGGACACCTCGCCTGCATGCGGGAGGCGGAGGACGGCGACGGCCGTTTCAACCTGACCTGGCATTACGACGAGAAGGAGGAAGCGGTGCTGGCTGAAAAGGACAAGGATGGAGACGGTGCCGTAGATGCCTGGTTTCACTATAAAGACGGTCAGGTCGTGTCGGTCGAAGAAGACCGGAACAAGGACGGCAAGCCCGACCTGTGGGAGTTTTACGACCGGACCGAGGCCCTGGTCCGGCGAAGCGAAGACCTCGATTTTGACGGTACCGCCGATGTGGTGCGAACCGAGTGAAGCTCCACCCGCGGAGCGGGTGGCCTCGAGAAGCCCCAAGGGGGGCACTTTGACCGTCCCGTAAACAGTCGAAAAACTGTCTTTTTTGTCATTCTCGCGAAGGCGGGAATCCAGTCATTTCAAATAGTTTTGGATGCCTGCCCCCTGCCTTTGCAGGGGCAGGCACCCAGGCATGACGGGATTTGGGACTTTTTACGAGTTCATCAATTTTCACTGTTCAAGTTGGGAGGTTTGCATGATTGAATTCCTGGCCAAGGGCGGTGTGCTGGTCACGCCGATCCTGTTCTGTTCAGTGCTGGCCCTGGCCATTTTTCTGGAACGGCTGATCCGTTTTGCCCAGTTGCGCCGCAGGGGGGAGGGGCTGGCATCAAGGGTGGCCCACCTGATCGATACCGCCGATGCCGCCGGTGCCCATGCGCTGGCTACAAAAAGCGACTCACCCATGGGGCGTGTGCTCACCCGTGCACTGGAGGTCGGCAGCCAGGACCGGGAAACTTTGGAAACGGTCCTGGTCCATGCCACGGAAGCCGAGGTCCGGGACCTGTCGAGCTACCTTCAGGCCCTGGCCACCATCGCCAACATCACGCCCATGCTCGGCCTGCTCGGCACGGTGATCGGTATGATTAAAGCCTTCATGGTGATCCAGCAGATGGGCGGCAAGGTCAACGCCGCCGTCTTGGCCGGAGGGATCTGGGAAGCCATGCTCACCACGGCCCTGGGCCTGGCCGTGGCCCTGCCGGCCATGGTGGCCCACAGCTACCTGGTCTCTAAGGTCGATCAATATGAGGCCCGCCTCCAGACCGGTTCGGTGACGTTTATCAAGAGCCTGTATCAAAACGGCGGGAGCTGACCCATGCTTGTTCATCGGAAAAAGCGGGTGCGATACGGGGTCGAAATGCCCATGACCTCGCTCATCGATATCGTCTTCATGCTGCTGATCTATTTTCTTTTGACCACCAATTTCATGGTGGACGAAGGGATTAAAATCAAGCTTCCCCAGGCCAAGGCGTCGTCACCCCAGGTTGAAAAGGAAATCACCGTCTATGTGGACGTCCAGGGCAGGGCCTATCTGGATAATCGCGAAGTGGCGCTCAATGCCCTGTTCGACCGTCTCAAGGAGATGATCGGGACGGACCGGAACCGGCTCGTGGTGATCAAGGCCGACCGGGGGGTGGTCATCAACAAGGCGGTGCGGGTCATGGATGTGGCCAAGGCCGCCGGGGCCGGCCGGCTCTGTCTGGCAACGGAAAAGGACTTCTGAGGCCATGGCAGGCGCGATATCGGTAACGGAAGGGGGGAAAGGATTGGCGACCGTGCCACCCAAGCCCATGGGAAAAAGACCCCGGCCAAACTGGCTGCTTTGCTGCCTGATAGTGGCATCAATGGCGGTGCATTCGGTTATCTTTCTTCATATATCGGGTCTCTACCGGTCCAGTGCCCTCACGGCCATTGAACTGACGTTAAAGGCACCCGAGCGCCCCCAAGTCAGGGATATCCCCAGGCCCCGCCATCGCCCCAAGCATCCGCCACCGCCAAGCCGTATCCAGGCTGTAAAAGCGATCCGGCGTCCGGTGCCCAAGCTCCAGGCCATGAAACTGGCCCCGGTGGATACGGCCGCTCCGGATTCATTGGTGGAAACCCTCGACCAGCCCCAGGTACCCGAGATATCCGCCCCATCCCTGGCCGGCTGGCGCATGGACGCGCCGGTGGATGCCGCCCGTTTCGGAAACGCCCGGGACTACCTGGACATGGTGCGGCTCCGCATCGAGAGCCAAAAGAAATATCCGGTCAATGCCAGGGCCCGGCAGATCGAAGGCCGGGTGACGGTCCGCTTTACCATTGACCGGACCGGCCGCGCCACCCGTGTCGAAGTTGCCGGAAGCTCACGGTTTGCCATGTTAGACGAAGCGGCGTTGAAGGCGGTGAGGCAGGCATCGCCGTTCCCGCGCCCGCCGGGCCACCTGTTTTCCGACGCGATTCCATTGGAGATCACGATTTTGTTCGAACTGACCTGATCGAACCCAAAGGCCGGCCCCGGGGGAAACGGTGCCGACGAGACAAGGACGGGGCTATTGCAAAAGACAATCTGTATTATCGACGGCCAGGGTGGCAGTATCGGGGCCGTCCTGATCCGTTACATTCGGGCCGAGTTCAAGGAGACCGTCCAGGTGATCGCCATCGGAACCAATGCCATTGCAACGGCCCAGATGCTCAAGGCCGGCGCCAACCGGGGGGCCACCGGCGAAACCCCCATCTGCCGGGCCGCCCCCGATGCCGATGTCATCATGGGGCCCATTGCCATTACCTGGGCCAATGCCATGCTCGGCGAGGTCACGCCGAAGATGGCCGAGGCGGTGACCAGCAGCCTGGCCTTAAAAATTCTTCTCCCCCTGAACCAGGAGAAGGTGCGGATCGTCGGGGTGGCCCACGAGCCCCTGCCTCACCTGGTCCAGGCGGCCATCGAGAAGGAACTGAAGAAAGAACTAAAGGAGGAAGTCAACCATGTGTGAAGCCAATGCCTATCTTCAAGACGGCGACAGGGAAACTTTGATTATGGAAGCCGTGGATGTCCTCGAACCGGACGGCGAGAACTGCTGGCGGTTGGTCGGGATTTTCGGCGACCAGAAAACCGTGAACGGACGGATCAAGCGGATGAACTTGGTCGATCATAAGATTTTGTTTGAAGCGCTTGGATAAAGGACCGGAGGTGATTCGACCCGGATCCGGCGCGGTGACCGCCTTTGCCGGCGCAGTCGGGAAGCGTGTTCTTTTTCTCAATTGAAACGGAGGCGTATTTATGGACAACCGTAAAACAGACTGGCCGGAAATGGTTCTCGAACCCATCGGCCGGGTGATCAGCGAAATCAAACGACCGATTCTCCTGGCGGGAAAATCGGGCCTGACGCTTCAGGAACGCATGGACAAGGTCCGGGCACACCACCGGAAGATTCGCGACGGCCAAAGTGAACTGTTGGTTTTCGACCGGTGGGCGCCGCTCTTGGACGGCATCGAGGGGTTTTCCCACATCCTCGTGCTCTACTGGCCCCATCTCATTGACCCCCAGCGGCGGCGGACTCTGGAAAAGGTCCACCCCATGGGGCGGCAGGATCTGCCCGAGCAAGGGATTTTTGCCACCTGCAGCCCGGCCCGGCCGAACCCGGTCCTGGTTTCGGCGGTCCGGCTCGTCAAACGACAGGGAAACATCCTGACCGTCCAGGGCCTGGAAGCGGTGGACAACAGCCCCATCATTGACATCAAGCCTTACGTGACATCCTATTACGGGCCTTGCGAAACGACGGTTCCGGACTGGATGGCCCAAATCCAGCGGGAAATGGCGGCGTGAGGCGATAACTACCCAGCGAACCTTTTTCGACCGGATCATCTGTTTTGCGGCCTTTCCCCATTTCGCCGACCCTGGATCGGCCGTGGTGGAAATGGGCCGGTATCTTGCCATGGGGAAAAAACCCGGTTAGGATTGCGGGGAAACAGAAACCTTAGTTTTAGGAGAAAGCAAAGACAGGTTCGCGCTTGGGCAGACCGGGCTTGTTTTTTGGTAAAAACAAGAAAATCGTGCAGCACGGCCATATCTGTCCGGGGTTATCCATCGGTTTCCGGGCGGCCAAGGCGGCCATGGCGCGGTTGGGAGAAAACCGGTCCGAAGATGAAGAGATTGTCGCCATTGTAGAGACCGACGCCTGTTGCGCCGATGCGGTGCAGGTGCTCACCGGATGCACTTTCGGTAAGGGGAACTTCATTTCAAAAGAACCTGCCAGGTGCTGGAGATGGAGACAGGCCGGCTTTTTGTCATTGAACCGGCCAAGATGGATATGCCCGCTAAAGCCAGGATAGAGCCATCGGCGCCTTGCAGCCGCTGCGGCGAGCCAACCATGCCTTCGAAAATGGAACGGGTCAATGGCGATCAGGTATGCCGGGGCTGTCTATAGCAGGGTGTTGAAAAACTATTCCGCTTGGCAATACGGCGTTAAAATCCTCCTCAAAATGCTCATTTATAGGGCATAAACTGCGCTTTTTCGTCGGATTTTGCCTTGTCTTGCCTTCGCTCATAACATTTTTCAACACCCTGATACGCCTCCATGGCCGGGTCCGTTGGAAGTGTGAATCACGGATCTCTTGACGGTGCGGGGGATGATGACGTGGATGGGGGGCTTGGGTATGGGCGGCCTGACTCTGGCATGAAGCCACTACTCCCAGTGGTGGACCAGGGAAGGCTCTATCGTCTTTGCGAGAAAGCCATTGTGAACGCTCAATACACAATGATCAATGTTCAATTCTCAAGTGTGGAATCGCTTAGTACTTGTAGGCGTAAATATTGTGACATTGACAAGGAATGCTTTAACCACTGAGACACTGAGGTCACAGAG
>JAEINQ010000094.1 GCA_016342285.1 Desulfobacterales bacterium
CATAGCCGCGCATTTTAAACTGTTCCAAAAAGAACGCAACCCCGGCTACCCACACGAAACAGCGAGGAACCAAAATTATTGATCAGGTTCTGGGCGCCGAAGCCGAGTCCAATGGCAATGGCGCCGCCCAGAAAGGCAAAAGCGGCCAGGGGAATGTTCACCATGCGAAGGGCGAGAAGCAATACCAGCAGATAGGCGGAATAGGACATCATCTTCTGGAAGGTCGAGGCGGTGGTCGCCTTGAGTGCGGTCAACTGCAGCAGTCGCCGGACCAGCAGACGGACGATGTAGCGCGACAGCAGGATGCCGATGATGAAAATCATCAGCGCCACCGTAATCTTACTGATGGTGACCGGACGGTCGTCGATCACCATCACCTCCAGGTTCCAGACCTGGCCGAAAGCAACGCCGATCTCCTGAGCCCGCTGAAACCACGACCGCTGGTCGAGGCGTTCGAAAACTTCATCGCGAAAATGCCGATGCAACTGGGCATTGCCCAGTATGGCGGCCAGGTAGTCGAAGCGCCGGTCAGCCTGCTGTCGCAGGGCTTTTTGCTGGCTGATCCAATGGGCGCGGATTTGATTGTCCAGGTCCGGTGTCGCCAGCTGTTTTTCCAGGGCTGCCATCTCGGCCTGAAGGCTGGTCTGGTATTTTTGCTGGAGGGAAACGAGCCGGTTCAATCCCTCCAACTGGGACTCCACACTCGCTTTCCAAGAGGCAAGCTGCTCCTGGGAAACATTGCCGCGAACCAGTTCGTATCGGTTTTTCCAGACCGATTCCTCCAGCCGGTTAAGCCGAAGCATATCCTCGACCTGTTCGAACTCGCCCTGAATGGCCCTTTTCCAGGCCTCGTGCGCCTTGAGGGCCGCGCCGGCCACAGAGGGTTGATCCGTGGGTTTGACCGACAAGCCCTTGGGCCGAAACCGCCGACTCTTTTTTTCCAGCACTGCCTGCTCGTCTCGGAGTTTTTGCAGGCGCTCCTGAAACTGGTTGCGATTTTCCAGAATCTTTTTCAGGTGGCTGTCCAAATCTTCGGCATCAAACCCGACGCGTTCCCTTACCCAGGCGATTTGCTGGCGATAGCGCCGGGATTTGAGTTCAGCAATTTCCTTTTGCCTCTCCAGGTTTTCCAGGTGGGCTTTTTCCTGCCACAACAAGGCTTTCTGAAACTCTTTTTCGGTTTGCTTCTCTTCAATGGTGTTCTGGATCGCCTTTGGCGACGATTCTTGCAAAGAAACGGCGCCGCTGTCCATGGCACCCCGAAGTTCTTTTCGAGACTGTTCCAGGCGCCGGGTTAGCTCCTCGATATTTCGGCGGGAAAGATTGACGGCAAGCTCACCGGTCTCCTTCTGCTGTTCAACGGCGGCCAGTTCACCCAGAAGGCGATCGAGAAAACTCAGGTTGAAGGGCGGCTGGCCGAGATCGGAATGGCCCGGGACCGTGATTCGTTCCCGCAACTGGTCGATTTCCCGTTGATAGGCCTTGTCCTTGTCCAAGGTGCTGAGCAGCCGATCATAGGCCGCATCAGTGGCGTCAAGCCGGTCGACAATGACTGCCAGCTCTTCCATTTGCCCGTCCGAGCCTTCGGCTCGATCCCGGGGCAACGCCTTGCGAAAAAGGGTCCGCGTCTCCCCCAGAGCGCCTTTCAAGCGAACGATCTCGGCCATTTCCGGAACACCGTCGTTTCGCTTTTCAGCATCAGGGGACTGTGCCCAACCCGAACCGGCCAAACCCCACAGGCAAAGGATACAGGCAACCAGCATCCATATTGGGCAGGGATAGGGGTTTCTTCGATCGGGTTCTTTGAATTCGCTGCCGCTTGACGGAAGCCGGCCGATCCAAAATTCATTGTTTAACGGCATGGCATCAAACTCCGGTTCTCAACAACAAAGATCATTATGACTGGGGATGGGAACGCTTTTTCCAACCCACCGATGAAGCGCCCGTCTCCATGGGGTCGACCCGCTCAAGGAAAAGACATGAAATGGCGGGCGGCCGGGTCGGTTCGAAATGGCACCGGCACAAAAGTGGCCTAAACCAAAACATATGCCGCTGTAACCGGATTCTGTCAATGCAGAACTGGGGGGTTGAAAATGGCTGCCACCGGGTGTTGCGGCCGTTCTTTTCACCGCATCAGCGATCGATCCCCTGATAGATCCTTCTTTGCCATGTTGTTACAGCAACGTTGGGGTTAACCAAGGGCTCTTGACCACGCCTACGAATCCATTTAGATTCGATCCCAAACGATTGGATTCGAATTCGGAGACATTGCCATGCTTTTCGACAAGTTAAGAGCAGCCCTGATGCCAGGCCGGTCATCGGGAGACCGCAAGGTCAGGGCTGAAATGGAACGAATTGCGCTGGAAACCGGCGCCGAAATACCCATGAACCGCAAGTTTAAAAAAGAGCTGGTTAAGCCCTACCGGCAGGCTGTCCAGTATCTGTCGGGCATCGCTGAGGCCATTGGCGAACCGGCGGAACTCGATGCCGCAAAATGGGACGACATGCCGCTGTTGAAAGCGCTGTTCGTCAATCCACGGGAACTGACCTCGTTGCTCGCCACCCATCAGGGGCTGCACGGGTTTTTCAAAGAGAACCGATCGGCCGAGGCCTATGCGCTGCTCACCGCTGTCAAACGCACCAGGAAGGTCGTCACCACCGCCGAAGAAGGCGGCATCGTTCACCGGGACGTGCTTCAGGAAAACGTTTTCTTCGAAGCCGTCGATCTCATAGGCCCCTCGCCGGACATGGACCGGGCGCGGGATGGCTTCGTTCACCACGCCATGGCCGCTTTTTTTGGCCTGAGCCGGATAGAGGTCGCCGATCTTAAATCGTGGAAAAAAGAACTCGAAGAGCAGCGGGAGCGGCTCAAATTCAAGATCGGGACGCCCGCCCGCCCGGGCGCCGAATCACCCCGGCCACCCGCAAAGGACGAAAAAGACGCAGAAGCCCGCCGGGTGCTGTCCGGTCTTGTTCGCAAAATCGAAGAAATCGAACAATCCGTCGATTCCCCCGAAGGCCATTTCGACCGCCTCAATGACCTCCTCCTGCACCCTGAACGTCATTTGAAGGCCAAGACAGCCTATCTTAAAATGGGGCATATGGGCAGTTGGATCGCCGCCAGGGCCGCCGGCCCGGAAGACGTTTTGGCCATCACCCAACTGGAATCGGACGACGGCCCGCCCAAAGCCGCCGTATGGGTCCGGATCGATCGGGCCGCCCTCCCCTCACCGAAATAATGAATCCTGCCGAGTATCCAAAGGCTCTCAGGAGGTCCCGTGGCCCTCGCCGCCAGCCAATGCCGGCCGGCCGACGGCCGCGCGAGAAATGACCACATAGCCCAGAATGCCTGATAACACGGACGCCAGGATGATGGCCAATTTGGCATTGCCGGCCACCTCCGGACTCGAAAAAGACAGACCGGTGACAAAGAGGGACATGGTAAAACCGATCCCCCCGAGCATCCCGGCCCCTAAAATATCCAGCCAACCCACTCCCGAAGGCAGCTGGGCCCGGAGCAATTGGGTTGCAAGGAATGAAAATCCGAAGATCCCCAGGGGCTTTCCCAGGACCAGGCCCAGGGCCACCCCCCGGGTGACGGAATCCCCCAGAGCACCGGCCCAATCCAGGCCTCCGAGATCCAGGCCGGCATTGGCCAGGGCAAACAGGGTCAGCACCAGATAGGCCACCCAGGGCTGAAGGGCGTGTTCCAGGCGCTGGAGCGGTGTTTCAACATCCTTGCAGCAAAGATCGATGGCCTGAACCGTATTGAGATGGTTCGGGTTGAGCAGAATGGAAAACCCGCAACTCTCTTCCTCGCATGAAAATTGACCCATGTGGTATTGAACATCTCGGATAAACGTATCGGTGTCGAACTTTCCCCGGGCCGGTATGAACAGGGCCACCACCACACCGGCCACGGTTGCATGCACCCCCGAGCCCAGGACGGCGAACCACAGGGCCGCGCCCCAGAAAGCGTAGAAAGGCGTCCAGCGGATCCACATCAGGTTCCCGGTCAGCAAAATGCCGAGAATCCCGACGGAAGCGAGCAGGTATCCGACATGAACGCTCGGCGTGTAAAACAGGGCGATCACCAGCACCGCGCCCAAGTCGTCGGCAATAGCCAGTGCGGATAGAAACAGCTTCAGACCCAGGGGCACCCGGTTGCCCAGCAGGCTCAGCACGGCCAGGGCAAAAGCGATATCCGTGGCCATGGGAATGCCCCACCCCTTGGCGGTGGGGGTTCCGGCATTGAAAGCCAGAAAAATCAAGGCCGGCACGACCATACCGCCGATGGCCGCCGCGATGGGCAGGATGGCCTGACGGGGAGAAGACAATCCTCCCACGAGAAGCTCCCGCTTGATCTCCAGCCCGACCACGAAAAAAAAGATGGCCATCAGGGCCTCGTCAATCCAGTGGGCCAGGGTTTTGGTCAGGAGTGCCGGACCCAGGCCGACGGACAATTCGGAGTGCCAGACGGCATGGTAACTGTGCATGTCAACGTTGGCCCAGACCAGGGCCGTCACGGCGGCCAGAAAGAGCGGGTAGCTGCCCTGGGTAATCCGCTTGAAAAAGCGCTGGAACGCACCGCTCTGGTTTTCTTCGGCATTCGATATGGCTTCGGCGTGCGTCATCGGTTTTCCTTCAGACCCGGTGTCCCGGGAATTTTTTTGTGGCTAACAAAGACCGCCGTGGATTTTTTCCCACAAGGTCCGCCATAGGACTATCCATCAATCCAGATATCGGGAAACCGCAAAGCTCGCAAAAGGCTGGGTTCGCTTTCTCTGAAAAACGTCGATTTCCAGCCCCGTCGCCGATCCGGCGATGGTCATTCCGGGACCCGACCGGTCAGGGCTGAAAGGGACGCCAGGAGGTCATCGGTTTCCGGGTGATCGGCAGGGTTTTTCCCTCGATGAGCGAACCGTATCCGTCCTTGGGTATCGATGATGAAGACCCCGGACAAGCGGCGGACATCCCCTTGGGGAACCCCCATTGTGTAACCATCTGCCATGGCACCCAGGCCCTTTAAGATCAGCAAGGGGGAGACCAGACCCAGCACCCCGGTGCGCTTGAGGCCGTAAGTCTCAAACAGTTCCCCTTTCGGATCACAGATAATGGGAAATTTCAGGTTGAATTCGGCCTTGAACCGTTCGGACTGATCCGTTGTGCCAAGACCGACCAGCACGATGCTGGCCCCGGTTTGGTGAAAAACGGCGGCCCTGTCGCGCAACTGCGTGACCTGCTGGCGGCAAAAGGGTCAGCCGAAATGGCGCAGAAAGACCAGCACCAGGGGCTGTTTCCTCCAGAAACGGTTGAGCTGTTTCTTGCTGCCATCGGAAAAAAGGACTTTGGCGTCGACGGCTTCGGCCCGACTGGGTTTCATGATGGGCACCTTTTGGAGATTGGAAATGGTAATGGCGGCAGCGAGGCTGCGATCCGGCTTTCCCGCCTTGGGACGAATTCACACGGTCGCAAGAATATGTTATATTGGCAGTTCGGTTCCTGCAACATGAAAAACCCGTTCTTGACCCGAATTTAATGATTGGAGAAACGACATGGAGCGATTGAAACACCTGTTCATGAAGCCTCGGGGAAAAACCGGCGCCCCAGCAAGGCTTTGGGCGGGGCTTGTCGTGCCGGTCGGGTTGTGGATCCTGTGTGGAAACGTCACCGCCGCCCAAGGGGTGACCGTCGAATCGATGCTGGTACCACCCTCCCAAGCCATCATCTCCAATCAAAGCATATCGGTCACCGTGATTTTCAAAAATCCGGGAAGCAAGGTCGCGCGATTTTCCTTCCCAAATGAGGTTATTTTCGAACTGACACGGGGAGAGCAGCAGACAAGATTACCGGCGGTATGGATGGCGGCCCCGGTCAAACACGAACTATTCCTGACACCGGGCGCCTTTAGCGAGCAGCAATTTTCAATTCCGGTTCCGGCTGTCGTGTCGGGATACGCCCGGCTCAAAATGATAGACCCACCGTCCAACACCGTTATCCTGGAAATCGCGAATTCCGGGGAAAATGTCTCTGGGGAAGACCGGCCGGAACCACCACCGCCGGGGGGCGAGACCAAGCTTGAGGCCATGGAGTCGAAAATCCGGCCGTATTTGGCCAACCTGAGCTTTTACGATTCCAACTATTTCCTCGCAGGCGCCGATCCCAAGAAAAGCAAGTTCCAGCTCAGCTTCAAATACCGCCTCTTTCGGGAACATTCATTGCTGTCAGAACGGTCCGCCATCCTCCAGGGAATGCACTTGGCCTATACCCAGACCTCCTATTGGGACCTGAAGTCGGACTCGGCACCCTTTGAAGATACCAGCTACAAGCCGGAACTATTTTTCGTCTCTCCGAGCTTCGACCTGAAGCTTCCCTGGCTCTACACGGCCAATGCCCAGATCGGTGCCCAGCACGAATCCAACGGCCGCGGCGGCGACGCTTCGCGAAGCACCAATATCCTCTATTTCAAACCCATCTTCATGTTCGCCGGCAAGAGCGAAGACGCCGGCATCATGATCGCACCACGCTTTATGGTCTATGTGGGAAACGACGTGAAAACAAATCCGGACCTGCCCGACTACCGGGGGTATGTGGACCTGGAGATCAAGACGGGGCTGCTCGAAGGGTTCATCCTGGACACCCACTTTCGCTACGGCGAAAAAGGCGGCAGTGCCCAGTTCGACCTCTCCTACCCCCTGACGGAGCTGTTGGGCAGCAATGTCGATCTGTATTTCTATACCCAGTATTATATCGGATACGCCGAGAGCCTGCTCCACTACGACCGGAAGGAAAGCGCCCTTCGGTTCGGATTTTCCATTGCGCGGTGACACACTGTCATCCGGCGGACAAAAGATTTTGTAAGCATTCACAGGGCACCGCATCTGCTTTGTTCCCGGGCATTTGAAGTACGGCATAGTACGTCTGCATGCCCGGCGCCTCGCATCTACGGCACCCTGTAAACGCTTACCGTACGGAGATTCAAAATTCCGTATCGTTTCAACACCGTGAACAGTTACAAGATTTTCGGGAATCATTTGGCACTTGCCACTCCATTCGCGATCAAGAACAGCTCTGCCGGAATCGGCGTCATCGTAACCGCATTTGACCTGCCGAATCACCAGCCCACGTCCAAACGGTAGACGCTGTTGCCGACCTGCACCGTCTGGCCGGGTCCGACGAATTCGGTTCCGGGGCTGAACTTGCCGCTGCCGTCCAGATCAATATAGATGCCATCGTTGGTGAAGTCGGCGTCATTGATCTGCCTCTCGGCGATGCCGGCCAAGTACGATCGACCGTCAATCATGATCCGGCCTTTCATCTGGGTGCGGCTGTAATGGCGAGCATGGCCGGCTGTCCAGGAGGCGTCGTTGATGAAAAACCAGAGTTTAAAATCCCAGGTCGTGCCGAGTTCCCGGACCAGACGGCCAATCGGAAAAACAACTTCCGTGGCAAATCGACCGGTACCCTGGTTTTGCATCGGCCCGCCATCGTCGGAAAGGTCCCCGTTCTGGTTCCTGTCGATATATAGCACCGGATGGGGTGCCTCAATGCGGTCAAAAACAAACAAGAAAATTCGGTTTTCGCCCGTACCGAGAACCAATCGACCGTAACGCCGGGTCTTGCCCTGGTAGGCGGGTTCCTTGACAATTCCTTCGGGGCGATTTGTGTAAAATTGTTTCGTGTCCGGTTCCCATGAGCTGGGGAGAATGCCCCTGGCAGGAACAAAATCAGCGCCGATGGAGACCGACAATCCCTTGGCCGGTGGGGCAAGGGGTGAGGGCAAGGGTTTGTCCCCGGCCTTTACGTGGCGGCTGCCCTTGACTTTTTCCGCCGCAGGGTCTGCTTGTTTCACCGTCGGCGGCGCCGGTCGGCGGTCCGGCGTCCGGGTTCTTTCAGACCGGGGTGAATCCGGTTGGACAATTCCGTACTGTTCCAGCAGCGGGTGGTATTTGGGCCAGAAGATATAGCCGACGATACCGATAAAAAGCACGGGCAGCAAAAGACCAAGCAAACGTCCGGTGCCGTCCAGGTGCACCGTTGCCCGTTTACCCTTGTTTCCTTCAGAGGACTCCCCTTGGTTTGGAACCCACGCCTGCGGCCCCGATTGATCCGTTGTTACGAAAAGATCCTGGCGTGCCACTTGCCGCATGAACAGGCCGAGCAATGAAAAAAAGATGCCGATCAGCAAGATTAAGACCACAACCCGGTTCACCCCCGGCTCCAGAACGGAACTGACGGGATCTTCCGCGTCGAAATAGACAGTCACGGGCCGGCCCTGCCCGTATCGGCGAACATATTGCGCCGGTCCGGGGATGCCCGGGCCGCCGCTTCCGGGACCCGGCCCGATCATGATCCGGCTTCCGGTGTATTGCTTTTCCCCAACGGTATAGACATACCGAATTTGCGGCTTACGCCACCTGGCGACGCCGACAACCCTGGCGGAGACCACCGTCCCGGAGACCGACGGCCAGCTTGCGGCTTGCCTGGCCGAATCAAACAGGGCAAGGGCGTAAAGGAAGATGCTCAGGCTGCAGAACAAAAAGAGATAGATGACCCACCTTTTCAGTCTGCCGGCAAGGGGCCGATGATTCGATGCGACCTTCATATCTTCACCCGTTGCAGATACCGGTTGTATTGTCAAGGCGGCCGACCTTTGGTGCATTGCCACAATCGGTTAAATTCGGTCGGCGTGCTTTCGCCGGAGCCCGCGAAACTGATCGTAGGTCAAACCCAGGCTTCCGGCGGCCTTTTTCTGGTTGTATTGGGCGGCCTCCAGAGCCTCTGTGAGCATTTGCCGTTCCAGATCCCAAACCGCTTCCTTCAGACGCCGGGGTGCGGCGACGCCTGGGATCGTGCGCTCTTTTGGGGCTCCGGCGCCATCGTCCTCTCCTGCGGCCGGCATTCGAACGGCCCGAAAGGGGTCCATCTCAATGTCGGTGATCACCGCCGCGTCGGACCGGTAGACGGACCGTTCCACGACATTTTTGAGTTCGCGGATATTTCCCGGCCAAAGGTGGCCGTTCAAGGTCTCCATGGCCCGGGAACCGAATTCGGGGATCTCCTTTCGACCCAGTTCAACGGCCATGCGGGCCGCAAAGTGGGCGGCCAGCAGAGGAATGTCGCCAAGCCTTTCGCGCAACGGCGGCAGGAACAGAACCTCAAAGGCGAGCCGGTCCAGCAGGTCCTGCTTGAACCGCCCCTGTCCGGCCAGGACGACCAGATCGGCGTTGGTGGCCCCGATGATCCGAGCGTCTGCATCGACGGGCTCAGAACTCCCCACCCGCTCGAAGGAGCCGTATTCCACCACCCGAAGAATTTTTTCCTGAACCTCGAAGGGAATGAGCCCGATCTCATCGAGAAAGAGTGTTCCGTCATGGGCGGACTCGAACCGTCCCTTTCGCCGGTGGGCCGCCCCGGTAAAGGCGCCCCTTTCGTGACCGAAGAGTTCGGCCTCGATAAGCGAGGCGGTCAGAGCCGCACAGTTTAAAGAAACAAAGGGGCCCTGCCACCTTCGGGAGAGATAATGGAGCCGGGCCGCGGCCAGTTCCTTGCCCGTTCCCCTTTCCCCCACCAGAAGCACCGGCCGGTCGATGGGCGCCACCCGGGCGAGCCGCTCCTGGAAATCAAAAAATGCCTCGGACTGGCCCAGAGCCTCCACCGCTACCGACGGCGTCCTCCCCTGCCTTTCACCACCTGCCTGTTCCCGCCCAGCCATGAATAATTCACCACCTTTAGGTTAAGTGCGCCATATTATGGCCAAATAAACCACAACGTCATCCGATCCGTCAAGAAAAAATATTCTATGAAAACCGGCGGATACCGGCTCTCTTCAACAACTGGCACAATCCGTGCGTTGAAACCGTTCGAATCAGGCAACCTAAACCGGAGGTTTCGACCATGGGTATCTTCACGCGTTTTCGAGACATTATCAGTTCCAATATCAACGCCATGCTGGACCGGGCCGAAGACCCGGAAAAGCTGGTCAAGCTCATGATCCGCGAGATGGAGGACACACTCATCGAGCTCAAGGCGGCCTGCGCCGGGGTCATGGCCGGACGCAAAAAGAGTCGGCGCCGGCTCGTGGAGACACGAGACCGTGAATCCCATTGGGAAGCACGGGCAAGCATCGCCGTGGAAAAGGGCCGCGACGACCTGGCCAGGGAGGCCCTGAAGGAAAAACGCCGGTTTACCCGTCTGGCCGAAGCCCTCGACCAGGAACAGATGGAGCAGGGCGTACTGGTGGACCAGTACCAGGACGATATCCGCCAACTCGAGGACAAGCTGGCCACAGCCAGGGAAAAACAACGGATGCTGGTACAGCGACACGTTCGGGCCGCGGGCAAAAAAAAGGCCCAGGAAGAAATTCGGCGGGCGGACAGCTATGAGACCATCGCCAAATTCGATGAACTGGAAAACCGCATCGAACGGATGGAAGCCGACGCCGACCTGGTCAATTACGGCCGAAAGCCCTCCCTGGATCAGGCGTTTGACAAACTGCTCAACGAAGACGATATTGAGATTGAACTGGCAGCCTTGAAGTCCTCTCAGGCCGCCGCTGCCGAAGACGGCGACGACCCACCGGTCATCTCCGGAGACACCAGCACCTCCTGAAACCCGAAACCACGGAGCACTCCAGAATGAATGTGGTCTTTGTCGTCGCCATCGTTTTTGCAGGCATCGTCATCTCTCTGGCCATTGTCGGTGGCACCATCCTCATGGCCATCCGTATCCGTCACGGCGGTCTGGGCCGAAAAGGACAACACTCGGACGCCGAAGACGCAAAAATGATCCAGGAAATCTATCATGGGCTCTCCCGCATGGAAGAACGGGTCGAAGCCCTCGAAACGATCCTCATGGAGAGCCACGGAAAGGAGCGTCAGGGATGAGCAGATTTAAAATTAGAACCGATCGGGGACTCTACCGGTCCAGAAACGGTGTGGTCGCCGGCGTATGCCGGGGCCTGGCTGAATATTTTGATTTCAGCGTCTTCTGGCTCAGGTCCATCGTGGTGATCATTTTCCTGCTCAGCGGCATCTGGCCCGTGGTCGCCCTTTATTTTCTGGCCACCCTCCTGATGAAACCCGAGCCGGCTCGCCCTTTTTCATCACCGGGTGAAGAAGAGTTCTACGACAGCTATGTGCGATCTCCCCAAGGCGCTGCCTCGCGCCTGCGCCGCCGGTTCGAAAGCCTGGACCGGCGAATCCGGCGCATGGAAGACACGGTCACCAGCAGGGAATTCGACTGGGAAAGAAAGATGGGGGCCTGATCTCAGGCCCCTGGCTCACCATGTTTGCCCCACGGACAATAGAGCCCTCCTGACAATCTACCATCCACGCACCCATACGCGGGCCGAACACCGTTGATGGCGTTCCGGCCCGATTTCTCGGCTCAGGCATTGAAGACGGGCTAAAGATTTCTCCCGTTTACCCGATACTGTATTTTGGAAGAAGCCTGCGCCAGGGTCTTGCCGAGGCCCTGTGGGCGAGGTACCTGACAGCCCGACCCCGGGGGGCTACAGAAAGCCTTGCCATACGACGCTTTTGCTCCATCATTTTAAATGAAGTCCCTCGGAGGTGGAAAGGGATTGACCGGCATAGGGAGACGAACAGGTGCAGCCACAATATGTTGTGGTTCTAAATATCTTGACGCACAACATAGCAAGGCATATACTGTTTTGATCAATTTATCAGAAGTTCCCCATGCTTGCGGCCGTCTAAGGGCGACGATCCGAAGCAGCCAACACGAAGGAAACGGAATATGGCCGCATCTGAAACAACAGCATTGGGCCTGTCAAATCGGATCTGGATCATTTCCGAAGGCCGATACATTGATGTGGATCTGGGCCGGTTGGTGCAGGGCAACGTCACCGGCCCGGTCAAGGAATACCTGATCTCCGACATCGCCCGATACCTGTTGAGCCCGGATCCCATTGAGGTTGAAAAGCGTCTGCTCGGATGCGAAGTTCATTGCATCCCCACCGCGATGGAAAGATTCAGGGTAAAATTGAAATATTTTTTGCCCGGCCGGCTGAAAACATGGGTCAGAGAGAAATCCGCCTCCACGGAAGTGGTTCTGACCAGACAAAAAAAACCCGGTTACGAGCCCAGGGACATCCACCTGAAACGCCATGCGGACCGGATCCATGAACTGATCCGACCTTACGATCCGGTTTTCAAACGCCTGGAAGCCCTCGATCCCCTGCAAGTCGAAGAGATCGTCGGTGTCTGCCAGGACTTGGGCGGCAATCGCTCCTTTCTCAACATTCCCGGCTCCCCGGCCGAACAGATCCGCTATGTCATCGACAACATCGGCACATCGGTCCGCGTGGTCCTGGAAAAAGCCTACATGGCCGAAGGGCTGTTCGAACTCAAGGGGTTCGATTTCACCGGCTACGACCCCGACAACACCCACCGTCTCTTGAAGTTTATTCTAAACGGCACGACCCGAACCTGCGTTCTCAATGCCGATCACAAAGTCTGCTGGATCGACGATGTCAAACTGGTCCAGTACATGCAACTTTTCGAACAGTCCATCCGCAACAATGCCAAGCTTCGGGACAGCATGCATAAATGTATTCAAGGCCAAGCCATGCCCATGAAGCTACTCTTTAACAACCAGCTGGAAATCGACTACTCACGGTCCAATCTGCCGAAGATTTTTAGAGAACTCTTTGATGCCCACAACATGGGAAACAGCGAAAAGGCAGAGATGGTCAATTACCTGAATCATCTTCAGATTGGTGTGGCGTTCAATTACGTGCCAAAGGGAGCCTCCAGCGAGGGAAATCTCTATACCGACATCTCCGTCATGCAGGACGTTCGGGCCCTGGACCCCATCAAGAAGGAACTGCCCCAGCTCTATTCCGAAATGGCCAAGCGGGCATCGGTTTCCAATGGGGGAAGGTTCTATATGCTTGATGCCATACGAGGCATTCAGAAATGACGACCGACTACAACGAAAACGATCATGCCTGGATTCGGGAACTGACCGACTACCCGCAGACCCTGGCGGCGCATCTCGATTTCTTTGAAGACACCGGCCAGATCGAAATCCCCGAAGATCCCATCGAACGGGTCGTTTTTCAGGACCGGGCCAAGGCGGCCATACGAAAAATCGCCCAGAACAAGGGGCACATCCTCATGGTGGGCCGCCCGGGAACCGGCAAGTCACTGCTGGCCAACATGTTTCAGGAGGTGTTGGAACGATCCATGGGCGATTATCTTCGGCCCAAGCAAGCCATCGTCGCCTATCCGGGAAAGGACCGGAACCACATCCGCATCGCCTACGAAGATCCGGCAGGGATCGACCCCATGGTGGAAGAACTCAACCGGGAGATCGACGAGGCCGCCGAAAGCGTGGACGAATTCAGCCTGGACGAACAGATCGCCTCGGTGCAACGGGTCAAAAAGTGGCTCCTGGCGGCCACTGTGGTGACCGGCGGTGCCGGATTTTTCTTTCCGCCCGCCTTTATCGCCACAGGGCTGACCGGCATCGGTGCCATCTTCATGTACATGCAGGAAAACAACCACCGGGCTCAGGAAAAGATCCAGCAGCAGGCCATGGGCGGAAAGAAAAACGCCGTTAAGAACCTGTATGACATGGTGCCTGAAATTCTCTACGACCCCCGACGGGACACCGAGCTCATGGCCCGGGTCTCCGAACCCGACGCAAGAAACATGAAAGGCGGGTTCCGCCACGACCCCTATCAGTCCGGGAACCTGCAGACGCCGACCCACAAGCGGGCCTTTCTCGGCGCCCACGCCAAATCGCCGATTATTTACATCGACGAGCTCAAGACCCTGGTCAAGGTAGGCTACATGCCCGACCTGCTGGAAATCATGCAGAACAAGCGCTACATGCTCGAAGGCGGACGCAACACCGGCAGCGGCGCGGCCGACCGGTCCGAAAACCACCTGCGGGCCGACAACATCATCGTGGCCTGCTGCAACCACGACACCCTGGCATATCTCCAGCAGGAAGGCGACGGCGCCTTTTTGAGCCGCATTGAGGACAAGGGCGAGATTATCCAGATGGAAAGCGCTGTCCCCGAGACCGCGGAAACGGTCCGGCAGGTGGCCCAGTACATCAAGCAGGAGATCGATCACCTTAGCGACGATTTGACCCAAATCTGGGGTGATGTCATCGCAAAGGAAGGACACGACGGCGTCCGGAAACGCAGCGAACACATCTTTGGCCGTCCCCTGCCCAAGGACTACATCCTGGAAGCCAGGGAGTTTTCCAAGGCGGCGGTGCTGGAAATCGTTAAGGAATTGCGCTGCCGGGCCTCGGACGGAAAGCTCAGCAGCATTTTGCGACCGATCAACGGCATTGTCAAAACCGCCGAATTCGAAGCCATCCTGGATAATTCAAAACAGGTCTTCCCCCACCACGTTCGAAGCGCCCTGGAAGAACACCTGAGCCTGGAAGGGGCCATGTCCCGGGAAAGCGCTGCCCACAAGCGGGACCTGAAGAAGTACATCGGCGCCATGACCGATTCCATCGGATATGTGGTGGGCCTGGCCGTGATCCAGGCCTCTTCCAGCGGCCAGATGCACGGGCAGCCGCTCCCCATCCACTGCCAGATCAACGCCGGCGGCGCCGACGTGGTCATCGCGCCGGGAAAAATCGGCGACATCGCCAAGGCCGCGGCCCAGAATGTGCGCGCCTCCATCAAAAAAGTGCTCAAAAAAATCGACGCCCCTTACGTGGGCTATGAAATGCACGTGGAATACATTCAGGCCCACGGCGGGGTGGAAGGCGACAGCGCCTCGGTGGCCATGGACATCGGGCTGATTTCAGACTTTATCAAACAGCCGGTGAACCAGACCTTCGGGGTAACCGGGTCTTTGACCGGCAACATCATGCTGCCGGTGGGCGGGGTGACGGAAAAAATCCGGTCCATCATGGCCCCGGACCTTGGCATGGCCGGGGCCTGCGTCCCCTGGCAGAACAAGCACGATGTGGAACCCCTGCTGGTCAACGCCGAATTCGATTTTGTCCTGGAAGGATCGATTCCCGGCATCCGCATTTACCGGGACGATGACCGGCAGGCCCCTTTCGACATCTTCTTCTGCAAAACCAAGTACCATGCCTACCGGATTCTCATGGGGCTCGACCGCGAGACCGTGGAGCAGCGCATGGCCGAGCGCAGCCGCATGGACAGCGCATCCATCCGGTTGGAAAAGGCCGGCCCGCAGCCCGCACTTCCCGCCTCGCCCGGCCCGGATGCCGAACCCATCGAAAATCCCGAACGGTTTCATCCGCAGAATTAATACCAACAATTAACCGCAGACGAACGCGGACGAACGCAGACTTTCTTTGGACCGGCCGAACTGGCCGGTCCAAAGAGGTCACTTTTCAGGGCAAAGCTTTACAAAATGACATGCTTTGCCGCCCATGGCATGCGCGCATCTATTCGCGAAGCGATGCGAATTTGTTGGCGGTCAGGTCGACCGCCAACAAGCTTTTCCGTCTGCGATGGTCTGCGTCCGTCTGCGGTTCATAAATAAATTCCTGCTTTAGTTTGATCTGTTTGCACCTTCACTTCGTATACGTCATCATATCTTTGACAATGTGCACTAAGAAAGCAGTCGTCCTGCATAGGCGGTTATCCCTCGGCCGCCGCTTTCAGATAGCCGGCCAGTTGGGCACCGAGAATCCCCACGCACTCCATGTCCAGGTAGACCTCGGTGCTTTTTCGAAAGAGGATCGAACACCGGGCGTCAAACCCCTCCTCGGCATCATTAAAAAGCATCAGCAGGGGAATCCGCGGCAAGGCGTCGAAGACAAGGGCCAGGTCGTAGGTAAGCGATTCTTCCGGCGGCCTCCCGCCGATGATTTCCGCCGCTCGCCCCAGAGCGTCCAACCGGCCCGTAAAGGCTTTGACCATTGCGTTTAGGGCGTTGGCGGAAAAATAACCGCCCAGGGGCGCAGCATCCTTGAACTCACGAAAGGCGGTCCATTCCCCGGCCTCGGGCAGCACCTCCGGGCACATGAGGATGGATTTAAACAGCACGATGCACACATCAAACGGCGCTCTTTTCCCCTCTGGATCGGTCACGCCGCTTGGGGCCACCGCGTAAGGGCGCCCGAAAAAGGGTATGCAAAATCCATCATCCGTCGCTTCGCCCCCCAGCCGCTTTGCCACGGCCGCCAAATCGACATCGGCGATACGGTCCAGATAATGCGCGTAGGTCTCCTTGAACACCGACGATTTTTCTGCCATGGATGGTCCCTCCGGTTTATTTCAACTCACTTTACCTGAATCTCGCTTGAAAACCATACCCATTCCTGAAGGCAAAAGGAATCCCCCGTTTGGGTGATTTTGATGTCACCCCGGGAGTTGAAATCGCTTAACCTGTATATGGAAAAATCGGATCATCCATATGCCCTTTGATGCGATTCCGGAAAATTCCAAATCGATCATATTCGACTTCCGTCCGGAAAGACATATCACCTTGTTTCCATCACCGATTTGATCGAAGTTAAATATTCAGTTCGCTCATGCAGAAGCGCCCAAAGCTGTTACCCTTCGGTCAAAGGGTAACAGCTCCATTTAAGGCGTCCTCAGAAGGCGAAAGCCTGCTTGATTTTACCACCCTGCGTTCCATGTTGGAAACAGACAGGGCTATGATTTTTAAAAAAATTTGTGGATAGGGCACAATTGGAATGATTCAGGTATTCCATGATTGAATCGCCCCGAACTTCACTGCCCAATGATAGGCGTAGTATGCTGGTTGTTCGGCCAGATATGAAAGGCTCATTTCCAAGGAATGATTGCCGAAAATGGCTGTATTGCACCGTCAAGGATTGGATTGGTATGGTTGATTTTACCGGGGCCAGCGGAAATTGCGCATAGGATAACTAAGCACAACTTTAACTTTTTGCCTCATCCAGCACTTTCCGCACCTTGATTGCAAGATCCTGCTTTGAGAACGGTTTCTGAATAAACTGCACGCCTTCATCCAATACGCCATGGTGGGCGATCACATTCGCTGTATAGCCGGACA
>JAEINQ010000095.1 GCA_016342285.1 Desulfobacterales bacterium
GCCATGACTGGGTTACCTATGTCCTGGCATTTTTTGCCGTTAAGCTTGGGTAACCCATGTCCTGGCATTTGGGAGATGGCACCCACGGACGTTTCCCAGACTAACAAAGGGATTCATCGGTTTCAAGGAGATTCGCCCCATAAAAAAAGCCCCTCCCACAGGGGAAGGGGCTTTGAATGGCAACGCAAACTCACCGGCGGAAATCAGACCTCCAGCCAGGAATCCGAATAGAGGATGTTGCCGAGGATGACGTTGACGGTCTTGACGTAATCCTGCAGTTCTTTGGACAGACCGGCCATGTCCGGGGCATTGCCGTCCATGACATTGTAGATCAGGTCCACGATGTCCTGGCGCTGGCCCTTGGCAATGGCGATAAGCCCGTCGTCCAGGGGATCGGCGATCACCGATTCCATCCCGTATTTCTGCAGCATGACCATGTAGGTCTGGTTCAAAATGGGTCGCAGGTGAGACGGTGGACCGTTGGAGATGTTGGACAAGCCGCAAGTGCTTCTGGCGCCGGGAGCCATATCCTGAATCATGCCCTGGAATTCCATCAGGCTGATGGCCTGGGGCTGCTGAATGTTGACCGGGGTGACAATGCCGTCCACCCAGATCTTCTCATTGGGAATGCCAGCTTCATTGGCAAAATAGAGCAGCTCCACGCAGAGCGCGGCCCGTTCGTTTTCGTCACGGGGAAGCCCGTCCGGTCCCCACATCAGGGCCACAAAATCCGCATTGTATTCGGCAGCCATGGGAACCATCTTCTCATAGCGTTCGGGGCGGGCCATGATGGAGTTGATGAGGTGGGATTTGCCCGGCACCGGTTTGGCCACCTTCAGCGCCGCTGCGATGGCGTCGACGTTAGAGGTGTCCATGACCAGGGGCACATCCGACACCACTTCCTGCACCACCTCGACCACCCACGGCATCAGCTCATGGCCGTCTTTCTTGGCCGGTCCGAGGTTGATGTCGATGTAATCCATCCCTTTTTCCTTCTGGAAAAGGGCCTCTTCCTGAATCGGCTTGGGATCACGTTCCTTGAAGGCCCGGCCGATTTTCGTGGAAATCACGTTCAAGCTTTCACCAATCAGTAACATACAACCTCCCTTTGTTGGTATCGGCACGCCGATTTAATGCCAGGGCTGGCGGCCTCAGATGTTCCGTGAGGCCTCACAGCGATGGCTGTCGAGACCTTTTTCGGGGCGGTCCGAACCGGGCCCCGCCCCGAGTGGATGGTGGTTACCGGGACCGCAAAAAGCCCGGAAGATGGGCAGCTTCCCGCGGACCGACGGTGATGGTCCAACCGGGCAGTTCCTCTTCCACGTCGCCGGTGATGGCCGCCGCATAGCCCGGAATGATCACTTCCTGGTGTTTGATCTTGTCGGCGATGCCGATTTTCTTGATAAACATGCCCACGTCGTCGCCGGCAAACTTGCCTGCCGCCCAGGCGGTGAGAACGCTGAGCCCTTCCGAATCCTTGATCAGGAGCCATGCCGGGACCCTGCTCGCCTCGATCTCGCCGGCGACGATGAAATAGGTCAGGGCAAAGTTGGTGGTCACCAGCACCGGGGAATTCTCGTCCGGGTTGTTGATGGGGTAGATCCCCTCGGTGACGGTCATGGGGCGCTGGGGGTCGGTGAAGATATTGAGCCGTTCCAGCAGCAGCGGAAAGAGGCTTTCCCCGGCAAAGTCGCTCATGACCACGATGCCGCCGTATTTGGCCACGAACATGGCGGCGATGAGTGCCTCCATGTCCAGGTTGGCGGCCATTTCGCAGGGAAAGGTGATGGTCGGAAAACCCACGGCCCGGTTGCCGTTCTTGAGGGCGGCCCGTCGCAGGGAGATCTGATCTTCCATGGCCTGCTTGATTTCCCGGGCACCGGTGTCGATAACGATGTCCTTGACCCCCATACCGGCGAGTTTTTCCGTCAGGCCGGCAATCTCTTCCAGGGACCCGACTTTGATGGCCAGAGGCAGGTCATTGTCCGCGGCCAGGGCACCGAAGGCGTCCAGGGTATCGGCTGTGGCCCCGTAAATCAGAGGACGCTTGAAACCAGCGGCCTCAACACCAGCCTTCATGACATCGGCGCTGTCACTCATGAGCACCAGATTGAACTCGGAAGTCTCGGCGATCTTCTTGGCAGCCGCACCGAAAGCGGCGGCATCGCCGCCGGCGTCCTTTAAGGCAACCAGTTCGGGTCTAAGGTTAAGTCCCACCCGCTCGAACTGGAACGCATTCCAGGACTTGAGCTTGGTGTCCAGATCAGCGTCGGCGATATCCGAAGAAATCAGCCCGGCCATCAGGGTGGGACTGTAAAATGTCTTCTCATGTCGGTACTGAACGGTCTCACCGCCGGTGGTGGCCTGGCGGACGCCCTTGCCAATTTTCACCGGCCGGATCGGGGGGGCGGACGCTTCGGCCAACTGCTCACGGGCCTCGTCGGACACGTAGGGGCAACTGTCCAGTTCGGCCTTTCCGGACGCCAGGTTCATGGCGAAGGCCAGGCAGGTGGGCACGCCGCATTCCTTGCAGTTGGTTTTCGGCAGGAGCTTGAAAATCTGAATACCGGTTAATGCCATTGTCGTCTCCTTATTCTATGTTGAAGCATCAAAAGCTGTCAGTGACTGTCTCCCGAGCACCGGCAAGTCTTGATGAACAGACGCCCCGGGCGCCGCGGACCGGACCGCGGCGCCAGGGCCGGCCGTCGTTTACTTGATGATGGAATCCATTGTAAGGGCCGGATGACCCTTTTCCTGCAGAAATGGCAGGATCTCTTCCTCGGTGATCCCAACCGTCTCATCGGCAATCATGTCGTAGAGACCCGGCACGCCGAGCTCTTCCCCGCGTTTGATCAAACGGTCCTTGAGCTCTTCCTTGAGGCTCTTGGGCATCCAGACCATGCGGAGCAGGCCGCCGTCACCGGTAATGAACTTCTTCTGGGTGACGTTGAACTTGGAGTGTCCCACAAACCCGGGGGAAGACGCCCCACCACCCATAACACCGGCCAGGGTGGTAAACTTCATCCCGCAGGGGGTCTCGCCGGTGTAGTCCCGGTTGACCGTCATGACACCGTTGCAGCTGGGAAGCATGGCCGCAATGGCCTCACAGCAGCCGCAAGTGGTCATGGGATCGACAACCATGGAGTAAAAATTGTAATGGGTGACGGCACCACGGGAGGCCTTGAAAACGAAATCATTGACCCCCTTCCACTGACCCATGACCGGATCGATACATTCGCCCTTTTCAATGGGCTGGTTGGGGCCGGTGGGATTGATCTCGAAAGAGGCCTTGCAGTCCATCCAGTTGTAGGCGCCGCACAACCCGGTCCGCTCAGGACTGACCGAACAGACATGGTTGGGGGCAAAGCTCTGGCACAGGGTGCAAGAGTAGTAGATTTCCACGTCCTCGTCGGTCATGTTCTCCACCCGCTCGTCGCGGGTCTTGTACTCGCCCCGGGCCCTGGCGGTGAGTTCGTCCACGTCCTTTTTGTCCGTGTACAGCGTCACCTGGACCTTGTCGAGAATCTTGCCGAAGTCCTGGTGGAACTTGGCATGGAGCACCACGCCGATGTCCTTGATGGTGAATCCCTTTTCCACGCCGGCCTTGCCCACACGAATCCAGGCGATGTCGCGCTGGCCGATATGCATGACCCCCTGAATATAGTTGATCAGGTGATGGATCTGACGCTCTAAGATCGGCTCGAAGTCGGTCTGCATCTCACGGCCGGCCACCTGGACATAAATGCCCAAGGGCAGGGTCTCGCCTTCCTTGAGATCGCCCACGTCCTTGCCTACCACCGTGACCTTACCGTCTTCGATCTCGCTCATCTCGGCCTTTTTCACCAGTTCGACGGCCTGAGTTTTACCGCCGCCCATCTGACAATAAAGGTCGGCGCCCCGGACCCGCTCGCCCTCAAAAGCCGGGCCAAAGGAGCAGGGAATGTCGATCTCGGTAACCTGGACCTTCAGACCGCGAACCTCCACCGACCGCTGGCAGATCTCCTCGTGGGAGACGTTGGCCACCACGTGCTCGTAGGTGCAGATACCGGTGGGCAGGATCTCGGGAATATCGGTGTCGGCCAGGGTCGGAAAGCCCCAGTTGACACAACCCGCTGCTGCCGTCCCCCATTCGGTGCCGATGTCGCCGAAGGCGTTGACAAAGGCAAAGACCCGGTCCTTGTTATAATGCAGGATCTTCTTGTAGTCGCCGGGCTGAACCCCGCCAAAGGCCATGGCCGCGCGGTTGGCAAACCCCAGGGCAAAGACCGCAGACGAGATGTCCGGGCCAAAGGGAACGATGCGGGTGTTCCAACCCACCTGAACACCGGCTTCGACAAGCTGCTCAACCACGGAAGTGCCGTTGTGATTGGCCGCACAGAAGATGTACAGGTTCTTCTTCTGGTAGTCTTCCACGATCATCTTGGCGGTTTCCGGGTCCGGGCAGGCGCCCACGATGGCGGCAAAACCGGGGGCGGATCCGTCGACAAACTCCACGCCGCGCTTTCGCAGAATAACGTCGTCAGCCGGACCGAGCCAGAGTTTTCCGTTCTCCAGGTCCGGCTCTTCTCCGGGCATATAGAAATCGGGCTGGCGAAGAATCCGCAGGGCTTCGAGAATTTCATAACCGAAGATGGCGGCCATACCGGCATCCAGCAGGGGTCCCAGGTAGGGCAGGTGGTTCTTGCCCTTGACGTGGGGCGGCAGCAGGCCGCGGGCAAAGGCCAGCGGTTTGGCCAGGTCTTCAAGTTTTTCCACCTTCATGCCGGTGAGCGAATAGATGACCGGCAGGTAGTAGCCGGTGTTGGGAAATTCGATCTTGGAATCGGCATTGAAGGATTCCATGGCGTTTCTAAATTGCCCCTCGGCGGTGGATACGACTTTATAGCCACCCTGGATGGCGGCAAATGCAACTAACTTGGACATGTGTTCCTCCTTCGTTGAGGATTTGTTGGTTCAATCGGTTCCGATCTCTTAAGCTTCCAGGGCCTGACGGTCGGCCATATCCATCAGGACACGCTCGCGGGCCTTGTCGATACCCAGGGCTTTGCGCTTCTTGTCGATATGGGCGATCATCTTGTGGGCATGCTTGATCGGATCGGCTTCAAAATCCCACATGCCGCCGTACATCTTCTCCAGATCCTTGAACAGGTAGTCCTGGAAAACCGGTGCACCGGTGGTGGGGAAGGTCACGCCGAAGACGGTGTAAATACCGGAGCAGACCACGTAATGGCCGATGCTGATGGCTTTTTCACTCATCCACTCGGGCGCCGAACCGGCCAGGGGCAGGTCGCAGATGTCGTTGCCCAGCCCGCCGGCCTTGACCACTTCGGTGGCGGCCAGCAGCAACCGGCTGTTGTCCACGCATGAACCGCAGTGCAGGACCGGCGGAATACCGACGGTTTCGCAGACCTCGGCCAGGCCGGGACCACAGAAAACAGCGGCGCTTTCCGGCGTCAGCAGCCCTTCCATGGCGCAGGCAATGGCGTTACAGCCCGTGGTCAGTACGAGCACGTCATTTTTGATCAATTCCTTGACGACCTGGATATGGCCTTCATTATGGCGGGTCCGGGCATTGTTGCAACCGACCACGGCACCCACGCCGCGGATGCGGCCGTTGATGATGTTGTCGTTCAAGGTATAATACGTGCCGCGGAAGGTGCCACCCAAATGGTATTGGATGGACTCCACGCCAAAACCGGCGACCTGGCTTGCCTTCTGCTGGGGGATCATGACTTCGCTGCCACGGTTATTGAAATTGTCGATGGCCATGCGGACGATTTTTTCGGCATCTTCGATGGCATGGTGCTCGTCAAACTCAATGTGGATCACATTGTCCTGCTCCATCTTGGCAATGGGGTGGGTGGTGATCAGCTTGGTGTGAAAGCACTTGGCCACATTGGCCAGGTTCTGCATGATGCACTGGATGTCGACGACCATGGCATCACAGGCGCCGGTGATGATGGCCAGTTCCTGCTGCAGGAAGGTCCCTGCCACCGGGACGCCGTGGCGTTGAAGCATTTCATTGGCCGTACAGCAAATACCGCCCAGTTGAATCCCCTTGGCGCCCTTGCTCTTGGCGTATTCGACCAATTCCGGCCTCTGGGCAACAGCCACGATCATCTCTGAAAGCACCGGCTCATGACCGTGGATGATGATGTTGACGTGGTCTTCCTTCATGATGCCGAGGTTGGCTTCGGACTGAACCGGGTAAGGGGTGCCAAAGAGCACATCCTGAAGGTCGGTGGCCAGCATGGAGCCGCCCCAGCCGTCGCCCAGGGCCGCCCGGGTCCCTTGTTTGATCAGGTTTTTGTAATCCTGGTCCACGCCCATGTGGGTGCGGTGCATGATCTCGACGATCTCCCGGTCGATATTGCGGGGCAGCACACCGAGTTTCTTCCATTTTTCATAAAGGACTTCGGGGGCGCGCTTCATGTAAAGGACTTCGCCTTCGGGTTTACCCCATTCGGCCAGGGCTACCTTGGCCACTTCCAGGGCGATTTCGTCGATATCCCGATCCTTGGTCTCGCCGTCCTCTTCCACGGTGATGGCGACACCCAGGTGCGGCGCAATTTGCAGCAGCTTATTGGTGTCCTTAATCTTGTAGGCTTCGGTCTCTTTTCTGGCCGCGGACATAAAGACCTCGGCCACGCACCGACCGTGGTCCGAGTGGGCGGCCGCACCGCCGGCGACCATGCGGATGAAGTTACGGGCCGCAATGGTGTTGGCCGTGGCACCGCAAAGGCCTTTTCTCGTGTCTTCGCCTTCGATCCCGCCCTTGGGCAGGGGCAGGCGGCAGGGGCCCATGGAACAGTTTTTACAGCAGATGCCCTGGACGCCAATGGCGCAGGGTTTCATGGTGACGGCCCGATCAAAAATCGTATCAATGCCCAAATCCTGGGCTCGTTTGATCAGCTGCTGGGACGCGACATCAATTGTAGCGGCAACCGGATCGGCTAACTTCGGCGCTTTTGCTTTGGTTACTTCTGCCATCAGAGGTTCCTCCTCATGTTATTATATGGGCGGCAATCTAAATGTGCGCGATGGGTTGATTGCCGCATATGCAAAATCAATTCAGGCTGACCCGACGGTGCACCCAGTTCAGGCGCTCGAGGATCTTTTCGTTGGCGTCCTTTTGGACCGCGGATGCCGTCATGGGCACGGCCTCGTCATCGTCACCGACCTCGCGCTTGGCAGCCATGGCTTCGCGTTCCGCGGCCCGTTTCTGTCGCAGGGCAGCTTCGTCAGCATCGCGTTTGGCCCGGTCATCGGCAGCCGCCTTGGCTTCGGCGTCGGCCTTGGCCTTGACTTCGGCTTCCGCCTTGGCTTTGGCGTCGGCATCGGCCTTGACCTTGGCTTCGGCATCGGCTTTGGCCTTGGCTTCGGCATCGGCTTTGGCCTTGGCTTCGGCATCGGCTTTGGCCTTGGCTTCGGCAGCCGGATCGGCCTTGGGCGCCTCGACCGGGGCCGGGGCGGCTTCGGCCACAGGCGCCGGGGCGGCCGTCTTGGCCGGGGCGGCCTTCTTGGCTGGCGCCGCGGCCTTTTTGGCCGGTGCCGCCTTCTTGGCCGGGGCTGCCTTCTTTTCTTCGACAATGGTCAGGTCCGGCGCTGGGGCCAGGGCCGCATAGTCGATATCCACATCGTCTAAGGCCTTGGTGATCCCGGCCACATCCATGGCCGCGCCACCGTCGGCGATAAGGTCGATGAACGCTTTAACCAGACGGATCGACTCGGGGTGCCGCATGATCAGGACGTCGGAGCCGGCCGCCAGGTAACTGACCGCGCCCACGGCTTCCATGAGGATGCCGCGCTTTTCCGGATCGCCTAGAATCGGAGCTTCTTCCACGCTCTGCTTGGCTTCCTTGCACTTCCAGACCTCATTGCCGAGGTTGTTGATGATGGGAAGTTGAAGCTTGTCGTCTCCCTGGGCCAGGGCCGCCATGCCCAGCCGTTCCATGACCGAGTAGCTGTACTCCATACCGTAGCCCAGGCCACCGGTGGTCGGGTCGACAATGACCTTGTCCAGGGAAACCCCCAGGTTTTCCAAAAGGATGTTGACCTGTTTGGCCAGGTTGACATCGATGGGAGAGGATGAAATCAACGTATGGCCGTAACCCATGGCCGCGGCCCCGATCTGCTTGTGGTTTTTATCTTCCACGGGACCGATGGTCAGGTTGGCGCCTTCGCAGGCCTCACAGACCTTTTTCAGGACCACGGCATCCTTTTCGACATTGGCAGACCCCCAGACGATCAAGGGAATGTCCACGGCCCCCAGCACCTTTTTGACGGTCTCCGCGCAAGCCTCGGGGCTGGCGTCGTCACCATTGGGGTCGGAGCTCTTGAGCTGAAGCACGATCATCTCAGCGCCGTAGGCGTCGACACATTTCTTTGCCCAGGCGGCCGGGTCGGAAACAACATCCTTGAAGGGCGCCAGCGCCGCTTCCGGCCACTCGGTCGGCTCCATATCCCAAATTTCCATGGCAATCCGGGGCTTGTTGGGCATGTCACCTTCAAAAGTGTAAAAGGGGTAACAGCTCTTCCCCCCTACGGTGACAGCCTTGTCACCTTTCCCAATCGAAATCTCCCTGATCTTACCGGAATACGATTCTTTGTAAAATTCGAAACCCAATTTTTGTCTCCTTTGTCAGAAATGTCGTTTACTGCAGCACAACCCAGCGTTTAACCAAGAAATACGACGGGGCAAAATGCCACTTTACACGGATGCCGCTATCTCCCTCCTTTCTATACGTATTTTTTCCGATCGTTATCACTACACCTGATACCGGCAGGTGTTATGGTTGAGTGGATTTTTCGGGTCGGGAGTCGTTCGTCTGACCGAATAATACCATTTATATGGGCACCTTTTTTTTGTCAATAGATCAGGCCCATTAAATCGGGATTTCTATCTAAACCCGGTTCATCTATCCGGCGGCAATTCAGTCTTTTTTTTGGAAGCGTCAAGGGAGGCGGGCAGTGGCGGGCTATGACCGCGGGCAGCGGCCTGTCAAGCCCGGAAACTGACTGCGGGCGAACCGAAAGCAAATAAGTCCGGCTCACAGCGCCTGGCTTGAAAAGGCACAGGGAATCAGACCGGCTCGTCGAACCGGCAGCGCATCTCCAGCATGTCGCTTTCAAAGGTGTTGCGAACCTTGTACGGAAGGGTCTTGAAAAGGCGGATCATACCCTGATTCTGGGGTGACGTGTAGGCCATCAGCCCGGAGATGCCGTTTTCCCGTGCCGCCAGGGCGAGTTTGGCCATGAGGATCTTGCCCAGGCCCTTGCCCTGAAAGTCCCGGCTTACGCTGAAGGCGACTTCGGCGGCATTGGTGGACTCTTCCAGCAGGTACTCGCCAACAGCCACCACGCGCCCGAACCCCACTTCCCCAACCACGGCCAGGATGGTCAAGTCCTTAATATAATCGACCTGGGAGACGCCTTCCATTTCGCTGTGGGCAAAAGCGGTCTTTTCGTGGAAAAAGCGCGAGACCACGTCATCCTTGCTCAAATTGTAGAAATGCTCCTGAATCCGGCGTTCATCCACCGGTTTGGCCGGTCTAATGATGACCTGCTCGCCGTCAATTTCGCGGACTTCCTCGAGTCTGGCCGGGTAAACCCCGTGGATAGCCTCGGTCAGGGTCCGCCGGGTACTGATCAACCCCATGGCCTTGGCCTTTTGGAAGAGTTCGTCGCGAAAGTCCGGATGAGCCAGGGAAACCATGGCCCGGGCCCGCTCCTGAAAACTTTTCCCGAACAGGTTCACCACTCCGTATTCAGAAACCACGTAGTGGACGTCGGCCCGGGGCACCACCACCGCCGTGTCGTCCAGGCTGGGCACGATCCGGCTGTCCTTGCCCTGATGGGACGTGGACGGCAGCATGATGATGGACTTGCCGCCCGGCGAGAGCACCGAGCCGCGAATGAAATCCAGCATACCGGTGACGCCGGTGAAGTGATTGTATTGAAGGGCGTCGGCCGCCACCTGGCCGGTCAGGTCCATGACCATGCCGACGGTCATGGAAACCATCTTGTTGTGCAGCGCAATAATGGAGGGATTGTTGACGTAGTCCGACGGCTGAAAATCGATGGAGGGATTGTCATGAAGGAACTCGTAGAGGTTCTCCGACCCGATGGCGCTGCTGGCCACCAATTTGCCTTCCTTGTTCCTTTTTTTGCGATTGGTCACCACCCCTTCCGAAACCAGGCGCATGATGCCGTCGGTCAGGTACTCGGTGTGAATGCCCAGGTCGTTCTTGGTGGACAGGGCCTCAAGGATGGCCTGATGGGTGGCTCCGGGGCTGATGTGAAGCGTAGAGCCGTCTTCGATGAGCCGGGCAATGAGTTTGCCGATCATGTTGGCCGATTCCATCTCAGGCGGTTCGGCCACGGACAGGATCGGCTCATCGTACTCCACGATGATGTCCACGTCGTTGACGTGGATGAAGCTTCGACCGAGCACCCGGGGCATTTTCGGGTTGACCTGGGCGATGACCAGATCCGCCGACTGGCTGGCCGCCAGGGTGATATCCACGGAGACGCCGAGGCTCATCCAGCCGAAATCGTCCGGCGGACTCACCTGGATCAGGGCCACGTGGATGGGAAGCAGCCGGCTCTTGAACAGCCGGGGCACGGCGGACAGGTTGATGGGGGTGATAAACCGATGGTTGCTTGCAATTTTTTTCGCTTTGGCCGACCCCAGGTAGAAGGACCGGATATTGATGTTCTGATCGTCGGTCTTGTTGGCAATGAGGGTCAGGGGGGTGGTTTCCAGACTCATGAGCCGAACGATCTCCAGATCCGTAAAATAGCTGGAGTTTTCGGCCAGAACGCGAATCAGGTGCTGGGGCTCGCCGCAGGAAGATCCGATAAAGACCCGCTGGCCCGGTCGAATCAGGTCGATGGCCGTCTTGCCATCCCTCTTTTTCTCCACATAGCTGTCCGCCCAATAGGTCTTCCTCGCCATGGCATCGTCTCCTTGTGCGAACCGGTTTAGAACAGAATCGTCGTATTCAGCCGTGTGGTCCAGGTTCAGACCATTACAGAAATTACCCCATTTGGACAGGCAGATCAAGGCAGGAGCGATCAATCATGCCGGTATACGCGGGGCAACCGGAGAAAAACGCCGCAGCCGGCGGGCCAGTCGGGTATGGCGCAGGCGGGTCTGATTGTTGTTCACCGCCATGGCCAGAGCCTTTCGGGTACCCACCAACACCACCAGCCGCCGACCCCGGGTCACCGCCGTGTAGATGAGGTTGCGCTGCAAAAGCAGGTAATGCTGGGTGAGCACCGGCATGACCACGGCCGGATATTCCGACCCCTGGGACTTATGGACCGAAACGGCGTAAGACAGGGCGATTTCGTCCAGATCGGCAAAATCGTAGCCCACCTCCCGGGCATCGAACCGAACGGCCAGGGTCTGGGCATCGGCATCGATGCCGACGATGCGGCCCATGTCCCCGTTAAAGACCAGTTTGTCGTAATTGTTCCGGATCTGCATCACCTTGTCGCCGGTGCGCAGGTGGCGATCGCCCCGGACCACCTCCGGCTCCCCGGGATTGAGGGCCTGCTGAAGGGCGAGGTTGAGGTTGGCCGCGCCTGCAACACCACGGTGCATGGGAGATAGCACCTGAACCTGGTCAATGGGATCCAGCCCGAAGCGCCGGGGAATCCGCTCACCCACCAGGCGAATGATAATGTCGACCACCGCTTCCGGATTCTCCTGCTCGATGAAAAAAAAGTCGGAGGCCTCGCCGGAAGGGTCACTTTGGGGCATTTGCCCTGAATTGATGCGATGGGCATTCACCACAATCCGGCTATGCCGGGCCTGGCGAAAGATCTCGGTCAGGGCCACCACGGGGACCGAACCCGAGGCGATGATGTCTCCCAGGACGCTCCCGGGACCCACCGACGGAAGCTGGTCCACATCGCCCACCAGCACCAGGACAGCGCCCTTGGGCATGGCCCGCAACAGATCGCAGATCAGGGCCGTGTCCAGCATGGAGGCTTCGTCCACCACGACCAGGTCGGCCTCGACGGGATTCTTTTCGTGGCGCTGGAAACCGCCCTTTTGAAAGCTGAATTCCAACAGCCGGTGAATGGTCATGGCCACCCTGCCGACGGTCTCCTCCAGGCGCTTGGCGGCCCGTCCCGTGGGGGCGGCCAGTGCAACCCTGGCGCCGAGGCGGGCGTAGGCCTGTACGACGGCGTTGACGATGGTGGTCTTCCCGGTACCGGGACCGCCGGTGATGACCATGGCCTTGCAGGTCATGGCGCAGCGGACCGCTTCGGCCTGCAGCGGCGCCAGGGAAAGGGTCAGCCGTTTTTCGACCCAGGCCAGGGCCCGCTCGGGTTCGGGCACCGTCACCGCACGGGGCGCATTGACCATGGCGGCCAGCAGTTCCGCGGCACGGTTTTCACAGAAATGATACCAGGAAAGATAGACCCCCTTTGGGCTGGGGGAAACAGCAACGGGATCATCATCGAAGTCCTCAATGACAATCCGTCGCTGCCGCACCGCCTCGTCCGCGGCCGCAACCACGGCCTCACGGCCCACATCGAGATCCTTGCGGCATCTCTCCACCAGCGGCTCGTAAGGGTAAAACACATGTCCCTCGTCCATGAACCGGCCGAGCACGTAAAGCAGGCCGGCCCCGATTCGCATGGGCGATTGCCGGTCCAGACCGAGTTTTTCGGCGATGCGGTCGGCTGTGACAAAGCCGATACCGGCGATATCGGTGGCGAGCCGGTAGGGGTTGGCCCGCACCACGGCAATCGACCGCTGACCGTAGCGTTTGAATATGCGCACCGCCCATCCGGGCCCGACCCCGTGGGACTGCAAAAAGATCATGACATCCCGGATATCCCGCTGGCTGTTCCAGGCCGACCGGATCTGCTCCATGCGTTTGGGACCGATACCGGGAATCTCCGCCAGGCGCTCCAAATCGGTTTCGATGATGGCAAGGGCCTGGTCGCCAAACCGTTGGACAATCCGCTCGGCCATCTTGGGCCCAAGCCCCTGGATCAGGCCGGAACCGAGATATTTCTCAATGCCGCCGGCCGTGGCCGGCACCCGGCTTCGGCTGGAAACGACTTTGAACTGGTCACCGAAACGCGGATGGCGCACCCACTCCCCCTCCATCTCCAGCACTTCGCCCACCGCCGGCGCCAGGAGGTTGCCCACCACCGTCACCGGTTCCCTGACGCCTTCAACGGCAATCTGGGCCACGGTATACCCGCTGTCATCATCCGTGTAGGTGATCCGTTCGATCTGGCCGGTGAGGGTTTCGGGCATGGGTTCGGTTATATCGGTTTGATTGGTTTGGTTGGTTTTATTGGTTTTATTGGTTGAATTGGTTGAATTGGTTGAATCGGTTATATCGGTTTGATTGGTTGAATCGGTTTGGGTATCAACCGGGTCGCGACCCAATTCTGACGAAGCGCGCGCCCGCCGCGTTTACACCCAGTCTGGGACTTGTATCTCTTTGGCGTCGACCGAATAGGGGATGTAGCACTTGATGTCGATGACCGGGCTACCGTCTTTGGCGTCGATTTTCTCGATCTCAATATTTAGATCATCGATTTTCAGAATCCGACACAGGGTCAGGGCAATGAGGTTGGGCCGGTGGGGGGAATGGGTGGCAAAGACCCCGGTCAGGGGGTTTTTCGGGTCCCTTCGCGGCCGGACCTGCATCATGGATCGGCTTTGGTCGTTGTCGTTTTCATGAAACCAGTAGAACACGTGAACATGGGAAAAGCCCTCCAGGCCCAGCATGGCCTCACGGTAGGCGTCCTTGATCTCGATCCAGACCCGGCCGTCTTTTTTATGCACCCGGCCGATGGGGTGAACGGTATACGCAGGATTGTTCATCGTCTGTCAACTTTCCCCTAAACTCAGGTTTCCACAAGGTGAATGCGGCACAGATCACAGGCAGGCCATTGGTCAACGGCCGCGGATCGTCGCCTTCTGTTTAATCATGGGGACGACGTCGTGTAAAGGGGGAGACATGGAAGGGCGTCCGGCAAAACCGATGCACGGGCTATCCGTATCCGGAAGCCGGTCTCGCATGGCCCGGGGCAACCCATAACCGCCGGAAACGGACGCCTCGCTGACTTGTCTCTGGCCGCGCCGGGAAAATGCCCAAGTGTCAAAAATCTGTGAAAAAAAGTGCGCCTGTAACTTTTTACCCCGCGGAAACGACGACAAACACAAAGCACTGCCAAGGGCCGAAGGCTCCCATGGCCCGGAGAAGATGCAAAAGCCTTGAACATTACCGCAAAGAAGAGGAAACTAGAAAAGTTGCACAAACAGATATTGGACACGTGGCCTGGGATGACGAAACAATAATTGCTGTGAGGAGGCTGGAATCGTATTCCGGCCCAAAGCGTATCGATTGAGGTGCTGCTTCGGGAATGCAGAGCGATTCCACCATTGTGGCCCGGGTCCTTAACGGGGATGCCAACGCATTTGAACCGCTGGTGGTCCGGTACAAGGCCCATGTGATGAAAATCGTCACGCGCCATGTCCCCTACCAGGAGGCTGAGGAACTGGCCCAGGATATCTTTATCCGGGCCTATACCTCCCTGCCGACCTACAAGGAAAAAAGCGGATTCAAGCCGTGGCTCTCCACCGTGGCCGTCCGGGCCTGCTACGATTACTGGCGAAAACGCTACCGGTCCAAAGAGATCCCTTTGAGCGAGCTGACGGAAAACCACCAGCATTGGCTCGAAACAGCCGCAGGGGATCGTTCCGGCACCGCCGATGAAGACGGCCTGGCCCAAAAGGAGGCTCGCGAGGTACTGGACTGGGCCCTGGCCAGACTGACCGCCGAGGACCGGATGGTCCTGGAACTGACTTTCCTGCAAGGGTATTCCGGACAGGAAGCCGCCGCCCTGCTCGGCTGGAGCGTGGCCAACGTTAAGGTGCGGGCCCATCGCTCCCGGAAAAAGCTCAAGAACATTCTATCTGAAACCATGGCGAGATGAGGGGGAGAAACCCCATGGAAACCCGAAAGGAACGGATTGAAAACGTCGAAAGGGCCCTGCTTGCGGCCTACCGGAAGGGCGTGGTAGAAGACCGGCCGCTTGCCGGATCGAGATGGGAACAGGACACCGTGCGCCGCATACGGGCCGTGGGCCCCCTGGTTGCAGGGACCTATCCGGCCGTCCTGTTCGGGTCCGCGGTCTGGCGTCTGGCGCCGGTGGCCGCCGCGTTGATCCTGGTCCTGGGAACCTGGATGATGCAGATGGACCTGACGATGGAAATCGAGCAGGCCGCCCTTCTGGATCCCATCGGCTTCGATATGATCAGCAAACTCGGAATTTTGTAAGGTGGGGCCATGAACCGTGTAAAGGCAGCAATCGGCATTCTCTCCATTTTTATCTTGGGCGCCCTGACCGGATCCCTGGGTACCGGCTATATCATGAAACAACATATTCGGGACTATTTCCACGGACCGGAGCCCCCCCTTGCCGTGATCCTGAGAAAACTGAGCCACGACCTGGACTTGACGGCCAATCAGCAGGAAAAGATTCGGCCCATTGTCGAACAGGCCCGAACCCGGATGACGGCCTTGAAGGAGAAATTCCAGCCTGAATTTCAGGCGATCTTTGATGAATCGACCGGCGATATCAAAGCAATCCTGACCGAGGCCCAACGGCCGAAACTCGACCGTCTTCGGGAAAGGATGAAACATCGGGACAGACGGCCAGGTCACGGTGGACCGCACGGCCCGAAGACGGTAGACAGTGTCGCCCGGTATGTTCAAATCCTGAACCTTACCGAAGCCCAGATCGTCGAGGCCCAGCCGCTGCTGGCCCGCATCGTCGAACACCAGAAGACCCTCCAAGCTGCTCTGAAGAAAGAGCGTCAGGCGTTCAGGGCGAAAGTTTCGGCCGTGGAAAAGGACTGGTCCCAGCGCAGGTCTCCCATGGACGACCAACTGGCAGCCATTCTCGACACCGAACAGATAGCCGAATACCGGAGGGTCATGGCACCACGAGGCGAGGCCCTTCCCCATGGTCCTTTTCCTGATTAAAAAATAGAAAAAACAACACCCCCTGTGATAACGTACGAGGTATCAATGAAACACCTAAAAACTGATGGCTCAAACCAAATGGGAAAGCGATCGTTAAAGATTCCGGTTGCCACAATTCTTGTTTTGTTTGTTTTCACAAACATCGCATTGTTCAACACCTGTTTTTGTGGATCGACCTGCCTCCATGGCATTCAACCCCAGAAAAAGATGGGTTCCCTACTGTTTCATATGCGATGCATGGGCAGTTTATGTAAAAACTGTAACTTAGAAAGCTCCCGCACCCCTAAGCATTCGCATGCGGCATCTCAAACAAACAGTTCGAATGTCTTCTTCGCATCATTCATTTCCTGTGACGCAGTCGGTAGCCTTTACGACAATTCCAGCCTCGGTCGTTCTGATTTTTCTCACATCCACGATTCTCACCCTTCTGCACCAATTTACCTTGAAATACGCGCCATACTCTGTTGATTGGTTAAAGATCGCCCCCGCCTTGTCCAGACGTGCCGATGCAGTCTGTTCTGCATGAAATGTCAGTCGCGAATTTCGATTCGCTTTTCCATGAAGGGATTAAGAATGAACAAAATTTGCATATGGATCACGATTTGTTTTGCGGCGTCCTTGATGGCAAATGGAATTCTGCATATCGCCCGTGGGGATCATGGACATCAAAAAGAAAGGAAAAAACATGAAAAGCGGGATTTGCCATTGATGGACAACCCAATTTATAGAGAATATTGTGGCACCTGTCATTTTACATATCAACCGGGGCTACTACCTGTCCTTGTCAAACACTTTCAGAGCTAAATTCCTGACATTGAAAGGTATAGAAGATTCCAAGTCTCCCC
>JAEINQ010000096.1 GCA_016342285.1 Desulfobacterales bacterium
GTACCGCCCTCGGCCACCGTGATCGTCTCGTCCACGGCTGCAGGATCGTTGTCGTTGACCGGGGTGACCGTTATCGAGACCGTGCCGCTGTCGGTCACCCCCCCGTCGGCATCGCTCACCGTGTAGGTAAAACTGTCCGTTAGGTTTTCGCTGCCGTTGTGGGTATAGGAAAAGGTGCCGTCCGCATTCAGGGTCAGGCTGCCGTTGGTCGGGCCGGCGCCAACTGCAACGCTCAACGTGTCGTAGGGCAAATCCGCATCCGTATCATTGGTCAGCACCGAGGCAGCGCCACCCACCAGAGTCGTCACAGTGCCACCTTCTGCAACGGTAATGCTTTCATCGACTGCCACCGGATCATTGTCGTTGACATCGGTGACGGTGACCGTAACGGTCTGGCCGGTCGAGGTGTTTGTGCCGTCAGAAACGGTCAGGCCCAGGGTGTAACTGGCCGTGGTTTCACGATCCAGGTTGGCATTGCTCAAAACGGTGAGCTGCCCGGTGTTGGCGTCGATGGCAAAGGTGCCGTCGCCGTTACCCGATGTGATCGTCCATTCCTGGTAGGTGGTGGTCTCGTCGGCATCGGTGGCCGTGGCCGTTCCCACCGAGTCGCCGTTGGCTGCGTCTTCGGCCAGGGTGAACGTCTGGGCGGCATCCACCACTGGTGTGTTGTCGTTGACGTCGGTGATATTGACGGTGACCGCCGCCGTGTCCGTCATGGCAAAGGTGTCCTCCACCTTCACGGTGAGGGTATAGCTGCTGGTGGCTTCTCGATCCAGGGTGCTGTTGTCCACCACGGTGATGTCACCGCTGGCAGCGTCGATATGGAATATGCCGTCGTCATTGCCGGCGGTGATGGTGTAGGTCAGGCTGTCGCCGTCATCCGGATCGCTGGCGGCAACCGTGCCCACCACATTGCTGTTGGCGGCATCCTCCGCCACGGCCAATGCCTGATCGAGAGCCACCGGGGGCCGCGGCGGTGGGCGGAACTGGATGTTCAAGCTCGGCCGAAAGGCAGGCGTACCGTCTTCTGAGGTTGCGGCGACCCAGCCGTTCGCGCTGTCGGTGAGGATGGCCCATCCGTAGTTGGGATCCCCGTCGACCCACGCCTGCACGGTCGCTTCCAATCCGTAGAAGGTGTTCGAACCAGCCGAATCGGGTGAGCCCAGCGTGGCATCGGCCGCCGAAGCTGCCTCCACGTCGTTGGCCTGGATGCCTCCGGTCAATGAATTCCATGTGGCGGCCTCGTCCCAGTCCACGAGCATGCGGTGGAGCGTGATCTGGTCGCCCGCCAGGGCCGCGTCGTTGACCACCAGCGTCAGGGAGGCCGAGGTGATGATCGACCCCGAGGGTATCTGGCCCGCACCGCCGCCAAAAATGTTCTCGAAGGAGATCAACCCCTGGTGGACGAATCCGCCCACATCGATGTCCACGTCGAGCTGCGCGTCATTGCCGGACTGCTGCGTGGGGACCTCTTCCACCACCCGGGTATCCTCCGTGCCCGTATAGCCGCTCACCCCATCCTGGAAACCGGTCTCCTTGACGATGTCCACCGTCACGGTCTCGCCGGCCGATGTGTTGACGCCGTCTGAAACGGTGAGGATCAGCTGGTAGCGGTTGGTGACCAGGTAGTCGATGTTGGTGTTGTCGGCCACGGTGATCTCGCCGGTGTTGCCGTCAATGGCAAAGATCCCGTCGCCGTTGCCGCTGACGATGGTCCAGTCCTGGTAGACGGTGCCCGTGTCTGCGTCGGTTACCATCGCTGTGCCCACCGAGTTGCCGTTGACCACATCGTCCACCAAGTCAAAGCTCTGGGCGGCATCCACTACCGGCGCGGTGTCGTTGACGTCGGTGATGGTGACCGTCACGATCTCCACCACCGAGGTGTTGACACCGTCGGACACGGTCACACTCAATGTGTAGCCGGCCGTGGTCTCACGATCCAGATTGGTGTTGTCCACCACTGTGATTTCGCCGGTATTGCTGTCGATCTGGAATATCCCGTCACCGTTGCCGCTGGTAATGGTCCAGTCCTGGTAGACGGTGCCCGCATCCGCGTCGGTGGCCGTCACCACGCCCACAGAGGTACCTTCGGCCGTGCCCTCGACCAGGTTGAAGCTCTGGCCGGCATCCACCACCGGGGCGTCTTCGTTGACGTCGGTGATGGTGATCGCAACCGTCTCTACAACCGAGGTGTTGGCACCGTCGGAGACCGTAATTCCCAGGCTGTAGCTGGCAGTGGTTTCGCGGTCCAGATTGGTGTTGTCGGCCACTGTGATCTCACCAGTGCTTGCGTCGATCTGGAATATCCCGTCTTCGTTGCCGCTGGTGATGGACCAGTCCTGGATGGTGCCCCCATCGGTGGCCGCCACCGTTCCCACGCTGGTGGTGTTCGCCGCACCTTCGGACAGGTTGAAGCGCTGGGCCGCTGTGACCACCGGTTCCTTGGTGTCGATGGTATAATTGGCCGTGCTGGCGCCTGCCAGCGGGGCGTTGCCCGCCAGGTCCGTCAGGGCGGTGCCCACGCTGATCACGTTGCTGGTGTCTTCAATATCGTCGGTGGGCGTGAACGTGCCCGTCCAGGTCACGCCGCCGTCACCGCTTGCAACCGCCGTCAGCGTCCCGTTGGCAAGCGTGATGTTGGTGTTGTCGAAGTTAGTGACCGCTTCTGAAAAGGTAATGGTCAACGTCGCGGTCTCGCCGGCCTTCAATGCGCTGTCGGACATCACCGCGCTGGCAACCACCGGTTCCCTGGTGTCGATCTCGTAGTTGGCAGACGTGTTGCCCGTGCCGGTGTTGCCTGCCGCGTCGGTATAACCGGTGCCCACGCTGATCACATTGCTGGTATCTTCTATATCGTCGGTGGGGGTAAAGGTGGCTGTGTACACCTTCGGATCACCCGTTACCGCCAGACCGCTGACCACGCCGTTGTCCGCACTGATGTCACCCAAAGCAAAGCCCGTCGGCGCTTCACTGAACGTAAAGGTCACGGTGCTGGTGTCGCCGACGTTCAACGCACTGTCGTCCAGCGTGATCGCAACGGTCGGATCTTTGGTGTCGATTTCGTAGTTGGCCGTGTCCGCGCCGGCCAGAGGTGCGTTGCCCGCAAGGTCGGTCAGCGTCGTGCCCACGCTGATCACATTGCTGGTGTCCTCGATGTCGTCGGTGGGCGTGAACGTCCCCGTCCAGGTCGTGCCCCCGTCGCCGCTGGCAACCGCCGTCAGCGTCCCGTTGGCAAGCGTGATGTCGGTGTTGTCGAAGTTAGTGACCGCTTCTGAAAAGGTAATGGTCAACGTCGCGGTCTCGCCGGCCTTCAATGCGCTGTCGGACATCACCGCGCTGGCAACCACCGGTTCCCTGGTGTCGATCTCGTAGTTGGCAGACGTGTTGCCCGTGCCGGTGTTGCCTGCCGCGTCGGTATAACCGGTGCCCACGCTGATCACATTGCTGGTATCTTCTATATCGTCGGTGGGGGTAAAGGTGGCTGTGTACACCTTCGGATCACCCGTTACCGCCAGACCGCTGACCACGCCGTTGTCCGCACTGATGTCACCCAAAGCAAAGCCCGTCGGCGCTTCACTGAACGTAAAGGTCACGGTGCTGGTGTCGCCGACGTTCAACGCACTGTCGTCCAGCGTGATCGCAACGGTCGGATCTTTGGTGTCGATTTCGTAGTTGGCCGTGTCCGCGCCGGCCAGAGGTGCGTTGCCCGCAAGGTCGGTCAGCGTCGTGCCCACGCTGATCACATTGCTGGTGTCCTCGATGTCGTCGGTGGGCGTGAACGTCCCCGTCCAGGTCGTGCCCCCGTCGCCGCTGGCAACCGCCGTCAGCGTCCCGTTTGCAAGGGTGATATCCGAGTTGTCAAAGTTCGTGACGGCTTCGGAAAAGGTAATGGTCAGGGTCGAGGTTTCACCCACCTTCAAGGCGCTGTCGGACATGATCGAGCTCGTCACCACCGGCGCGGCCTTGTCTGTGGTCGCCACCTCCTGCTCTTCGGCGCCGATTGAGGCGAAGGCGAAGGTGCCGTTCTGGGACAGATAGGCGGCCTCGATCCAGTCGGCTGAGCGAGACGTGGTTGAAATACGCACCTCGTCGATCGTGCCATCAATGGCCGTGTTGGCCTCGTCGCCCGGATAGGCCCCAATGTACGTGCTATAGGTATTGTTCGAGAAGCTTCCCGAAGTGCCGGCCGAATCCTGCTCGATTCCATCGCGGTACAGACGTACCGTCGAACCATCAAAGGTTCCGACAACATGCACCCAGCTGCCTGTCGGAGCGCTGATCGTATCAATGGCACGATATCGTCCGGCATCCGTGTCGAGGGTAAAAGTTAGATGGGCAACGCCAGTCTGTCCTCCGTTGATGATCTCCAGGCTGGCGTTTCCACTGATGATTCCGCTTCCCGACTCACCTTTCACCACTATTGGCCTGACCCAATCGGTGATCGTGTTGTCGTCCAGATTGATCCAGGCGGACATCGTCACCGCACCGGACAGGTCGACGGATGTTCCCAAATCTACGTAATCGGCGTCTCCATTGAAGTCGTCGGCTTCGCCAATCTGACCCGTGGCCTCGGTTGCGCCAAGAACGTTGCCGTCGTTGCTATTGACCGTACTGTCCACGATCGAGATGCCGGAGCCTGTTCCCGACATCATCAGGCGCAGAGAGTTCCCACCCTGGGTGGCCGCATATTGCTGGCCAACCGAAGGTGTCGTGGACGTATCCTGGTAGAGATACTGGGAAGAACCCGTCGTTTCCCGCTCCACCGAAGCCGAGTCTGACCAGAATCCCAGGTAATCTCCCGCCTTGACATCCAGATCGACGGCAAAGGTCTGAACACCGGTGCCGGTGACGGTCAGGTTCTGAAAGTCCCTCACGGTGAACGTGTTGCCCGAGCGGCTGGCGGTCATGATCCGCAGGTCACCATTGCCCAGGTCATCCACATTGATTTTGACCTCGGTAATCGTCCCGTCACTGTTGGCGACATTGTTCTCATCAAAGACGGCATGGGTGGTACTGCCCGTCGGGGTCCCGGAAGGCGTGCCGGTCTCACCGCCGCCGATATCGACCGCCCCGGTGGTGGACTGGTCCATGTGCCAGACCCCCTCATGGCTGGCATCCCATACCCCGGTGGCATCCTGGGCATCCGTGGCAGCGGTGTTGTTGTAGTAGATGTGGATGGAGTCGGTGGTCGAACCGGCGTCGATCTGCGGCACCCGGACCCACACGGTTGCGGTCTCCGAACCCGGGGTGTCGTCCCAGGATTCGATCTCGTAGTCCAGGGTCGTGCCGTCGCCGTCGACAAAGCGGATGTCCGCACCGCCGGCCTTGATCTTGTCGAAATCGATGTCGGCCGCGGTGAAGGAGACCGCGACCGGGAAGTCGGCGAGGTCCTCGGCGCTGTTGGCGTTGTCGAAGGTAATCTGGCTCCGGCTCAGCCACTGGGAATCCCACCACTGCCCGAAGTTGCCCAGCTTGTTGCCCGCCAGATCGGTCACGTCGGCATCCGTGGGATCGTCCTGGGAATAGGTCACGTCCGGCGTGGCGCCGGTATCCAGCACCCCGTCTTCGAAGGTGATGTAGATGTCCGCATCATTGGCGGTGTCGCCGTTGGTAGTGGAGCTGAACGCCTCGCCGGTAACCCCGTCCACGTCCCAGTCGTTGGCAACGATCGTTGAATCGTCGACGGCTTCGGAAAAGGTCACGTGAACCGCGTCGATGGTTCCGTCGCCGTCCAGGTCGGCCGTCTCCATGGACTGGATGGTCGGCGTGTTGGTGTCGATGGCGTAGTTGGCCGTGCTGGCGCCGGCCAGCGGGGCGTTGCCGGCCAGGTCGGTCAGCGACGTGCCCACGCTGATCACGTTGGTGGTGTCCTCGATGTCGTCGGTGGGCGTGAACGTGCCGGTCCAGGTCACGCCGCCGTCGGCGCTGCTCACCGCCGTCAGCGTTCCGTTGGCCAGTGTAATGTCGTTATTGTCAAAGTTCGTGACCGCTTCCGAGAAGGTAATGGTCAGGATGCTGGTCTCACCCGCCTTCAAGGCGCTCTCGGACATCGTAACGCTGGAGATTTCCGGCTCCTGGGTATCAGCGACGGCACGGATCGAAACCGCACCCACCTCCCATTGCGCCGAACTTGAAACCGTACTGCTCATCGTCACCGACGCGGCGCCGGCCTCCGTGGTGGAAACACCTCGCTGCGCCACACTTGTCTGTGTCCACTGCTGCGTTTGGCCTGCGCCGACGGTGTATCCCGCTGGGCTGTTGTCCCAGTTCTCCGCGTCGATAACGAGGTCATTCGTGGCACTGCTTACAACGACACTGGCCGTCGTGCCCGTGCCTGTATTGCCCACATAGGTTCCCGTCGGTGTCGTCTGGTCAACGCCGTTATATGTGGTGGCGCCGCCGGTGGCGGCGGTACTCGCGCTGAAATTGACGAGGACATTGGCGGTCCCCACGGCGGGATTGACCAGCCGCCAGATCTCCACAGCATGGTTGCCGGCAGTGCGTCCCACTTGTGTCAGCGCTACGCCACCGTATGTGACACTCGACGCGGGAGCACCCAAACCGTCAATCGCGAGTTCGACAAACAGTACGCGATTGGTGCCGCTGGCGACGGTGTGGGACCATGTGAGGCTGGTGGCATTCGTTGTCTGTGCCGATGTGGCAGTGCCATTTGATGTGACAGTCAGCAGGCCGGACCAGCGCTGCTGCGTCGACGCATCGATGGCGATGTTATTCTCGATGCTGCCCGTACGGTATTCCAGGGTCCAGTCGCCACCCAGTACGCTCTGGCCGGTTTGATTGGTACTGGCCGCCACATCGGCTCCGGTGAGCTGAGCGAGCCGGTTGACCAAGGCCTTTCCCTCGGAATCGGCTGCCACATCGCAACCATATAATAATATGTCGGCTCCGGATGATAGCGACTCGCCCCACCGAGCGAAGGCGTCCGCTCGCCATTCCAACGAGAAGGCGCTGAACCAAGAACCTCCGAGTTCAACCGCACCATCAATGCCGTGCGAGAAGATGTGAATGGCGTCGATGTCCGTGCGGAGGGCGAGCGTCTCGGTGATCTGAGTAACGCCGTCGTGCTCGGCATCAAGGATAATGATCTCGGCAGTGGGCGAAATGCCTGCGAGTAGCGTTTGGAGATCGGTAACGCGCGAATCAACAAAGGCGATCTCATGATGCTGGGTAACCAGAGGTTCCCCAGCGGCATACGTCGGCGGTAATAGGCCGATCCCAAGAGCCGTGGTTTCGAAGGCACCCCGTTGTGCCTCAAGTTCCCAGCCCCCGTCCAAGGATGCATGACCGGCAGTATCGTTGAATGCTGCCACATCGGCCCCGGTAAGCTCGGCAATGTTGTCCAGCAGGCTATGCCCATCGCTGCCGGCTTCGAAGTTACAGCCGTAAAAGAGGATATCCCCGGTGTCGGTCAGGGCATCGCCCCAGCCGGAAACGGCAGCGCTGTTCTGTTGGATGGCAGTGCCCGTCAACCAGTTGTTGCCCAGGCTGATCCGGCCGTCGCTTCCGTGGGAAATAAAATGAATGGCGGACAGATTTTCGCGTTGGGCAAGAATTTCGCTGACCTGCGCCATGCCGTCACGGTCTGCATCGAGAACCACCGTTTCGATGATCCGGCCCTCGTCCTCCTGACCCAGGTCGGCGATGAGTGCATCGGCATCGGCCACGTTATCGTTGACGAACACCAGTTCCCAGCGTGTTTCCGCGGCGGTCTGAGCAGCGGTTTCAACAGCCGCTTCAGCGACGACATCGCCCTCGGCCGCCTGATTATCATCGGCCACCGCTTCAACCACCACATGCTCTTCTCCAGCCCCCGGGTCCAGGCCGGCAACCACATCGGCAGAAAACAGCAGACGCGGTTCCAGTTCTTCGTAATAGAGGATCTTGGGGTGCTTTTGCGCGAGGTCTCTGACCATATCAGGTTGCTTTCAGCTGGACCGATCTCTCTTTGGAGAGGGAAAAAAACAATCGGTCGGGTTACTTCACGTTCTTGTCGTTTTGATCAATTTCAAACCGCACCAGGCATTTAAGACCGCTCGGCATCTGGTGATCGGCGTTGGGCAGTTCCAGGCGTACCCCGAAGGTGCTGCTGGCCGAATCGATCACCCTGTCGACGATGGTCACGGTGGCGGTCTGCTCGCCGTATTCCGCAAGCTCCGGAACGATGGCCGCGGTCATTCCCGGGCTGATCCTGCCGAAGACGGCGGCGGGAACGATCACTTCCACCCGCAACGGATTAATCTGGGCCAACTGCAGCAGTGGCTGTCGATTGGCAAATTCGCCGGGGGACACATAGCGTTCCACCACAACCCCGGAAATGGGGCTTCGAATTGAGCGCCGGGCCAACACCGCCTGGGCCTTTTTCAATTCCAGTTCTGCCAAGGCACGGTTTTCCCTCGCTTTTTCCAGACGGTACCCGGTCAGGGCAATTTCGGTTGCGGTCCGGTCCTTGTCATGGGCGGAAACCCCCGCTACTTGCCGAAGCCGGTCATGTACCCGCCTGGCAAACGCCAGTTGCGTCTGCTGCTCACCGATTTCGCCGTCAACGGTCGCCATGGCCCTGGCTTTTTCCAGCGCCGCCCGCTCGACTGAGGATTCGAGCTTCACCAGGGTCTGTCCCTGTTTGACCGGACTGCCGCGGTCAACCGTCACCTCGGCAACGATCCCCTCTGCCGGAGCGCCGATATTGACCAACGCGTAAGGTTCGATCAGGCCCTCGTACTCCATCGTGCCAGCCCACACGCCAACCGCCCACAACATTGACACGGCCCCAAACAAGAGGTTGAAACCGATCCATTTACCAAGTCTCTTCATACGTGATTCCCTCTTATTCCCCGTTCAAGTGTTCACGGGGTTGAAACGATCATGGAGTCCCGAACCCTTGTACGGTAGGTGTTTACACAGGTGCCGTAGATGCGAGGCGCCGGGCATGCAGACGTACATTAGCGTACTTACATACCCGGGAACAAAGCAGATGCGGTGCCCTGTGAACGCTTACTCCCCGTGCCCGCTGAAAGCGAGCGTCCGGCCCGTCTGCCGATCATGTCGCAGCAGGGCGTGCCGCGCGTCGCGATGCCGGCGTACGATTCTCTGCTGGGCGCGTTTTGTGACATAGCAGTTCAGCTTTCGCTGGAACCAGTTGTCCGTTGCCCAGTGGCGGCTCAGGAACTTGATCAGCACCGGGTGGCAGTTTTGCCGGACCAGTTCATCCTCCAGCGAAAGAATCGCCTGATGACTGCCCGGGTCGCCCTGGCGGGCACAGCGCCCGGAAAGCTGCCGGTCGATCCGGTCGGCCTCGTTGCGGCAGGCGGCGATGACATGCAAGCCGCCCCGTTCAGCGACACCGTCAGCCAGGGGGATGTCGGTTCCACGCCCGGCCATATTGGTGGCGACGGTCACCTGGCCTTTCCTTCCGGCAGCGGCCACAATTTCTGCCTCATCCTTGTCCTGCCGGGCATTGAGTACCTGGTGCGTAATTCCCGCCGCGGTCAGCTTCCGGCTCAGCAGGTCTGAATCGGCCACCGAACCGGTGCCGATCAGCACCGGTCGCCCCTGATTTTGAAGTGCCGTGACCGAAGGGATAACCTTCGCCCATTTTTCTTCCGCCCGCGGATAGACCCGGGCGGGCCACTCCCGGCGCTGGTTGGGCCGATGCAGCGGAATCCGCCGAACCCGCAGCCCGTATACCGACCAGAGTTCGGACCCGACTTCGCGGGCCGTACCGGTCATCCCGCCGAGGCGCAGATAGCGTCGGAAAAACCGCTGGTAGGTCAATCGTCCCAGCTGCTCCCGGGCCTCAGTGAGAGGACAGCCTTCCTTAGCCTCGACCAGCTGGTGCAGGCCACGTTCCCAGGATCGATCGGGCATGGTCCGTCCGGTGTTGGCGTCGACAATCACCACTTTGTTTTCGCGCACCAGGTAGTCACGGTCCTTGCAGAGCAGATGCAAGGCATGCAGGGCCTGGCAAACCAGCTCTTCGCGCCGCCGCGCATTTTGCCAAAGCCCCTCCCCGGGCAGATTCAGGCCGGCCAGTTTCCGTTGCCCCTCCAGAGCAAGCTGTACGCTGCGCTGCGTGGCATCGAGAAGGAAATCACGCCCGTTCTCCAACGCCTGGGCCAACTTCAGGGCCTGGCGGTAGACGCGGTGCTCGGCCGCACTGTCGATTGCGCGGGTCAGAATCAACGGGGTCCGTGCCTCGTCGATCAGCACACTGTCCGCTTCGTCAACAATGGCAAAACAGAGACCCCGCAGCAGAAATCGTTCCCGCCGGTTTTCATCCGTATAGGCCGATTCCAATTGGAGCCGCATCCGGCTGCGGTTATTGCCCAGCAGCAACCGGTCGCGCAAATAATCGAAAGCGACCTGCTTGTTGGTGCAATAGGTAATATCGCTGGCGTAGGCTGCCCGCCGCTGCTCTGGTGCCATGTCCTGGGTGACATGACCGACCGTCAGGCCCAGCGCCCGGTAGAGCGGGCCCATGGACACCGCATCCCGCTGGACCAGGTACTCGTTAACGGTGAGCACGTGCACCGGGATTCCGGCCAGAGCAGCGGCGGCTGCTGCCAGGGTGGCCGCCAGGGTTTTCCCCTCGCCGGTCTCCATTTCCGCCAGTTGCCCGTGCAGCATCACCCAGCCGCCCATCAGTTGCGAATCGTAATGCCGCTGGCCGATGGCCCGGGAAGCAAGTTCACGGATCAGTGCAAAGGCCTCTATACACAGGTGTTTTCTAAGACCCTGAAGACGGAGCGCCCGCCGCAGTTGCAGCAATTGGACGTCCAAAGCCGCTTCATCTTCATGAATCAGGGGTTGCCCCTGTCGACCGATGGCCGCGGCGATTTTGTGCAGGCCGCGGTGTCGATTCACACTCAACCTCGCCAGTGTTCCGGCCAGAGCGCCGAACGCGCGATCGATCCGTCCCTTTTCCCGTTCGCAGCGTTCGGGATAACGCCCGGAGATCGGTCCGGGGCGCAAAGCGCGGGTCGCAGTTGTCGAAGAAGAACTAAACATAAAATTCCCCTAAGAAGAGTTGTCGCAAACTGCGGTACCATTGCATGGCAAGAGACATGCGGCCATGTTCGAAACGCACATAAACCCTGCCACCGATATGCGGCTCCTTGACTTGCTCCGGAAGACCGATGTCGAGTTGAAAAAGATTTTCCAGCGCGCGCAGTCCCGCAGGATCGCTGGGATCGACGGGAATAAGGCCCCCGCCTGCGGTTCCAAGGGCAGCCGACGGCAGGTTCAGGTCGGCCGCCGGAACGATCCGCACGATGCCCGCTTTCAGGGGCATGTCCGCCTGTTCGGCCAGACGTACCGCAACCCCGGTTACCCGTTCCCGGATCAGGCCGATATCGGCCTGTCTGACAACCACTCGGATCGTCGGGCGATGCCTGGCGACAATGTAGCCGAGCCGTTCTCCCTGCCTGACAAAGCGGCCGACGATATTGCGATCATTGATGAGGATGAATTTCCCCCGAGCCGGGCTGCGCACCAGCAGTTTCTCCCGTTTTTCTTCGGTCTGGCTCAGATCCGCCTTGATACGCTCGATCTCTTCCCGCTGCATCTTCCGTTCGACCCGCTCATGGGGCGCCAGCGATTGGTAAACAGCATAAAGTTCTTCCAGCCGCGCCCGGGAAATGTCGAGTTGCGCTTCCAGAAAGGGATCGCTTTCCCTGAGCAGCGGCATGCCCCGGTCAACCATCTGCTCGACAGATGCGAGCACTTCGAGCACCTCACCGTCGGTCCCGGCCCGGATCACCGCATTTTCCGACAGCCAGACCACGCCCTGGGCGGTGGTCCAGAGCGGCATGGGAAAGACAAACACCAACAGCAACAACCCCAGGGCCGCTCCCCCCCCGACAGCCATCAACCGGAATCGACGGCGTTGCACCGCCGGATTTTCCAGAAAACGGGACAATGCGCGAAACGCGGGAACCATCAACAGGCTGACCGCGCCCCACAAAGCAATCAGGACTCCGACAATGAAGAACCGGCCGCTGACCAGCCAGACCAGGCCGACCAGAACCGCCATCCGGTAACCAAAGGAAACCGGCCCGTAGACCATGAACCAGCCTTTTTCACCGGGAGCGGTGACCGGCGACTCGGCCGTGTCGATCCCGAGCAGGTAGCGCTGCAAGAGATAGCCGAGGTAGCGGTTGGCGCGCTGACCCAGGTTGGGGATCTCAATCCAATCGGCAAGCATGTAGTAGCCGTCGTAACGCAGCAGGGGGTTGCCGTTGAAAAGCAGGGTTGATACCCCGCCGATCAGCATGACGTTATAGGCCAGCGTGCTGACCAGACCGGTTTCAACGGTCAGCCAGACGAAAAGCGCCAGCGAAGCGAGCAGCAGCTCGACCATCATGCCCAGGGCGGCTGCGGCAATCCGGCGCCCCTTTTCAGGAAAGAAGGCCGAGGCGGTGGCATCGACGTAGGGCACCGGCGTGAGTGCAAGCAGCATCACTCCCAGCTCATGGACTTCCCCGCCCCATCGTTTGACCGCCAGCCCATGACCGAACTCGTGGCAAATTTTTACCAACGGATAGGTCAACCAGAAGAGCAACAGATTGCCCGGCAGAAACAGTTGATCGGCCACGCGGCTGGAAAGTTCGGGCCAGTGCATGACGGCCGCGACCATGGCCGCCAGCACGATCAGCGTCCAAAGGAGCAACGCACCGCGGGTAAACAGGGGCGCTGACAGGAAACCCCACCTTTCCAGGAAACGATCCGGATCGCAGAGGGGAATCCGCAAAGAAAAAGGGTTGGAAAACCGCTGCTTCCAGCTGTTGCTGGGCCGCCCCTGGGCCTGCCGGAACAACTCAACCACGCTGGGCAGAATGTCACTCTGAATAAGGCCGGCATCGTAGAGCCGTCCGAGCAGAAGGATCACCTCGTCCTGAGTCGGAACCGCTTCAGCAGACGACTTGCCGGCATCATCCCAGATCTGCGCCACCGTCTGTCGCCCGTCCATCCGACCGATCAGCGAATATGCGGCGCCATTGAAACGATGGACACGTCCGTTGAGGTGGTTGCGCAGCACATACCAGATCTGGCCCCGGTAGAGATGCCGAGAAACAACGGCACTGGCGCCCAAGACGGGTTTAAGCCCGGCGACGCGATACCAGTAGGTGCTAAAGAGTAATTCGCCCATGGTTTCCCTGTAAGCGTTCACAGGGCACCGCATCTGCTTTGTTCCCGGGCATTTGAAGTACAATGGGGTACGTCTGCATGCCCGGCGCCTCGCATCTACGGCACCCTGTAAACACTTACCTTTCAGTGGATTGAAGCGCGTTGATCATTTCAACCCCGTTAACAGTTACGTTTCCCCTATGGCAAACGGTTCCAGACAAACAAACGCAACCAGTCAACCAGCCGCCGGGTCCAGACCCGGAGCAGTTTTTCGCGCCCGACTTCGATCTTGGCAATCCCCTCCATGCCGGGACGCATGAGGTCGGAAAGGCTGTCCATCGCAGCCTCGACCCTGAAATAGTTTCGCCCTTCCTCACTGGTCGATACCGGCGTGAGTCGATCGACGATGATCCCGATGCTCCGATCAGAAATGCCGGACAGCTTGAGTTCTCCCCGTTGTCCCAGCGCGACCAGACCGATGTCCCGATCGTCAACCTTCATCACCACCCGGTACGTGTCGGTGAGAGCCAATTCGTACAGCACTTCGCCGCGTTTGACGGGGGAACCGAGATCCTGGCTGAGATCTCCTTTAACGATGAGACCGGAAAAGGGCGCAACAAGATTAATCCGTGACAGTTGTTGGTCGACCAGTTTCAGCTGAGCCTCGGCCTGGGCGCGTTTGGCTCTTAGAATCGCCACTTCGGCGCGATCGGATCCGGCCAGGGCCTTGCGGTATTCCTTGAGAAATTGGGCGTGCTGACTTTGCCACTTGCGCCGTTCGAGCAACAGTTCCCGGTCATCCAACGTCGCCAGCAGATCGCCTTTACGGACCAGATCCCCGGCCCGCACATGGGCCGCGGCAATGTAACCCTGCTGCGGAGCGACAATGACCCGACAACGCCCGGCTTCAAGTACCGAATCACTGGTGGTCCGAAGGGGTGCTTCGACCATGGACAGCCAGATCAGAAGTGCCGCCCCCAATGCGAGGCCCGCCTTTAAAGGCAGATAGCGCAGGCCAAACAATTGGCCGAATCCGCGTCGCAGGGAATCGAAAACCTTGACGGGCAGTGGTCGCTCATCGCTTCGACGCGTTTCCAGCAGCGGCCCGAGCAGCAGCCCGATCTGTTCACACTGTTCCACCGTTTCAGCAGCAAAATAATTTTCTGGAGCGCGTTCCAGCAACAGAACACCGACCGCTAACCCGTTTTTTATCAGTGGTAAGGTGCAGATCGCCGCCCCTTGTTGGGCATTGGCCAACTGTGCATGAAACCGGGTGGCCAGCACGGCGGCTTCCAGCGGTGCCGGGTACACGACCGTGGCACCCTGGTCTAAGGACTCGCTCATGGCGTCACGAATCGCTCGAATCAGGTTCGAATTCTGATCGATTCGGAACGTGTGACTAATCGCCTCAATCCGGACCCGGTTGAAGCGCAGAAAACCGAGGCTCACCCGTTGACAGGAAAAACGCTCGACAAGTTCATTGGCCACCTCGGTGGCGGCCACCCTGAACTGTTCAGGTTCCAGCCCGGCGGCCACCAGATCGACAAGGTTGACCAGTTGCTCCCTGGCCGCCGCGCCTTGCAGCAGGAGCATGGTTTCGAGCCACGTCGCCCCGGCCTGAACCTGCTGAACCGTTTCCTGCTGCATCCGCTGGGAACGATGGGTCATCACGACGGCAAAAACCCCGAACAACCGGCCGTTTGAAAAAAGCGGGCAGGCCAGCGCGTCCAGCGGTTCGCCGGTCTTTTCCACCTCACTGCAGCGGGTCTTGATCACCACCTGTTTGATGCCCAATGCCGCCTGGGCAACCCGGGACAGAACCGGGTGCTCACCTCCGTCATCCGGCCAGAAAAGGGCACGATCATAAGGCCCCTTGTCGGGTGGACCGGTAAACAATACGGCATGTATCGATCCGGACAGCATCCGGCACTGATTGCTCAGCCAGTATTTCAGAACTTTTTCCATCCATCTGTCCCTGACAAGGTTAGACACCCGACAACCATTACCTCCAACGCCCGGCCCCACCGGTAAATATGTCGATCCCGGAAGTCTGAAACACTGAAACCAATTGATATTAAATAATAATCATCATGGGTCAAAAAGAATATCCGAATTCGTGGCCCATTTTCTGAGGGAGACCATCGATACAGTTATCGGCTTTTATCTCTAGACCATTAGTTTTTTTGGAGATTCTTGGGATATCGTATTTGTCAGAAATGCGTTCCGATACCGGTGTTTGGGTAGGCTTTTCCAAAGCGTTATGCCCGCCTCATCGAACGGACAGGCAGTCGCGTAAACAAAACGGAAACAGGACAATCCCTATCAACCATCGCTGAGGGCTGGGCTCTGGTCGTTGCAGAATCAGCAACTCCCGCCCCCTTCCGACGAAGGGGCGGGCAGGCGGGAATTACCACAAAGGCACAAATCTTACATATTGTTATAATATTGTTTTTTGTGTGTCTTGTCTCTTTGTGGTTTCAATTCGAAGTAGGAATCCACGTCCTTTGGCGTGGTCAGAGAAAACTGGCTATGCTGAGATCGCTTTGTTGACGTGACTAAAGTGCACTAAAGTTTGGAGTGAGTCCCGCCTGGGCGGGATTAAAGAATTCTGCCCATTATAAAAAAATGGTAGCGCGAAGCGACTCATCAATCCCGCCTTGGCGAGACTCACTTTAGTCACTCCACACTGATATGGGGTCGGTAACCCAGCCCCTTCCAGGGGCAAACCAAAGCCTGGTCCT
>JAEINQ010000097.1 GCA_016342285.1 Desulfobacterales bacterium
GTTGGATTGGTTGGATTGGTTGGATTGGTTGGATTGGTTGGATTGGTTGGATTGGTTGGATTGGTTGGATTGGTTGGGTTGGTTGGGTTGGTTGGGTTGGTTTAAATTGGTTGGATTGGTTGGATTGGTTGGATTGGTTGGGTTGGTTGGATTGGTTGGATTGGTTGGATTGGTTGGGTTGGTTGGATTGGTTGGATTGGTTAAAACGCCTTGGAAATCCATGCCCTTGTTGCATGGTCGACATCCATGGGCCATGGCGTTTCAATACACAGTAGGAATCCACGCCCTGTGGGCCACGATTCTTGATCTGGTCAGGGTGAACGGGAGATGAGTACCTACCTCAAAACCGTCGATAGCGAATGGTACAAGCAGCGGCTGGTCGGCATCATGGTATGTGTGCTGGCGGTGTTTCTGGTGCTCTTCGCCCGGCTGTTTTACCTTCAGGTGCTCGAAGGCGAAGAACTGCGCCGCCTATCGGAGAACAACTGTATCCGGCTTCAGGACATCGATCCGCCCCGGGGGCTGATCTTCGACCGTGGCGGCCGGCTGCTGGTGGACAATCGACCCGCCTACAACCTTTCCATCGTCCTCAGGGATGCCAAACCGGTGGCCCAGACCGTCAAAAAGCTCAGTCGGTACATCGGGGTGCCGGCCGCCGAACTCATGGCCATTGTTCGAAAAAAACATGGCAGCCAGTATAAACCGGTTCTGCTTAGCCAGGACCTTGACCGGGACATCCTGGCGGCCATCGAGGTGCACCAATATGACCTTCCGGGCGTGGTGGTCAATGTCAAACCCCGGCGCTACTACATCGAAAGCAACAATGCCGCCCACATGATCGGATATCTGAGCGAAATCAACGGCAGTGAACTTCGATCGGGCCGGTATCCCGGGACCCGCAGCGGCGACTTTATCGGCAAGTTCGGGGTGGAAAAGACCTACGAGCAATACCTGCGGGGGACCCACGGCGGCTGCCAGGTGGAGGTGGATGCCCGGGGCCAGGTGGTGCGACAGCTCAAGACCGTCTATGCCCGGCCGGGGCACAACCTCTACCTGACCATTGACCAGCAGCTTCAAACAAAGGCCGAAGCCCTGCTTGCCGGCAAGGCCGGGGCGGCGGTGGCCATGGATCCGGCAAACGGCGATATCCTGGCCATGGCATCGAGTCCCTCCTTTGACCAGAACGCCTTTGTGGACGGCATGAGCCATCAGCAGTGGCAGTTCCTGGCCAACAACGCCTACCGGCCTATGGAGAACAAGGCGATTCAGGCCGAATACCCACCGGCCTCCACCTATAAAATCATCACGGCCATCGCCGCCCTGGAAGAAGGGGTCATCGATGCCACCACGACCTTCTACTGTCCGGGGTATCTTCAGTATGGGGACCGCGTGTTCCGGTGCTGGAAAAAGCACGGCCACGGTAATATGAAGGTGGTGGATGCCATTGCCCAGTCCTGCGATGTCTTTTTCTATCAGGCGGGCCAGAAACTGGGCATCGACCGGCTGGCCTGGTATGCATCGGCCTGCGGCCTGGGCGCGGCAACCGGGGTCGACCTGGACCACGAGGCCAAGGGGCTGGTTCCCAGTACGATCTGGAAACGCCGGCGTCTGGGAAAACCGTGGCACAGCGGGGAGACCCTGTCGGTGGCCATCGGTCAGGGATACAATCTGGTGACCCCCTTGCAGATGCTCGGGGTGATTGCCGCGGTGGCCGATGGGGGCACCCGCTATCGGCCCCGGATTCTTAAAACCATTGAAACGGCACAGGGCGAAACCGTGCTTAACGGTGAACGGGAAGTCATCGGAAAACTTCCCATTTCCGCCGAAACCCTGGCCATTGTTAGAAAGGGACTGTGGGAGGCGGTCAATACGCCGCGGGGAACGGCCTTCCGGTCCAGGCTTGCCGGGATCGAGATCAGCGGCAAGACCGGAACGGCCCAGGTGGTGAGCATGGCGGCCGACGACACGGAAACCAAGAAAGAGCAGCTCCCCAGCCACAAGGATCACGCCTGGTTCGTGGCTTTTGCACCGTCTGAGAAAGCCCGAATCGCGGTCTCCGTGATCCTGGAGCACGGCGAACACGGTGCCAGTGCGGCCGCCCCCATTGCCAAAGAGATGATTCGCACCTATTTGGAAGGTGGAAGGCTGAAGGCGAATTGACGAATTGGTGGATTGGCGAATTGGTGAATTGACGGATTGACGGATTGGCGGATTGGCGGATTGACGGATTGATGGATTGACGGATTGACGGATTGACGGATTGACGGATTGATGGATTGTCGGATTGACGGATTGACGAATTGATGGATTGTCGGATTGGCGGATCAGGCGTCGCCTTCGGCTATGCCCGACAGGTTGGCGGATTGACGGATTGATGGATCGGCATGAATAATCCGGCAATTCTTGAATTCGGCAATCCGACAATTGTTTTCCTTCAGCCTTCAGCCTTTAACCTTTTACCTGGATTTTAATCCCATGATGTTCGACCGACGACTGGCTGAAAATTTCGACTGGGGGCTGCTGGGCCTGACCCTGGGGCTTGGGGGGATCGGTCTGCTGACCCTTTACAGCGCGGTGACCGCCGGCACCCTGGCACCCCAGCATGGGATCTACTATCGCCAGCTCGTCTGGTATGGCATCGGCCTGGGCGTCATCGGGGTGACGATTCTGTTCAGTTACCGGGCCCTGGATGCCTGGGCCTACCCCATTTACGCGGTCTGCACGACCCTGTTGATCGCCGTGCTGTGGATCGGCCGCAGTGCCGGTGGGAGTCGGCGATGGCTCGACCTGGGTCCGGCTTCGATCCAGCCGTCGGAGCTGATCAAGATCGCCGTGATCATCGTCCTGGCCCGCTATTATGCGCGCATGGTGACCGCCCGGGGGCTGACCCTGCGCGATTTGATCCATCCGGTGGCAGTCACCCTGATTCCCTTTGTCCTGATCGTGAGGCAGCCGGATCTGGGAACGGCCATGCTCGTGGCCCTGATCGCCGTTTCCATAACGGTTTTTGTCAAGATCGAGCGGCGCTCCTTCACCTATTTGCTGACCGCTTTTACCGTGGGCATCCCCGCGGTCTGGTTTGTTCTCAAAGGCTACCAGAAGCAGCGGATCCTGACCTTTCTCAATCCGGATAGAGACCCGCTGGGGGCAGGCTACCACATTATTCAGTCCAAGATTGCCATCGGATCGGGCATGCTCACCGGCAAGGGGTTCCTGAAAGGGACCCAGAATGCGCTGGCCTTTTTGCCTGAACAGCACACCGATTTCATCTTTTCCGTGGTGGCCGAAGAGTGGGGACTGGCCGGGTCCATGGTGCTGCTGCTGCTGTTCATGCTGCTTATCATCTGGGGGTTGAACATCGCCTTGAAATGCCGGGACCCTTTCGGCACCATCCTCGCCGTTGGGATTACCGCCATGCTCTTTTGGCATGTGGTGATCAACGTGGGCATGGTCATGGGGCTGATGCCGGTGGTGGGGGTGACGCTACCGTTTATTAGCTACGGGGGCTCTTCGATTATTACCACCTGCATTTGTATCGGCATTCTGCTCAACATCAGCATGCGGCGGTTTTTGATCGAGTGACCCATGGGCGTCACTGGCCGGAGACGGGGGCGCAACAGGACCATCGTGTGCAATCGGGGCGCATTTTTGTCCCCGGTGCGCTTTGCGGTCATGGGGCAGCGCGTTGATGCGTTCAAAAAACCTTTGACAATTTGCCGGGTCAGATGGTATATCGCCGCAGTTCCTCAGCTATAAGACCTATGATTTCAGTAAGGTTTCAATAATTCGGTTAACCACAAACCATTGGCAATGGAGGATTTCGAATGGTAAACCTTGACGTGTCGATCGTTTTTCAGATCGTCAATTTCCTCTTCCTGATCTGGGCCTTGAACACGGTCCTGTACAAGCCGATCCGGAGCATTCTGAAACAGCGCAAGGAAAAGATCGAAGGCCTCGAACAGGGCGTCGAGACGCTGACCGGTGATGCCACGCAGAAAGAGGAAGCGTTTGCATCGGGCATCAAAGAAGCCCGGGCCATGGGCCTCAAGGAAAAAGAGGCCCTGGTCGAAGCGGCCGCCGAGGAAGAAAAAGCGATCATCGACCGGATCTCGCAGAAGGCGCAGGCAAATCTTGTCGAGATCCGCAAGCAGATTGCAGATGAGGCGCAAAGCGCCCGTTCGGCGTTGGAAAAGGAAATTGAGTCGTTTTCTGAGGCGATTGGTCAAAAAATTCTGGGGAGGGCGATTTGATGAAAGTTCCTGGTAATTGCCGCAGCCGCCGCGGGATGATGAGGGGATCCATGATTCTTCTCATCCTGGCGCTGACCGGCTTTTTGCTGTTGAGCGGCACGGCGATGGCTGCCAGCAGCGGACACGGCACCGAAGCCGTCGCTGAAGGTGGGCACAACGCGGACGCAGGACATGCGGCGCCGACGAAGCATTGGGAGGCAACAGACACCTACCGGGTGATGAACTTTGCCGTCTTGTTCTTCGGTCTGTTTTTCCTGCTGCGAAAGCCCATCTCCGAGGCGCTCAACGGCCGCATACGGGGAATCGAGGATCAGCTTCGTGATCTGGAAAAGCAGAAAGCCGACGCTGAAAAGGCCCTGGCCGGCTACAACGCTCAACTGGCCAAACTGGAAAAAGAGGCCGAGACCATCGTGGCCGAGTATGTCCGTCAGGGCAACGAGGCCAAGGTGCGCATTCTCGAGGCGGCCGAGGCATCGGCCACCAAGCTTGAAGAGCAGGCCAAACGGACCATTGAACACGAATTCAAACAGGCGAGACAGCAGCTTCAGGACGAGGTAATGGAAAAGGCCCTGGAAAAGGCCGAATCGCTGATCCAGGCAAAAATCTCTGACGACGATCAGAACCGGCTCGTCGACGAATACTTAGAGAAGGTGGTGGCATAGTGAAAAACTTGGCGATTGCACGACGGTATGCCAGAGCACTTCTGCTGATCGGAAAAGAGAACGGCCAGGCGGAAGCCTACCGGGCGGAACTCGACCGGGTCGCAGGACTCGTCCAGGGGGACAAGGCCCTGGAACAGGCGATTTCCAACCCCCTCTACGAAGCCCGGGGGCGCAAGAAAGTCCTTCAGGCGATCATCGACAAGCTTGACCTTTCGGTCGCCATGAAGTCCTTTCTATTGCTGCTGTTCGACAAGGGTCGGTTCGGATTTTTGATCAGCATCAACGATTTTTACCAGAAGCTGGCCGATGAGTTAAAGGGCGTTGCCCGGGCCAGCCTGGTTTCGGCCGCGGCTCTTTCATCCGAAACCGTCGAAAAGATTCGTTCAGCCCTGTCCCGAAAGACAGGTAGGGATATTATCTTGGAGGTGGAACAGGACCCCAGCCTCATCGGCGGTATCGTGACCCGGATCGGGGACCTCGTTCTGGATGGAAGCATTAAGACGCAGTTGGCGAATATGCGCGAAACTTTAAAAAGGGGTGAGAGTGCCTAATGGAACTACGAGCTGAAGAAATAAGCCAAATCATCAAAGAGCAGATTACGGACTACGACAAGAAGGTCGAACTCAGTGAAACCGGTGTCGTTCTCTCGGTCGGCGACGGTATTGCCCGGGTGTACGGTCTTGAAAAGGCCATGGCGCTCGAACTCGTGGAATTTTCCGGCGGCGTCCTCGGCCTGATTCTCAATCTGGAAGAGGACAACGTTGGTATCGCCATCATGGGCGAAGACACCCACATCAAGGAAGGCGATATCGTCAAGCGGACCGGACGCATCGCCCAGGTTCCCGTCGGCGAAGCGGTGCTCGGTCGGGTGTTGGACGGCATGGGCGCCCCCATCGACGGCAAGGGCCCCATTGAAGGGGCCGAAACCCGGCGCGTGGAGATGGTCGCCCCCGGCGTCATCGCCCGAAAGAGCGTGCATGAACCGTGCTACACCGGACTTAAGGCCGTTGACGGCATGACCCCGGTCGGCCGCGGTCAGCGCGAGCTGATCATCGGCGACCGTCAGATCGGCAAGACCGCCTGCGCCGTCGATGCCATCCTGGCCCAGAAAGACACGGATATTTACTGCATCTACGTGGCCTGTGGGCAGAAAAAAGCCACGGTGGCCCAGGTTGCCGCCGTTCTGGAAAAACACGGCGCCATGGAGTACACCACCATCGTTGCCGCCTGCGCCAGCGACCCGGCCACCCTGCAGTACATCGCGCCCTATGCGGGATGTGCCATGGGCGAATACTTTCGGGACAAGGGCCAGCACGCCCTGATCATCTACGATGACCTTTCCAAACAGGCCGCAGCCTATCGCCAGGTCTCACTGCTGCTCAGACGGCCTCCGGGACGCGAGGCCTATCCCGGCGACATTTTTTACAACCACTCCCGTCTGCTGGAGCGGTCCGCCAAGCTCAATGACGAACTCGGTGCCGGCTCCCTGACGGCGCTTCCCATCATTGAAACCCAGGCTGGCGACGTATCGGCCTACATTCCCACCAACGTGATCTCCATTACCGACGGCCAGATCTACCTGGAGCCGCGCCTGTTCTTTGCCGGTGTCCGGCCGGCCATCAACGTGGGGCTTTCGGTCTCACGGGTCGGCGGCGCCGCCCAGGTCAAGGCCATGAAGCAAGTGGCCGGTACCCTGCGCCTGGACATGGCCCAGTTCCGTGAACTGGAAGCCTTTGCCGCTTTTGGATCCGATCTGGATGCGGCCACCCAGCGCCAGCTTACCCGGGGCCAACGGTTGGTGGAGATCCTCAAGCAGCCCCAGTATCAGCCCCTGTCCATGGAGAAACAGGTCACCATCCTCTATGCCGGCACCAAGGGGTACCTGGATGAATTCGGCGTGGACATGGTCCAGAAATACGAGGCCGGTCTCTACAAGTTCATCGAGGAGCGCTATCCCCAGGTGTTCTCGGGTCTCAAAGAGAAACAGGCCATCACCGATGATATCGAAGCGGTGATGAAGGAAGCCTTGAAAGCCTACAATGAGGAGTTCAAGGATACCATCTAAACCGCGCCGGAACACTCGGACAAGAAAAGGTCATAAGGGCATACTGTATGGCGACATTAAAAGACATCCAACTCAAGATTGCCGGGATCAAGAAGACCAAGCAGATCACCAAGGCCATGAACATGGTGGCCACCTCACGGCTTCGCGGCGCCCAGCAGAGTACCGATGCCTTCCGACCCTACGCCCAGAAATTCGGCGATGTGCTCGGAAGTCTGGCCGAGCGGGCTGGCGAAAATGCCAGCCCCCTGCTGGTCCCGCGCGAGGAGGTCCGCCGCATTCACATCGTGCTGTGCACCTCTGACCGGGGACTCTGCGGCGGTTTCAACATCAACCTCATCGAAAAGGCCCAATCCCTGATGCGGGAAAAGGCCGGTGATCATGTGACGTTTACCGTCACCGCCTTCGGCAAGAAGGGCCGGGACTGGTGCCGCAAGCAGAAGCTGACCATCGCGGACGAACACGTCGGGGTGGTGGGCAGCAAGTTCGGTTTCAACGTGGCGGCGACGGCCGGCCGGACCCTGGTCGATGCCTTTCTTGGCGAAACCTACGACGAAGTCTACGTGGTTTTTGCCGAATTCATCTCCATGGCCAAGCAGGTTCCGACCGTCCTGCAGTTGCTGCCCATTCCGCCCATTGAAGCGGCGGAAGAAGGCGCCGCGGAAGAGGCCGGGTACATGCCGGAGCACATCGCCGAGCCGAGCCCCGCCGAACTGCTCGGCGACCTGCTGCCGCGCAGCGTGTATGTTCAGATGTTCCGGGCACTGCTGGAGACTTCAACCAGCGAACATGGGGCCCGGATGATGGCCATGGACAACGCCACCAAGGCTTGTAACGACATGATCGACAGTCTCACGCTGATTTACAACAAGGCCCGACAGTCGTCCATTACAGCGGACCTTATGGATATTGTCGGCGGCGCCGAGGCCCTAAAGGGATAGAAACTACTGCATATCGCATATAGGAGGTTTTTCGATGGGAGAAAACATTGGTAAGGTACTTCAGGTCATGGGGCCTGTGGTTGACGTGGAGTTTGAACAGGGCAAACTGCCGACCATTCGCACGGCGCTGCTGATCACCAACCCGACCATTAACGATGAAGCAGACAACCTGGTGGTCGAAGTGGCCCAGCATCTGGGCGACAACGTGGTGCGGACCATCGCCATGGACGTCTCCGACGGTCTGGTGCGCGGCATGCCGGTCAAGGATACGGGCTCCCCGATCATGATGCCGGTGGGCGAGGCGAGCCTGGGCCGGGTGCTCAATGTGGTCGGTCGTCCCGTGGACGGCCTCGGACCGGTGAGCCAGGAAAAGATGATGCCGATTCACCGTCTGGCCCCGGCCTTTACCGAGCAGGACGTCGAGGTCAACGTGCTGGAGACCGGCGTCAAGGTGATCGACTTGCTGGTTCCTTTTCCCCGGGGCGGCAAGATGGGCATGTTTGGCGGTGCCGGCGTCGGCAAAACCGTTATCATGATGGAGATGGTCAACAACATCGCCATGCAGCACGGCGGCATCTCGGTTTTTGCCGGTGTGGGTGAACGGACCCGTGAAGGCAACGACCTTTACCATGAAATGAAAGACTCCGGGGTTCTGCCCAAGGCGGCCCTGATTTACGGACAGATGACCGAACCGCCGGGCGCCCGTGCCCGGGTGGCCCTGTCCGCCCTGACCTGTGCCGAGTACTTCCGCGATATCGAAGGCCAGGACGTGTTGATCTTCATCGACAACATCTTCCGCTTCACCCAGGCCGGTTCCGAGGTCTCCGCCCTTCTGGGCCGCATGCCCTCAGCCGTCGGTTACCAGCCGACCCTGGCCGTTGACCTGGGCGAACTCCAGGAGCGGATCACCTCGACCGACAAGGGATCGATTACCGCTGTCCAGTGCGTTTACGTGCCGGCCGACGACTTGACCGACCCGGCCCCGGCCACCACCTTCGCCCATCTCGACGGAACGGTGGTGCTCTCTCGCCAGATCGCCGAACTGGGCATCTACCCGGCAGTGGATCCGCTGGACTCCACCTCCCGGATTCTCGATCCCAATGTCATCGGCGAAGACCATTACCTGACCGCCCGTACGGTTCAGCAGATGCTTCAAAAATACAAGGAACTCCAGGATATCATCGCCATTCTCGGCATGGAGGAACTCTCCGACGAGGACAAGCTCATCGTCCAGCGGGCCCGAAAGGTCCAGCGGTTTCTGTCTCAACCCTTTCATGTGGCCGAGACGTTTACCGGCAAGGCGGGCAAGTATGTCAAGGTAGCCGATACGGTTCGGGCCTTCAAGGAGATCGTCGAAGGCATTCATGACGAAATCCCCGAACAGGCCTTCTACATGCGCGGTGGTATCGAGGAAGTCCTGGAAGCCGCGAAAGAAATGGCTGAAGCCTAATCCATAGAGGGGTCATTATGGCTGGAAATATTCAACTGGAAGTCGTCACTCCCGAAAAGGAAGTGATCAACGAGGAGGCACAGATCGTCATGGCGCCCGGATCACTGGGCGAATTTGGCGTGCTCATCGGCCATACCCCGTTCATGACGTCTCTAAAGACAGGCAGCCTGCGATACACGGATGCCAAGGGAACGGAACGCCATGTGTTTGTCAGCGGGGGGTTTGCCGAAGCGTTGCCCGACAAGGTGACCGTTCTGGCCGAGTCCGCCGAGCGGCGCAGGGACATCGACCCGGATCGGGCCAAGTCCGCCATGGCGCGGGCCGAGCAGCGCATGACGAGCAGCGGGGAGGACATCGATTTCATTCGCGCCAAAGCCGCGTTGGAACGGGCCCTGTACCGCATCCGGCTCATTGATAGCGGGCATTAGTCGGCCAGCCATGCGGTCGCGCCGGCCTGAAGGCCTCGTGAATCGGAGGCGGTGCCTGCAGTAAGCCAATAAAAAAAGGGCAAATCATCCTGCGATGGTTTGCCCTTTTTTGCCTTTGGACCATGACTTGGCCACCGAACATGGGGCTCATGCCACCGATAGCATTTGTCAGAAAACCGTTCCGATTTCATTTATCATGGGGATTGTCAGCGGCAACCGGTCCGACGAGACATTGTCAACGGTCAGCAGGGGGCAGGTGTCCAAACGGAACAGAATTTTTTCAATCCCTATAAGGAGTTGTCTTGATGGATTTACGGGATGGTGTGGCCGTGGTCATTCTGGCGGCCGGAATGGGGACCCGCATGCGATCGACCCGGGCCAAGGTGCTTCATGAGGTCCGCGGCACCCCGATGATTTTTCACGTGGCACGGACCGCATCGGCGGTGGCCGGTTGCGGCATGGTCGTGGTGGTCGGTCACCAGGCCGAGGCGGTTCAGGCCGTGGTCGAAGGTGCCTTTGACGCCCGCTTCGCCCTTCAGTCCGAACAACTCGGCACCGGTCATGCCGTCCGGTGTGCCATACCCCACCTGCCCGACGATACCCGACAGGTGGTGGTGCTCTGCGGCGATGTGCCCCTGCTTCGACCCGAAACCATTGATGCCCTGGTGGCCGACCATCTTTCCCACCGGCGGCACGTGACCGTGCTGACGGTGACCGTGGAAGACCCCACGGGATACGGCCGAATGATTCTCGACGCCGGTCGACGGATTACGGCCATCGTGGAACAAGCCGATGCCACGACCGAGCAATTGGCCATTCGGACGATCAATACCGGCATCTATTGCGTGGCGCGTGACGTGCTGGACGACCTGCTGGCGCAAATTGCGCCGAACAACGCCCAGGGCGAATATTATCTGACCGATATTGTGGAAATCGGGCATCGAAACGGCCTGTCGGTGGGTGCTCAGATGGGTTTGGACGCCGGAGAAGTGGTGGGGGTCAACACCGTTGAGGATCTTCGGACAGCAGAGAAAATCCTGAAAAACCGGTGTCCTAAAACCGCTTGACTTTGGAAACCCCAACGGACTATATTCAGACTCAGGATAAAGGTGAGACATTGGAACATCAGGAGCTGTTGCGGCAGTTTGAGGCGATCGAGGCAAAGGTGGAGCGACTCATTGAGGTCTGCAAATCCCTCGAATCGACCAACTTGGAACTCAGTACGATCACTGAAAGGTTAGAGAAGGAGCTGCGGGAGAAAACCGAAGCCGAACAGAGTGTCATTGAGGAACGGGCTCAGATCAGGTCCCGGGTCGAGAGCCTGTTGGGCAAGCTCGCGGATATCGCGCAAGGGTAGTGGCTGCGGCATTTGCCGCGCGAAACGGGAAAAGTTTTTGAACATAGACATTGGATAGATTTGTAACCATAGAGCTGTTTGGACAGCCTTACACCTTTCTGGCCGAAACGGAGATGGATCAGGCCCGAACGGTTGCCGACGTGTTGATACGGGAAGTGGAGAAGGAAAAGGTCAAGCAATCGGATCAGCAACCGGCAAGACTGTCCAAACTGGCCATATTGATTTCAGTCGCGCTCAACATCGCCAATGAAAATTATGAAATGAAAGCCAAAAACGCTGAAACAATGGAAGAATTGAACGTCAGGGCAAAGCGTCTCATTCACTCGCTGGACGCCTGCCTTCAATGATTCTTGGCCATGGTTACAAGACGTTCCATCCTATGTTGAGCACAGTGAAAGCGGTTTTCCGACCCCCATGCCACGCACCCATGCATGGCCGCGCCCGAAGGCATTCCCCTTAGGGCGAACAGGGTGAGGATACCGTCAATAGTTCGCCCCTGCCGTGTTCGTGATTGGTTAGGATCTCTTTGACCCAACACTTATCCGTCGGGAGCCATCCCTCGCTTTGGTGAGCATGTTCTGCCCGTACAGAAAAGCCTAAAGAAGCGATAAGGCGCCCACTTGGACCTTTGGTTCAAGGACCGACCAACACGGCACAATGGCAGGGGCCTCCCCGATCTTCCCCGATCAGTGACCCAGGTCGGACCACGTGGCATTTGTACGCTCGGTCCGCGTACCGCGGTTGCAACGCTTCCTCTCTGACAACGCAATCCAGTTTTATACCGGTGCGGCATCGGTTGATGTCGGCCTGGTCCCGTATGCCGATAATTGCAACCCGTGTCCGCCCGGGGTGCTGCGGATCGGAGCTGTTTTCGAGACGCATCGAGGCGATAACGTTTCCTCAGGGAGAACCGATAATGACATATGATATTGTGTTTTGGATTGTGGCGTTCGCGGCCGGGTTCGCCGTGGCCTTTTGGTTCAAGTCCAACAGCGCAGCACAAAAGATCAAGGCCGCCGAGGCCGAAGCCGCCGGTATTGTTCAGTTGGCCAGCAGTAAAGCATCAGCGCTGATCAAGGAAGCGGAACTCGAGGTCAAGGACCGTTTGTTCCGGATGAAAACCGATTTCGAGTCCGAGACCAAGACGACCCGGGCCGAAATCAACCGCAAGGAAACGCGGCTTCTGGCCAAGGAGGAGGCCATTGACCGAAAGAGCGAGCAGTTCGAAGCCCGCGAGCAGGAAATCGGGTTCCTGGAAAAAGATCTTTCCAAACGTCAAAAGGGTCTGGCTGAAAATGAGAAGCATTGCCAGGACCTGATCGATCAGCAGAAGCGGCAGCTGGAGCAGATTTCAGGCCTGACGGCGGATCAGGCCAAGGACCTGCTCATCAAGGCCATGGAAAACGAGGCCCGGTACGAAGGGGCCAAGCTCATCAAGCGCATTGAGAGCGAAACGCGGGAAGAGGCGGACAAAAAGGCAAAGAATATCATGGCCAACGCCATTCAGCGGTATGCCGGCGATTATGTGGCCGAGCGGACCGTGTCCGTGGTGCAGCTTCCCAGCGACGAGATGAAAGGTCGGATTATCGGCCGTGAAGGACGTAACATCCGTGCCCTTGAAGCGGCCACCGGCATCGACCTGATTATCGACGACACCCCCGAAGCGGTGATCCTGTCCGGATTCAATCCGGTCCGACGCGAGGTGGCCAGGCTTTCCCTGGCCAAACTGATATCGGACGGCCGGATTCATCCGGCCCGAATCGAGGATGTGGTCAAAAAGACCGAGTTGGAGGTGGACCAGACCGTCAAGGAGGCCGGCGAGCAGGCTGCCTTTGATCTGGGCGTGCACGGCATTCACCTGGAACTGGTCAAAACCCTCGGCAAGCTCAAGTTCAGGACCAGCTATGCCCAGAACGTGTTACAGCACTCGATTGAAGTCGGTTTTCTCTGTGGCATCATGGCCGCCGAACTCGGCCTGAACCAGAAACTGGCCCGGAGGATGGGTCTTCTTCACGACCTTGGAAAGGCTGTGGACCACGAGGTGGAAGGCCCCCACGCCACCATCGGGTCGAAATTGGCCAAGAAGTACGGTGAATCCAGCCAGGTGGTTCATGCCATCGCCGCCCATCATGAGGACGTGCCGCCCGCCTCGGTTTATGCCTTGCTGGTGCAGGCCGCGGACAGCCTGTCCGGGGCACGTCCCGGGGCACGTAAGGAGATGCTTGAAAATTATATCAAACGGCTCGAGGACCTGGAAAACATCGCCAAATCCTTCAGTGGCGTGGCCAACACCTATGCCATTCAGGCCGGCCGGGAACTGCGTGTGATCGTTGAAAGCGAGCAGATTTCCGATGAACGCTCGGTTTTACTGAGCCGGGATATCGTCAAAAAGATTGAGGAGTCCCTGACCTTTCCGGGGCAGATCAAGGTCACCGTGATCCGTGAGACGCGGGCTGTGGAATACGCCAATAAATAAGGTAGGGCAACATGATGTCAGTGCTCGATGCGCTCAAAACGCGCGGATTTGTGGAAAACACCACCCACGAACAGGAACTGGAGGCCTATCTCGGCCAAACCGGTCGGCGTTGCTACATCGGCTTCGATCCCACGGGTGCCAGTCTCCATGTGGGTCACCTGGTGACCATCATGGCCCTGTGCCATATGCAGCGGGGCGGTCACTGTCCCATCGCCCTGGTGGGCGGTGGGACCGGCATGATCGGTGACCCCAGCGGCAAAACCGAGATGCGCCAGCTTTTGACGCCGGCCATGATCGATGAGAACAAGGCGGGGCTACGGGCACAACTTTCTCGTTTTATCGATTTTTCAGAGGGGCGGGCGTTGCTGCTGGACAATGCCGATTGGCTTATCGGACTGGAATATATCCCTTTTTTGAGGGATATCGGCCGCCATTTCAGTGTCAACCGCATGATCCGTGCTGAAAGCTACCGGGTGAGAATCGATTCCGAGGAGGGACTGAATTTTATCGAGTTCAATTATATGCTGCTCCAGGCTTACGATTTTTACGAACTCTGCCGGAGCCATGACTGCTACCTGCAGATGGGGGGCAGTGACCAGTGGGGCAATATCGTTGCCGGGGTCGACCTGATCCGGAGAAAACTCGGCAGACAGGCCTTTGGTATCACTTTTCCCCTGATTATGACCGCCGCCGGGGTGAAAATGGGAAAAACCCACAAGGGGGCGGTCTGGCTAGACCCCCAACGCACCACGCCTTACGAATATTACCAGTTCTGGATCAACACCGATGACGCTGATGTGCCTCGTTTTTTGGCGCTTTTCACCTTTTTGCCCATGGACGAAATTCAACGGGTCGAAACCCTCAAGGACGCCGACCTGAACCTGGCAAAGACCGTTCTGGCATTTGAAGCGACCCGAATTGCCCACGGCCGGGATCAAGCCATCCATGCACAGGAAGCGACCGCGGCTGTTTTCGGCGCTCGATCGATTCCCGACGACTTGATGCCTTCGAGCACCATTCCCCGGGGGCCGTCAATGATCACCCCGGAGACGGTGCCCACCAGTGGGGTTTCAATCGACCTGTTGACCGAGGGCATTGCGGCGTTTAAACTGTTCCAGATTGCCGGCCTGGTGCAGTCCGGTGGCGAGGCCCGGCGTCTGGTTGCCCAGGGTGGCGCCTATGTCAACGGCGAGCGGGTAGAGGCCTTTGACCGGATTTTTACCCCAGCGGATTTAGACGAAGGGGAGCTGCTGCTTCGGGCCGGAAAGAAGCGGTTTCATAAAATTAGCGTTTTGTGAAGATTGTGCTTGACCTTAAAGGCGGCGACGTGTAGAACGCATTTCGCTTGTCTGACTCCGGCGGCCAATGACCCCGGGAATGGACGACGTTCTTTAACAGACGGACAATTTGAGGGTTAACAGAGGATGTTTCGATCCACAGGTAGACCCCTCAATCTTTGATGACGCGGCAAGCGCCCCCTGGGGGCGAATTAAGACCGTTGCGACATTGAACAAGCGGGCTGACAGGCAAGCCGCAATGGCATCGAGCCTGCCCTCCCATCGCCGAGAAAAAAAGGCGGATCGCTCTTAGAAAACTATTGACACCGGATTCGAAAGCGGCTATATTCATCTGGTTTTCCTGCTTAGGGAAAACGAAACGCTCTCGAAAAAAAAGTGTCAGGTCGGCAAAAAAAAGCTTGACAGAAAACGGACAGCATTGTAAAAACACAAGTTCAAAACATGCTGCTCGGCCAAGCAAAACCGACAGTCGCCACCAACGGTGGCACCTTGATCTTTGAAAACTAAATAGTGGCAACACATCGAGTTGGGTCCTTTAGTAAGTTCCTCCGCTCTTTTTAGAGCGGAAGCAATTCCAATATAATTGGAGAGTTTGATCCTGGCTCAGAATGAACGCTGGCGGCGTGCTTAACACATGCAAGTCGAACGAGAACTCTTCTGCTTGCAGAAGATAGTAAAGTGGCGAACGGGTGAGTAACGCGTGGGTAATCTACCTTCGAATCGGGGATAACGTTGCGAAAGCGATGCTAATACCGGATAATATTCTTTGGACTTAGGTTCTTTGAATCAAGGGTGGCCTCTTCATGAAAGCTACTGTTTGAAGATGAGCCCGCGTACCATTAGCTTGTTGGTGGGGTAATGGCCTACCAAGGCTTCGATGGTTAGCTGGTCTGAGAGGATGATCAGCCACACTGGAACTGACACACGGTCCAGACTCCTACGGGAGGCAGCA
>JAEINQ010000098.1 GCA_016342285.1 Desulfobacterales bacterium
AATGCTTCTTAACAATTCACAATATCAGCCTTTTCTATTGAAAGAGGGCGCTGTCCGGGGTTACGGTCGCTTAGCGATGAGTTTTTCGGGCCGCAAGCCGGCACCCTCCAGGCCCCACACGAAATAGCGAGGAACCACATTAAACTGCTCATCGAACATCAGTGCCCCCAATGCGGTGCACCCGCCGTGCTCGAAGAAACCGACCGTCTGTTCGCCTGCGAATTCTGCCGGGTCCGCTCTTATCTGCTGCCCCAGCTCTTTTTCCGGTACATGCTCCCCCATGGCGCGCCACCGGGCAAAGACCTCTTTTACTACCCCTACTGGCGGTTTAAGGGGATGACCTTTGCCTGCGGCGAAGGCGGGATCACCCACCGGTTTGTCGATGCCAGCCTGCAAGGAATCGATTCACCTCATTTCCCTCTCTCCCTGGGATTGCGCAGCCAGGCCATGCGCTTGAGTTTCGTTCCGCCGGAAACCCCTGGACGATTTCTCAAACCGACCGTGACCTTCAAAGCAATCGGGGAAATCTTTGACGAACGCTTTCAGGCAGAAGGCAAGGGGCATGTGTTCCACCGCGCCCAGATCGGGGAGACCATCAGCCTCATCTATGCCCCCTTTTACACGAATGCCGGACGAATCTTCGATGCCGTGCTTAACCGCCCCCTGGCCGAGACCGGAGACAATCCGTCGCCGACAATGCTTCCCGGCGGCAAACCGGCCTGGCGAACCCGGTTCGTGCCCAACCTCTGCCCGGGATGCGGCTGGGACCTTCAGGGGCAAAGCGATTCGCTGATTCTCACCTGCGGCAACTGCGATTCGGTCTGGAAGCCCACCGCCGAAAAACTGGTTCGTCTTCATTTCGGTCATCTTCCAAAAGATGGCCACGACATCTGCTTTCTGCCCTTTTGGCGCATTCGGGCCGATGTCCAGGGCTACCCCCTGGCCACTTACACGGACATGGTCCGTCTGGCCAATCTGCCCAAGGTCCCCCAGCCCAGCTGGAACGAAATCCCTTTCCGCTTCTGGGCCCCGGCCTTCAAGCTCCGCCCTCAGACATTGATCCATCTCAGCCGAAGCCTGACCCTGACCCAACCCCAGGACGAACCGACGCCGTCCCTCCCCTCGGGAAGGCTCTTTCCCGTCACCCTGCCGGTCAAAGAGGCCGTAGAGAGCCTGATGCTGTGCCTGGCCAGTTTTGTCAAACCGCCGAAAAATATGCTCCCACGGCTCTCCGACGCCAAGCTAACCCCCAAACGGTTCCTTCTGGTCTATGTCCCATTTGTTGAAGGCCACCACGAATATATCCAGCCGGAAATGAAAATTTCCATCAATAAAAACCAGTTGGCCTTATCCGGAAACCTCTGATCGTTTTTTTTGTACCTGTTCACGGGGTTGAAACGCACAAAGAGTTCCGAGCCCTCGCACGGTAAGCGTTTACAGGGTGCCGCAGATGCGAGGCGCCGGGCATGCAGACGTACTAGTTCGTACTTCAAATGCCCGGGAACAAAGCAGATGCGGTGCCCTGTGAACGCTTACGTTTTTTTTATTCAGACGGGTCCCTTTTCCCCAGGGTTTGTGATAATCGAAACCTGCGTCAATAATGTCACGCTACAAAAGGAACGTGTAACCGATGAATCAGATTGCCATTCTACCCGGTGACGGTATCGGTCCAGAGGTCATGGCCGAAGCCGTCAAGGTGATAGACGCGGTCCGGCAGCGATTTTCCCTGAACCTTGAATATGCCTGGGCCGATGTGGGCGGATGCGCCATCGACCGCCATGGCACCCCGCTTCCGGACCCGACCCTGGCCCTGTGCGAAAAGAGCCAGGCCGTGCTCTTCGGCTCCGTGGGCGGTCCCCGCTGGGAACACCTGCCCCCCGAACAACAACCCGAGCGCGGTGCGCTGTTGCCGCTTCGCAAGCACTTCAACCTTTACTGCAACCTTCGTCCGGCAAGGGTATTTGCCGCCCTTGCCGGGGCCAGCCCCTTGCGTCCGGACATTGTCGGCACCGGTTTTGACATTCTTTGCGTGCGCGAACTCACCGGCGGCATCTATTTCGGCCAGCCCAAGGGACGTGATGGCCACGGCCCCGACGAAAGGGCCTTCGACACCATGGTCTACACCCGCCGGGAAATCGAACGGATCGCCCATATCGCCTTTCAATCCGCCCAAAAACGCAGGGGCAGGGTCACCTCGGTGGACAAGGCCAACGTGCTTACCACCATGGTGTTCTGGCGCGAAGTAATCAAGGAAGTGGCCACCGCCTATCCGGACGTGGCCCTGGATCACATCTACGTGGACAATGCCACCATGCAACTGGTGAAAAACCCCCACCAGTTCGATGTGTTGCTTTGTGGCAACATGTTTGGCGACATCATCTCAGACGAAACCGCCATGCTCACCGGTTCCATGGGCCTGCTGCCGTCTGCCAGCCTCAACGAAAACCGGTTCGGGCTCTATGAGCCGGCCGGCGGCAGCGCTCCGGATATCACCGGTCAGGGAATCGCCAATCCCGTTGCTCAGATTCTCTCTGCTGCCATGCTGCTGCGCTACAGCCTGGACCAGGGGGAGGCCGCCGACGCCGTGGAAGCGGCGGTGTCGCAAACCATCGACGCCGGCGTTCACACACCGGATATCGCCCGGGACCCGATCCGTGCCGTCGGCACTGAGGCCATGGGAAACGCCATTGTCAAAGCGCTGCTGGACCCGTAGAAAAAACGCCACCCGCATGGCCGACCGCATTCTTCAACATGCACCCAGGGCCGGCGGCAACGCAAAGGCAGAGGGTTCCATTCTCGGTGGCATCGGCGATCTCATCGGCGGCAACAACCGCTGACGCTGGTTTCTAACGGAAAGGAAACGCAAACCCGTATCCACCAGCTATCAAGGATCCAGCATCCAGCATCCAGCATCCAGCATCCAGTCACAAGGAGAGGAGGCGCCATGGAATTTAAGTCCGTTCAAAAAGAGACGGTGGTCCTCAATCCGGCCCAAGAGATGGCCCTCCGCCGTATACCCAGCGAGATCCGTTCCGATCCCCTGACCGGCCGAACCGCTCGCATATGCCATTTCATGGCGCTCAACTGGAACAAACCGGATTTTATCGCCCTGGTGGCCGGCACGGAAAAAAACTGCCCCTTCTGCCCGGAGCGGATCATGTCGGTGACACCGGCCTTTCCGCCGGAAATCCTGCCCGAAGGCCGGATGCGATTGGGTGATATGCTCCTTTTTCCCAACATCGCCCCCTATGACGCCCTGGGTGCCGTGGCCACCCTGGGCAGCCGCCACTACCTGCCCATGACCGAAATCGGCGCTGAACGGATTACCCGCGGATTTGTCTTGGCCAAGGCTTTTTTTCAGCGCATCGCCGAGATCGGCCATCCCGAAGGGGTCTATTTCATCGTGAACTGGAACTATATGCCGCCGGCCGGCTCCAGCCTCATCCATCCCCATCTTCAGGTCTTTGCAACGGCATCGGCACCGAACCTCATGCGCCAGGAACTGGAGGCTGCCGAAGCCTATTCGGCCAAACACGGCACCTGCTACTGGGACGATCTGATCCGGGCCGAAATGGACGCCAAGGTGCGCTTCCTGGGAAGAACCGGCCGCACCGCCTGGATGAGCGCCTTTGCGCCCATGGGTGTGGTAGGAGACGTTCTAGCCGTGACCGAAGGGGTCCATACCACCTTGGATTTGACCGACGCCGACCTGTCGGACATCGCCCTGGGCCTGACCCGGGTCATGGCAGCCTACGATCGCATGGGAATCTACAGTTTCAACATGAACTTTTTCACCGCTGCCGCCGGTCAGGACCACTCCCGTTTTCACCTGCTCTTTTCGCCGCGCACTTTTTTCAACCAGACCCTGGCGACTCCGGACATCGGTGCCCTGCGAAACCTTTTCAATGAGACCCTGTGCATGGCCTATCCCGAAGAAATCAACGCGATGATCAAGGCCGAATTCTAAAAAAATCCGCGGAGCCCCCAATGATATTTCAAAATCCCGAAGAGGTTGAACAACGACTGGCCGAAGCCGATTACGTCTGCTCCCGGGAGATCGCCACGGTGGTCTTTCTGGCAGCCGCCACGGACAAGCCGGTGCTGGTGGAGGGACCGGCCGGCGTCGGCAAAACCGAACTGGCCAAGGCCGTTGCCACGGTCACCGGTTGCAAGCTGATCCGGCTCCAGTGCTACGAGGGATTAGACGAGTCCAAGGCCCTGTACGAATGGGAATACGCCAAACAGCTTCTCTACAGCCAGATTGTCAAAGAAAAGATCAAAGACACCTTGGCCGAAGCCGTCACCCTGAGTGAGGCCGTAGACCTCATCGCTGCCCAGGAGGACGCATTTTTCTCCGAACGCTTTATTCTGCCCAGACCCCTGCTGCAGGCCATCCGCTCCCCCGAACCGGTGGTGCTGCTCATTGATGAGGTAGACAAATCCGATCCGGAATTCGAAGCTTTTTTGCTGGAACTGCTCAGCGACTTTCAGGTGTCGATTCCTGAACTGGGCACCTGGAAGGCGGATCGCATCCCCTTGATCTTTCTCACGTCCAACAACTACCGGGACATGAGCGACGCCCTCAAGCGCCGATGTCTCCACCTTTATATCGATTATCCGCCCCGGGACCAGGAAATGCGCATCGTCGAAACCCGCTTGCCGGGCATCGACCGACGCCTGGTGGAGAAGCTGGTGGACACCATCGGCCGCATACGGGAATTGGACCTGAAAAAAAGACCCTGTATCAGCGAGACCCTGGACTGGGCCCGATCCCTGGTCGCCCTTCAGGCCAGGGACCTGTCGCCGGAAGTGGTGGCCTCAACCCTGAACGTCATTTGCAAGTACCGATCCGATACCGAGATGGTCCGTCGGTCCATGGACCAGCTTATGGATTGACGGATTGGCGGATTGGCGGATTGGGAGGGCTTCATTCGACAAGTCCAAAATTCGACAATCCGCCAATCGCCTTTTACCTCTAACCCTTGAACCCTTGAACCCTCGACTCCTTGAACCCGTTGCCATTTAACCCTTTGCCATTTAACCCTTAACCCTTTACCTAAACCCCATGGTTCCCCTGATCCTCAGATTTGCCCAATGTTGTCGAAGCGCCGGTCTGAAGGTCTCCACATCGGAGGTCCTGGACACGGTGAAGCAGTTGCAGTGGATCGACGCCACCGATGAATCCCAGTTTCGCACTGTGCTGCGCGCCAATTTCGTCAAGAGTCACAGGGAACATGGTCGGTTCGACCGGGTCTACGACATGTTCTTTCACCAGAGCCTTCCACCCGAAGCCACGAATCGATCGTCGGCCACGGACAACGCCGTCAAAGCGATCCTGGAGGCAGCCCGAAAACAGAGCAGCGACGACGAGGCATCCCTGATCGATTTTCTCGCCGGTGACCCCATAGCCTATCTTGAATCCCTTCGCGACCTTCAGGATCGCGAAACAGCGGCCTCCCCGGCCATCAAATCGAACCTGGGCGCTGTTGCCGGCCGCCTTCATGTCATGCTGGGCATCAACCGCCTGAGAAGTCGAATCACCCGACTCCTTGACCAGCCCGGCCCGGCCATGTCTCCGGTAGACCGCGATGGCGTCGGCCGCCGGCTCATGTCCCGACTGGACACGGCCTATGCCCTGCTGACCCGCGATCCGGGCATCGACAACGACGGCCTTGATGAACGCCATGCGACCCCGGTGTCGAATGGGGGCCTGGAACAGCGCCCCTTTTCCTCCCTGAGCCACGAGGAAGTTGCACAAATGCGTGAGGTGGTGGCCAAACTGGTCCGGAAACTTCGTGATACCGTATCACGGCGCTGGACAGGCCGGAACCGCGGCATTCTGGACATCAAGACCACCCTTCGCAGTGCATCACGATATCAAGGCTTGCCCGTCGAAATTCATTTTCGCAAGCGCCCGCCCCGCAAAACCCGCATCGTCACCCTTTGCGATGTGTCCGGATCGGTATGGGCCGCGGCCCGGTTCATGCTCAACATGCTCTATTCCCTTCAGGACTGTTTCAGCAAGGTCCGCAGCTTTGTCTTCATCTCCTCCGTGGTGGAGGTGACCGACATCTTCAACCGTCAGGACATCGACGCGGCCATCGATCTGGCCCTAAACGACACGGATATCGGCCGCCAGGCCCAAACCGATTACGGCGAAACCTTTCGCTGTTTCAACACCGACTTTATCCATACCCTTAACAAGAAGACCACCCTGATCATCGTTGGCGACGCACGATCCAACTATATGAACCCCAGGGAGTCCATTCTGGAAGAGATGCGCCAGCGTTGTCGCCGCCTGATCTGGCTCAACCCCGAACCCAGGGCCTTTTGGGGAACCGGCGACAGCGAGATGCCCACCTACCGCGCCCACTGTCACGAACTGAGACCCTGCCAGAACCTCAAACAGCTTGCCGACTTCGTTTCAGAACTGGTCCTGTAATCCCCATCGAAAACCAATGATTTTTCAAGACAATTGACAAATTTTACTTCATCGCATAATGTATTCTTTATTCTTATCGCCGCCGTTCAGGCAGCCCCCATATAAAGGGAACACGGCCTGTCGCCGAAAACGCCGTACCCTGCCGAGGCGGCAACCAGATCAACCTGCCAATGGAGGAGACATGACCGCCGAGACCATCACTTGCCCCAAATGCGGACATGACAACGCGGGCGATGCCCAGGACTGCGCCAAGTGCGGCATCACCTTTGAAATCTACGCCGAGGTCAAGGAGGAGTCCGCCAAGCTCGAACAGAAAATGCGGAATAAAAAGGTTGAAACGCCCAAAGACATGGCCATCTGCCCCAAGTGCAGCCATGCCAATAACCCACTCTCTCTGGATTGTCTCAAATGCGGAATCGTTTTTTCCAAGTTCTTTGAATCCATGGAAATGGAACTGGAAGGCGATCCGAGCCAAGCCGACACGCTGCAGCGTCTTCGAATAGCCCGGGACGAGATGGACGCCCTTCGCAAGCGGAAGGAAGAGGAGGCTCAGCAGGAAACGCTGAGAAAGCAACAAGAGGAGAAGGCACGAATTGAGACCCTCAAAAAAGAGCGCCAGCAAGAGCTTCATCGGCAGGAAGAATTAAAGCGACAGCAGGAAGAGGCGGAACGGCAACGCCAGGAGGAATTGAAGCGGCAGCAGAAAGAAAAACAGCGTCTGGAGGAAATCGAACGCCAGAAGGCCGAAGAAGAACGAAAACGACAGGAGGAACTGAAGCGACAGCAGGAAGAGGCGGAGGCGGAACGGCAGCGCCTGGAGGAAATCGAGCAACAGAAGGCCGAAGAAGAACGAAAATGCCAGGAGGAACTGAAACGACAGCAGGAGGAAGCGGAAAGGCATCGTCAGGAGGAAATCGAGCGTCAGAAAGCCGAAGAAGAACAAAACCGCCGAGAAGAACTGGAAAAGCAACAAGCCGCCGAAGAAGCTGAACAGGAAACGCTTCACCAGGAACGGGAAGTCCAGGAAAAAACCGAGGCCCAACGTCGGGAAAGGCTGGCAGACCTGATGAAACCCAAAGGTTCGATCAAAAAACTTTTGAAGAATTATGCCGATCAGGTGGTCGGCATGAACTACGACGCCCCGAACGCATACAAACCGGTCCGTCTGATCGGAATCAACGACGATCATTTCAGCATTCTTGTCGAGGCCGACGAGTTGGTCTACACCTTTCCCATGGGAAGTATTCTCGCAATGGTCGAAGGGGTCGACGGGGTGCGCACCGCCGCTGGCAGGGAAAAGGCAGTCTATCCCTTGGTGATCCGCGTTTCCCAGCGGGTCATGTAGGTCCTTGGCCACGGCCCCGCGTCAGGGGATATCTCCTTCATGAACAGTTTTTTTTTCTACGATATCGAGACCTCCGGTCTTAACAAGGCTTTTGACCAGGTGCTTCAGTTCGCGGCCATTCGAACGGACCCGTCGTTCAAAGAGATTGAACGCCGCAGCCTTGCCATCCGTTTAAGACCTGATATCATTCCGTCACCGGGTGCATTCCTGACCCACCGGATCGGTCTGGATCGGCTTAAAGAGGGATCCTGTGAACTGGATGCCACCATCCGCATCCACCGGTGGATGAATCAGCCCGGAACGGTGAGCATCGGATACAACAGCTTGGGATTCGACGACGAATTCCTGCGTTTCGCCTTCTATCGAAACTTACTGCCTCCCTATACCCATCAGTTCCAGAACGGCTGCCGGCGGATGGATCTGCTTCCCATGACGGTGCTCTTCCACCTCTATGGACCCGAGGGAATTCAATGGCCCCGAATCGATGGAAAGCCGTCCCTGAAACTCGAACACATCTCAAGCGCCAACCAACTGAGCCAGGGACCGGCCCACGACGCCATGGCCGACGTGGAAGCCACCCTGGCCTTGGCCCAGCGCTTTTTTCAGTCCGGTGCCATGTGGCAATACCTGGCCCAGGCGTTTGACAAGACCGAAGACACCCGCCGAATCGACAAACTGCCCGAAGGGCTTCCGGGAGAATCCGGCCCCCACCGACTGGGAATTCTGGCGGCCAGCGAGTTCGGTGCGGACAACCACTACCAGGTTCCGGCCCTGCATTTGGGGCGAAGCATCCCCTATTCCAACCAAACGCTGTGGCTTCGCCTGGACCTTGAAAATCTGGCCGACACCACCGCCGAAACCGTTGAAGAGACAACCTGGGTGGTCCGCAAAAAGCTGGGCGAGGGGCCGGTAGTCCTCCCACCCAGAGAACGGTTCTGGCAACAATTGGGAAAAACCCGCGGACGTCTGGCAAAGGCCAATATCGGTTGGCTCAAAGGAGAACCGGACCTGCTGCAACGTATCGCGGTTTTTAACCAGCAATACCGATATCCTGAGATTCCCGATCTCGACCCGGACGCCGCCCTCTACCAGGACGGTTTTTTTTCACGAAAGGAAGAGACCTGGTGCCGGCAGTTCCATTCGGTGCTCCCCGGAGAGCGCCCCGGCCTTCTCAGCCAAACCCCCAGCGAGCGAATTAACCGCCTGGCAAGTCGCATTCTGTTGCGAAACAACCCCGATGCGGCCCAAGGCGATATGGCCAAATCCTATGCCGCCTATATGCGCCACGTCAATCCGCCCTCCGAGACCGAAGCCATGGTAGACTACCGGTCCAGACACCGCACCACACCCCGAAGCGCCCTGGCTGAAATCGCCGCCCTCAAGGCCGATGGCGACCTGTCCCGGGAATCGTTGGACATTATCGATTCCCTGAGACGCTATATTATCGCGTCCTTTCCCATCACCGAAGACGCGGACTTCTAAGGAAGAAGAACCCCATGGAAAGCGCTCAAACACAAGTCTCTTCAGGCGTATCCCAGTTGGACGAACGCCTCGGCGGGCTTTTCATCGGAGACAACGTGGTCTGGTATGACGACGCCGGCAGCCTGGCCGCCGTTTTCTGCAAACATTTCATTCACACGTCCAGGTTGAAGGACAAGGACCTAATCTACGTCAGTTTCGATCGGTCTCCGAAAAACCTCCTGGCCCACCTGGGTTCCCTGGCCGACTACCCTCGAATGACGATTTTGGACTGCTTCACCCACGGCAAGGGGGCCGGCTCCCATGTCTTCCTTAAATTTTATGAAAACCGCGGCGAGCATCCGGCCTGTCGCATCGTCCAGGTGGCTTTGCCGCGAGATATCGACCACGTCATGGACACCCTTTACGGTCTTCACGCCGAACTGGAAGGCGACGTTCGATTCGTCTTCGAAAGCCTGACCGGCATGCAGGAACTGTGGGAGGGAGAAGAACATATCGGCAACTTCTACGCCCACTCCTGCCCCCGTCTCTATGACCTGAACACCATCGCCTACTGGATCATCGAAAAACGGGCCCACTCCCAGCAACTGCGCGCCAAGATCAACCAGATCGCCCAAGTGGCCATCGATCTTTCCGTCAAGCGGGGGAAAACCGCCCTGACCATTCTCAAGGCAGACCAGCGGCCCATCGAAAGCCTGAATCAGCCCCATCAATACTGGATCAAGGATGCCCGCATCGTCTTCGAGTCGGAAACGGGCTCGGCCAACCGCCTCGACCTGGGAACCCGTCTCAAAGCCCTTCGTACGAGACGCGGTCTGCCTCAGAAAGAACTGGCCAAACGGGTCGGCGTCACGCCCAGCACCATCAGTCAGGTGGAGAGCAACCTCATCTACCCTTCCCTTCCGGCACTTTTCAAAATGGCTGAAGTGCTGGCTGTTGACGTGGGCACCTTTTTCAAGGGCGGGCCTGACAGAGACGCCAAAGTGGTCTTTACCGACATCGATACCAGCGACGCTCAGTTTCCCGGCATCGGCCGCGAACAATTGGTCGTCAAGCTTCTCACCCCCCTGGATTTGGACACCGAGGCCGAACCGTACCTCATGGAGATTCCTCCCGGCGCAAAAATTGCCTCCCATTTTTTCATGCACAAAGGGGACGAGATCGGCTACCTGATCCAGGGCGAACTTCAGTTGAAGCTGGAACAATCGATCCATATGGTTCGATCCGGAGACGTGATCTACCTGAAACGAAGCATCCCTTCCCATTGGGAAAATTCCGGCCCGACCCCGGCCCGGCTGCTCTGGATCAAGATCCGGTGACTCCCCGTCCATAATAGTAAAACATCCAAACCTAAATAGCCTTGGATTTTCCACAAAGGCATTTCGAATTTTAGTGCATTTTAGGCATTTGCCGGCTATTCGACCGGCATAGCCAGTTGACCCTGACCACGCCCAGCGGACGTGGATTCCTGTTTCGAATTGACATCCCGCCCAAAGCGTGGCAGAAAATTAGACTTATGTTGGGCGAGGACGCCCAGCGTAAGTGGCTCAACCGTTTGCAGGGAAGGAAAGTTCCATGGTCAAGGTCGCTTTTGTCGGATGGCGAGGCATGGTCGGCTCGGTCCTCATGGACCGGATGCTGGCGGAAAAAGACTTCAACGGCTTCGAGCCCCTGTTCTTCACCACCAGTCAGGTGGGACAGCCCGGGCCGGCCATCGGCATGGAAATCCCGCCGCTGAAGGACGCCCACGACACCGATCTGCTCACCACCATGGACATCGTGGTCACCTGCCAGGGAAGCGATTACACCGAAGCCGTCTACCCGAAGCTTCGCACCGCCGGGTGGCAGGGGATCTGGATCGATGCGGCCTCGGCCCTTCGCATGGCCGAGCCAAGCACCATCGTGCTGGACCCGGTGAACCGCGATGTCATCGACCGGGCACTGGCCGACGGCAAAAAGGATTTTATCGGCGGCAACTGTACGGTGAGCCTCATGCTTATGGGCGTGGGCGGTCTGTTTCAGCACAACCTGGTGGAATGGCTCACCACCATGACCTATCAGGCAGCCTCGGGCGCCGGAGCCAAGCACATGCGTGAACTGGCGGCCCAGATGGATGCCATCGGCACGGCCGGAAGAGACCTGTTGGCCGATCCGGCATCGGCCATTCTCGAACTCGACCGCCGTATTCTCGACACCATGACCGCCGCCGATTTTCCCACGGAGAACTTCGGTGCGGCCCTGGCAGGAAGCCTCATCCCCTGGATCGACCGTCCCCTGGAGAGCGGACAGACCCGGGAAGAGTGGAAGGGCTTTGCCGAAACCAACAAAATTCTCGAAACCCCGACGCCCATCAATATCGACGGACTCTGTGTACGCATCGGCGCCATGCGCTGCCACAGCCAGGCTCTGACCATCAAGCTCAAAAAAGATCTGCCCCTGGGCGAGATCGAAGCGATCCTTGCCGGCGCCAACGACTGGGTTCGGGTCGTGCCCAACACCCGGGAAGCGAGCCTGGAGGGATTGACTCCGGCGGCGGTGACCGGCACCCTGACCGTACCGGTGGGACGGATTCGAAAACTCAACATCGGCCCCGAGTACCTGACCCTGTTTACCGTGGGTGATCAGCTCCTTTGGGGCGCAGCCGAACCGCTCCGCCGCATGCTGCGCATCGCCCTGGCCCATATCGGCTGACCCGCGGCAATCCCCCTGGAAACAAAGAAGCCGGGCCTGCTTGGCGGCCCGGCTTTTTCCGTGGTTCATCTCCTGCTCAGATCCAGACTTCACACGGGGCTGTCATGTCCCCGCCAGACTCTCCGAAAATGTGCAATAGGTAAACGTATTCATAAGTACGATACCGTATTTTATTTGAATCACCACAAAGCCCGGTTTATTACGAACCGCAGACGCTCGCAGACCGTCGCAGACAAGAAGGTTTGTTGGCGATCGACCTGATCGCCAACAAATTCGCATCGCTTCACGAAGGGTTCGACAGATTCTAAACAAGAAAGTTTTTTTACAGCGGCGCCCGCATGGCAACCTCTTTGGACCGGCCAGGTTGGCCGGTTCAAAAAAGTCTGCGAATGTCTGCGGTTAATACATGATATGTCGCTATAATTACGAATCGAAGCAATAGGCCTCGTCCCGATGGACCGTTTCCGGTGAAAACGCCGGCAGGCAAACGGCGATATATTCCGCCCCTTCACTTGAAGTGGTGGTTTAATGCCGGAATTACCCCTTCAGGCCGGCGCACTGAACACAAAAAGCGGATTCGGGCATGGTCATCAATCGCTTAAAGGGGATCGGCTCCTCGCAACCGGCGCACAGCCCGAATTCGGGATCGTCGATCAGAGGTAAGGTGCGCTGCAGGTTGGCCAGGGTTTTCCTTGACTCGCTCAAGGCCGACTCGTTGATGCTCTTGCTGTTTATCGCCTCCATGCGGGAAATCCTGCCAATGGCATTGTCGGGCGATATGGGCCTTACGAGTCTTTCAAAGGAGGCGATATTCGCCTTTACCGCTTCAATTTTTTCAAGGATATGTTTCCGCAAGGTCTCTTTTTTTTTGATATCCATCGATCACCGTATCATCTCATTGATTTCAGGCTCTATCCGAGTTTCCAATTCATAAATGTGAATTTTTGTTCAAGGTCAAGGCAATCAAGCCATTTCGCGGAGGCGTAGCGCGCTACGCCGCACAAGCAATGGTGAAGATTGACGCCAAGATTGGGCAAAAATGCCATTTATGGATGGAAACGTCAATGGTCGTCGTCAAGGGCCCACTCGACCGCCTTGGCCGCATGGATCCGAGTGGTGTCGAACAAAGACGTGGCCGTATCGTTCTGGCCGATGAGCATACCGATTTCGGTGCATCCCAGGATCACGCCGTCAACCCCCTGTCCGGCCAGCCGATCCACGATACGAACATAGATCTCTTTGGAGGATTCCCGGATTATGCCCTGGCAGAGTTCGCCGTAGATGATGTCATGGACCTGCCGGCGATCGTCGGCGCCCGGCACCACCACGTCCAGCCCGAATGTTTCGGCCAGCCGTCCCTTATAAAACGCCTGTTCCATGGTAAAGGCCGTGCCCAGCAGGCCGACCCGCTTGACATTGGATTGGATCAGGGCATGGGCGGTGGCATCGGCGATATGCAGCAGGGGAATGTTCACGGCCGCCTCCACCTGCCCGGCCACCTTGTGCATGGTATTGGTACAGATCAACAGAAAATCAGCGCCCCCGGCTTCGATCCTTTGTGCAGCATCGGCAAGAATCTCGCCTGTGGCCTCCCAGTCACCGGCCATCTGGCGCTTTTCGATGGGATCAAAATCGACGCTGTACAGAACGATTTTAGCCGAATGAAGACCGCCAAGCGCTTCCTTGATCCCCTGGTTGATTTCACGGTAGTAGCCCACCGTGCTCTCCCAACTCATGCCCCCTATCAATCCGATTGTTTTCATGATGGGTTCTCCTGCTCTATATGAATACGTGTACTTAGCGGCACCGACTGTCATTTTCTCCGACCCCAAATTCGGAAGCAGCATCGGTATCGCCAATATTTTCCGGCAGGCGCTTTCCCATGCTGATCCGCTTTTCAGTCCCATAGCCGCAGCGGGAGTAGAAGGCGGCCACCGCTTCATTACCCTCAACGATCTGCAGATTGATCTTCATACACCCCCTCGCTGAAAGCGCGTTTTCCGCATGGGCGAGGAGCAACGAGCCGACACCTTGTCCCCGGTATTCGGGCATCACGGCCATGGCATATATCCAACCCCGGTGACCGTCATATCCGGCCATAACCGTACCGATCACCGCCGTCTGATCCATAGCCACAAAGAAGAGCCCATCTTCCTGACCCTGCTTTTTATCGATCACCAGGCCCGGGGCATTATGAGACGCCTCGTAACCGAACACCGATTTCCACAACGAGATGACCGGTTCCCGGTGTCGGGTATTGTCATAGATGGTAATGATCGGCGTCATGGTCGCTCCCATTTACTGGCACCTGAGTTGGTCGATTGTCCAGGTTGACTTGTCTGCAGAGATACTCCCCGAGGATATTCTGGAATATGTCGGCGCCCAGAGGAATCAGCGCGTCGGGAAAATCGTAGTCTCGGCTGGGGTCATGTCAGTCCAGATCCAACTTTGTTTGGCACCGATTGCAGATCACAACGCCCCGAAACACCTGATTGCCGCAGTCAGGACAAAAATAGCGGGCTTCTTCATCCTGAATCCACTTTTCAGTACCCACCTCCCGCCAGCAGGGAATCGCCCGTAAGATCACTTTCTTGCCGACCGTCATGGGAAAGTTTTCAATATGCTCGCAGGGAAAGTCCCCGCACTCGTGACACCCAACATACCCTTTTGCTTGGGTACAGTCCCGGATGGCGCACTGCTTACAGTGCATGAACAGGTCGTCGGACAGGCATCCGCCGCACCGGATATCCCTGGGGGAGAGATCTTCGCTGTTGGGAAGGGTGCCCTTGCCGGGAACGCCCCCCTTGTAAAGGCCGGCCAATCGTTCCTTGAATTTTTCGTTCTTGTCCCGGTGGGCGATATAAATGGCACAGACACCGCAATAAAGACCGCAAGGGGAAATAAAATCCGGGTTTATCTTCATGTTCTCACGTCCTCCTGACATTGCCTTAAGATGAACGATTTTGGAAACGCCCAGCTTAGGTGAATGTGAATAGTGACTTGGGGATAACGCCGGCAAAATCGATGAAGTTGACTGCAAAATGAGCCAGCATAATGGCCGGTATGGATCGCGTTCGAAGATATGCCATCATGAAAACGGCGCCAATAGTCGAGGTGACAAGCACGGCGTGAAGACCGAGGCTCCAGTGTATTAGACCGAACGCAACTGCGGAGATTATGACGATAGCATACGAATTCTCAGTGTACCTTCTGATGAATGTGTACAAGAAACCGCGGAAAACGAGTTCTTCACATATCCCTACCAATAATAGCCCGAACGTAAGATCTACCCAATTCCAGACAGGACTCGTAATCGCCGGCATTCCTCCAAGTGGCTTGTAACCCGGAAGTTTGGCTATTATCCGATAAGCATTCTGATCGATTAATGTGCCGACAAGTGCCACAATCAAAAATACCATAAGGGCTGACAGCCTTGATTGCCTTTTCAGGCCAAACGCCGAGGCCCGCATTTTTTTGCTGCGGATCAACCAAAAAGCGAGCATTAAGGGAATAAACTTGACTCCGACATAGTCTGCAAACAACCACCAGCGCCAATCCTTGACGTACATGTCCTTGTCAAACACTTTCAGAGCTAAATTCCTGACATTGAAAGGTATAGAAGATTCCAAGTCTCCCCCGGC
>JAEINQ010000099.1 GCA_016342285.1 Desulfobacterales bacterium
TCAGAGGTAAAGCCAAGCGTACCGCGTGTTTGCGTGAATTCGGCAACATCACTTTCAACTCCCGCCGCCTCCACCATTTCAACAAGACTAACTCCACGCTTGCCTGAGATATGTACAGCGGGACTTCATGGCCAACACAACCCTGCGGGCGCGGTTTGGAATTGAAGACAGGAACAGCGCCATCGCTTCATGGATGAGACATTGTTCAAGACGGTCAATAGATGCAGGCATCCAGAATGGAAAGCACTTCGGCCAGCAGTTTATCATTGCCTTGTTCGATTTGTTTGGCCCGACGCGAACGGAAATCGACCGATTTGACCTGTTCGACCATGACAAAGCCTGTCAATTTACTGCCTGGGGGAATTGGTACGTGAAATGGAAAGCCACGGTCCGTATTGGTCACCGGACAGACCATAGCCAGACCGGTGCCGCGGTTGAACAGGTCTTTGCTTACCACAAAGGCCGGGCGACGCCCTTTCTGTTCATGACCGGATTGTGGATCGAAGGTGATGGCGATGAGATCCCCTTGTTTGGGAATATAGGCGGCCATTTACCAGGCCTCCTTTCCGGACGGTTCCCCCCAATCAATCTCGTCGGACCGGGCGTTTTCGGGAATGCGGGACACCAGATCCTTGAGATTGTGACGACCCCGTCTTGTTTTCATCGGTGAAACGATGATACTTCCGTCCTTAACGGCTATGTCCACCTCATCGCCCACATCAATGCGTGCATCTGCGAGCAGATGCTTGGCGATGCGGAGCCCCTGGCTGTTCCCCCATTTTTGAACTTTTGCACGCATGTGACCGTCCCCTAATGTATATCCGAAGTATATCCATTTTCAATGCCTTGGTCAAGCGGTGTTCCTCATAAAAGAAAAATCGACCTTTCCACCATTTGGAACGAAAAAGCCGTTTATCTTGTCAGCTTCCCCCGGATGATGCCGGCGACAACGTCACGCGGATGCTGGAAGCCCGCGAACCGCTGATACCCAATACCTCAGCCATGGCACCCTCCAGCTTATCTAACGATCCTTTACATAAAGGATAGCGTGAATGCTTGTTTTCTTTTGCCAGGGCTCTGCATTCAAGAAAGGATAGGAAACAAAGTAAAATTCATTCCGGTTGTCGCAGGGCGTATATTTTGGGTGCCTGCTCGTTAAAAACAAGATGCGCCGCCGTGATGGAAGTAAACGCTACGGCGAAGGCAATGCCATGCATCCATATCTCGGAAGTCACCCCGGCTGCCAGAAGCAGCGGCCGCGGCAGGTGAGCAATGGCCGGCTCCCCAATCCATCCAAGGCCAAGGGAGGCCTTTGTGATTCCGAGTTGGCAGGCCGACAGGGAGGCGTCCATCCGCTGTGTGAGCCAGCGTGCCGTTGCGGCAAACGGTCGGTTTTTCTCTAGCTGCGCATCAAACCGGCTCGGCCGTATTTTGACCAGCGCAAATTCGGCGGCAACAAAGAAACCATTGAGAAAAACGAGAATTATCGCAAAAGCAATATTGATAACATCTGTTGTCAAGGTCAACACAGCGCTGCCCTCCTCTTTTTTTACCTGCATCATTTTTTATTTCGTGCTCATTGGATGGCAGGATTAACCTCCTGTATGGGTCCACCACTTTTATCAATAGACATGATCGTGTCGGCCGACATTGACGGGAATGATGTCTTTTTCTTCAATGATCATCTCAAGGGTGATGCGGTAGGAGATGTTGATGGAAACTGAATGCAGGCCGTGCAGTTTTCCTTTGAGGGCGTGCAGGCGGAGTGAGGGGTGGCCGGGGTTGATTTCGAGCAGCTTCAGCGTTTTTATATACTGGCCGAGAAGGTCGGAGTGCTGTTTGAGAAATTTTGCGGCATGTTTGTTATAGCTCTCCGTATAGACGATCCTATAGGTCATGGGTCACCCGTTTGATGTGGTCGCCGACACTTTCGGTGACGAATCTCCCCGCCTCCAGGTCCGCCTTGGCCTGGTTCAGGGCCGCTTCGAGTTCGCATTCCCGCAGATAGTTGTACTGTTCCATATCCATCACCACATAGCGTTCTTTTCCCCGGACCGTGATAATGGCCTCCTTTGCCCGGCCAAGGCGGCTGGTAATGGCGGAAACCCCTTTGGTCTTGAGTTCGTTGGCTGATATTTGCACTCTTCTGCCTCCTGTCTTTGCGACCTCAGTGCTCGAAAACACAATTACTGCGACATATCATGTATTAACCGCAGACACCCGCCGACACCCGCAAACTTTTTTGAACCGGCCGACCTGGCCGGCCCAAAGAGGTTGCCCTGAGGGGCGCACGCTGTAAAAGAAGGCCCCTTCTTGTTTAGAACCTGTTGAACCCTTCGCGAAGCGATGCGAATTTGTTGGCGATCAGGTCGATCGCCAACAAGCTTTCTCTGCCTGCCCGGCGTAGCATTCAGGCGAAGCCGGGTCTGCGACGGTCTGCGAGCGTCTGCGGTTCATAATAAACCTGGATCTGTTCTGACTTCAACAAACTTACGTCATCGTATTTCAATCTGTACTAAGTTGAGCGTTTCCAATTTCGTTGGATCTAAAAATACGATAAATAGTACGATTATCAGTCCATTAATGCGTACTTATACAGGGCCTGTCAAGCGGTATTTATGGTGATGTCCGATCCCATTTGGAAAAGCGGGGCCGATCCATCGGCCCCCTGGATACCATGACCGCCGCTCATGCCCTGAGCCTGGATACGACCCTGGTGACTGCCAACGAAAAAAATCGGGCGAATTCTTCTGGCGGTATTCAATGAATTGAAAATTGGATATTGGACATTGAGCCCCCCTTTGGGGGGCTACTTGAGGCCACCCGCTCTGCGGGGGGAGATTCACTTGACCCCTCGAATCTTCGAATCCTTCACGCCATTCAGCTACAACCGGCCCTTTCTCAGGATGGCAAACAGGAGCCAGATACCCATGACGGCGGCGAAGAGAAAACCGATGAGGCCGATGATGGAGATGCCGTAGAAGAGCGGCGGGGTGTTGGCGATGACGATCAGGGCCGACCCGACCAGCAGGGCGGCGATGATGATGGAAAAGGCGATGCGGTTGCTGATCTGGTCGTAGGTGCTGAGCATGGTCTCCATCCCCTTGTCTTCAACACGGATGGAGAGGCGTTCGCTTCGGATCAGCCGGGCGATTTCCTTCAGGTCCCGGGGGAACTGCTGGGCGAATTGAATCAGTTCCGATCCGCCGCGGATCAGGTCGCCGGCGATGCGTTGGGGCTGGAGCCGCTCCAGTTTGACCCGCTTGATGAACGGCGCGGTTCGGGTGACCATATCGAATTCCGGGTCCAGGGCACGGGCCACCCCTTCCACCGTGGTCAAGGCCTTGAGCATGAGAAAAATGTCGGGTGGCATGCGAAGCCGGTACTTGGTCGCGAGTTCGAGCATTTGGGACAGGACTTTGCCGATTTCAAGCTCCTTGAGCGGCTTGAACAGGTGGGTCCCCATAAAGTCAGCCACGTCTTTTTCCAGGTGCCGCAGGTCCGGTTCTTTCTCCCAGGAGGTCAGATTCAGCAGTACCTGGGTGGCGCGGGCCTCGTGGCGATGGACCACGGCGTCCACCAAGTCAACGAAGTCTTCGCGCATGTGCCGGGCAATGGTGCCGGTCATTCCGAAGTCGAGCAGGCAGATCACGTTGTCCGGGAGAACAAAGATGTTTCCCGGGTGGGGGTCGGCGTGGAAAAAGCCGTGGTTGAAGACCTGGCTCAGGACGAAATCGGCCCCGCGCTCGGTGATGCGTTTGCGGTCCAGGCCGGCCGCGTCCAGGCGGTCGATTTCCGACACCTTGATGCCGTCGATGTACTCCATGGTCAGGACCCGGGCGCTGGTGAATTCCCGGAAGACTTTGGGAATGTAAATTGCCGGGTCCCCCAGAAACTGCCTGGCCACCCGCTCCATGCTGGATGCCTCGACGGTGTAGTCGATCTCCTTTTCGATGGTGCGGGCAAATTCTTCCACAATCCGTACCGGCTGGTGGAGGGCCATCTCCTCGACGTTTTTCTCCATGAGGGTGGCCAGGTGGAGCATGATTTCCAGGTCGATTTCGATGGTCTTTCGAATGCCGGGTCGTTGCACCTTGACGGCGACCGGATCGCCCTCTCGAAGCCTTGCCCGGTAAACCTGGCCGATGGAGGCCGAAGCCAATGGTGTCGGGTCAAATTCTGAAAAAATCTCTTCATGGGGCGCGCCCAGGGACCGGGAAAGGACCGGTTGGATGGCCTCAAACGGCTCCGGCGGCACCATGTCCTGGAGTTTGGTGAGTTCCTTGATGAACTCGACCGGGACCAGGTCCGGCCGGGTGGAGAGGATCTGGCCGAACTTGATATAGGTGGGGCCGAGCTCTTCCAGAGCCAGCCGGACCCGCTCGGCCCTGGAATGCTTTTCCAGCCGGTCGCGTCGGTGGCCGGAGATGAGTTGAAGACCGACCTCGATGTACTGGTCGATGTTGAGCCGTTCAATGAGGTCGCCGAACCCGTGCTTAAAGAATACGGACAGGATCTGCCTGTATCGGTTGAGATGGCGGTAGGTGCGGCTTAGAACGCCGATTTTCCTGATGCTCAGCATGGGTCGGATCCGGTGTGCGCAGGGTCCCGTCCGGCAGGGGCCGGAGCGGCCGGGCGGCCCCGGCTGCCGGTAAAGGAGGGATGGGTTGTCTCAGGACGAGATCACTCGGCGCCTTCAGCCTCCTGGCTGATGGCTTTTTTCAATTCCCGGACTTCTTTTTTCAAAGCCTTGAGTTCGTCCGCGGTGACCAGATCGGCCTTTTTCATGAAGTCCCGGACCGCCTTTTCCACCCGTTTTTCGAGTTTTTCCTGGGCCTCGTCGTATTTGTCCTGAAACTCCTTGAGAAATTTCCGGCCGTCTTTTTCACTCATTTCCAACTTATTTTCGAACTCCTTGGCCAGGTCTTCCACCTCGTCCTTGGATTTCAAGGCAAGGCCGACGCCGGTGAGCAGCGCCTTTTTCATGAGGTCCATCAGGTCGGTCATAACGGTTCTCCTCTCTGTGGTCCCGCCCATGGCGGGATTGTGGCCCCCGGCAGCGCGCCACCGTGGTGTCGGTGCTGCCGGGGCGGGTTGCCTCTATTTGAGTTTGCCGAGAATGGCGCTGGCAATGGTGTTCTTCTGAATTTCCTTGGTCCCTTCGTAGAGCTCGGTGATCTTGGCATCCCGGTAGAAACGCTCCACCTCGTATTCGGTCATGTACCCGTAGCCGCCGAGAAGCTGAATGGCTTCGTCGCAAACTTCCACGGCCGCACGGGCAGCCACCATCTTGGCCATGGAGGTCAGCTTGGGATCGATCCGGCCCTGATCGAAATTCCAGGCGGCCTTGTAGGTTATGAGTCGGGCCAGTTCGATCTTGGTGGCCATGTCTGCCAGTTTGTGCTGGTTGACCTGGAACTGGGCGATTTTCTTCCCGAACTGTTCCCGGGACTTGACGTAGGCCAGTGCCCGATCAAAGGCGCCCTGAGCGGTTCCCAGGGCCTGGGCGGCAATGAGGATGCGGCTTTCGTCGAAAAACTCCAAAACCTGGTAAAAGCCCCGGTTTTCCTTGCCGATGAGATTGCTCTGGGGAACCCGGACGTCTTTGAACACCACTTCGGCGGTATCCATCAGCCGGATGCCCATTTTTTCGCCGACGCTGGTGGTCGATACCCCGGGGCGGTCGGCTTCCACCAGGATCATGCTCATGCCGCGGTGGCTCGGGCTGGTTTCCGTGTCGGTCTGACACAAGACGTTGTAAAATCCCGCCATGGGGCCGCCGTTGGTGATAAAGATCTTGGTGCCGTTGATGACCCAGTCGTCTCCGTCACGAACGGCGAGGGTATCCATGCGGGTAATGTCCGAACCGTGATTCGGTTCGGTAAAGGCGCCGCAGGATAGGAACTCGCCTTCGGCCACTTTGGGCAGCCACGCGGCCTTCTGCTCGTCGGAGCCAAAGTGCAGAACGATTTCCGATGCAAAGTCGGCCAGGATCAGGCAGGCGCCCACCGAGGAGTCGCCCCGGCAGAGTTCTTCGGCCACCAGAATGTTTTCCATGACCCCCATGCCCTGGCCCGAGTATTCCTCAGGGAAGTGGATGCCGATAAAGCCAAGGTCGGCGGCTTTTTTCCATATGGCCGTGGGGTAGGCGTGGGTTTTTTCCAACTCCTCGATGACATCCTTTTTAAATTCGCCTTTGACGAAATCCCGAACTGCTTTTTGAATCTCTTTCTGTGATTTGCTCAGTTCAAATTCCATACTGTCGTTCCCTTCTTTTCGGTTAAACAATGCCCGAATCTGCCGAATTGGTTGATGGCGGCGCATCGAGTCGGCGCTTATGTTTGTCGGGCCTATCGCAACAGCTAGCCGTTATCATATGCCCTTTACCAATGCAAGGCGTTTTGCCTGACGCGGACCGGCCCTTGATGATCGAACCAATTCCGTCAAAAGAGGGTTGACTGTTTGGGCCGGCTGGCTTAATACCTTGATAATAATTGGGGTTTGAATCATTAAATCAACGGCTCGGAAGGGAGTTAAACAAGGATGACGTTTTCAATAGCGATGGCTGGCAAAGGGGGGACCGGAAAGACGACCCTGGCCGGCATGTTGATCAAATATCTGGTTGCCAATTCAAAAACGCCGGTTCTGGCCGTGGACGCCGACTGCAATGCCAATTTGAACGAGGTGCTGGGCCTGGAAGTTATCGATACCTTGGGCAATGCCCGCGAGGAGATGAAAAAAGGGATTGTCCCCGGCGGCATGACCAAGGATATTTTCATGTCCATGAAGATTGATCAGGCCGTGGTGGAGTCCCCCGGCTTTGATCTGGTGGTCTTGGGCCAACCTGAAGGGGCGGGCTGCTACTGCGCGGCCAACACCCTTCTCACCGGCTTTCTCGAACGGTTGACCGGCAATTATCCCTATGAAGTGACGGACAACGAGGCCGGCATGGAGCATATCAGCCGGCTGACCACAAAAAATGTGGACCTGTTGCTGCTGGTCTCCGACAGCTCCCGCAGGGGGGTCCAGGCGGCGATGCGGATTCACCAGCTGGCCAAAAAATTGAATATTGGCGTCAAGCGAAGCGGGCTGATCATCAATCGATCCAAAGCCGAGCCGGACGAAGGGTTGCTCAGCCTGCTTGAGGCCGAAGGGATAGAGCTGTTCGGTACAATTCCGGAAGACGATACCGTATACGAATTCGACCACCAGGGGCGTCCCACTGTCGACATGCCCGAGGACAACTCGGCAATTCGTGCCGCAGGGGAGATTTTCGACCGTATTATACCCTGATCGCCTGAGAGAGGGACGGTTCGGAGGCCGCCTCCCGTGTTGTGCGGCCGGACCGATCATGACCTCAAGGGGACTGCCTGAATTTCGCGGGGACTGCGATGAAAAGAACGGGTTTTCTCTACGATGACCGATACTTGCTGCACGATACCGGCCCCTATCACCCGGAGATGCCGGAACGGCTTCAGGCCATCTACAAGGGGATTGACAGCGCCGGGCTCCTCCCCCATCTGACCCGAATCCGCGCTCGCCCTGCCGACATGAAATGGATCGAAGCCGTTCACGATCCCGCCTATATCCGACGATTCGAAGAGGTCTGCCTGTCGGGGCACCGCTCTTTCGAGTCTCCGGACAACCAGATGTGCACGGAAACCTTTGAGATTGCCCAATTGGCCGTGGGCGGTATCCTGGACACGGTGGACCAACTCATGGAGGGCAAGATCGACAATGCCTTCTGCGCGGTGCGCCCTCCGGGGCACCATGCCGAAAAAAACGCCCCCATGGGGTTTTGCTACTTCAACAACGTGGCCATTGCCGCCCGATACCTGCAGGCGCGCTGGTCGGTGAACCGGGTCGGCATCATCGACTTTGACGTCCATCACGGCAACGGCACCCAACATGTCTTTGAAAATAGCCCGACGGTTTTTTACTATTCCATGCACGAGCACCCGTCATTTGCCTTTCCCGGCACCGGCCGTGCCTTTGAAAAGGGAACCCAGGAAGGGACCGGGTTTACCCGGAACTGGCCAATACTGCCCGGCCAGGGCGATCGGGAGTATCAGGACGTGGTGAAGACCGATATGATACCGGCCATGGAGGCTTTTGCGCCTGAATTTCTGCTGGTCTCCACCGGCTTCGATGCCCATGTGGAGGACGACATGTCCGGCATCAGCCTGACCACCGCGGGGTATTCCTGGATCATGACGCAGCTGGTGGCGCTGGCCCAGAGAATCACCGGCGGGAAGCTGATCAGCGTCCTCGAGGGGGGATACTGCCTGGCGCGGCTGCCGGAACTGGCCGGCGACCATGTGCGTATTTTGTTGGACGGAAAGATGGACGTTTAGGCGCCATCGTAATCGCGAATTCCGGACGGCGAGCCGCCGAATGGGGAGGAAACAATGTTTGTCAGCCGATCGATGACCGAGAAAGTGATCACCATCGGAAAAGATGCCGATCTCTTTGAAGCCAAGGAAAAGATGGCCCAGCATCGCATTCGCCACCTGCCGGTAGTGGATGCGGACAACCGGCTGATCGGCATTGTTACCGACCGCGATCTTCGCAGCGCCATGCCCTACGAACTGCTCAAGGACCCCGACCTGGCGAGCGCTCGGGAAAAAATCGCCGCCCAGACCGTCGGGGGTATCATGACGCGCGACCCCGCGACCATTTCACCCCTGGACACCATTCAAGACGCCCTGCTGATGATTCAGGAAAAGCGGGTGGGGGCATTCCCCGTTGTCGACAACGAAGGCCGCCTTCAAGGCATCCTTTCCGTTCGGGATCTGTTGCATGCCTTTACCAACGTGCTTGGCATCGGAGAGCCCGGAACCTTGATCGGCATCCTGGTGGAAGAAAAGGTCGGTCAACTCAAGAAGATCGTCGATGCCATCACCGAAGAGAACATCTCCTTCGGAAGCGTTCTGGTGGCCCGGTACTGGGACGAAGGCAAGCGGGCGGTCTTCCCTTATGTCCTGACCAACCAGGTGGCGGCGGTCAAACGCAAACTCACCGGTCTCGGGTTTACGCTGATCGATCCCATGGAATGGTACCTGGGTCAAATGCCCAAGCATGAGTAAGGACGGGTCCGGCCGTTTGGATTTAGATCACTGCCCATACGCTGATCTGTATATTTACTACCTTCAGGGGCGGATTCAACACGACAAAAAGCGATTCGGGCCGGATTTCATCGGAAATTGGGAAGAAGACGGATTCTCTTTTCTCTTTTTCTCCCGACCCAACGAAAAGACGGTCGCAACCCTGGTCGATGCCGATCCGGCCCTGGTGTTGATGGATGCCTTTCAAATGCCCTATGACCAGTGGCAGGGGCAGCGACTGACGCCGTTTGAGGCCGGTGGCCTTCGCATCATTCCACCCTGGGAGGCGACGGCTGCGGAGACGGAAAATAGGGACCGGCAGATTCTTCTGGATCCCGGGGTGGTGTTCGGGGCGGGCACCCACACCACCACCCAGGACTGCCTCGAAGCCCTGCAACTGGCCTGCAAAGACGGCGCCATGGACCGGGTGCTGGATCTGGGGACCGGAACCGGGGTGCTGGCCCTGGCCGCCGTGGGTTTGGGGTGCCGGCGGGTCGTGGCGGTGGATTTCAACCTGCTGGCCGCCGAAACCGCTTGGCGCAACGCCCGACTAAACCGCATGACGGATCGGATGGCGGTCATTTGCGGGCGGGCAGAAGATGCCATGGGCTTTACGGCCGACCTTGTGGTGGCCAACATTCATTTTGAAGTCATGAAACAACTGGTCGGCGCCGAGGGTTTTCTGACCAAGAAGCATTTTATTTTGTCCGGGCTCATGCGCAGCCAGGCCCGGGAGATCGAAAGCGATCTGCTTTGCCTACCGGTAAAAATTTTGAAGCGATGGGACCGGGAGGGGATCTGGCATACCTTCTACGGCACCATGGACCCTGCTGCCGGAGCCGACGGCTAAATTCAATTTAGGCAACCATGTCGTTTGGGAGCGAATTTTTTCCCGCTTATCGAGGCAGAACCTTGCACGAAACAGAGGAAACCCATGGTTATAAAATGCTGGGGTTCGAGGGGGTCTATTCCGGTCTCCGGGAAGAAATACCAGAAGTACGGTGGTGACACGACCTGCCTGGAGATCAGACCCAAAAGCGGCGAGATCGTCATTGTTGATGCCGGCACCGGTATTCGAAGGCTCGGCAACCTGGCTGTCCGCGAAGGGCTTAACTCTTTTGACTTCATCTTTACCCATGCCCATTGGGACCATGTCATGGGGTTTCCCTTTTTTAAGCCCATATTCAGCGAACATGCCGAATTTAGAATGCATAAGTGCCCGTTTCACAGTAAATTTGTGGAGACCATTCTCTCCAGGGTCATGTCTCCGCCCAATTTTCCGGTGCGCTTTCGGGACCTGAGGGCCAAGATCCTCTATGAAGATGCCTGCCCCGCCGAGTTTCGAATCGGCTCCATGGAAGTGATTCCCATTGCACTGAGCCATCCCAACAACGGCAGTGGCTACAAGTTTGTCGAGGACGGGAAGACCTTTGTCTTTCTTACCGACAATGAACTGGGGTTTACCCATCGCGGAGGGCTTTCGGCCCAGGCTTACGAGGAATTTGTTTCCGGCGCCGACCTGTTGTTTCACGACGCCGAATATACGCTGGAGGAGTATGCATATACCGTGGAATGGGGGCACTCCACTTACGTCGATGCCTTGTCCCTGGCCCTGGCGGGCGGGGTGAAGCGGTTTGGCATGTTTCACCTGAACCAGGACCGTTTCGACCCCCAGGTGGACGACATGGTGGACGACTGCCGGAAACGGATCGCCCATGCCGGACAGGAACTGGACTGCTTTGCCGTGGGCGCGGATATGGTCTTTGAACTCTAGTTCAGCATGGAAACCTTAGGTCCTTGTGGCGTGGTCAGAGTAAACTGGCTATGCCGTTCCATTGGCCGGAAAATGCCTAAAATGCACTAATCCGCCAGAGGCGGACAAGAAGTGTGAAATGCCTAATCCGCCAAAAAAGGCGGACAAGAGTTGTGGAGTCGCTTCGCTCCGGCTTTTTAAGCTAAGACATGGCAGAATTCCTTCATTTTAGGCATTTTAGGCAATTTAGGCATTTCGAACTGGAAGCGAAGCATCGCCGCCCCTTCCGGGGGCAAGCCAAAGTCTGATTCTTCGAGCCAGGACCCTATACTAAGCGAATCCCATGGAAGATATGATCAAACGAGCAGCGGCGGATCTGGCTGCCGCCCGATTCGGCGTGGCCCTGACCGGTGCGGGTATCAGCGTGGAAAGCGGCATTCCGCCTTTTCGCGGCAAGGGCGGCCTGTGGGAAAAAATCGACCCCATGGAATTTGCGCACATTGATAATTTCATGCGAAACCCTGCCAAAGTCTGGCGTGTTTTGGTGGGTGAGATGAAGGGGGTGATCGATACGGCCGAGCCCAATGACGCCCACAAGGGCCTGTCCACCATGGAACGGTTGGGGCTGATTCGAACGATCATCACCCAGAACGTCGACGGCCTGCACCAGGCAGCCGGAAGCACCGATGTGATCGAGTTCCATGGTAATTTCGCCTGGCAGCGGTGTATGGACTGTGACCACATGCTGGAGACCCGCAAGGTCGATATGCGTCAGATGCCGCCCCGGTGTCATTGCGGCGGCATTTACCGGCCCGACTGTGTGTTTTTTGGCGAGATGATCCCCCCCCAGCACCTGGCCCGTTCCCGGCAGGTGGCGACCCAGTGCGATGTCATGCTGGTGGTCGGCACCTCGGCCGTGGTTCAACCGGCGGCCTTTATGCCGGTGATTGCCAAGGAGAACGGGGCCAAAGTCATCGAGATCAACCCGGAACCCACGCCGTTGACCAGCGCTGTTAGTGACTACCTCGTCCAGGGAAAGGCCGGGGAGGTAATGAGCCGTATCGTGGCGGAAATTCAGGCGCAACACGTCAGTGCCAAGCCCTTCTCCCCGTGACCGGTTTTTTTTCGTGCCGGTTTTGGCGCGGCCTGAACCGGTTACCGGCTGACAGGCCACCCATCACATTGATGACCTTTTGCTTACCCCAAAACATCCAAAAGACAATCAGATTGAAATATTTGGCCCCAACGACTGGATTGGACCTATAGTGGCGAAACGCGAAGAAAAGACGGGATGGATTCAGGCCGTGTGTTTGGCGCCACCAAGCCTTGCGGACAACACCGCCGATGCCGATCGACTGATCGGAAAACTCAAGGCACAGCTCGGCGCCGACATCGTGGATGTGGACCTGGATCTGGTCCGGGAACTGCCCGGCAGGCTCCGGGCCTGGAATTACCGGGTGCGTTGCGTGCTCTTTTGCGACCGGGGCCGATGGGTGTTGGCCGGGGTTACCGAAGTCAGCGATGCGGCGCCGGCCTGCGGCATGGCCTGCGACCTGGGCACCTCCCGGGTGGTTCTTCGCCTGGTGGACCTGGCGACCGGCAAAACCCTGGGCGAGTCGGCCTTTGACAACCCCCAGATCACCGTGGGGCCGGATGTTCTCGCCCGAATTCACCATGCCGCGACCCCGGACGGACGCCGACAGCTCAACCGTCTCATTGTGGACGGCATCAACGGCCATGCCGGGGCCCTTTGCCGGGCGAGCGGGGTGGGCATTGAAAACGTCTACCTGTTCACCGTGGCCGGCAATACGGCCATGAGCCACCTGTTTTTGGGGCTCGATCCCCACTGGATCATCCGTGAACCCTACATTCCCGTCGTCAACCGGCCCGGGGTGATGCGGGCCGCGGAAGTGGGGCTCGACGCCGCCCCCCAGGCCCGGGTCCTGGTTTTTCCCAACATCGGATCGTATTTTGGGGGCGATCTTATCGCCGGCATTCTCTTTTCGGGTCTTGGTGACGCCGAGGAGACGGCGATTCTGGTGGATGTGGGGACCAACGCCGAGGTGGTGCTGGGAAACCGGAACTGGCTCATTGCCTGTGCCGGTGCTGCCGGACCGGCCCTGGAAGGGGGGGTGACCCGCATGGGGATGATGGCCGGACCTGGGGTCATCGACCGGGTCCGCATCGACGGCGCCCGTGGCACCTTTGACCTCCACACCATCGCTGATGGGCCGCCCCGGGGGATCTGCGGGTCCGGCCTTATCGACCTGGCCGCCCAACTCTTTGGTGCCGGCATGGTGGACATTCGCGGCAAGCTGGTGCCGGACCGGTGCGGCGGGCGGATCAAGACGATCGACGGCATTTCCCATTTGGTGGTGGTGCCGGCAACCGAATCGGGCACCGGCCAGGACCTGACCATCGGCCAGGTGGACCTGGACAGTCTGGTTCGGTCCAAGGCGGCCATGTACACCATTTTAGAAACCATCACCGGTTCAGTGGGCATGGCCCAGGCCGAGATCGAAACCTTTTACGTGGCCGGCACATTCGGCTCCTTTATCGACCCGGTTTCGGCCATCACCATCGGCATGATTCCGGACCTGCCCCTTTCGCGGTATCGGTCTTTAGGCAACAGCTCCCTGGGCGGGGCGGCCATGGTCCTGACCGATCCGGGTGCACTGGATAAAATCGACGCCATCCGCGACCGCATCACCTACCTGGAACTCAACGTCAACCAGGATTTCATGAACCGCTTTTCCGCCGCCAAGTTCATTCCCCATACGGACCGGGCGCGGTTTCCGTCGGTGGTTTGGCCTGCCTGAACTTGCCTTGGAAAACAGGAGGGCCGTTGCCATGAAAATTCCTGAAGACGGCGGGGCGCTGACGTTCTGATTTTTGAAGGTTTTTTACACATGACACTGACCGATGAATATTTCAGGGAAAAAGCGAAAATTGTCTCGACCTGCAAGGCCTGCGGCCGGTGCTTTCGGCGTTGCCCCGTGGTCTGCCGCACGCCGTTAAAGGGCGCCAAACCCAATGAGGTGCAACAGGCGATCAAGGATTTTCTCAGTGGCGGATCCGCGACTCCCGAAGTCTACCACCGGGCTTTTTCCTGCATGGAATGCTTCCGCTGTCTGGACGGTGACTGCCCCGAAGGGCTCAATCCCATGCAGGTCAACGAGATCGTACGATGGGAATACCGAAAGCGGGGTCTGGTTGGAGATGGCGGCGCCGCGGATCCGGGGCATCCGGCCTCGGACCATCGGATCATTGCCGGGATTCAAACCGAGTCCGAAGAGGCCCGACGCATATTTGAACCGTCAAAGAAGAAAAAAGCCCGTTATGTCTTCTTCCCCGGGTGCAATGTCTATTTTCAGCCGGACAAGCTCCTGTCGGCCCTGGACATCATGGACCGCCTGGAAGAAGATTGGGCCTTTTTGCCGGGGCTGGATGATTGCTGCGGCGATGTCCACCTGTATTCGGGCGAGGTGGAAAGAGCATCTGCGGCCGCTGGAAAAATCGTTGAGGCCCTCACGGCGTTTGAACCGGAGGCCGTTGTCTTATGGTGTCCCACCTGCCTGTGCCGGTTTGAAAAGACCCTGGCGCCGGCCATGGAGATTCCTTTTAACTGTATCTCTTTTGCCCAATTTGTTGCCGCGCGTCTGGATCGTCTGCCTCTGGGGCCTGTTTTGCCCCGGACCGTCACCCTTCACGAAGCCTGCAAGGCGGCCTATACCGGCCTGGACCTGACCGGAGCCAGGGAGATTCTTGCCCGGTTGCCGGGCGTTACCCTGCGCGAGATGGACCGTCACGGGAAAAATACGGCCTGTTGCGGCAGCGGTGCCATTACCTTTTTCCCGAAAAGCTTTGCCGCCGTGAGAGACGACCGGCTGGAAGAGGCGGCCGCCACCGGAGCCGAGGTCATGGTGGACGTCTGCCACTACTGCCATCACGTGTTTTCTTCCCATGCGGAAAAGCGCGGCATGGCATCGGTCAATTACGTCTCTTTTCTGGCCGAGGCCCTGGGCATTGGCCGCGATGATCGTTACAACCGCTACCGGGGCATGGCCGGTGCCGAAGAGATTCTGGCCGATGTTGGAGCGATCGTTGATCGCTCACCCTTTTCCCGCGAAGAGATCTCTGCTGCCGTGAACCGGGTAATCCTCTCCGATCCTTGATGTGATGAGGAGATGCGCCTTTGCGGGGCCGACTGCCAGGTTCGCATTTTCACCGGCGCGGGCCACGGTTTCTCCAATCCGGCGTCAGGATCGGACCTATCAACGGTATCAACGGGGTCAGGTCTTGAAACTTGTATTCTTGATCTGCTTGTGATACATATCGCTCTGTCGCTAATATCCATTTTTTGAAGACGGAGTCCGATATGGCAAGGCCTTTGAGAATCA
>JAEINQ010000100.1 GCA_016342285.1 Desulfobacterales bacterium
CTCTCTTCCGGTGCTGCTTCCGGCGCGGGGTCGGCGTCGGCTTCGGCCATTTCAACCGCCGCTTCAACCCCTGCATCCCCATCGCCAAGAAGCGCGTCCAGATCAGCCTGGTTCAGGCTTCCGCCGCCGTTGCCGGCATCGGTTTTACCGGCAGCCTCTTCATCAACGCCATCCCCTCCCTCTGGAAAGGCGTCTGAAAGAAGCTTGTCCAGTTCTTCCTGGCCGAGGTTATCGGATTTCTTCTCTTCACCGAGAACGTTCATATCATGTTGTTTCCAAAAGACATTTGACGTAATCCCGTACGCTTTTAATTGGCGAGCCCGCATCACCGGCACCACCGGACCGGGATATATCCACTATATCGGTCACTGATCAAAAAACTTGACTGAAATCATAGCGTTGGACCCACAGGGGCTGTCCGGCGGAACGGTTCCTGTCCTCAAGGCCTCACGGGGGCGCCTGAACAGCGGATTGATGGCCTCCATCAAGGTCGCGGCCATCCCTGGAGCGCCTATGCTGGATTGTTGTTTTTCCTCAGGGTTTCGACTATATTGTCATGGAGGAAAAGCGGGCAATCCATAAGCTTTTGAACCCGATTGTTCCGACACATTCATTTTTTAACCTGAGTTGAGCGATTGTCGAGGCTTGTCTGCCGTTGGCAGTGTTGCCGCAGATACAAGGAAGATGTTTTTCCGCTATAGTCCTTTATGCGGGAAGGCATCTGACGCTGTAGATGCGGTAAGATCGGCAATCCCGAAGGGTTTTAAATTTCGAAATTTAAAACGCTCAGTTTAGGTTTAAGCAACCGTTGGAGTGAACCCAATGCGAATCGTAACACGACCGGACTTCGACGGCATCGTCTGTGCCGTCCTGCTGTATGAGGCCGAAAATGTGACCCAAATGGTCAAATGGGTGGAGCCCAGCGAAATCCAGAAAAGGCAGGTCCATATCGGCCCCAAAGACATCCTGGCCAACCTGCCCTACCTGGCGCCGGCCGGCACGTGGTTCGATCATCACGTCTCCAACCGCTGCGATGATCCCACCGTTGGCGGCCTGTTCCGCATCGCACCCTCTGCGGCGGGCCTGATCTTTGAACATTACCGGAACCGATTCTCCAGGGATTTCGAAGAACTGGTGATCCAGGCCGACAAGATCGATTCCGCGGATCTGACCATCGATGAAGTGCGACGCCCGGAAGAGCATCCCTATCTTTTATTATCCATGACCGTGTCTGGAAAGGAGCCGGAGGATGAAGCCTACTGGAATCATCTGGTGGACTTGCTCCGCCGCCTGGACATGGCGGAAGTCATGGCAGATCCGCTTGTCATAAAAAGGTGCCGGCAGGTGGAGGCGCAAAACATCGCATACCGGGACCTGCTAATGGCCCACACCCAGGTAGCAGGGCATGTGGCTGTCAGTGATTTTCGAAAGATCGAAACGCCCCCCGAAGGGAATCGGTTTCTGGTCTATTCGTTGTTTCCCCAAACGGTCGTCAGCGTCAAAATTCGATGCGATGAGCGCCAGCCGGGCAGGATCGGGGTCAGTGTGGGGCATAGCATCTTCAATCGGGGGTGCCGGGTCAATGTGGGGTTGATGCTGTCGGCGTTTGAAGGCGGGGGGCATCGCGGCGCCGGCGCCTGCCGTTTTCACGAAAGCAAGGCCGACGACTATATTCCGAAAATTCTCGACACCCTGCAAAAAAACGAGCCCAACGATTGAGCCTCCACCCGCAGCGCAGGTGGCCTCAGGCGAACCCATACATCCCAAAGGATGGCCAATGATCCATGTCCAACGCCCATTAAGGTATTCTGCCATTTATCGCTTTCTTACATTGGCGGAGCAACGCGGCTCCACACTTGGTCATTAGACATTTTGGTTCCCGCGGCATTGGTAGAATCGCTCAACCAGCAGGATTCTGATATTCTGAGGGTCAACGGTTATTTCGGACGTCCTTATCTTTACCGGTCACCAATATACGGACCCCAGTCGCCCTTTCGGATGGTGTCCACCTTGAGCACGGCCAGTTCGTTGTTGGCCGTGTTGTACACGACCTTCCGTCCCTGAGTCCCACCGATATCCTCGGAGATGACCCGAATTTTTTTACCCACCAGCACCTTTCGGGCAATCCGCACATTCTCCCGGCCGATGTCTTCACTGGAAATCTCGAGGTTGTGGGCTCCCCCCACAATTTGTGCCACGAGGTCCTTTGTTTTCGAACCGCTGTCAAGCATCATGGCGACCAGGGCCAGGGTGGCCGCGTTGCCGTAGAAAGCGGTGGCCTGTTCCCGATCGCGGGTGACGGGAAAACGGAAATGATTCATACCGCCCCGCTTCCGTTTCCGGTCGAAAATGCATACCGACACACACGATCCCAACACGGTGGAGATGGCCATGGAAGACTCGGGCGTGTATATGTATCCGGGCTTGAGAAAATAGTTTTCAGGAACCAACCCCTCTGAAGCATCGCTCACCGGTAACACCTCGATTGTTCTGAAAGCGGATTTCGACTTTGGTATCGAATCCGTGGCAATGGGTCGGATTCCAGCATTTGCCGCCTGAGCCGATATCGGCCTTGGCAGACAAAACTTGAGGCCTGGCTCCCGGCCCTGTTCAAAGATTTTCACCAAGGGAACACAGCAAATTATATGCCATTTAGCCGAACACAATTCGCCGCCTCCGCCAAAGGCGGCGATGGGGCCATTACAAGTTTATCCATTTGATTTTATAAAAAATCTGCAGATCAAACCAGGGGTGGGCGTGTCAAGGAAAAGCGGGGCGTGTCAAAAATCGATCAAATCCGGGGCAGGTGAACCGACAGGTCCATGACGCCATGGCAGGGAGCCACAACGTGGGAAAGCCGAACAAGATTGGCTTTCAATGGTCAACCTTATTCCAATTTGCGTTCATCTTGATTGCAAATTGGAATTACATGAACACCGCCAGCACGTCACGCCTGGCGCTGACCCGCTGCAGGGTCACCTGAATCAGGCTCTCGGGCTTGAGTTTGATCCCGCTGGTTGCCGGCATGTCGCATTCGAGCATGAATTCGGGTAAAAGGATCTGGTAAGCATTCCTGCGACGGTTCAACACCACCGCCTCGAGTTTTTCACCGACCCGCCCTTCGAGATGCTTGAGCAGCCAGTATCGCACCCGAGAACGTTGAACCATGCCCACCCGGCTCATGGGCTGCGCCAACTGCGCGATGGTCCGGGATAGCGCCGCCTCGTCGTAGACGTCTTCCAGACCCAGGGCCGCCCGGATCTGTCGCTGGGTAACCAGGTCAAAATATTTCCGAATGGGTGAGGTCGCCGTCACATAGGCGTCCAGGCCGAGCCCGGAATGGCGCCCGGGCCAAGGTCCGAGAACAAAACGGTTGAGCAGCCGACGCTGCATCACGTTCTGGTAGATGGTACCGGATTCGCCCCGATAAAGCCGCTCCTTGGGATCGGGCTGGGACCGGTAAATGGCCGGCACCGCCTGATCGGCCAGAAAACGTCCCATGAGCCAATTGGCCATAATCATGATCTCGGAAACCAACATGCGGCCAGCGCTCTCCCGGTTGATCCGGTTCACCACAATCTGGCCGTCTGGACCAATCCAGACGCTGATTTCCGGCAGGGTGATCTGGACGGCGCCGTCGGCCAGGCGCCGCCTTCGAAAGGCGTCGGCCACGCCACGCAGCAACAACAGATCCCGCTGGTCATCCGCCATCTGGTTGACATCAAAATAGGTCAGTTGCCGGGCCACGCGGATGCGACTGGCAAACACCTCAAAGTCGATGATATCGGCATTGGGGTGGATGCGAATCATGGTGCTGATCGCCGGACGCTCTTCACCCATGCGCAGGCTGCAAAGCCCTTCGGCCAGGGAATGGGGAAGCATGGGGATCCGCCGGTCAGGCATGTAGATGGAACTGCCACGCGCCAGAGCGGCCTGATCGAGCGGGTCGCCCTTCTTGATGAAATGGCCCACATCCACAATGTGGATCCCGATGCGCAGATGGTCGCCCAACTCTTCGATACTGATGGCGTCGTCGAAATCAAGCGTGGCCTGCCCATCGATGGTCATCAGAGGCAGATCGGTCAGATCACGCCGGCCGTTGAGTGCGGCCAAACCCGTTTGCTGACGGATCAGACGATCGGCATGGCTCTCCACCGTCGGGGCAAACAGGGTGGGAACGGCCAGACGGTGCAGATCCACGTTCTCGTCCGGATCAAAGACGCCGTGGCGCACCAGGGCGTGAAAGAGTTCGTCCAGGGGGTCCATGCCGGCCTTGTCAATAATGGCCCGGCCCAAGTCATGGTGGGGGCTCTCCTTGCCAAAAAGATAGAGGCTTTTGAGGATGTCCAGGTATTCCTTGCGGGCTTTGGGACCGGGCGTGTCGCCATCGCCCGCCCCCTTCTCCGCCCGAAGCCATTGTCCGGCATTTTGTATCAATTGGGCGCGACGGTCGGCTTCCTTTTTCTGGGCGAGTTTTTTGGCCACCAGATCGGCAGAATTGGGAAAGAAACGCTGCTGATCAAACTTGAAATGCATGCGGTTCGCGAAAAAAGCGCGGATCACGGCGGCCCTCTGGTCGTCACCGACGTTTTCCGGAAAACAGAAATCGGTCATGGTCTTCAGATCGACCCATTCCTGCAGTTCGTTACACTTTGACCACAGGGCCTCAATGTCGATCCCGGCGGCCAGGTCCGCCCGCCGGGCGGCAATTTCACCCAGCAGGGTCACCAGCCGGGCGCGGCCCACGGAAAGGTCCAGACGCTGGCGGCTGCGATGCAGAAGCCGCCCGGAGGACAGGTTCACTTCCTGGTCGTTTTCGTTGAGCAGCCTCAAACGCTGCTGTTTCACTTCCAGGATCACGGCACAAACAATTGTCTGCCGCTCAATGTATTCGACGACGATAGCGGATTCCATAATCGGTTAACATAACAACCCTCCCGGCCAAAGTCAACGGCCCCCTTGAATGCATAAAATATTTAAATTACAAAAGATTAGCTCAAAAACAAGGCCAACTTCGTCCCGGTCCGCCGGGACCGGGATCGCCTCTCTCCTTGAAGCTCGGGCCAACGGGTGTTAGGTTGGTTTCCAAATTTATACATTGGAAACACCGATGGTGCCCATCCTATAATTGCGCCTTTTGTGGATAGGCACACAGGAACGTTTCCGATCCACGACAACCAAAAGGGAACCGGCAAAGAACGGACACCATGGCAGGGAGCCACCCAAAAAGAACGGCCTTTGGCCTGATCAAACCCTATTTTGCGGAAAACCGGGGGACCATTCTCTGGGGTATTCTCTGCCTCATTACCGTGGACGTGCTTCAGCTTTGCATTCCCCGGGTGATCAAATGGGCCGTGGACGACCTGACGGCTTTTGCCATCCAGGGCCTGGGTCGCTACGCCCTGATGATCGCGGGCATCGCCCTTTTGATGGGTATATTTCGCTACATCTGGCGCCGGTGTCTCATCGGCACATCGAGACGGATCGAAGAGGGGCTCCGAAACCAGCTCTTCACCCATGTACAGAGCCTTTCCGCCAGCTATTTCAACCGCACCCGGACCGGTGATCTCATGGCCCACGCCACCAATGACCTCAACCATGTCCGCATGGCCACCGGCATGGGGATGGTGGCCCTGACCGATGCGGTGGTACTGGGGACGGCCGCTGTGGCCTTTATGGCCTATATCAATCTGTACCTCACCGCGCTGGTGATGATACCCATGCCGTTGATCGTCTTCGGCACCCGTTTCTTCAGCCGCCGCATGCACCGGCGATACCAGCAGGTCCAGGCGGGGTTTTCGAACCTCACTGAGGCCGCCCGGGAAGGGTTTGCCGGCATCCGCATCATCAAGGCCTACAACCGGCAAGCCCACACCGCCTCCCGGTTTTCGTCTCTGTCCCAAGACTATGTGGCTCGCAACATGGGCCTGGTTCGCGTTACCGGAAGCTTCTTTCCCATGATGATGCTTCTGGCCAATCTCAGCCAGGCCATCGTCCTCTACGTCGGTGGCCGCCAGACCATCACCGCCGCCATCACTCCCGGCGATTTCGTCGCTTTCATCAGCTACCTGGCCCTGCTGACCTGGCCCATGATGGCCATGGGCTGGGTCACCAACCTCATTCAACGGGGAAAGGCCTCCCTGGAACGGATCCTGCGGATTCTGGAGACCCGACCGGAAATCGTCCAGGCACCCCAGGCCGATCCGGTTCCGACGGTTCAGGGCAGCGTGGTCTTTGACGGGGTGCACTTTTCCTACGCCGCACCCGATGACCGGCAGACAGCCGAACAAGCCCTGGTCGGCATCGACCTGGCAATGGCCCCGGGCCAGACCCTGGGCATCGTCGGGCCGCCGGGCGGCGGCAAGACCACCCTGGTCAGCCTGATTCCAAGAATTTTCGACGTGAATCGCGGCGCTGTCCGCATCGAGGGCCTGAACATTCGCAACATACGCCTCGACGACCTGCGCCGGGCCGTGGCGGTCATGCCCCAGGAACCCTTTCTCTTTTCCGGCACGATCCGGGAAAATATCACCCTGGACCGGCCCGCCAGCGATGCCGACCGCCTGACCGAAGCCGTGGCCATGGCAGCCCTGGACCAGACCGTTGCCGGGTTTGCCGACGGGTACGACACGGTGGTGGGCGAACGGGGGGTCGTTCTGTCCGGCGGGCAGAAGCAGCGCATCGCCCTGGCCCGTGCCCTGCTGTCCCCGGCCCCGATTCTAATCCTGGACGACCCCATCAGCCAAGTGGACGTGGAGACCGCCGAGACGATCATCGCCAATCTTTGCAAGGAAGCCGGCCAGCGAACGGTCATCATCGTCTCCCACCGCCTCGCCGCGGTTCGCCACGCCGACCGGATCGTCACCCTGGAAAAGGGACGGGTCACCGAAAGCGGCACCCATGACCAACTTGTGGCTGCCGGCGGGTATTACGCGGTCACCTTCCGCCTTCAGCGGATTGAGGAGGCCATCGGTGCATCATGATTCCGGACATTTCGAAGAAGATGCCCTGGGCAAGACCCACGACACCCGGCTTTTGCGCCGTCTTCTCCCCTTTGCCCGACCCTTCGCCCCCCTGTTCGCATGGGCCGCCCTGCTGGTGGTTCTCATCACCGGTCTCGACCTGGCCCTGCCCTACGTCACCAAAATGGCCGTGGATCGCTATATCGTTCCGACCTCAAGCCCGGTGACGTCAAAGGCTGACACCCCCCGTTTGCAGCGACAAATCACCGCTGATGCCGAAGATCCGCGGGTGGCGGCAGTGGCCAGGCGATATCCAGGCATCGTCACCCGATCCGGTGACCGGGTGACCATCGCGCAGACCGACCTTCACCGGCTGACTCCCAAGGACATCGCAACGCTCAGACGTGCCGATCTGGCCGGCGTGGCGGTCATGGCCGCATGGTTTGTGGGCATCGTCGTGATCAACTTCATTCTCAATTTCATTCAGGTGATCGTTCTGGAGACCGCCGGCCAGCGCATCATGCACGACCTGCGCCTGCGCCTCTATACCCACATCCAGTCTCTTTCCCTGAACTACTTCACCCGCCATCCGGTGGGTCGGCTGGTCACCCGGGTCACCAACGACGTGCAGAACATGAATGAACTGTTCACCTCGGTGGTCCATTTCCTCTTCAAGGACCTGTTTCTGCTTCTGGGAATCACGGTCGTCCTTTGTTCCATCAGCTGGCGCCTGACCCTGGTCTCCTTTGCCGTGCTTCCCCTGGTGGCCTGGGCATCCGTGATTTTTGCCCGCAAGAGCCGTAACGCCTTTCGCACCTTGCGAATCAAGGTCGCCGAAATCAACACCCGGTTCTCGGAGACCATCGGCGGCATCCGCATCATCCAGTTATTTGGCCAGGAGACCCCCAACGCCCGCCGATTCGCCCGGCTCAACCACGAAAACTATATGGCCGGCATGACCCAAATCCATGTCTTTGCCGTTTTCATGCCGATCATCGAAGTGCTGGCCGCCATCACCCTGGCCGTGATCATTTTTCACGGCGGCCTCGGCGTGGCCGCGGGGCAGATCAGCCTCGGGGCACTGGTGGCCTTCATCTCCTACACGCGAATGTTCTTCCGACCCATCCGGGATATCGCCGAAAAATACAACGTCATGCAAAATGCCATGGCCTCGGCCGAACGGATCTTTCAGGTCCTCGACACCCGTGAAGCAGGGCGTCAGCCAGTGGTGGCCGGCACGGCAGCGGCCATGTCGCCGCCTCCGGCCCTGACCGTGGGCGACATCCGATTCGACGATGTGACCTTTGCCTATCCGGGTCATCCGCCGGTGTTCGAACATCTCGATATCGCCGTGGCAAAAGGCGAAACCGTGGCCCTGGTCGGTCCCACCGGTGCCGGAAAATCCTCACTGATCCACCTGGTGGCCGGTTTTTTCCGGCCGACCCAAGGAAACATCCAAATCAACGGGGTGGATGCGACCACCATCGACCCGGCGACCCTTCGAGCGGTCACGGCCCTGGTCATGCAAGAGCCGTTCATCTTTTCCGACACGCTCAGGGCCAACATTACCATGGGAAAAGAAGGGATTTCAGAGCCTGAAATGGCCGACATTCTCGCTGCAGCCCGATGCCAGGATATAGTGGAGCGCCTTCCCCAGGGCCTCGAAACGATTCTGGCGGAAGGAGGGAAAACCCTTTCCAGCGGTGAACGCCAGCTGATCACCATCGCCCGGGCCTTTGCAAGAAACCCCCAGCTCATCCTTTTGGATGAAGCCACCAGCCATATCGATTCGGGCACGGAAAAACGGATTCAGGCCGCGCTGGCCGAACTGCTCGCCGACCGCACCGCTTTTATCGTGGCCCATCGCCTGTCCACCATCCGCCATGCCCACCGCATTCTGGTTCTAAACCGCGGCCGAATCATCGAATCAGGCACCCACGAGGGCCTCATGAAGAGCCGGGGGTTCTACTACAATTACCAGCAAATCCGCGGATGAATGGGCCCCGGCCGCACGCGAAACCCAGGCGCCGGATCATGGCCGTTCAATGCGCAGACTAAGTCCGATTCAGAAGCTAACGCGCACATATCACTTGCCAAACCAGAGATCCCATGGTAGGAAGCGGTGTTTAAAAAGTGGTATCCGCAGTGGACTGCTGCCGGTTTCGGTCGGCACGCACATGCCGCCTTCAATTTTTTTCGTAAAACCAAAGCATCGAACATCCAGATGACCACCCAACCTCATGGACATCGCCATGGGTCGATGCTGATCAGCAACAACCGGAAAGGATGCCTGTTTTCAAAACGCAGTTGAACTCAAAACCATAAGGAGGACTGGAGATGGCGTACGATGCAGTAAACATGGCTGACTGGCAGATTAGCGAAGAGGCCGAAAAGAACATGCCCACGCCCGAGGAATGGCGGGAAAAGCTTGGACTGCAACCCGAGGAGATGCTTCCCATGGGCCGGCTGTCCAAGATCGATTTTCTCAAGGTCATCGACCGCCTCAAAGACAAACCCGACGGAAAGTACATTGAGGTTACCGCCATCACCCCGACCCCGCTGGGCGAAGGCAAATCCACCACTTCCTGTGGCTTGATGGAGGGTCTCGGCAAGCGCGGTGTCAACGTTGGCGGCGCCCTGCGCCAGCCCTCGGGCGGACCCACCATGAACGTCAAGGGAACCGCGGCCGGCGGCGGCAACTCCCTGCTGATCCCCATGACCGAATTCTCCCTGGGCCTGACCGGCGACATCAACGACATCATGAACGCCCACAACCTGGCCATGGTCGCCATGACCGCCCGCATGCAGCATGAACGCAACTATAACGACGAGCAGTTGGCCCGCCTGACCGGCATGCGACGGCTGGACATCGACCCGACCCGCGTGGAAATGGGCTGGATCATCGACTTCTGCGCCCAGGCCCTTAGAAACATCGTCATCGGCCTCGGCGGCCGCTTTGACGGCTACACCATGCAGAGCAAGTTCGGCATCGCCGTCGGCTCCGAGCTCATGGCGATCCTGGCCGTTGCCACCGACCTGGCCGACTTGAAAGAGCGCATCAACAACATCACCGTGGCTTTTGACAAGAGCGGCAAACCGGTGACCTGCCGGGATCTCGAAGTCGGAAACGCCATGGCGGCCTTCATGAGAAACACCATTAACCCCACCCTCATGTGCACCGCCGAATACAACCCCTGCTTCGTTCACGCCGGCCCCTTTGCCAACATCGCCGTGGGCCAGAGCTCCATCATCGCCGACCGCGTCGGCCTGAAACTGTTCGACTACCACGTCACCGAGTCCGGCTTTGCCGCTGACATCGGATTCGAAAAGTTCTGGAACGTCAAGTGCCGTTTCTCCGGACTCAAGCCCCACGTGTCCGTGCTCACCTCCACCATCCGCGCCCTGAAAATGCACGGCGGCGGACCCAAGGTGGTGGCCGGCAAGGCCTTAGACGATGCCTACACCAAGGAAAACCTCGGACTGGTGGAAAAGGGCGTGGAGAACATGGTCCACATGATCGGCGTGATCCGCAAATCCGGCATCAACCCGGTGGTCTGCGTCAACCGATTCTACACCGACACCGACGCCGAAGTCGCCCTCGTCAAGAAGGCTGCCGAGGCTGCCGGCGCCCGTTGCGCCGAATCCAAGCACTGGGAACTGGGCGGCGAAGGCTCCCTGGAATTTGCCGATGCCGTTATCGAGGCCTGTGACGAGGAAAACGAGTTCAAATTCCTCTACCCGCTGGAAATGAAGCTGCGCGACCGCGTCGGCCTGATCGCCAAGGAAGTTTACGGCGCCGACGGCGTGGACTGGGCTCCGGAAGCCAATGCCAAGGCCGAAATGCTGGAGAAAGACCCCAAGTACGCCGACTTTGCCACCATGATGGTCAAGACCCACCTCTCCCTGACCCACGACCCGGTCAAAAAGGGCGTGCCCAAGGGATGGCGCCTGCCCATCCGCGACGTGTTGATCTACTCGGGCGCCAAGTTCCTCTGCCCCTGCGCCGGCACCATCAGCCTGATGCCCGGCACCAGCTCCAACCCGGCTTTCCGTCGCATTGACGTGGATCCGGCCACCGGAAAGGTGAGCGGCCTCTTCTAGAAACCGCCGCTTTTTTTGAAAGACATGGGGCCCGAGCGTTGTCTCGGGCCCTTTCTTTTTGTGATGGTGGGTCCGTTTGCGGGTCAGACGGGTCCGACAAGTCAGACGGGCCTGACAAACCGGACCATTTTTGCGTTTCAAATGACGGGGTTTAAGTGCTAAGAAGGTTTTTTCGTGACCGGCATTTCCCCAATGACCAAACCCATCTCTAACCTGTGAAAGAACTACAATGACCGTTGACACCGCCCCCCCCGTCCTGCTGATCAATCCCTTTTACCCCATTGACGAAAACCCCACCCCGCCGCTGGGTTTGGCATTTCTGGCCGGCGTCCTGGAAGCGACCGGCATTCACGTCAGCGTCCTGGATTTTGTGGTTTTCCCTTACAGCCGGGACTTTCTCAAGTCCCACATGGCCGCTGTGGCCCCAAAACTGGTCGGCGCCACGTCGGTAACCATGACCTTTGACAATGCCATTTCCGTCATCCGCGATGTCAAGACGATCGACCCGGAGGTGGTGACGGTCATGGGCGGCCCCCATGTCACCTTCCGCGCTGAAGAAACCCTTGCCGAACACCTTGACCTGGATGTGGTGGTCATCGGAGAAGGGGAGCAGACCCTGGTGGAACTGGTTCGGGCCGGAACGGACCGGAACCTGTGGGAAGCGATTCCCGGCCTGGTCTTTCGAAAGGGAGACGGATTCCGCCGAACCCCCCCCCGGGCGTTTGCCGATCTCGACACCCTGCCCCTGCCGGCCCGCCACCGGATCCCCCTGGGCCGCTACCGTGCCCTGAACCTGGCCATCAGCATGACCTCCAGCCGGGGCTGCCCCTTTAAATGCATCTTCTGTGTGGGACGCAAAATGGTGGGGGCCAAGGTCCGGTACCGGGATCCGGTCCGTGTGGTGGACGAAATGGCCTATCTGGCCGGACTGGGGTTTATTCAGATCAACATGGCCGACGACCTCTTCACGGCCAAGGCCGACCACTGCACGGCCGTCTGCGGCGAAATCCTCAGACGGGGCCTGAAAGTCAAATGGACCTCCTTTGCCCGGGTGGATACCGTCTCGCTCCCGGTGCTTCAAAGCATGGCGGCTGCCGGATGCACGGCGGTCAGTTTCGGGCTGGAAACCGGCAACCGGGATATTCTCAAGACCATCCGCAAAGGGATTACCCTGGAACAGGTGATCGCGGCCGTGGGCATGTGCAACGAAGCCGGCATCCTGCCCCACGCCTCGTTCATTCTCGGCCTGCCGGGCGAGACACCCGAGACCATTGAAGAAACCATGGCCTTCGGACGGAAGCTTGAGGCCATGGGCGTCTCCTACGGCTTTCACCTGCTGGCCCCATTTCCCGGTACCGATGTCAGGGACCGTTCGGCCGACTACGGCATCCGCATCCTCACCGACGACTGGACCCAGTACCACGCCAACAGCGCCATCGTGGAAACCGAAGCCGCGGACAAGGCCCTTTTGGACCGGATCGCCGGCGACTGGCGCAACCGGTTCGATGCCTACCTGGGAGACATCCAGCGGCGCATGGCCATCGGCGAAGCCGAACCCGAAGAGGCCCAGCAGATCGACAACCTCATGCACACCATCCTGATCTACGAACTGATGATGGCATCGCTCATGGAAACCGTCGGAACCTGGCCGGTCGAAGACCCCGCGGACCCGAACAGCCTTGAGACCCTGGCGACCAGACTCGCCGACAAGTCCAAATACAACGAGGGGGATCTGAAAAAGAGCCTGGAACGGTCCCGGCAGCAGGGGGATCTTCGTTGCGTCACCTCAGACGGACAGGTCCGGTGGGAGTGGGTCGATTATCTGTAACGGAGGAAATGGCCATGGAGATTTTAAATTTCAAGGATTGCGAAGACGTAAAAGTTGAAAAAATCCCCTTTAAAGGGGAACAGCGGGATGTCACGGGCACAAGCATCCGCTGGCTCTCAAGAAGCGGGGACGACGGGACCGGTTCCCCGGAATACGGTCTGCGGTATTTCACCATCCAGCCGGGAGGCAAAATCCCCATCCACAGCCATTTCTACCACCAGACCATGTACATCCTGAGTGGAAAATTTGAATGCTACCGATACGACATGGATTCAGAAGAAGCGATGGAGGCCAAGGTTACGGAATCGGGCGATTTTGTTTATGTTCCGAGCATGGAACCCCACGGGATGAAAAATATCGGAGATGAACCGGGGACCTTCCTTTGCTGCATTGCCAATGTTTACGAGGACCAAGATTGACCGTCTCGGAAAAAGTCGGACACCATCATAGACAAAACAGAAGGATCTTGGCGGCGATGCGGGCGGCGGTGTATTCCGAGACCTGGGTGCCGGGGATTTTGGCCAATTCCACAATATCGGCCGCCACCACGGTTTTTCTGCTGCCCACGGCCCGGACCAGGGCCACAAGCTGGCGGTAGGTCAGCCCGCCCGGTTCCGGGGTTCCGGTTCCGGGAAGGACCGCCGGATTGAGCCCGTCCAGGTCGATGGTCAGATAGACCCTCTCGGGCAGGGCCGCCACCACCGCATCGATCCATCCGGTATCCGCCGGATCCATGCGGTGGGCCCAGAAGGGGTTGAGCCCGAACCGGTCGATGGCCTCGACCTCCTCCGGTGCCACCGCCCGGATCCCCACCTGAACGGCTGCAAGCCCCATGTCGTCCACGACCCGCCGCATGACACAGGCATGGTTGTAACGGCTCCCCTGCCATCGATCCCGAAGGTCCAAGTGGGCGTCCACCTGCAACACCCCCATATCCGGCCAGAGGGCCGCGGCCGCTGAAATGGGGCCGATGGAAACCGCATGGTCCCCGCCAAGGGTCAACAGAAACTGCCCCCCTTCCAGGACCGGTGCGGCCGCGGCGGCCATTTGGGCCACGGCCGTTTCAGGATCCCCTTGGGGAAAGAGGGGCGCCAGGGTGTGAATACCGGCCGCCCCCCACGGGGTCAGGGTCTCTTCGTCCAGGCTTTCCATCTGGGCCGAAGCTTCCAGCAGATGCAGGGGCCCTTTCCCGCAACCAGTACCATAACTGACGGCCTGCTCGTAACACAACGGAAGCACCACGGCCCGGGCCGCTTCCAGAGGGACAACGTCGAGTTCATTGCCCCCAAAGGGAATAAAAGGCGCGATTTTCAATATTCATCTCTCAATTTACAGCCCTGAATACGGCCTTTTCCAATATCCAATGTCCAACTCCCAATTTCCAATGCTTAATGCCGGCAGACGCAAAGATTCCGGCGGCGGGTCAAACCCCTATTTGACAAAAACCGCCACGGCCAGCACCGTGGTCCACCGGCCCGCTTCGGCGCCCAGGGCATACTGGCAGATATTCTGTGATTCGACAATTTGGCCCGACATGCGGTAGACCTCCCGGCGCTCGTCATAGTCCTTATCCGCATCAAAATCGATGCCCAGGGTGTTGGCCAGCATGGAGGCGGCCAGGTCTTCGGCATAATCCCCGGCCTCTTTTTCGGTTTCCCCGAACCCGTGGTGCTCGGAAAGGTACCCGTACATGCCGCTTTCTGCGGGCAGGGCCAGGCCGATGCTGGCCACCAGCCTGCGGCCGGCTTCCCGGCTTTGCTCCTTGGCCATCACACAGTGGGTAATTTCACCCGGTTCCAGGCGTTTGATGCCGGTATCGATGTCGATGATCCGACAATGGGGCGGGAAGATGGATGACACCGTGACCAGGTTGAGGTGGGCGATGCGGGCTTCGCGCAGGGCGTTCTCAAAAGAAGCGAGCTTTTCCTTGGCGACGCCGATCCCCTTGGTGAAAAAGATGTATCGCGGAACATACATGGGGTTCCTCGCTATTTCGTGTGGGGGCCAGGAGGGTGTCGGCTCGCGGCCCGAAAAACGCGCCGCTAAGCGCCCGTAACCCCGGACAGCGCCCTGTTTCAGTAGAAAAGGCTGATATTTTCAATTGTTAACAAGCGGTTGCGGCCGGACGGGTTTCTGTCCGGGGTAACGGGCCCTAAACGGCTCAGACAGT
>JAEINQ010000101.1 GCA_016342285.1 Desulfobacterales bacterium
CGGGGGAGACTTGGAATCTTCTATACCTTTCAATGTCAGGAATTTAGCTCTGAAAGTGTTTGACAAGGACAAATAGGCGCTATTTCTGCAACGATGGTGTTGTTGATATCAATGTTCAAAACTTGACCCCATTTCCCTCTTTGGTATGATTCATGATAGAGTTGATTCAAGAAAGGGGAGTTGACATACATGGTGGTAGCCAAAAATTCCTTTCCCGCATATTTGTGTTAATGCTTGCTAAAGAAGGAACGTTTTATGGATATTTTCTTGCAGCAGTTCCAGAAGATTAACTGGGGACAGATCATATTCACATGCACCCGGATATTGATTGTTTTACTTTTGGCATGGTTGGGCATGGTTATCTTTCAGAAGATATTAAGCAAACTTGAAAAACATCTGATCAAACAAAGTACCAAAGCAGGCGAACCTCCTTCGGAGTCCGAAAAACGGGTGGAAACCCTCGTTCGCCTAATTAGACAGGCTGTCCTTATTGTCCTTTGGGTAACCACAATTCTTATTTTACTAAAAGAGATAGGTGTTGATGTCGGGCCGGTCCTGGCAAGTGCCGGTATTGTTGGACTCGCAGTCGGTTTTGGGGCGCAGAATCTGGTCAGAGATTTTATTTCAGGGTTTTTCTTTATTCTTGAAAATCAAGTTCGTGTTGGAGATGTCGCCATAGTAAATGGCACTGGCGGTCTAGTCGAAGGAGTTAATTTCCGAACCATTGTCTTGCGCGATTTGGGGGGAATTGTTCATATTTTCCCAAATGGCACGGTAACAACCCTCAGCAATTTGACCAATGACTGGTCTGCTTATGTGTTTGATATCGGGGTTGCGTATAAAGAAAATACCGACAGGGTGATTGAAGTAATGAGTCGCGTTGGTTCTGAAATGAAACAAGATGAAATACTTGGACCCTTTATGCTTGAAGAACCAGAAATTTTTGGAGTGGATAAATTTGATAACTCCGCTGTTATTATTAAAGGTAGAATCAAGACAAAACCCATTCGCCAGTGGCAGGTGGGCAGAGAATATTTACGCAGAATCAAGTTGGCTTTTGATAATGCCGGGATCGAAATCCCATTTCCACACCAAACCCTCTATTTTGGAGAAGCGAGTAAACCAATTGAAGTCGCTCTTTTAGAAAAACTGAAAGGAGACAAGGACCTAAGTTGAGCGATTGTCGATGCTTGCCCGCCTTTGGCGTGTTGTCGCAGATACACTTGGACAAAAATTCACATTTATGAATTGGAAACCCCTATGGGTGCCCACCCACTCAAAAACCGATTTGTAGACGGGCACTACCTGTTTTCCATCCATGAAAGGGCGTTTTGGATAAGCGCCAACCGGTGGCGGCGCCTTACTCCGGTTCGATCGCCAGGGTGCTCTGACGCCGGCGGTTGACGGTCAGGCGGGTGACGTCGGGTCGGGCGTAGTGGCCAGCCGGGTCGAAATTCTGGCGCTCTTCGCGGACCCGTCGGTGTGCGATATCGGCCACCAGAATCTCTTCGCGATCGGTCATCGGCTCGATGACCCATTCCCCGTCCGGTCCGGCCAGGCACGACCCCCCATTGGCCAAGGTGTCCGGAAAGTGTTCCGCCAGGGTTTGGCGATGGGCAATGTTTTCCCCCATGTCCGTCTTCCGCATCAGTCCCGAGACTGACAGCACATAGCTGCGCGACTCCCTGGCGATGAAGCGGGTGATGTCTTTCGTGTTGTGAACGCCTCCGGGCCACAGGGCCACGTGGAGATCTTCCCCAAGGGCGTAAAGGGCTGCCCGGGGCAGGGGCATCCAGTTTTCCCAGCAGTTCAGACACCCCACGGTAAAGGGGGGAAGGGGCTGGACCCGCAGTCCGTGTCCGTCGCCCGGCGACCAGGTGAGCCGTTCTTCGTAGGTGGGCATGAGCTTGCGGTGGACCGTGGCGATTGCTCCTTTCGGGTCCACGTAGACCAGGGTGCAGTAGAGGCTGTGACCGCCCCGGTCCGCGGGCCGTTCGATGCACCCGACGACCACGGCCATGGCGTTTCGTGCTGCTGCGGCACAGACGTCGTTCAGATGCCCGGCCTCAATCTGGACTGCCTGGTCCAGGTAATGGGCGTGCATCTCCTTTTGAAGGGCCGAATTGAACCGGGCGCCGTCGGTGTGCTCGATCCAGAACGGATACCCGGGCACCAGGGCCTCGCCAAAGGCCACCAGACGGCATCCTTTTTGAGCGGCCGTATCGATGCGGGCCACCACTTTGGCCAGGGTTTGGTCGCGGTCCAGCCAGACCGGCGCGATCTGGGCCAGGCCGACTGTCAGTTTGTCTGCGTCTGGATTTGGGGATGGGGGCACGAAACGCTCCTTTTTTTGTCATGCAGATAGCTTCGAATCCCGTCTACCATTCGTCAGGGATTGCATTAATTGCGGCATTGCAGCCTGTGGGGGCCGGTGTTCGGCCAGTACAGGAACCGGTTCCGCAAACAGGATTTCTTATCGGTTTTGACATGAATGTTGGTCATTTCTTATTGGTTGCCGCGGGCGTTAGCTGCGTTGCGGCGAATTTCCAGTCGGCCAGGTGGTCAAAAATTGATTTGACGAATTCGTCGCGCCGGTTCTGATAGTCCAGGTAATAGGCGTGCTCCCAGACGTCGACCACAAAAAGGGGCGTCAGGCCGTGGGCCAGGGGGGTGTCGGCATTGGCCGTGTTGACGATGCGCAGGGTGGCCCCGTCGGCGACCAGCCAGATCCATCCGCTGCCGAACACGGTTGTGCCCGCTTGGATAAAGGCGCTGCGGAATTGGCTGTAGCTCCCGAAGGCGTTGTCAATCTTATCGGCAAGAAGGCCGGTGGGAGGCTGGCCGCCGCCGGGCTTGAGGCATTTCCAGAAAAAGTCGTGGTTCCAGGCCTGGGCCGCGCTGTTAAACAAGGCCCGATATTCCGGCCGGCCGGCGGTCTCTGCGATGACCTGTTCGGGGGTGGTGGCGGAAAGCCGCCTGGCACGAATCCGGGCGTTGGCGTCAGCCACGTAGCCGGCGTGATGCTTGCCATAATGAAACCGCAGGGTCATGGCTGAAATGGTGGGCGTCAGGGCGTCCTCGGCATAGGGGAGCGGGGCTTGGGTGAAGACCGCCGTCTCTTCGGTATGGCCGCAGTGGAGCAGAAATGCCGCCATAAAGACGATCAACATTGCGCCCAGGGCGCACCTTTTTACGCGAGTCGGATGTTTGGGGCCGTCGAACATGGCGTTCCTCCCGGTTTGAGTTTCAAAAATTGTTCATGCTTCCACATTCAACGATATGCCACCTTCACCGTTCGGGGAGAGGGCAGCGGGTGTCGATCTGCTCACGGATCAGGGCAATATGGGCAGGCCTGGTCCCGCAGCAACCGCCCACGACCGTAGCCCCGGCGTCGAGCCACCGGGCAGTGTGGACCGCATAAGCCTCAGGGTCCAGGTCGGCGCGAAATTCGAGCAGGCCGTCCTGGCGTCCCCCCCCGTCCAGGGTCCAGTCCGGCGGAATGGGGGCGAAGGTGTTGGCGTAGGCGCCGAAGAACCGGGCACCGGTGGCAGCCAGCGCGGTCATGGCGTCACTGGCGCGCTCCGGTGCACAGCAGTTGACCAGCATGCCGACGACGGAAAGCCCGTTGAGGGCCCGGGCAGCCTGGGCGATGGTCTCTCCGCTTCGCAGCCGGCCGGGCCGGTCCTCGTGAAGGGTCCACGATATCCAGACCGGTTTTGCGGTCTCACAGGCCGCTTCGGCGGCCATGCGGCCTTCGGCCGCGCTGGACATGGTTTCACACAGCAACAGGTCCACATGGGGCGCCAGGAGCTGGGCCTGTTCGCGGTACAGCGGTCCGATTTCTGTCGTCGGTCCCACCCGGTCCGGACGGAAACTACCCCGCAGCGGCGGCAGGGAACCGGCAATCAGGACCGGTTTCGATGTTCTCTCACGAGCCTCGATGGCCAGGGCACAGGCCAGGCGGTTGAGCTGGGCGAACCGATCCTCGACCCCCTCCTTGGCAAGGTCACTGCGAATGATGCCGTAGGTGTTGGTGGTGATGATGTCGGCCCCGGCCGCGATATAGTCTTCGTGAATACGGCGGACTGCCTCCGGGTCACCGATCAGGGCGCCGGCCGACCAGATGGTTTCGGGGATTTCCACCCCGCGGAAAAAGAGTTCGCGTCCCATGCCGCCGTCGAGCAGGAGGGGGATCCGGGGTTGGACTTCCATGTCCATTTTTTCTTGTCCTTTACATGAAAGGGCTGCTGACAGGCGGCGTACGAGGTCGACTGCGGTATTATGGCACAGGACCCGTCAGCCCTGAGGCATACGGTTGATTTTTTTCCGATGATTGTGTTCGTATCGCATCTGAAGCAGTTCCACAAACAGGGCAAAGCCCATGGGCAGGTAGATATAGGCCTTGGGAACGTGCTTGTGCAGCCCTTCCATGAAGATGGTGACCCCGATGGTGATCAGAAAGGACAGGGCCAGGATCTTGATGGCCGGATGCTGGAGGATATAATTGCCGATCTTTTGGGCATAGGCCAGAATGGCCGCAAAAGAGATGATGACGCTGACGACAATGACCCAGATCTTGTCGGTCAGTCCGATGGCGGTGATGACCGAGTCCACCGAAAAGACGATATCCAGAAGGACGATCTGGGCGATGACGGCGGCAAATCCCCCGGCGGCGCTTTTGAGTTCTTGGCCGGCATCGTCGGCACCCTCCACGGCGTGGTGGATTTCCCGTACCGCCTTGTAGAGAAGAAAAAGCCCCCCGGACAGAAGAAGCAGGTCTCTCACCGAAAATTGAAGGACGACAGGGTTGGTCATGGCGGAGAGCTGCAACAGGACAAAAAGCATGGCGATTCGAGCCACCATGGCCAGGGCAAGGCCCATGAGGCGGGCCTTTTGCCGAAGGGCTTCGGGCAGGCGTCCCACGAAAATCGAGATGACCAGCACGTTGTCGATGCCCAGAACCAGTTCCAGGCCGATGAGCAGGGCCAGCAGAGCCAGTGAATCCGCCATGGGTCGAACCTTTCAGGGTTAAGATATCATTTATTGGTGCCCGATGGCTTGCCGCGGGACGGTTTATTGAATACCAGCAAAGCGGGTCATGGGCAAACCTTGGGCGGAACCTCCCTGAAGCTCAGTGAGCAAGTTTTTTCCGTTGCAAGGCAGTACGGAGCAATTCAATGCGTTGGCGATTGACCCCGAAATCGTAATAGCCGGTCCGCGACGCCGAGCGCAGGGACAGGGTGCTGTCCTTGCGGTTTAAGCGGATCTCCAGGTCGTCGATGAACCCGAACCATCGGCTTTTAAATTCGGCCCGAAGATAATCGGCGGCGGTCTCGGCCATGACAGACCGGGGCAGGGCGGCCACGATTTTCACCACCTGGGGCCAGAGGCGGTCGGGGTTGCCGGTCAGGCGGATGGGTTCAATGTGGCTGCGCCGGTCCTTGGCCTCGGTGGAGACACAGTTGGGACTGTCGGGACAGCCGCCAAGGGGGGCTCGATTGTTCACGGGAACACCTCTTTTTTTCTGATGGCAATCCGCCACCCAAAAAATGGAAGACAAGGTGAAATTCTGCCGACGCGTCGAGGAAACAGCGGCAGTTATAGGGCAATCTTGAATTTCAAATCCTCAATGCCAAAAGCTATAGGGTTAACTGTCCAGCCGTGATGTCCAGGTGACTGAGTAAAGCTCTTTTCGCCGGCTGTCGAGGTTTCGGACGGTGCCGTGCTTTCGAAGCTCCTTGAGCAGATCGAGGTCGATGTCCGCCAGCAGCGTCATTTCCGTGCTGACCGTGGCCTCGGCCGCCACCGCGTCATGGGGGAAGGCGAAATCCGAAGGTGTAAAAATGGCGGACTGGGAATACTGGATGTCCATGTTCTCCACCTTGGGGAGGTTGCCCACGCTGCCTGAGATGGCCACATAGCATTCGTTTTCGATGGCCCGGGCCTGGGCGCAGTGCCGAATACGCAGGTAGGCGTTTTTCGTGTCGGCCCAGAACGGCACCAGCAGGATCTGCATGCCCATGTCAGCCAGGATTCGCCCCAGTTCGGGGAATTCCACATCGAAGCAGATCAAAATGCCGATGCGGCCGATGTCGGTCTGGAACACCTTCAGCCCTTCGCCGCCCTGCAGCCCCCAATATTCGGCTTCGTCCGGGGTGATGTGGAGTTTGTACTGGGCCTCAGACGTGCCGTCGCGCCGACAGAGAAAAGAGACATTGTAGAGTTTTTCGCCGTCATATTCCGGCAAAGAGCCGGTGACGATGTTGATATTGTAGGAGACGGCCATGCGGAGCATTTCCGCTTTGAGCTGCTCGGTGTGTTCGGCAAGCGAGCGCATGGCCATGGGGGGATCTTCCTGGTCGTAGAGCGCCAGTAGTGGCGCATTGAACAGTTCGGGGAACAAGATCAGGTCGGCGTTGTAACCGGAGACGGTGTCCACGAAGAACTCCACCTGCTGGAGCAGTTCTTCGATGGAGGCAAAGGTTCTCATCTGCCACTGGACCACGCCGATACGGACATTGGACTTTCTTCCCCAGACAATTTTTTTCGTGGCACGGTAAAAGATGTTGTTCCACTCCAGGAACACCCCGTAGCTCCGGGAAGACAGATCTTCAGGAATGTAGTCGCGGATCACCCGTTTGGGATGGAAATCGTTGGCCATCTGGAAGGTCAGCACCGGATCGATGATTTCGCGGTTTTTGACTTTGTCGATGTACTCGCCGGGGGTCATGTCTCGGTAGTGATCGGCGTATCCGGGGATGCGGCCGCCGACGATGATCCCTTTCCGGTTCAGCTTTTCGCAGAGTTCTTTTCGGGCGTCGTAGAGGCGTCTGCCCAGGCGCATGCCGCGGTAGTCCCGGTGGACAAAAAGGTCGATTCCGTAGAGATAGTCCCCTTCGGGGTCGTGTTTCCGAAATTCGCCGTCTGCGACGATGTCCTCATAGGAATGGTCGCGCTCGAGGTTTGCATAGTCGATGATCAGAGTCAGGGCCGAAGCGACCACCGTGCCTTTGTCTTCAATGCAGATCTGGCCCTGGGGAAACAATTCCAGCAGCTTGGCGAATTCCGTCACCGACCAGGCCCCGCCCATACGGGCGTAGACATGCTTCATGATCTCTCTGACATCTTTGTAATCGGAAAGACGAAGGTTTCGTGTTTCGAGTTTATGGTCGGGTTCCTGCCTCAAAGATCCTCCTTTTTGCTGGTTGCTTTTATTCCGCAGAATTCTTTACTGCTGGTTTGTGCTTTCCGGTGTTCGCCCGGCCATGCGGCAAGCCAGGCCCGTACAGGAATCGGTTTCCAGTCGCGCCAGGACCGCTTCTCCCAGAGTTTTTCCCATGAGGGTCTCCTCGTCGATGATCAGGTCGGCCCCCGCATTTCGAAGGGCCTCCAAGTGGCGGTTGTAGCGGCAGCGGGCCGCGATGGGCAGGTCCGGGCGAAGGCCTCGGATCATGCTGACCACCTGCTCGCAGGTGTCCGGATCAGGTACGGTCACCACGGCCAGAGAGATTTTTTGCAGGCCGGCGTGGGTCAGGATTTCCTCCTGGCCCGCATCGCCCAGGTGAATCTCGATGCCGATTTTTTCGCCGTAGAGGCGGCTTTTCGGGTTGACGTCGATGACCACGGGGGCTCTCTGGTGGGCCAGCAGCAGTTCCACCACCCCCCGGCCCGCCGGCCCCAGCCCAACCACTAGAACCCGGTCGCCAGGGGCAGCGTTTTCGGCCCGAAGCGGCTGACCGGCGGCACCGGGGCTCCGCGAGGTCAAGGAAACCAGTCGATCGGCCACGGGCAGGGCACTGGCGATGAGATAAGGGGTGACAAACATCAGCACGATGATGACCGACACGACCAGGTCGATGATGTCGCCTTCCAGGATGCCTCCCGTGCGCGCAGCGGCGGCCAGGACAAAGGAGAATTCCCCGACCTGGCCCAGGGTGATGCCTGTGGCCAGGGCCTGGCGGCTGCCCAAACCGAAGATGCGGCAGACGACAGCGATCACGGTCCCTTTGAGCAAAAAAACCAGCATTGCGGCCGGAAGGATCCAGTGCAGGTGGGTGAGAAACCACAGGGGTTTGGCCAGCATGCCCACGGAAGCAAAGAACAGGGTCACCATGATGATGCGCAGGGAACCGATGTCTGCCCGGACCTGGGTGGCAAAAGGGGATTCTCCCAGCAGCATGCCGGCCACGAAGGCCCCCAGTGCCGGTGATACGCCAATGGCATGGGCCGACCAGGCTGCCCCCAGACCGACGGTGATGGCCAGCAGAACGGTCAGTTCGCGGTTGGCAAAAAGGGTGCTTTGGGACAGCAGGACCGGTACCACCCGGTACAGGAGAAGATAAAAACCCGCTGCCAGGGCGGCTACGGACATGACGATTTTGATCAAATGCAACCCGAGACTCGTGTCGCCGGCTGCCGGGGCGAAAAGGCTGACCATGAGCACCAGCGGCACGACGGCGATGTCCTGAAGCAGCAAGATCGCCAGGCTGGTCCGGCCGTGAACCGAGTCGATTTCGGCCCGGTCCACCAATAGGCGAAGGACCACGGCCGTGGAACTCAAGGCCACGATGGCCCCCAGGGTCAGGGCCTGGGGCAAGGTAAGAAAGGCCGAGGCGGCCAGGGCCACCAGGGCCAGTGTGGCGGTTACCTGAAGGCTGCCGCCGCCAAAAGCCAGACGTCCCATGCGTCGGAGCTGACCGAATGAAAACTCCAGCCCGATGGAAAAAAGCAACAGCGACACCCCCAGCTCGGCAGCCTGGTTGACCGCGGCGGCGTTGAACATCATGGGGCCGGCGATGGTGCCGGCCAGAAGGTATCCGAGAATGGGACTCTGGCGCAGGCGCTGGGCCAGGGCGCCCAGCACGAATGCGCCGCCCAGCAGCACTACCACTTCCATTAAAAAAACCCACAGGTCCATGGTCCTTCACCTTTACACTGATTTCAAACCGGCATTGGCCATGCGAACATTTCGCGATGGAGGTTTCCACTGCCGACCGGGGTCACCGGCCCGGTCATGGTGGCGTTAAAATCTTCGGTCAGCGAAATCTCAATGGTCCCGCCGGGCATTCGGACAAGGATGTTGGCATCGCAGAGTCCGAGCCGGTAGGCGACGGCGGCCGCGGCCGTGCTGCTGCTCCCCGAAGCCAGGGTATACCCTGCACCCCGCTCCCAGATTTCGATGGCGATGCTTTCCCGGTTCAACACCTGCATGAATTGCACATTGGTGCGTCGGGGAAAGCGCGCCCCGGTCTCGATCAGTGGACCGAGCCGGCAGGTCTCGGCCTTTGAAATCCTCATTCGGGGAATCACACAGTGGGGATTGCCCACTGTAGCCGCGCAGAACAAGAATGTCTCGCCTTGAATCTCCATGGCTTCGTCCAGAACCTCCCGGGAGGGACCGGCCACCGGGATTGCTTCACTGTGGAAGCTGACCGTTCCCATGTCCACCGTAACCTGACTGCTGCCGGCGTGAATACTGCAAGTCACCGGCCCGCCAGCGGTCATCACGGTAAAAGGGACGTTTCCCACCCGGCCCTTGTCATGGAGGAAGCGCGAAAAAATTCGCAATCCGTTGCCGCTCTTTTCCGCTTCGCTTCCGTCGGGATTGAATATCCGAAGCCCGAAATCGCAATCCGGATCCTCGAAAGGCCCCAAGAGAATTCCGTCGGACCCGATACCGTAGTTACGGTGACAGATCCGACGGACCTGTTCTGGTTCAAGGAAGGACCATCCGTCTTCGGGATCGAGAACGATGTAGTCGTTTCCCAGGGCGTGGTACTTGAAAAATTGCATGAACGTCTCCAGATCTTCAGGAGATCGGTTTTTTCTTTCCGATCATCAAATAATTGGGACCGGGCTTTCCACGGTCCGGATCTCCATTCCATCTGAAATGCCCATACCGTCAATCCCCTCACCGTGAATCGTATCCGGCCGGAAGAAAACGGTCAAGATCTTTGCGTCGGTCCAAGAATTCACCGATCCGTGCTCGCGGAGCGGAATGGGTGGAAACCGGAAAGCCAGAAAAAAATGAATAAATGGAAACGTCCTCGGGTGCCCATCCACTCAAAAACCGATTTGTGGACGGGCACGAGTTGACAAATAAAGGGGGTGCGGTGTAGGTCAGACAGGCCCAGGGACAACCGAAATGCTGCCCCGGGAGGCCATAACGCTGTCATTAAGCAATCACTTCCAGTGGTGGACCATGGAAAGGTTCACCCGTTGCGGCAAGAACAGAACAATCTGTGTAAAAGCAATATCGAATATCCAATGGCCAATGTCCAAGATTTAAGGCTGGAGTCGCTACGCTCCGCCGGTGAACCAAGGCTAAAAATGGTAGAATACCTTCCTTAGACATTGGAAATTGGGAGTTGGTCATTAGCCGTTGATTATCTCGCCACCCTATGGGGGGCCTCCTAAAGCCACCCGCTCAGCGGCTGGCGCCTCACGCGCTTTGGTTGCGTCGAACACCGTGCCACCTAAAAGGAAAGGACCCTGCCGATGAAACGCCATATCTCGAAAGCACTGTTTGAAAAGGCTTGCGCCATCATTCCCGGCGGCGTTAACAGCCCGGTCCGGGCTTGCCGATCCGTGGGCTGTGATCCGTTATTCATTCTACGTGCCGAAGGGTCCCGGATCACCGATGCCGACGGCAACAGCTTCATCGACTACGTGGGTTCCTGGGGCCCGATGATTCTGGGGCACCGCCACCCGGATGTTATACAGGCCCTTTCCCGGGTGCTGGAACGGGGGACGAGTTTCGGCGCCCCCACGGACCTGGAAGTGGAACTGGCCGAGATGATCGTAGCCGCGCTCCCCTCGGTGGACATGGTGCGCATGGTCAATTCCGGCACCGAAGCCACCATGAGCGCCATCCGGCTGGCCCGGGGCGTGACCGGCCGGGACCTGGTCATTAAATTCGACGGCTGTTACCACGGCCATGCCGATACGCTTCTGGTTGCGGCCGGCTCCGGGGTCGCCACCCTGGCCATTGCGGGCAGTCCCGGTGTGCCCGAATCGGTGGCCGCCCATACCCTGAGTCTGCCTTACAACGACATGGAAACCTTTCAATCGGTGATGGCCGACCGGGGCGACCAGGTGGCCTGTGTCATCGTGGAGCCGGTGGCCGGCAACATGGGGCTGGTCAAACCGGTGGCGGGGTTTCTCGAAGCGTTACGCAGCGAGACCGAAAAACACGGGGCGGTGCTGATTTTTGACGAGGTCATGACCGGGTTCCGGGTGGCCTACGGAGGGGCACAGGCCCTTTACGGCATCACCCCGGACCTGACCTGCCTGGCCAAGGTGATTGGCGGCGGCCTTCCGGTTGGGGCCTACGGTGGCAAACGGGAGATCATGGGCCGAATGGCGCCGGAAGGGCCGGTTTACCAGGCCGGGACCCTGTCGGGCAACCCTCTGGCCATGGCTGCCGGGATCGCTACCCTTGGTGCCCTTCAAGCGCCGGGCTTTTACGAATCGCTGGAGAAGGCGTCGGCACGCCTGGCCGACGGACTGGTCCGGGCGGCCCGAAAGGCCGGCATTGCCGTCTTTGCCGACCGGGTTGGCTCTATGCTGGGCCTGTTCTTCACCGACCGGGACGTTCACAGCTTCGACGATGCCAAGACCAGTGACCTGGCGCGTTTTACCGCCTGGTGGCAGGGGATGCTGGAAGCGGGGATCTATCTGGCGCCGAGCCAGTTTGAGACCGGCTTTGTCTCTGCCGCCCACAGCGAGGCGGACATCGACGCCACCATCGCCGCGGCGGAAAAGGTGATGGCCCGGTTATAACCCTGGCATTCAGGGACCCGCTTTCACCGTGGACCCGAAAAGATTCTGCCCGTTCCGGTGGGAAACCGGCCAAGTGAATTCACAATTTCCAATGGTCAACGCTCAATTGTGGAATCGCTACGCTCCGCCAATTCTAAAAAGATAAAATGGCAGAATACCTTTTTGGACATTGGGTATTGAGAATTGGATATTGAGCATTTAGCCCCCCTCTGGGAGGCTTTGCTGAGGCCACCCGCCCTGCGGGTGGAACATCACCGCTACCAACGATGAAAGGGGATACCACGGATGGGTATTCTGGATAGGATATATGCGGCGGCTTTGCCGCTGGCCCAAGGAAAGACCATCGCGGACGTGCGTATCGGGCTGGGTTATACCTGCGTGAGCCTGGACGACGGGGGTACCGGCCTGGGATACACCTTCCGCAGCGGGGTTGAGGAAGGCGGTTGTACTGTTTTTCACGGTCTGCGTCCCCTGGCCGGACAACCGGCGGGAAAACTCCTCGATCTTCTCAGGTCCGGTTCTTTTCTGGAACGGGCCGTGGGGCTGGCTGCGGCCAACGCCCTGCTCAATACCGAAGGCCAGGGCTATGTTGACGGCGATATCCTGGATCAGACGCAAATCAGCCCGGGGGATACGGTCTCCATGGTGGGACACTTCAAACCCCTGGTGGGGGCGATTCGAAAAACAGGGGCTGACCTGAAGATCTTCGAGCGGATCGATCAGCCCCAAGGCGGTCTTCTTCCGACAAAAGAGGCTCCGGACTGGCTCAAAAGAAGCGCTCTGGCTGTGCTGACGGCCACCACCATCCTCAACGGCACGGCAGACAGCCTGATTGAAGCGGCCACCGGTTGTCCCAGGGTGGTGATTCTGGGGCCGTCCACGCCGCTTTGCGGGCAAATATTCGCCGGAACGCCGGTGACCGGGCTTTCCGGCGTGGTGGTCGCCGATGCCGACGGGGTCCGCCGGGCGGTGAGCGAAGGCGGCGGCACGCGGGCCTTCATGCCGTTCGTGCGCAAGGTCAACCTGTCTGTTCTTGCCTGACCGGTCGACTGGGTGTGGTCATAGAAAACTGGCTAGGCCAAGACACCTATGTCGCAAGTGACTAAAGTGAACTTAAGTTTGGAGTGAGCTAAGTTAAGGAATTCTGCCCATTATAAGAAAATGGTAGAGCGCAGCGACTCCTCAACTTTAGTCACTCCACACTTATCTGGGGCCAGTATCCCCCCCCCTTCCAGGGGCAAACCAAAGCCTGGTCCTCTGGGCCAGGATTCTTTACTGTTGCCGGTGCCCCCTGTTCGTCAATCCTCTTTATACGCGGTGGTCCACTTGCTCACCGCTATCAGCACGACAATGGCCAGGGGGACCGCGACGACGGAGCTGACGACATCGTAAGGCTTGACCACTTCCCAGGCGGTGGTGGCCACCACCCCGGTGACCATGGAGGCGATGCCCCCGGCACGGGTCACCCCCTTCCACAGAAATACCGAAAGCACCGCCGGCGTCACGCCGGCCGAGTAGATCACATAGGCGAGCATCTGGATCTGGAGCACCGAGGGGAAAAAGGCCAGCAGTACCCATGCGGCCAGGCCCAGAAGCGGAATACAGAGTTTGGTGACCCAAAGGAGGTCTTCTTCCGAGGCGTCCGGTTTGATGTGAGCGGCGTAGACATCATAGGCCACGCTGGTAGCGGCCGAGAGCAGATAGGAGTTTCCCGTGGTGACGATAAAGGCCGCGGCCGCGGCCAACAGGATGCCGCCGAGGAACGTCGGCAGGATCCGGGTGGTGGCGATCAGGGCCATGCCCGGATCGATGTGGGGAAAGAGTGCCCGTGCGGTCGTGGCGATACAGGAGACGGCGGTGAAGACAAAAGCGGCGCCCATGAGCCATCCGACGATGCCGCCCCTGGCCGCTTTATCTCCGCTTGAAGCCGCCAGGCGCTGGTAGATGTTCTGATCGCCCATGAGTAAAAAGAGAAAAGGAATCGTGTAGCCCAGAATCTGAACCGGCGAAAGATGACCCATGGCGGACAGATGGCCGGCTGGAAGCGCCTGAACCATGGCAGTCAGGCCGCCGGCCGAGTCGAGGACGGCTGGAATCGCCAGGGCCAGGCCGATGATCATGAGAAAGGCGCTCAAGGCGTCGGTGGGAGCTACGGCCATGAGGCCGCCGGCGGCGGCCAGCACAACGATGAGTACCGCCCCGATGGCCGTACCGGTTTCCACGGAAACGCCGGTGGTCACATTGAGAACAAACCCGATCCCTTTGAACTGGTAGCTGACGATTCCCACGTAGGCCAGAATGATGATCACGTTGGCGATCCGGCGGGCCGGGGTGCCGAACTGTGATTCGAGAATCCGGGCCACGGTGTATTGTCCGTGGCCGCGGATTTTCGGTGCGATGGCCAGAAGAATGCCCATGCCGATCACGCCTGGCAGAATGACCACATAGATGGCCGGCCAGAAACCGTAAGCGTATGCGATGGCATTGGACCCGCCGGTGATGGTGCCGCTGCCGGAAAAGGTGGCCAGCAAGGTCCCTGTGAGAACGATGGGACCCAGCGTTTTCCCGGCCAGGACAAAGTCTTCGCTGGTGGTGATCTTGCGGCTGTACCACAGGCCCATGACCGTGATGATGACGCCGTAGCCGATCACATACCATAGCAGGGAGAGATTATTGTCGGGTGTCACCGGTCTTCTCCTTTTCCAGCCCCAGAAGGCGAAGGCCGATGACCAGCTGGGCCTCGAACATTGCTCCGGGGTCTTCCAACAGGGGCGTGAACCGGCCGGAGATCTCCACCGATACGAGACCGTGGATCATCCCCCAGAGTGTCAGCCCTGCGCGAAGCACTTCCCGCGGCAGATCGGTGTCGAGTCGTGTCCCGGCGGTCACCAACCCCCGAAGGTGAGACGGCAGGGGCCGGATGAAAGCCGGGGCCAAATCGATGAGGCCGGATTGCCAGGCATCTTCGATAATATGGAATAATCTCTATTAATTAAAGTTAATAGTATTAACTAAGAAGGGTGTCAACAGTCGAGGGGTCAAGGGGTCGAGGGGTCAAGGGGTCGAGGGGTCAAGGGGTCGAGGGGTC
>JAEINQ010000015.1 GCA_016342285.1 Desulfobacterales bacterium
GGTTGGATTGGTTGGATTGGTTGGATTGGTTGGATTGGTTGGATTGGTTGGATTGGTTGGATTGGTTGGATTGGTTGAATCGGTTTGATTGGTTGGATTGGTTGAATCGGTTTGATTGGTTGAATCGGTTGGATTGGTTGGATTGGTTGAATCGGTTTGATTGGTTGAATCGGTTTGATTGATTAGGAGAGTATTGGGCGAAACCGTGAAGATCCTTCGCCCAAAGGACATGGATGGCCAAATCGAGTTCAATGGAATAACTGGCGTAACCAGCCACTCCCGCCAAGGCGGGATCAAACGTAAGTAGGGAGGAAATCATGGGCGAGTCTTTGTTCGTCGTCGGTATATTGGCAGCAATCGTCATTGTGTTATTGATCAAAACGGCCGTTGTGGTACCCCAACGTTCGGAATTCATTGTTGAACGGCTCGGCAAATACAGCCAGACCATGACCGCCGGCTTCCACATTCTGGTCCCCTTTCTGGACAAGGTGGCCTACAAGCGATCCCTGAAGGAAGAGGTCATGGACATTGCCAGCCAGGACTGCATCACCACGGACAATGTGTCGGTCTCGGTGGACGGCGTCCTCTACCTTCAAGTCGTCGACACGAAGCTTTCGGCCTACGGCATCGACAACTACCACCTGGCCGCTGCCCAACTCGCCCAGACATCGCTTCGGTCGGTCATCGGCAAGATTGAACTTGACCGGACCTTTGAAGAGCGCGAATCGTTGAACCGGCAGGTGGTTGCGGCCATCGACGAAGCGGCCCAGAACTGGGGCGTCAAGGTGTTGCGTTACGAGATCAAAGACATCACCCCGCCCCAGACCGTCATGGACGCCATGGAAAAACAGATGCGGGCCGAGCGGGAAAAACGGGCCACCATCGCCACCTCCGAAGGGGACCGGCAAGCCCGGATCAACCGCGCCGAGGGTCTGAGAAAAGAAGCGATCTCGGTCTCAGAAGGCGAGAAGCAAAAGCGGATTAACGAAGCCGAAGGCCAGGCCCAGGAGATCGAACTGGTGGCCCATGCCACGGCCGAGGGGATTCGAAAAATCGCCGAAGCCCTCAATGCAGACGGCGGCGAGACCGCGGCCAACCTTCGGGTGGCGGAGAAATACATCGCCGAATTCGGCAAACTGGCCCAGACGAGCAACACCATGATTATCCCCACAAACATGGGAGACATCGCATCCATCGTGGGGACAGCCATGTCGGTCCTCAGTGAAACGAAACGCTTGGGCAAGCCCGAGAAATGAAGCTCGAAAGGAAGATTCTGACCCCGGTTTTCGTCCTTTTTGCACTGATTTTTCTGGGTACGGTTCACCTGACGCCGTACCCGCTATCTTTCCTGGTCAAGGCGGTCCCGGTCTTCTCCATGGCCCTTTGGGTCTGGACCGGAGCTACGTCCAACAAAGAGCGGCTGATCGGCATCGGCCTGATCTTCTCCGGTCTGGGCGATGTGGTTCTGGAGCTTTCCGGGAAGGGTTTTTTCGTTTACGGGCTCGGCCTGTTTCTCGTCGCCCATCTCTTTTACATTTTTGCATTCGCAAAAAATCCGAAGCTGACTAAGAACCGGTCCGTCATCGCCCTGACCATTCTGGCCTACGGGGCCGGGATGGGCATTCTACTCGCGGAAAACCTGGGCACCATGACGGTTCCGGTCCTGGCCTACCTCATGGTCATCGTGATCATGGGGGTATCAGCGGTCCTGGGATCGGCCAATCCAATGCTTTTGGTCCTCGGCGCCGGCCTGTTCATCCTTTCGGACTCTCTCATCGCCGTCAATCGCTTCCTCACACCAATTCCCGCGGCCGGCTTCTGGATCATGATCACCTACTATCCGGCCCAGTTGCTCATCGCCCGCGGCATCGTCGCAACACACGAATAAAACCGCCACCCGGATGGTTCGGCCTTGCATCGGCCCCGACCATGGCGCTGTTTTCAATAGCTCTTGATTTAATTCAACATAATTGCCTATTATATGCGGAAAACGGTTTGCAATGATTTTCGCGTCGGGCCGTCACCACACCAGCGGCAGACATGGCGCTTTCTGAAAATGGCCGACGCCTGAAGGAAAGGTGGCTCTTCGCTGTTTCATGTGGGTGAACATGTTCCCGCCCAGGCCAGAAGGGACCCTACACGAAATAGCGAGGAACCGGAAAGTATCTGCAAAATGGTCGCCCACCCAGACAGCACCTGCCCCAATTGCGGCCGCCCCTTGAAAAGGGCCGCGGTTTGTACCTTTTGCAAATCAAAGGATCCCTACGTCGTCAACCCGATTTATTATGTATGGCTGGTCGTTTCCGCTGCCATGGTCGTTTCCATGGCCGGATACCGAATCTACAAGACCGGCGAATCGATCTTCATATCATTCAAGAGAATGGCCGGAAGCGCTGTCTACGAGGTAACTCTTGCCTCAGCAGGCCTCCCCATTTCGAGAAACCCTGCTCCCTCAATCCAGATTGAACGGGTTGCCGAGATCAGGCAAATGCTGAAAGACGGGCGGGAGATTGAGCTGAACGCCGCCCTGGACAGCTATCAGAAAGCCTTTGAAGGGAACCACGCCCTGGACACGGCGGTTTGTGATGCGTTTTACGTATTCGACACGCCCCAGACCTCATACGAAGGGCTGCTGTCCCAATGGGCGGAGCGGTTCCCGACCCTGTACCAGCCGCATCTGGCCATGGCGGTCTACTATCATGCCGTGGGCTGGGACAAGCGGGGTGCCCGATCTGCCGCTGACACGCCGAAAGCAGCCATGGCCGAAATGGAATATTACTTATCCATGACTGAGGAAAGGCTAACAGAAGCGTTGCGTATCAACCCGAATCTGGTACTGGGGCACAGCCTGCTCATCAGCATTTACAATGCAATGGGAAAAGACGCCGAAGAAAACGAGGCCATTGAGAAAGCCTGTGCGCTTTTCCCCGATTCGTTTCAGATCGGCGTGGCCGCGGTGTGGGCCAAACAGCCACGATGGGGTGGCAGCTATGCCGCCATGGAAAAACTGGCCAAGAGAATGGAAAATGCAGCGGTCCGGAATCCACATTTGACCGCATTATACGGGTTCGTTTATTTCGATCAGGCCAACATCCTGGCCAGAAATGAAAAATTCAAAGCCGCCCTGGCATTGTACGAAAAGGCCATGACTTTCGGAGACGCCTGCGATTTTTACCTGGCCCGGGCCAAGCTCTTCCACTACCACCTGAAGGACGATGAATCCGCGCTCGTGGATGCGGAAAGATGCATCGCCTTGCGTCCGACCGTGGACAGGGGGTACCGCATGAAGTCCAGGATTCTGTTCGCCCTTGAAGATTTTGAAGGCGCATTGGAAACCCTTTGGACAGCGGCATCGCTCAGGCCCGGAGACACGGAAACCACGGAATGGAAGCAATGGGCCTATAAAAGTCTTTTTCACAAGGGGCACAACGCTTTCAAGGAGGATCGGCAAGCCGCCATCACCTATTACAGCTTTGCCATCGAAATTGACGGGGAACAATTTGAACCGCTTTACTGGCGGGGCGTTGCTTACTTGAAGGAAGAACAGTGGGATGAGGCGAGGTGGGATTTTGACAAAGCCATCGAATTGAACCCAACCCATTTTGAATCGGTCCGCTTGATCGACGCGGTTCTTGCCCGTGAAAAACAATGGGAAACCATCATCGGCTACTGGGACAGGTTTCTGGAATACGAACCGGAACATGCCGAAGCCTACCTGGAACGATCCGGCGCCCATTACCACAACGGCGACCGGGAATCAGCCGTTTCCGATCTCCACACCGCCTGCGATCTGGGAAATCGAAAGGCGTGCTCCCTGCTCAGTCGCTTTCAGTGAAACCGGAAAAGAGAATCTCCTCGACCCTTTCCAGGCCGGCCACGGGGAAACCTTCCTGCCTAGCCTGCAAATGCTCCCGACTGCCGTTGTCGCCCCAGGCAGCCAGGACGCAACGCACCCCCAGGGGAGCCACCTTCTGCAGGTGGCTGACCTTGTCGTCCACGAAGGTGATCTCGGCCGGATCCACACCGGTCCGGCGGGCAAGCTCAGTGAGATGGGCAATCTTCTGTGCCCCGGTCTCTTTGTCTAAGATCAAGTCGACGGAAAAAAGATCGCCGATGCCGAAATGCGCCAGGAGCTTTTGGACCGAGACGGCGTCTTTGGCCGTGCAGACCGCATAGGGCACCGCACCTGCACGATCCTTCAATAGAGAGGTGACCGCCGGCCAGGTGCCGTGCAGGGCAAGCCACCGGGCCTCGTCTTCAGCGCGAAGGGCCGCTCGCTGGTCATAGAAAGCCCGGTGAAAGGCATCTTTCCAGCCGGCATTCTGCTGCCGGAAATACCGGTCGTAGGCCGCCTGGTCGGGCAGTGCCAGTCCGGACATCACCGCCTTTAAGGCCACGGCAAAGTCTTCAGCCCCATTTCCCAGGGGAAACAGCGCCACAAAGGCGGTGTAAACCGGATCGGCAGCGAAGTCGTCACGGTCGCCCGAACGCGCCTGCAGCCTATCCAGATATTCGGCGGCATCCAGGTCCGAATCCAGCGCGGCACAGGTGCGTAGCGTCACCAGAAAGATCTCCCGGCTGCTGTCACAGATCACCCCGTCAAAATCGAGGGCAAGAATCTTCATTTCTGATAGGAACTCACTTTTTTAAAGGCTTGGCGACGAGTTTTTCGGGCCGCGAGCCGGCGCCCTCCTGCCCCCCCCACACACGAAATAGCGAGGAACCACGATTCATTTGTCTTTCCGGGGGTCACCTTGGCGGTGTTCTTGTTCCCATACGTTCTTCTGGGGTTCCCGAGGGCATCTTGACCGCGCTGTTGCGGCGCTCATGTTTGTTTTTTTCCATGGATTCGGGATATCGGTCTTTTAAATGGGATACGGTATTCAGGCGCTTGAGATGGGCGCTGTCGAGTTTGAACGCGGCCGCCTGAATGTTGTTCTCCAGATGGGCCGTACTGCGTGCACCCGTGATGGCCGCTGTGATGGACGGCTGTTCGATCACCCAGCGCAGTGCGATTTGTGCGGGTGTGCGACCGGTTTCATTGGCAATGGCAATCACTTCTTGGAGCGTTTCGTCGGCGTTGGCGCCAAAGTAACGCTTCGGATAGACCCACGATTCCTCCGAGCGGGTACCAGCCACCGTTTGTTCACCGGGTTTGTATTTACCGCTGAGATATCCGCCACCCAGCGGGCTCCATACCACAATGCCCAATCCTTTGTACTGGCACAGGGGCACGAGTTCCTGCTCAATGTCGCGCACGGCCAGGCTATATTGTGGCTGGTAGCATTCAAATCGGGCCAGGCCATTGTGGTCACTGATCCACAGGGCCTCCATGAGCCGCCACGCCTGGTAGTTGCTGCACGCAATATACCGGACCTTACCCTGATGCACCAGATCGTCAAGGGCGCGCAGCATTTCTTCAAGCGGCGTCTGGATGTCGACGTGATGGATGTAATAAAGATCCACATGGTCCATGTCGAGGCGCCGCAAGCTGTCTTCGATGGCCTGCATGATGTGAACGCGCGACATACCTGAATCGTTGGGTCCCGGCCCTGTGGGATTGAAGAATTTGGTGGCCACAACTGCTTCTCGGCGGCAATTTTTGAGGGCTTTGCCAAGAAAAACTTCCGATTGAAAGCCAGCATAGGTGTTGGCGGTATCGAAGAAGTTGACGCCGTGATCGCGCGCCATATCAACCATACGCCGGGCTTCGGTTTCATCGGCACCGTGACCAAAGGTCATGGTGCCCAGGCAGATTTCGGAGACTTTCAGGCCGCTTCGGCCCATGCGACGGTATTCCACGGTTCCCTCCTGACAGATGCGAAGTGGGAAGTGACAGGAACGCGCTTTGGGGGACCCGGGGCGACGTTACGATCCATTTGTTATCCCCCTTGGTGGGTCCACCAAAACACCGAACGCACCCTACCCCCCACTCTCCGGGCTGTCAATTGCCCAGCGGCCTCGATTCGTCATTCTCGGCCGCTCTCGCTGAATTCTCGTATAAATCGTATCAACAGGACCTGAAACGCCTGTCCGCACGGCGAGTCTTCTTCGTACCAGCAAGGGCCGGCCCGTTCGAATAAAGAGAACAAGGGCCAAGTCCTATTTGGCGGCGCCACCAGCGCTGCCACTGCCCGAACCGCCAGCGCTGCCACCGTCCGAACCGCCACCGCTGCCACCTCCCGAACCGCCACCGCCTGAACCGCCACTGCTGCCACCGCCCGAACCCGAACCACCGCCGCCGGAATTACCCCCCCCATTGCCGCCTTTGCCGATGGAACCGGCGTATTGACCGGCAATCTGCTGGGCCGACGCCAGATGGGCCTGTTTGGCGAATTGGTGACGCAACTGATCGATTTGCTGATCGGTGTAGCCATTTTGCAGAGCCTGGCAGACGGTTTCGGATACATCCGGAGAACGGATGCCCAACCTTGCCATGGTGCGGACAGTCTCCATGGTCTGCAAGGCGGTCTCATCGGCCAGGTTTCTGGCCTGCTGGCGGGTCCGTGCCTGAAGCTGGGACATGATCTGATCCATGTCCCGGCTTTTCATGCCCGCTGCCATACTCTCAGCAACCGCCCGGGCCAGGCTGCCGACTTTTTTCGGGTCATCGGACAGGGTTCTGGCCGCCTGAAAACCGAAAGCCTGGCGGCTTTGAACGGCCTCCATGGCCGATACCACGCGCTGGGCGTTCACCTGTTTGGCCATTCCTTCCATGGCCTTGCTCATCACCGGCTCCGTCGGGAATCCGTTCCTGGCGTTGTTCATCACCACCTGTTGGGCCCGGACCATATGTTCATCCCTGAACCGGTTGCGGTGCATCTGCGTAAGCATGTTTCGGGCGGCGTCGGGCGGCACGCCCACGGCACTCATTTCCCGAACCTGCATTTCGATCCGATCCCTAACGGTTACGGGAAGATCGGTGCCGCCGGCAGCATGACATGGCACTGCGGAGATGAAAAAGAGAGCCAACATCAGATGAACGATTTTCATGGTTATCCCTCCTGTTTGTGAAAGATACTGATCCTTACAACAGTCACAAACGGGAAACGTTACAAAAGGGGATCAAAAATACAGGTTTCATCACCGAAATCATCATTTTCCCTCAGGGGGCAATCGGGCAGGAAAACGACGCCATCCACCCGATAGAAATATTTAAAGGCTTTTCCCGCCGGCAACGTCACCTCCCAACAGCCTGCAACGTTTTTTGCCGGCCGGGGACTGAACCCATCCAGGGAAGAGACCAGCACCACGCTTTGGGCTTGCGGTTTTCTGAGAATCAGTGTCAGGTCGTTGCCGTCGATCCGATAGCCATGGGTCCCGCAACCGGACAAAAGGGCACCTAAAATGGCTGCAACAAACCATCGATGTTTCACACCCGCGCCTCCACATTCAGAATGGAATTCTCCCCGCCGAAGTCATCCTTTTCACGCACGGGGAGGGTGGGGTCTGCCATCTGTCTAGCGCCGTCGAGAATATAGGCAAAACGGTGCTCCCCGAAAGGCACTTTAAGATTGAGCTCCCAATAGCCGCTGTTGCCGACGGGCTTCATGGCTGTTCGCTGCCAGCCGGTAAACGACCCGGTCAGTTCCACTCGATGGGCGGCCGGTTCATAGATGACGAACCGATTGAACTTCTGCACCGGGGCCGGGGGACGAATCAGGTTGAACAGCAGCAAACTGGCAGCCGCAAACCCGGTCGCGGCATAGATCACGGGCTGCTGTATTTTCCTGAACCAGATCACAGGCCCGATGATAGTCGCCGGTCATCCGCAGCAGATAGGCAAAGAGCCTGTCTTTATTCTTGTTATAAAAATCACCGTAATCGCTCACATTACGATACATAACGGTGCCGCGGCATAAAGGTTACACCCTTGCAAACGGATGCTTTGCCCGGTTGTCAGTTTTTGGCCATAAGGCTGGTGATCCCCTTTTCCAGGCCGTCCAGGGTCAGTTCGAACATGGGAAAGATCTGTCGGATCGCGTTGATGGACTGGGTATAGGGCCACATCCGCTCGGGAACGGGGTTGAGCCAGATGCAGTGGGGAAAAGTGTCGGCCAGAAATCGAAGCTGCTCGACACTGGGCCGGCCGCTTCGCTCCGAGACATAGAGGGATCCGTTGGAGGACATCAATTCGTAGGGGGCCATGCTGGCATCACCTACCAGGATGAGCCGGGTATCCGGATCGAACCGGGTAAAGTCAGCCAGTCGTCGCTCTTTTCCCATGCGGCGGGGATCTGCCCACAAGACATCGTAAACGGTGTTGTGGAAGAAGAATGTCCGGATCTCCTTGAACTGGTCCTTGGCGTAGTCGAACAGGGTTTGGACCACGGGGATGTAAGGGTCCATGGACCAACCGCCGTTGTCGATGGCCAGAATCACTTTGAGACGATCCCGAAGGCTGCGGGAGAAAATGATTTCGATCTCCCCGGCGTTTTTCATGGTCTGGTAGATGGTCTCGCCGATATCCACCTGGTCCTTGGGCCCCACGGGAATCAGATGGCGCAGCCGCTTGAGGGCCTCGCCAATCTGTGCCTGGGTCAACGGGCCGGTGCGGGAATAGTCCTTGTAGCGTCTCTCCAAGGCGACCTTGACGGCACTCTTGTTCCGCGACACGCCTCCGACGCGCATCCCCTCCGGATGGTAACCGCTGTGGCCCACCGGCGAGGTGCCGCCGGTGCCGATCCAGCGATTGCCGCCGTCGTGGCGCTCGGTCTGGTCCTTGAGCCGCTCCTTGAAGTATTCAAGGAGCTCTTCGGGGGTGAGCTTCTGAAGATCCGCCTCATCCATGCCCAAAGCATCGGCCATGGCCTTTGGGTCCTGCAGCCACTGTTCCAGAAGTGCCCGGGCCACGGCGTCGAGTTCCATGTCCTCCAGATCGGGCAGATCCGCCCCTTCGAAATAATGGGCGAAGACCCGGTCAAAGAGGTCAAAGTATCGCTCGCTCTTGACCAGAATGGTCCGGGAGGCCGAGTAAAAGTCATCCAGAGACTGGACAAGCCCGGCCTTCAGGGCCTTGTGCAGGGTCAGAAATGAGGTCGGGCTGACCGGCACCCCGCTCTCTTTCAACGTATAGAAGAAGTCGATGAACATAGGTTTTAAATTGCCGAATTGTCTGATTGTCTGATTGTCGAATGGCACGACACATGGCCGGTTGTCTGATTGTCGAATTAACAGATTGGATCTGTTGTGATCAATTCGCCAATTGCTCTATATGAGTCGGCGGCGCCTGGTAACGCTTCCCGCCTGCTCGTAATCCCCGCTCTTTTTGAAGAGCACCCCCAGGTAGGGAAGATCTCCTTTGGCCAGTTGGGCCGGCCGGAAGTCCGTGTCGGCCTTTAAAGCCCGAATCCAGTTGATCAGTTCCCGGGTGGCCGGCCGCTTTTCGATGTTGTCCAGGCCCCGCAGCTTGTAGAAGGCCCCGATGGCATTTTCCATGAGGGTTGAATCCAGGGCCGGAAAGTGAACACCGAGGATTTTTCGCATCATTTTCGGATCCGGAAAGGCGATGTGGTGAAAGTTACACCGCCCCAGGAACGGATCGGACAGGTCCTTCTTGGCATTGGAGGTAATGATGATCACCGGCCGGTTCCGGGCGGAAATGGTCTTGTCGACTTCCATGATGTCGAACTCCATCTGATCCAGGACATCGAGCATGTCGTCCTGAAAGTCGGTGTCGGCCTTATCGATCTCGTCGATGAGCAGCACCGTACGTCGATCGGCCACAAAGGCCTGGCCGATCTTCCCCATTCGGAGGTAATCCTCGATATTGCTCACATTCCGGGACGAGTCCCCGAAGCGGCTGTCGTTGAGCCGAGTCAGGGTGTCATACTGGTACAAGGCTTCCACCAGTTTCATGCTCGACTTGACGTTTAGGACAATCAGCGGCATGCCCAGGTTTTCGGCAATGGCATGGGCCAGCATGGTCTTGCCGGTCCCTGGCTCGCCCTTGAGCAACAGGGGCATCTCCAGCGCCATGGAAATGTTGACGATACTGGCCAGTTCTTCGTCCAGCACGTAGCGGGTTGCACCGGTAAATTCTTGGGTATCAGGCTTTTCCAACATACACACCTCGACTCAGATTGGCGAATTGATGAATTGGCGAATTGACGAATTACGGATTGCGGATTGGCGAATTGCATCAGACCCAATCGTTTCTCTGCGCAATCTGCGGACTAAAAATGCTGATGGTTTCTCTGCGCAATCTGCGGACTAAAAATGCTGATGGTTTCTCTGCGCAATCTGCGTAATCTGCGGACTAAAAATCCTGCCGGATCCGGGCGGACAGGTCCCGGGTCAGGGCCAGCACCCTCTCGGCCAACGGCACGCTGAGCGAGCCGGTGCCGCAACTCGGCGTGATCAGCGACTGCTGCCGAAGTGCCCGGGAGGAAACCCCCAGGGCTTCAAGTTGTCCGGCATATCCCTGCCAGATCGCCAGCAGCGATTCGACCGTAGCGGTCTCAATGGCCTCCGGCTCTGAGGTCGGCACAATCCCCCAGGCCAGTATTTTGCCCTTGTCGAAAAAAGCCCGAATCAGATCGGGGTAGAGCACAAACCGGTCAAAATAGCCGTAGGCGTCAAAATTGACGATATCCAGGGACGAATCGAGAATCACCGACCAGTCGGTATTGGCGCAGACATGGATGCCGGCCAGCCCTCCTTCGGTGTGAACCGCTGAAACGACCTCGCCCAGGCAAGCGCGGATGTCGGACGGCGAGATGCTGATAAACTCCGAAGAGCCGAAACCGGCCAGGGCCGGCTCGTCCAGGAAAACAATCACCGGCCGGTCGAACTGCGACAGGCGGCGTACTTGCCACCGCGCCTTCATGGCCAGAAGCTTGATGGCAGCATCGCGAAGCTGGTCGTTATAAAAGATGGCCGCCCCCTGCTGGTCCTTGACCGCCGTGCAAAAAGTCACCGGACCGGTGACCTGCCCCTTGACAGCCGCGGGCGCCGGGTCCATGGCGGCAACCCGGTCGAGAAAGGCAAAAAAGCCCGGTGCGGTTTCCGGGGTGAAAGCAAAGCGGGAATCGATCAGGTCGGCGCCACCCTCGCTGACCGCCATGTAGTCTTCGTAGAACCCAAGCATCGCGTCATCAAAATCCGGCCCGGCGGTGTCGATCCAAACCTTGGCGTCCGATCGGGTCAGCCCCGGCATACCCGGCAGGAACTGTTCGATCATCCCCTCCTGCTTGAACACCGGCAGTTGGACCCACAACGGGATGGCCGGCGTGTGGGCCAGAACCATATCCACGGCCTGCTGGTGGTCAGACACCGGGAGGCTGCCAATAAGAACCGGATGGCAGTCAGCCACGAACGTCGTCATAATAAGGCGCCTTCCTCTGGTAAAGGGGCCCGTTTTTGGCCCCGCCATTCATCGTTAAAATTAAAACGGCAAGATACCACGGACCACTCCAATTTTCAACAGTACCCGCGCTTTGGAGTAGGGTGAGTCTGCCTTTTTGTCTCACCAGTGGAAACGACCCGCTTGGTGGGTAATGAATTGACACTCCATGGGCCCGGTGCTATATTTCCCCCTCAGTTCAGGACCGGGCCGAACGGGAACAGGGGCACTCATGGCCGATATCATACCTCTGGGCACCAAACTCGATGAGGCTCAGCTTCGACGGGCCGCACGGCGGACCAAGCAAAAAGTCCGGATGACCGAGAGCGTCCTGCGTCAGACCCACGACACCGGGACCTGCGAAAAGTGCGGAATCTTACGGGAACCGAGAGTGACCAACACCGCGGAACACAAAATCAGCATCCCCTATGGGTTCTGCGCGGTCTGCGCCGGGGAGTACGCGGATTTTATCGACAGGATTCAAGGCGGCGGCAATCCCGAACGGTACTGGCAAAACGCTACCTGGCGTGAATCATGGAAGCGGTGGATCGACTATCAGGGCAGCATGCACAGCTTCAAGGCCTCAAAAGAGTTCCGCCGGCTCGTACAGGAAATTAGTACATATTCACGGGGGTAGGACGTTTAAAAGTCCCAAAACCCCTTACGGTAAGCGTTCACGGGGTGCCGTAGATGCAAGGCGCCGGGCATGCGGACGTACTTTACCGTACTTCAATTGCCCGGGAACGCAGCAGGTGCGGTGTCCTGTGAGCGCTTACGGAAATTAAAACCACAGGCCCGACCAATTAGGAGGACATATGTTCGGAATCGGAATGCCGGAACTGATCATCATATTGGTGATCATACTCATTATATTCGGTGCCGGCAAGCTGCCGGAAATCGGCGCGGGAGTGGGCAAGGCCATCAAGAACTTCAAGAGCGCCACCTCAAGCACCGAAGAAAAAGATCCCGAGAAGCTCGACGAAAAATAACCGCTCCTGTCAGAAACGAAATATCCTCGACTGACCACGCGCTTCAATGAGCCTGCTATTGTCTTTTTTCCGCCCGTTGCCCATGGCCGCAACGGGCGTTTTATTTTAAGATCGCTACCGGCTATTTCATCGCATGCCGCCTCTTTGCACGATCAATCGACTCCGTTCAGATTCCCCGGCGCCCAAATACCCTTCCCGAATCCCTGTTTATCGACATCGGCATCGAGAAACTTTGCGCCGGGGATGGACTGCCCATCGGCTGAAATGAATATCTAACCCGGTACTAACCCGCAAAAAACGCAATCCGACGATCCTGCCATTGATTCCGGATCCGCCCCCCCCTTGCCGCACCGGTTGATCTTGACGCGCTGCCCAGCTTCAACCCAAACCAGATCTGGACCGTAAAATGGAATTCAATGAGCCTTCGCCCCGTTTTCACAAACGCCCGTTTTCTGATATAGGGATAGGCATATGAAGGCCACCGAACAGATACCCATCCAAGAATCCGGAGGCAAATGAATGAGTCGAATCAAAAATATTTCCAAGCGGAATAATTTTGTCATAAAAGCGGTCCGGGGAACACTGGAGCACCGGGCCACATGGCTTTACCTGCTGGTGAAGGAAGCGGAAAAAAAGGGTATCGGGTGGGAAGAAATCGGATATCCCGCCATCCGGGCCTGCGGACATATCCATGGAGAAAACCTTGTGGATCTGAGCAGCACGAGCAGCTTGAAGGGATTGAAGAAAAAGCTGTTTACACTTCCGGCACAAATGGTCTTTGACATGAAAATACTTGAAGTAACGGACAACAAACTCTCCATCGATTTTGGCTACTGCCCCCTTGTGGCAGCCTGGCAAAAACTGGGCTGTACCGACAAAGAAATCGAAAGGCTCTGTGATATCGCCATGGAAGGGGATCGGGGAATCGCCGAAAGCTTCGGCGGGAAACTCGAACTCGGGGGAACCATCGCCCATGGAGATGAAAAGTGCCAAATTCGATTTATGAAATAGGTCGTTTTTTTAACCTTTTTTGCCGAATCGCCACCACCGGCCCAGGTAAAAATCCGGCACATGCACTTTGTGAAGCGGCCCTTCACTGTTCCTTCGACCCGCTTCAGAGACCGGCAACCCCATCATAAATCTTCCGCCCGGAATGCGGATAAGCGCATACCCGCCTCTTTTCGCCGTCAAATCGGATCGCCTGGCAGCCGTGTCCGCTGCAAACCACTGACGAATGGCATCAAAAGGATGGTTTCAATGGTCGACCGGAGTTTGCTTACGGCATTGGCATCCAGACGCGCTGCCAGGCCCAGGCACAACCGCTGGCGCTCCCACAACCCCGGATCGTTGCCGGGATCGGCCTTCAACAATTCTATAAAGGGTTCGGCGGAAACCTCAACCGAATCGTCCAGGCAAGTTTCCAGGAGTTCGGCATGGGCCGGACGTGCGTTTCCAGAAAGTCTTCGCTCAGGGGCATTTCCGGGCCGAACCCGGCAAACCGGCATCTGATCCGTGGAAATCCTGGCCTTAAAGGCCTCCAGTTTCTCCTGGTGTTTCCATTTGTCCGGTCCCTAATCGAAATCCGACCCAGGATCCACCTTGAGGGAGGGATCGATCAAAAACATCAGCCGGTCGGTGGCCGCATCGTATTCCATCTCTGGTATCGATTTTTCCCTGAAGGCTTCCAGCCGTATCGCCAGGCGACAATGCCCACCAGCCGGTCGGCCTGTCGGACATAGTCCAGACAGGCTTCCACCGAGTTGCGTGTTTCCGCGGTAAAACGCTCTATGCCGAACGATTCGGCAATGGGATCAACAAACATTTCCCACTGAACAATTGAGGTGGGAATTCACTATTTTTCGAACTGACGCCCACGGTTAAACCGGTTGACACCTCCTGATCTTGACGATATGGTCTGGTTTCTCAGATGGTATCCACCGCGCACGACCGATCTCTCCGACGCGACCTCTCGCTGGCAAGCCGTAGACAACCTGCTCGAATTGCCGCTCAAATCGAACACGATTTCCAATACTTCTCCAACATTTCCCCCATACCAATCGGCACCTGCGGCCATGGCCACGACGTTCCTGCGGGAAGCCGCTCCGGCCCGGTCAAGACCCTTTGGCTGAATTGTTTTTGAAACAACATCTGAAAACGGAGGGCAGATGAAATCATCGTCACGCACCCCAATGAAAATTTGCCTGATAGCAGTAGCCATCGTCTTAACCGGTTGCGGGTGGTCGGCCTCCACCAATTGCAGGACATCCGGCCAGTGCGACATCCCTACTCTCCGCGCCACGTTGAACGTTCACGAAAAGGCGCGTCAGGACCGGGTCTTCATGGCGCTCTGCCTTTCAGGCGGAGGCAGCCGGGCCGCCTATTTTGCCTCATCGGTTATGATGCGACTCGACCGGATCATGCCCAGTGTCGATGCCATATCCTCGGTATCCGGCGGTTCCATCGCGGGGGCCTATTATTGCATGAGCCATGACCCGGGAGACAAAAACAACCCAACGGGCCTCTTATGGAGACGCGATCGGGTTGAAGACCTGATGACGAGAAACTATTCCGTCAAGGGCATCGCAAACCGGTTCTGGCCCGTCAACATCGTCCGAACGCTCTTTACCGGGTACGACGCCACGGACATCATGGCCGAGACCTTTCAGGACAATCTTTTCAGTGTGGCACCGTTTCAGCCGCCGCTCACTTTCAAAGACCTGAACACGGCCCGTCCTTACCTGATTATCAACGCGACCAACGCAACGGAAAATATCGCCAGGGCCAAACCGTTCGGCAACACGTTCACCTTCACCCATGAAGACTTCTCCCGGGAAGTGGCTTCGGATATAACCGAGTACTCTATGGCCAGGGCGGTCATGGCGTCCTGCGCCTTTCCAGGCCTGTTCAACTGCATGACCCTCCGGAATTTCCGCGACCGATCCTTCCTGCACCTTTACGACGGAGGCGTTCACGACAATTTGGGCCTTTGCACCCTGGAACGCATCCTTTGCATGGCCTGCCAGGATGCCGCGACGGACAATCGGGCTGGGGCCGGGTATGGCGGTCAAGATCCGTGCCTGTGTCGACAGGGGGTCAAAAAGCGCGGCAATCTAAAACAGATCCTCCAGCGGATCGACGCCATGCCGGACAAGCCCTATGACCACTATGTGGTCATTCTGGTCGATGCCCACACCACCCCCAAGGGGGGTGACAGGGACGATCCGGACCCCCGCGGCATCGTGTCGCGCCTGATCCCGCTGGATATGAATGTGCTGGACTCGGTGGACACCTTTCTCACCATCAAAAGAGAGGCGAAGCTGCACGAATATCGAACCGAATCGGAGAAAAACGACCGATTCACATTTTTGCACTTTTCATTCGAAAACCTCGATGACGGTATCGATGACGTGCCTCATCTTCCGTTTGGAATCCATGGGGAGATGGATCTTCGCAGACGCCTCAACGAGATCCCGACATCCTTGCACCTCACCCGGATCAACGGCAGAAGAATCGACACCGCTGTGGATTGGCTGCTGGCCCGGAAACTAAAAAAAGAGATCGAGAAGGTCGACCGTATACTCCAGGTGCAACGAGACAACGGATCACCTGCCGCCAACAGGTAGCCGCTCGGCATGAACAAGGGTTGGCAGTCCGGCCAGGACCTTGGCCCGGCCCTTCTTCCGGTTGATGCATACGCTAAGAGGGGAGGGTGCGCGATTTTCCGCTTTCCGCGTTATCGACATCCGGCGATCAGAAACCCCAGGGGGAATATTGGTGGGCCACACCAAGATGATAAAATTGAAGGCCTCTCACTCCGAGAGAAGGTGTTTTGAGGCCCTATATCACTCTTTTTAACCCCAAAATCGTCGCAATTGGACAAACTGGGGGGATGAAAATATTTTCTCACACACCAACAAAAAAAGGGGCCACGGCATAGTGCCATAACCCCTTGAATTAATTGGTACGCCCGGCCCGACTCGAACGGGCGACCTACGGATTCGAAGACCGGGGGTGCGATCAGATCGAGGCGAGACCCGAGCTGATCGACGACCACCGGAGCGTTCTCATCCTCTCACCGGCCCAAGCCAGAAAGTGCGGATACCATCAGGACAGGATGCTGGCAATATTCTTTAAAATGCTCAGGCCGCCGGTGGCATTGATCATTTTTCGCGTCGAATTCAGATCCATGATGGTCCGGATCACGTCATCTGCCTCATCAATGGCATTGGCCGCCCGGCTTTGCTTCTTTTTGGCGACATCCACCAGGTCCTCCGCCTCGGTGAGCAGCTTCTCCCCCAGGTTGATCTGGTCATTGAGTCCGTCGATGTTTTCAAGCAGCTTGGCGGTCTCCTTCACAAGCGCCTTGTAGCGCCCCTTGTCCGACTTGATCGATTCCTGGGCGTCCAGCAGCTTGGCGATCTCCCGGGCGGTCTTGTCCGCCTGGTCTCCAAAGGGGATCAGCTTGGCATTGTAGGTCGTGATTTCGGTTTGCAGGCTTTTGATGGGATAAGGGTTGGTCAGTTTGTTCAACAGCTTTTTCGCCCCCCCCTTTTCAAGCCGTTTTTTAAGGTTTGCCACCATCTTGTTCAGGTCCTTGCGGGCCTTTTCCTCCCCCTTGGCCAGGGCATCGAGATTCTTGTATAGGCCATAGATGCCGTGGACCAGGTTGGCAATGGCCGTGACATCCATGCCTCCACTGGCCACGATGCGCAAGGTGTTGGTCGCCACCTTGAATGTCCCTTTGGCCAGGGCCAGCTTCTTTTTCAGCTTGAATTTTTTGTAACTGCTTTGCCGTTTTTGCAACTGGCTCCACTTGGCATTGATGGCCTGCTGGACGGCCTTGGCGGTTTCCCTGGCCTTTTTCTTGTAAAAAACGTTGAGGTGATCGTTTATTTTGTCAAAGCCCTTGTTCATATACGCCTGGGCTTTGATGGCATCGGAATCGGACATTTTCTTGGCCTCGACCAGAATCGTCCCGATCTTGTCAACGGCGATCTTCAACTCCTTGCTGATCTCTTCCCGGGCCTTGTCCACCACCGGTGGGGCTTGTTGCAGGAGCAGGGCGAATTTGCGAACGTCATCCTTTTCGGCGATCTCATCGGGGATTTTGACGTTGACTTTCAGTTCTCCGCTGGGCACCTCGATCAGGCCCTTGTAGACCTTGTACTGCCCCTCAACGATGTCAAAGGTGAGCTTCTGAGTTAAGGCATAGCCGTTGGCCGTGATCGCAACCATCATGATGAACCAGTAGCAAAGAACTCTTTTCATGGCAGCATCTTCCCCCTTGAAACCTTAAAGATGTAAAACAACATAATACCAGCCACTTAGCAGCGAGCATGCAAATCTCACGCAGAAAGTCATTTTCTGAATTCTTGGAGTGTGCCAAGATCGGTCATCTTAGTCTCGGGCAGAAATCCTGTCAACGCTGACAGGCGTCGCCAGTGGTATGTGGTATCAATTTTAATCATCGGTAAAAGGCCAGATCTGCTTTGGAAATAAACTGACGAAGAAGAATAAGGAAAATAAGGGTAATCGTGAACGGCATCAACGGCAAGCCTGTTGGATCAATATGTATCCCTTGAAAAGGAAATACAAAACTTTCTTGCGGCAGGGAACAAGGCCCACGGCAACACCCATCTGTTGTGCATCGATAATCTGGACGTCATATCACCAACGAAAATTGAAAAAATGCTTTCCCATATAGACTCGTTAATGGAAAGCATCCGCCTTCACGCCGACGCCGAAAAAAGCCGGCGCGTGTAAAGCGGCGCGGTCGCCCTTCCGGCGGCAGCGTTGCCCCCCCCCCCGCTTGTCTACCAAGCCAAGGGCGCTCGCCCCAGGTCTTGTGCCGTTGCAGCAACCCCGCCACGAATTTTCCCGCCATCCAATCGATTTTCTGCCGGACGTGCCCGGGTTGCGATTTTAATGGTTGACAGCAATTACGGAAATTCTTTAAATTGGTACAACCAAATTGAATTGGTACAAAAGATTTACCCTTTAAATCGGGTGTCCCTGTATGGCAGAACTGTTCCTGTTGAAATGGGTTTTCGCTTTTTCGCCGATCGCCGTTGTGCTGATCCTGATGGTCGGCTTCAACTGGGGCGGCAGTCGGGCCGGCGCGGCCGGATGGTTTACAGCCGTCATCGCTTCGATATTGTTTTTCGGAGCCACACCCAAGCTGTTGGCCTTTGCCCAGATGAAAGGCATTCTGCTGTCCCTTAATGTGCTGTATATCATTTGGATGGCCCTGCTACTCTATCACACCATCAACGAAACCGGCGCCATTCGGTCCATCGGCACCGGCATTGAACGGTTCAGCCAGGACAAGGCCATCCAGTTGTTGATTTTCGGCTGGGTCTTTTCCGCCTTTCTCCAGGGGGTGGCCGGATATGGCGTGCCCATAGCCGTGGTCGCGCCCCTACTGGCCGCTCTGGGCTTTAATCCGGTCGTGGCCGTGGCCGTTCCGGCGGTGGGCCATTGCTGGTCGGTCACCTTTGGCTCCATGGGGGCCTCATTCCAGGCCATGATGGCCGTCACCGGGCTATCGGCCGATTACCTGGCCCATTGGGCGGCCGTCATTTTGGGGATATCCTGCTATTTGTGCGCCCTGGCCGCCATCCACATCTACGGGGGCTGGAAAATGATCCGCCACAGCGCCCTGGCCATCGCCATCATCGGCACCGTCATGGCCGCCACCCAATACGCTCTGGTCGTCAACGACCTGTGGACACTGGGAGGGTTTGGGGCATCCCTGACCGGGTTGGTCGCCTGCGTTTTCGTGGCACGGCTTCGTCCCTACCGCAACCATGGACCCGCGGCGCCGACAACAGAGGGCAATGCCATGTCCTTTGGATGGGCACTGTCAGCCTACGGACTCTTGATCCTGATCGTTTCCATGGGCGTTCTGGTGCCCCCCATCAAAGAATTTCTGGGACAGATCAAATTGTCGCTCAATTTTCCTGAAATCATCTCCAATGCCGGCTGGGTCATTCCGGCGGGAAAGGGACAGACCATTAAGGTTTTCGGTCACGGGGGCGCCCTGCTCGGATACTCGTCAATGGCGGCTTATCTGCTGTATGCCTCACGCCATTACTATGCTACGGGCGCAATGCGAACCATCGTCCAAAAAACCATCCGCTCGGGCGTTCCCACCAGCCTGGGCATCGTGACCATGGTCTGCTTTGCCCTGGTAATGGACCAGTGCGGCATGACCTATCTTCTGGCCGAGGGCGTGAGCCGGGTCTTTGGCGTCACCTATCCATTCTTTGCCCCGTGGATCGGCCTGCTGGGCGCGTTCATGACAGGCTCCAACACCAACTCCAATGTCGTTTTCGGCGTTCTTCAGCAGCAGACAGCCGGGCTGGCCGGACTCAGTGCGGCCGTTATCCTGGCGGCCCAGACCACGGGCGGCGCCTTGGGCAGCATGATTGCCCCGGCCAAAATCATTGTCGGTTGCTCCACGGTCGGATTGAACGGCCAGGAGGCCCCGGTCCTGAAAATGACCCTTAAATATGGGTTGATCATCACCACCGCAATCGGCGTCATCACGATGGCGATGGTAATGCTGGGATTTAAATAGTGTACATCCATAAATGGCCAATTTGCCCGATATCTGCGTTATGCTCTAAATTTTATCCTCAGAATATTAACCATATGCTTGTGGTAAAATTTGTCGCATGCCTTGATCTCGACCCAATTTGCCGATTGATGGACAGACACGAAATAGGAGATTGCACATCATGGCTGGCTTCCTGGAAAAACACGCCGCATGGTTAAAAAACCTGACCCTACTGGCAGTAATGGGCATTCCCTTCCTTCTGTACATTGCCGCCATGAGGGACCAAACCGGCCTGGTTTACTTCCTGCTGGGCGCCATGGGGCTGTTTATGCTCATCGCTTTGAAAGTGGAATAGGCAACAAATGAGCGAACAAGACCATAACAAGGACCCGTTTTCGGCAGAGATCGATCTCAAGGTGGTCAAGCGGACCAAGGTCTATCAGGAAATTGCCGCGCAGATCATGCACCTGATCGAAGAAGGCAAGCTCAAACACGGCGATCAACTTCCCCCCGAGCGTCGACTGGCTGAAATATTCCAGGTGTCGCGCCACCCTGTCAGGGAAGCGATCCGGACCCTTGAGGAGCAAAGCATTCTCGTCAGCCGGGTGGGATCGGGAACGTTTGTGGTCAATGAACACGGACCGTCGGTGGACGACCTGATAACACGCGCGCTTCACCGGGAGAAGAACAAACTGGCCGAAATCTTTGTGTTCCGACGGATGATCGAACCGCAGATCGCCGCCAAAGCGGCCTTGAAAGCGTCGCCCAAAGACCTCGTCGAGCTGGAACTTATTTTGGAACGCCAAAAAGAAGCCAACGACGTCCACCTGATCGTCGAGCTGGACCAGGCCTTCCACGTCGCCTTGGCCCGTGCCACCCAGAACGGCACACTGCTGAAAGTGGTCGAAAGGCTCAACGACATTTTGAGTGAAAGCCGGGCCCAGGCATCGAGAAACCCCAAACGGATGAAACTCTCCGTAGCCGGTCATGGCAAAATTCTTCGCGCCGTGGCAAAAGGGGACGCCAACGCCGCTCTGACGGCCATGGAAAAGCATCTGCGCCAAGTGGAAGCCGCCGTGAATTAGTGCCCATTCATGAATTGCATATTTCGTGGATGGGCACCTATGGACGTTTCCAATTCATAAATGTGAATTTTTGTCCAAGGTCAAGGCAATCAAGCCATTGCGCGGAGGCGTAGCGGGTTACGCCGCACAAGAAATGGCGCTGATTGACGCAGAGATTGGGCAAAAAGGCCATTTATGGATGGAAACGAAGAGGAGACCCTCACTAACATGTCAAACCATTTTGCCACCCATCGCCCGCTGCTGATGAGCACCCACTGGATGATCACCGCCGATCACCCCTTGGCCGCCCAGGCCGGCGCGGCCGTACTGGAGTCCGGCGGCAACGCCGTGGATGCGGCCATCGCCGCCAACCTGGTGATGACCACGGTCCGGCCGCATATGTGCGGCATTGGCGGGGATCTGTTCATGCTGATCCACATGGCCGCCAAGGGGACCCTCGATGCCCTCAACGCCTCGGGCCGCTCCCCGGCCGGGGCCACCCTGGAGGCCTACCAGGCATTGGGTTACCAGAGTGTGCCTGAAACAGGCATCCACACCTGCACCGTACCGGGTGCCATTGCCGGCTGGCAGGCGGCCCTGGAAAAACACGGCACCCTGGGTCTGGACACCCTGCTGGCCAAAGCCATCCCCTACGCAAAAAACGGGTTTCCGGTATATCCGGAACTGGTCAGTGCCATAAAAGAGCGGCGGGACATACTGCTGGCCTCCGGGGCCGTTGGGGAGACCTTCCTGCCGGGTGGCGCCATCCCCCGGGTGGGCCGGTTGATGGTGCAGCCCAAGCTGGCCGCATCTTACCAGATGCTTATGGAGAACGGACCGGAGGCCTTTTACCGGGGACCCATGGGCGAGGCCCTGGTGGCCCATTCAGAGGCCATGGGCGGTTTTTTCAGCGAGACCGATCTGGCCCGTCACACCGTGGAATGGGAAACACCGATCACCAGCGATTACCGCGGCTACACCATGGCCACCCAACCCCCCAACTCCCAGGGGATCGCGCTTCTGATGCAGGCCAACATGCTGGCAACCTGCGACCTGGCCGCCATGGCCCCGGACTCGGCCGAACTGGTCCACCTGATGGTCGAGGCCAAGAAACTGGCCTTTGTCGACCGAGACGCCTATGTCTGCGATCCGACCGCCCACCCGGTTCCGGTGGCCAACATGTTGTCCCTAATCCAGGCCAAAGATCGCGTCAATTTGATCGATCCGGATCGGGCCGCCAAAGGCTATGAGGCCCGGGATTTTACCCGGAGCGGTGATGACACGATTTATCTGACCGTGGTGGACGCCGACGGTAACGCCGTGGCACTCATCCAGTCGCTCTACGAGGCGTTCGGTTCCTGCGTGATGGTGCCCGAAACCGGGATGGTGCTTCATAACCGTGGCCGGGGATTCACCCTGGATGCCACCCATCCCAACGTGCTGGCGCCCAACAAACGGCCGTATCACACGTTGCACCCGGCCATGATCCTTAAAGACGGGCAACCCGCCATGGTGCTGGGAACCCCGGGGGCCGACGGCCAGACCCAGACCAACATCCAACTGGCGGTGGACGTGATCGACTTTAAGGCCGATGCCCAGCAGGCCAATGAAGCGCCGCGGTGGCGCTCCAACCCGGACGGATCGCTGATAATGGAAGACCGCTTCCCGGACAAGACCATCACAGCGCTCAAATCCAAAGGGCATGATGTCCAGGTCACAAAGGGCTACGCCGAAATCATGGGGTCTTCCCAGACGATCATGATCGACCGTGAAAACGGCGTGCTCAAGGCCGGCGCGGACCCGCGCCGGCAGGCATACGCCATTGGCAAATAGTGCCCATCCATTCACAGGAATTCAAGAAAGTGTTGAAAATGCCGGCTGACAGGATTGACGACAAACATATGGGCAAAATCCGGCCCGCCGAGACATTGTCAACGGCCAGCAGGAAGACAGGTGTTCAAATGGAACAGAATTTTGACAATCCCTATATGGATGGAAACCAATCGGGGTCGGCGGCCAGATCACACATCGCCGCTGGGAACAAAAAAAGGGCACATCAAAAATCATGATGCGCCCTTTTTTCAAATCAGACAGGGTCGAAGCGGTTAAAAGGGGATGTCGTCTTCGGGGGGCCCGCCGTAGTCCGGGCCGCCCATGGGACCGGGCATGGCACCGCCGCCCTGATCGCCACCCTGGTATCCGCCACCCTGGCCGGCTGGCTGTCCGCCCTTGAAGCCACCCTGGCCGGCCGGCTGTCCGCCCTTGAAGCCGCCCTGGCCGCCCTGGCTGCCCCCCTGGGGATAGCGGCCTGTGTCCGAGCCGCCCCGGGCGCCGAGCATCTTCATTTCGTTGGCCACGACTTCGGTCGTGTAGCGGGTCACGCCGTCTTTTTCCCACTGGCGGGTCTGAAGCTTGCCTTCGATATAGACCTGACGCCCCTTGGCCAGGTATTCCCCGCAGATTTCGGCTAGGCGGCGGAAGGCCACCACCCTATGCCATTCGGTCTTTTCCTGCATCTGGCCAGAATTTTTGTCTTTCCATTTTTCAGTGGTCGCAATCGTAAAATTGACCACGGCCGTGCCATCCGTGGTGTAGCGAATTTCAGGATCCCGTCCCAGGTTCCCCACCAGAATCACCTTGTTGATCATGTGTCCCCCTTTCAGGGTTTTTTACTGGATTTTTTTTAAACAACGCTGACGATAGATACCCAAAAGCCCTCAGGATGTCAATCTGCCGACGCGGCCGGTCACTTTAAAACGCCCAAACCGCGAAGAATTTTTCCCACCATGGGCGTGCGCGCCGACAGGGCGCCGTGGGGGCAGACCTCCACGCAGCAGTAGCAACGGATGCAGCGGTCGTAGTCAAAGGCCACCTGTTCGCCATCCCGGGCCACGGCGTCAGCCGGACAGATTTCCCAGCACTCCCCGCAGGTGCGACAATGCAGCGGATCCACCACCGGCCGCTGGATCACGTGACGCCGAAGGGTTCCTTTGAGAAAATCCGGTCCAAAGAGCACCGGGGTCTGCTCGGGAAACCGGAATCCGGTCACGGTTTTAAAATCGCCTTCGATTTCCGGCTCGCCGTGGTTCCGGCCGAGCCGGACAGCGGCCCGGTGGGTGGGAAGGCGCTCGGGATCAAAGCCGAGGATCCGGCAGATGGCCAGGTCAGCGGCAGCGGCATCGGTGCTGCCGACGATCACCCCCAGGGTCCGGGGGGTTCCCCCTTTTCCCGGGCCCTCGCCCTCCATGGCCAGAATACCGTCCACAATGGTCAGCACCGGGGCCACGGCATAATGGATCTGCACCAGCAGGTTGGCGAACACGTCCCGGTCCACGCCGCTTCGAAGGTGCCACTGGGGCTTGGTGAGCCCGACGATGCAGCCGAAAAGGTTCTTGACCCCCAGGGTCAGAACCATCTGGGAATGGGTCTTGAGCTTGGCCAGGTTAATCACCGCGTCAGCCTCCAACGCGGCCCGGGCCATTTCGATCCTGCCGTATGGATCTCCGATGTCACGGGCCACCGACCTCTTAAAGGGCCGGCAATCCACCGGCAGCCCTTTCAGGGCCTGGTCGTACCCGCCGACTTTCATGATTCGGGCAAAGGTGCCGGTGGCCGGGCTGTCTGAAAAACGGACTTGGGCGCCGGCATCGACCAACAGTTCGGCCACGGCCCGCACCACCGCCGGATGGGTCAACACGGCCTTTTCCGGCGCCGCCGGCAGCAACAGATTGGGTTTTAGGAGCACCCGGGTACCGGTCCCGATACGACCGGCAGGAACCAGTGCCATCAGGTTCCCCACGGCATTCTTGAGGCGATCGGCGTCGTAGGTGGCGGATTCGAAGCGGACACGGGTCATGGAACCTCCCTGTATTCGGAATTTTTGGTAATTGAACCACAAAGTTAATCCGTGGAAAACCAAAGGTCAATTTTGAGGTATATTAAGCCAAAAACAATGTCAGGCCCGAGTACGGATTAACTGTAAAAAAAGGCTTTGATGACGTTATCTGTTCTTTGACAAAATCGGTAGAGCCTATACGATTGAATCCAGTTTTGCTATGATACGGACTCTGGAACGGAAGCGATAACCCCGCACATTGTGTTATCAACACATGGGGCACCTTTCGCTCCAGTCTTTTTTTTGTTCTAACGCCGGGATACAGGGGCCTTTGTGATGGATTGAACCGTTGTCATAAATCCGCCACCAGAACACAGCTATAAAGGAAAACATGTGACGTCTTCACTTAAAAAAAAAGCCAGCGCCTTTGAAAAGCGGGTACGCCGGCAGGTCACCGGCCGCACCCATGAATTTTTCGTCACCACGGCGCCCGGCCTCGAACCCTTATGCCTGGACGAAATAAAGGCCCTTTTCCCCGAAAGCCCGCAACTCCGGACCACAACGGGCGGGATCATCTTTAACGGGCGCCTTCACGACCTCTACCAGGCCAACCTGCATCTTCGCACCGCCACCCGGATTCTCATGCGTCTGGGCACCATCAGGGCATCGACCTTTTTCGGCCTGGAAAAGCAACTGGCCGATTTCCCGTGGGAACTCTATCTGCCGGCAGGCAGCCGGCCCGAGATCCGGGTCACCGTGCACCATTGCCGGCTCTATCATAGTGACGCCGTGGCCGAACGGGTCGAAAAGGCCGCGGCAGAAAGACTTTCAGCCCAGGGTCCGGACCCGGCATCGGTTGGCAAAACCCCCCATCTCCAGACCATCTTCGTCCGCGGGGTCGCCGATGAATTGACCCTTTCCCTGGACAGCAGCGGCCCCCCCCTGTACCAGCGGGGGCTCAAGACCCACGGCGGCCGGGCCCCTTTGCGCGAGACCCTGGCAGCGGCCATTCTCATGCAGGCCGGGTACACGGGAGATGTCCCCCTGGTGGATCCCATGTGCGGCACGGGCACCTTCAGCCTGGAAGGGGCCATGATGGCCCAGCACCTGCCGGCCGGGTGGTTCCGCGAATTTGCCTTCATGGACTGGCCCGGTTTTCAGGAAGGCCGGTGGCGCCACCTGCGAAGGCAGGTCGAAGAAAACCGCCAGCCGAAAACCGCGCCCCCGATTCTCGCCGCCGACACCGATGCCGATGCCTGCCAAAAACTCAGCCAAAGCTTGGAAACCGCGGGGTTGGCCGGAGTTGTTGAGGTGGCCTGTACCGACTTCTTCTCCCTGACCCCGACGGGGCGCTTCGACAAACCAGGGCTGATCGTGCTCAACCCGCCCTATGGCCGGAGGATCGAGGCGGCTGGTGGCGATGAGAATCTCTTCGGCCGGATCTGCGATCACCTGGCCCGGGAATGGGCCGGATGGCGCGTCGGCCTCCTGGCTCCGGACCCAACGTTCGTCCGCCATGCCCCCGGCAACCTCGCGGCGATCCCCCTGGAACACGGTGGCCTGAAATTGACCTTGCTCACCGGAACCCTTTTGCCGGTTCCCTAAAACGCCCCCGAATTAAAACCGAGGTGTGCGTGGCGACCCGATCCCGGTTTACATAAATCCGGCAGATATGGTAAACGCCCTGGCAGATCAATCCCCTTTTGACGTCCATCCCCAAAGAGGAAAAAACCATGACCACAAGCTGCGACGTCAACCTCAGCGTTCCGTTCCACGACCTGGACCCCCTTCATGTGGTCTGGCACGGCAACTACTACAAATATTTCGACATTGCCCGTTTCGCCCTGTTCAAAAAATGTGGCATCGATCTCTATGAATACTCCCAGCGGGAAAAAATTCTTTTCCCCATCACCCGCTCGGCAGCCAAGCATATCATCCCCCTTCGCCACCAGGATGAGTTTGTTTGCCGGGCCACTGTGACCGAGGCCAGGTACAAGATCGCCCTGGCTTTCGAGATCCGGCGCACCAGCGATGACCGGCTATGCACCCGAGGCAGCAGCGAACAGGTTGCTGTCATGATGCCTGACATGGAACTGCAGTTTGAAATCCCCGAAACGATTCAACGGGCCCTGGGGTTTAAATGATGGAAAGCCGCCTGCAGCAGGCCCACGTCGCCGGATATGAACGGATCGTCGCCTGGGCCGATCTGCTCGATCAGATCAATGTCTTTCCGGTAGCCGATTCAGACACGGGGCGGAATCTGAAAATAAGCCTCGCGCCCCTGCTCTCCCTCGATGCCCCGCCCGAATCGGTCTGTCGCCGCCTGCTCGTGTCTGCCACCGGCAATTCCGGCAATATCGCCGCATCCTTTTTCACCGGATTCGCCGGTGCCCAAAACACGGCTCAGATCCCCGACGCGGCCAGGTCCGGAAGAGATCAGGCGTGGCAGGTTCTGGCCGATCCCCAACCCGGCACCATGCTCAGCGTCATGGACGCCCTGGTCGAAATCCTGGACCTCACAGCCCGCGATACCCTGCCGGCTGCAGCCGACATCGTCGACCACCTGGCCGGGGCCGTCAGCGGAACCACCGAACAGCTCCCGGTGCTCAAACGCGCCGGCGTTGTCGACGCCGGCGCCCTGGGTCTGCATATTTACCTGGAAGGGTTTTTCCGTTTCCTGGCCGGTACGAACAACGGATACCCTTCGATCACTGACGTTTTCCGAAACAAACTTCAGTTATCAGCCGATTTTACGCCCGATGCCGGCAGTGATTACTGCGTGGACACCCTGGTTCGCCCCCATGGCCCGAACCATCCGGACCTCAACGCGCTCTCGGCCCACGGCCGGAGCGTGGTCGCTGTATCCGACGCGGAATACATCAAAATCCACCTGCACACCGAGGACCGAACCTCCCTGCGAAAAGCCCTGGAATCCGTGGGCAGCGTGGTCAACTGGAAAGAAAGCCTCATGGCCGACCAGCCGGGGGCCGGTAATACGCGAAGGCCGGCCGGCGGCATTCACATCATGACCGACGCGGCAGGCTCCTTCACGCCGGCCGATGCCGGCCGCCTGGGGGTGACCCTGCTGGAGAGCATACTGGTGGTGGAAAACGAATCGATCCCGGAGACCCTGTTTTCCCCCGAGGCCCTTTACGATGCCATGCGAACGGGGAAAAAAGTCGCCACGGCCCAGTCTTCGATATTCGTCCGCCACCAAAGCTACCAGAACGTGTTGGGCCGATACGACCGGATCCTGTATCTTTGCGTGGGATCGGTCTATACGACCAATTTCCATGTGGCCTGCGCCTGGAAGACGGAAAACGACCCGGATGACCGCCTGACGGTCATCGACTCGTCCTCAGCCTCCGGAGGGCTCGGCATCATCGCCCTTGCCACGGCCCGGTTTGCCAGGCAGACCACTGATTTTGACGCCGTGGTCCGGTTTGCCGAATCCGCCGTGGCCCGGCGCCGGGAACTGATCTTTCTCGACCAGCTCAAATACCTGGCCCGTGGCGGCCGCATTTCCAAAACCAAGGGTTTTTTCGGGGACCTGCTCAACAAAAAACCGATCATCAGCCCCATGGCCAGCGGCGCCGAACGCGCCGGCGTGGTCAGAACCCGGGCTCAGCAGGTTGAATTTGCCCTTCAACACTTGGAAGAATGGGTGGAAACCGGGAGCGATCCGTTGATCATGCTGGAATACACCGATAATTTGCCGTGGCTGCAGCAGACCCTGGGTCCGGCTGTCCAGGCCCTCTGCCCGGCAGCGGAGATCCTCTTCCAGCCCCTCTCCCTGACTTCCGGCGCCCACATGGGACCGGGGACCTGGGGCCTGGCTGTTTTGCCGGCGGAAAAACCCTGACCCATGACAGACGAGGCCGGGGCCGGAAGAGGCCAAAACGCTGCCCCAGACCGTTTTGCCGTGGTGATTCCGGTATTTAACCACGGGGCAACCGTGGCCGCGGTGGCCCGGGACGCTTTGGCGCTGGGGTTTGCCGTGATTGTCGTGGATGACGGCTCCACCGACAACGGCCCGGCCGCCCTCGGGGCCATCCAGGGCATCCGGTGGCTGGCACACGACACCAACCAGGGCAAGGGCGCGGCCCTGCTGACCGGTTTTGCCGCGGCCGCTGAAATCGCCGATTGGGCCATCACCCTAGACGCCGACGGCCAGCATCTGCCGGCGGATGCCGAAACCCTGATCCGGGCGATCCCGCCGGGGAGCCGGCCCATCGTTGTGGGCCGCCGCCTGGGCATGGACGCCGACCCGGTCCCGTGGACCAGCCGGTTCGGAAGGGGGTTTTCCAATTTCTGGGTCCGGGTTTCCGGCGGACCGAAAATCAACGATTCCCAGAGCGGATTCCGAATCTACCCCCTGCCCGAAACCCTGGCCCTCGATGTCCGGGCCCGGCGCTACCAGTACGAAATCGAGGTCCTGGTCAAAGCCTGCCGCCGGCAAATCCCGGTTGTCGAAGCCCCGGTCCGGGTCAGCTACGCAGCAAAAGGCGAACGGATCTCCCACTTCCGGCCTTTTGTCGATTTTTGCCGGAACACGGCGACCTTCAGGCGCCTGATCATGCGGCGGATGTTCTCCCGCCGGCCTTCCCGGACGCATAGAATGAAACGGCTTTTCTATTCCATCCTGACCACGGCCACCCGGATTTTCGGGCTGTGGTTGTTCGCCCTGGTCGCCAAAGGCATCGCCGCCGGGTACTACCTCTTTTTTCCCAGGCGGGTGGCGGTCGGCATCCGATTTTACCGTGCCCTGTTTCCCGGACGAAGCCGGCTCTATTACCGATGGTGCACCTGGCGACAATTCCAAAATTTTACGTCCATTTTCACGGACCGCATCCTTTTGGCCAAGGCCGACGCCATCGGCTACACCTATACGGGATGGGAGCATCTGGAAAAAATCCTCGATGAAAAACGCGGTGCGGTCATCCTCATGTCCCATCTGGGCAACTGGGAAATCGCCGCCCACCTTCTCAACCGCCGCCGCAAGGACATCCGGCTTCTCCTCTACATGGGCGCCCGGGAAAAAAAAGAGATCGAAGGGATGCAAAAGGCGTCGCTGAAAGAGAGCGGCGTCCGCATCATTGCCGTGGACGCCAATGGCGGCTCGCCCTTTGATGTGGTGGAAGGGATCCGCATGATAGAATCCGGCGGCCTGGTCTCGCTGGCCGGCGATCGGGTCTGGGGAGAAAGCCTTCGGACCGTGCCGGTCCGGTTTCTCGGGCACAAGGCCCTTCTTCCCGAAGGCCCGCACCTTTTCTCCCTGCTCACCGGAGTCCCCCTGCTGGTCTTTTTCGCCTTCAGGACCGGGCGAGGGCAATACCACTTCACCTTTTCCGAACCGATTTTCCTCCCCCGGACCGACCGGGGGGGGAGGCGCCGGGCCATCGAGGCATCGGCCCAGGCCTATGCGGACCGCCTGGCCGAAACCCTGCGGAACAATCCCTTTGAATGGTACCATTTCGAGCCGTTTCTCGGGCAGCCCCTTGAGGCGTCGCCGGATCCGGACACCGGGGCCGGCGGCGCGGAGACGCCTGGGACATAACCATTCATGGCAAAACCGCCTTGCGGCTTTGCTTCGAATTGGTGTATAGATTCGGGTCACCGTCAAAAAAAACAAAAGGCCATTTCAATGACCCGAGACCATATCCAAAAAGAGATCCTGGGCATATTTGCCCGGCAATTTGAAATTGAGAATCCGGGCTTGGACGAGGACCTGAGAGACGCCTACGAGTTCGACAGCATTGATGCCATCGACCTGCTCCGGGAAATCGAGATGATGTTCAACGCCGAACTCACCCGGGATGAAAAAGAACGGGCCATGGATATCCGCACCATCAACCAGATCATCGACTATGTAGCCGAACTGGCCGCCGGCCGGACCGCCTGACGGCAGATCTGGATGCTGGATGCTGGATACTGGATGCTGGATACTGGATACTGGATGCTGGATACTGGATGCTGGATACTGGATACTGGATGCTGGATGCTGGATACTGGATGCTGGATGCTGGATGCTGGATGCTGGACGGGGAATTGGACGGCAATTCGACAATCAGAAAGCCGGGTGTCTATAGACCTTCTTTGATCCCGGTTCATCCGGGTTTGGGAAAAGTGGCTTTTCGCTGTTTCATATGGGTAAAACGGTGCAGGCCAGGGCCGGGGGGGTGCCTTCTCGCGGCTCGGAACTGTCTGAGCCGCTTAGGGCCCGTTACTCCGGGCAGAACCCAGCCCGACCGCAAACGCTTTTTAACAAGCCAAAATATCAGTCTTTTCTACTGAAAGAGGGCGCTGTCCGGGGTTACGGGCGCTTGGCGACGAGTTTTTCGGGCTGCGAGAAGGCACCCTCCTGGCCTCCTACACGAAATAGCGAGGAACCGGAAAAGTTATGCAACGCAGGGTTGTCATCACGGAATGCGCCGCCATCACCCCCATCGGCCACACCCGCAAAGAGATTCTACACCACCTGGTCAACGGCATCTCCGGGGTTGGAAAACTACGCGAGGACGGGCTGCTCACCGCCCATATCCACTCCGGTGTATTTGGCGCGGTGGACTATCCCATCGAATACGACTTCAAGCGCCGGGACCGAAAAACCATGGGGCCGGTCGCCTATTACGCCTGCCAGGTGGCCAGGGAGATCTTTGACAAGGCCGGACTCGACCCGGACTTCATCACCTCCGGCCGCCTGGGGGTCGCCTTCGGATCCACCCACGGCAGCCCATCGGTCCAGCGGCAGATTTATAAAGAATTCTTCAGCGAATCGAAGTCCAATCTGCAATCGGTGGGAGCCGTTGATTACCTCAAATCCATGGTGCACACCACGGCGGTGAACATCACGAAAATGTTCGGTATCACCGGCCGGGTCCTTTCCTCATCAACGGCTTGCACCACCAGCAGCCAGTCCATCGGCTTCGGTTACGAAATGATCAAATTTGGCGTCCAGGACGCCATGCTCTGCGGCGGCGCAGACGAGTATGACACCACAACGGTGGCCGTGTTCGACAACCTGCTGGCCTGCTCGACCCGGTTCAATGACACCCCGCACCTGACCCCGCGCCCCTTTGATACCCGGCGCGACGGATTGGTGGTCGGCGAAGGGGCCGGGGCGGTTCTGCTGGAAGAATACGAAGCGGCCCGAAAACGGGGGGCCAATATCCTGGGGGAGATCATCGGGTTTTCCTGCAGCAACAACGGCGGAGACCTGATTTTACCAAATATCGACGGGATAAGCCGGACCATCCGGATCGGGCTCGACGATGCCCGGATCAGTGCCGACGACGTTGATTTCGTCAGCGCCCATGCCACGGCGACCAAGATGGGCGACGTCATCGAAGCCCAGGCCATCGGCAGCATCTACGGTGACGGCCCGGCTGTCACCGGCCTGAAGAGCTATATGGGACACACCATGGGCTCCTGCGGCGCCATCGAAACCGTCCTCACCCTGTTCATGATGGCCGAAGGGATCATCGCCCCCACCCTGAACCTGGATCAGGTCGACGACCGGTGCCGGATGATCCGCCACGTCCGGCAGATCGAGGAAACCGACATCCGCATCGCATCGGTCCAGAATTTCGCGTTCGGCGGCGTCAACACCTGCCTGTTTCTGAAACGGTTCGAGTAAAGAATCCCGGCCCAGAGGACCAGGCGTTGGTTGCCCCCTGAAAGGGGCTGGGTTGCCGACCCACAATATCAGTGTGGAGTCCTACTTCGAATTGAAAAAGGGGCCGGGGTCATGGCTTTTGGCAAATACGCACGGCGGGTCTATGATACGGCCGTCACCCTGCTGGTATGGACCTATTATACCTTCGGTTTTGTGGTCCTCTTCGCACCGTTCTACCTGGCGGCCTACCTGCTGGCCAAAGACCCGGAAGCATCCTTCCAGCGCCTCAACAGCCGGTTCTATGGGATCATGTTCCGGATCATCCGCATCCTGGCCCCCGGTCACCGGTGGCGGATCGCACCAGAGGTGAGCCGCATCCGATCTTCGGTCATTGTCTGCAACCACCTCTCCTATCTCGACCCGATCTTGTTGATTTCCCTGTATCCGCTGCACAAAACCATTGTTAAGAGCCGCCTGTTTTCCATCCCGGTCTTTGGACGGATGCTCACCCTGGCCGGCTACGTCCCGTCATCTGCCCGGGGAAAATTCGCCGATGCGATGATCCGGCAGATTGAATCCATGGAGGGATTTCTCGCTGCCGGCGGCAATCTGTTCATCTTTCCGGAAGGAACCCGGAGCCGGACGGGACGCATGGGGGCGCTCAACCCGGGTGCGTTTAAAATTGCCCGACGCTGCCATGCGGCCATAAAGGTCCTGGTCATCCGGAACACGGACCGGATGTTCAAGCCGGGCCGGTTCGTCTTCAGCACGGCCGGGCCGAACACCATCACCGTCGATCTGGCAGGCAGCGTCGAGACCCATGAAAAAGGCCGGTCCCTGCCGGTTTCAGAACTGATGGAATCCGTAAGTGCCCTGCTCAAGGGGTATCCGTGAGGGCCGTGGGGCAAATTCGATTTCGATGGTGATCTGTCTGTTCGTTTTTTTAAATAGTGACTTCATTTAAAGAGGGGCCCCATGAACATCCTGTTAATCTCCATGCCGGACGTGGCGCCGGTGATCATGCACGAATCGGCCTTTCATATGCCCAATCACGGCATCGCCAGCATCGGCGCCAACATCGACAGCGGCCACCGGGTCCATCTCATCGACCTGATCCGCAAACGGCGCCAGGTGCGGCGCTACCTGACCCGCACCCTGGAAAAGACCCAGCCCGACCTGGTGGGGCTCTCCACCATGACCTGGCAGTACGCCACCTGCGTGAAACTGATCAAGCTGATTCGGCGCGTTAGGCCCGGGGCAAAAATCGTCATCGGCGGATACCATGCCACCTTGATGTATGAAGAGATCGCCGCCTCCGAAGACGCCGGGCTCATCGATTTCATGGTCCGGGGAGAAGGCGAGGAAACCTTTCGCCGGCTGGTCAACGCCCTGGACGGAAAAGACCGCATGGAGACGATCCCGTCGCTATCGTATAAACAAGGCAACGACTTCGTCCACAACCCCAGGGGTGAACTCCTGGATCTGTCCCGGATCAAACTCCCCATCCGGGACAAGCGGCGGCTGACCTGGGGCTACCACATCATGAACCGGAGCGTGGAAGTACTGGAGACGTCCCGGGGGTGTACCCGAAACTGCAATTTCTGCAGCATCCGCCACATGTACGGCCGTTCGTTCAGGACGTTTTCCATCGACCGGGTCATGGCCGACATCGACGACATTTACCACACCCGCAAGGTCCGCTGGATCTTTATCTCCGATGACAATCTGGTCCTGGACCCGGAACGGGTCATCCGGCTCTGCGATGCCATCATCGCCCGCGGCTACCGTAAACTTCACTTCGTGGTCCAGGCCGACTGCATCACCATGGCCCGGAACGAGGAAATGGTCCGGAAAATGGCCCTGGCCGGCATAAAGACGGCCTTTCTCGGCATCGAAAACGCATCGAAGAAAAATCTCCAGGCAGCCAAAAAGGGAGACATCCTGGAGGCGTCGAGACAGGCCGTGGCCAACTGCCACAAGCACGGCATCATGATCGTGGGCGGAATGATCTTCGGATTTCCCGATGATGAGGAAGAGGATATCATCGCCAACTACCAGTTTCTCAAGTCGACCGGCACGGACACGGCCTACTGCCAGATCCTGACCCCTTACCCGAAGACCGGGATCCGCCAGGAACTAATGGCGCAAGGGCTGGTCACCAACCCCGACGACTATACGCGCTACAACGGCATGTGGGCCAACGTACGGACCCGGCACATGGATTCGGACACGCTTCAGTACCTGTTCTGGTACCACCGGCAGAAGGTTCTGGGATGGTGGGAACCGTCCGAGCGCGTCCGCGGCCAGGGAAAGCTCTGGACCTCGATCTGGCTCTATTTTTTCCGGCCCCTGTTAAAGGTCATCCTGGGCCGGACCCAGAGAAAATACGGCTGGCGGGGACGGTTCGAGCGAGAAATGGCCAACCAGGCCGCGGTGAACCGGTTCCAGGACCTGGAAGGGCTCTGATACTTCACTTGAGGGACAGGTGAGGAGAGGTTAAATTTTCAACGCCCAACACCCAATGTTGATGGCCCTGTAATAAATCTTTGAAACCACAAAGACACAAAGCGCACAAAGAATAAATAATAACAGGCCGTTAACCTTGTGTCCGTTGTGTGGTAAAATGGATGCGTTTGTAAAAATTGACTGAGCGCAGCCAATCCCTACTTGAGAGCCTTGGAAATTGAGAATTCACTCGGGAGCCGGTGCAACCGGCCGGCCGAAGGCCTTTTGGGCCATGTCGCGGTCGCGGGGTCGGAAAGTCCCGTCGGCCATCTCTTTTCTCACCACCTGCTGGAACAGACGGAACATCTTCATCTCCTGGGATTCGTCGGCATAAAACGTCTTCCAGGCGTGGTCGAGCAGCTGTCCGAGGCGCTCGGCAGACATCTGTTTGGGGTGGTAGACCACCTTGTCGGCGCTGTAATCGTTCCAGTCGTAGGAAAAAATCCGCTTGCCGCCGTGGAGTTCATCCCAGGCCTTGGTGTGGGGAAAAGGGGTCAGGACGGTGAATTCGGCCAGGTCCAGCTCGATCTCCAGAAGAAAATCGATAAGCCGGAGGATATCGTCTTCGCTGTGGCGGTCCAGGCCGAGCAGGATGGTCCCTTCCACGCCGATGCCGTGGTCGTGGTATCTTTTGATCCGCTCGCGGATGTAGTCCGAGGTGTCAAACACCGCCTGGTAGACGTACCAGGCCCCGGCCTGGGCCGCCAGGTCGAGCACCTCGGGTTTGTCTTCGATGGGATGGCTGCACCACTTCTTCTTTAAAGGGATCATCTCCCGGAACAGCTCTTTTTCCCATGCAGTGTCCTGGGCCAGGGAATTGTCCACGACAAAGAGGCGGTTGTTGTCGATGCCCGCCATCTCCGCCACCGCTTTTTCCACCGGGCGGGGCCGGAATTGGCGCCCCCCCAGGTAGGCCACGGCGCAGGGGTAACAGTGGTAGCGGCACCCCCTTGAGGCGTGGACCAGGTCCACCATCTGAATCCCCTTGTAGTTGTACAGGTCCCGGTTGAGGATATCGCGCCGGGCACTGCCGACCGTTTCAATGGGGGGGCGATGATCGAGAAAATCATAGACCTTTTTCAGCCGCCCGGCCCTGGCATCGGCAAAGACCCCCTCCATGCGCCCCTCGGCTTCGCCCAGGAAAACCGAATCGGCGTGATCGGCGGTCTCCTGGGCATGGAGCATGGTGGCAATGCCGCCGAAGATCACCGGGATCCCTTTCCGCCGAAAGGCATCGGCAATTTCCCACCCCCTCTTGACCTGCACGGTGAGCATCATGGAGATGCCGACAAAATCGACCGGATCTTCAAAATCGATGGTTTCCAGGTTTTCGTCGATAAAATCGATATCGATGTCACCGGGGACGGCGGCGGCAAAGACCACGGGCCCGTGGGGCGGCAGGTGAAATTCGGTCTGACGGTTGAGCTTGGACCATCGGGGGTAGATGAGTTTAAACTTCATAAGTTGTTATCTTTGTGTCCTTTGTGCCATTGTGGTTTTAAACAGCATGTTGCCGAGGCTTCAAGGTTTGTCACCGGCTGCCAGCGGCATCGATTCGATCAGGTCCATGGTCAGCCGGTAGCCGGGAATCCCGTGGGCGGTGAGCTGCAGACGGGACGGGGTCCGGCCGGCTGCGCCATGGCCGACCGGGACCGAAACGGTCCGGTTCAGGCGGCCGGCGGCATCGTAACGGCAAAGCTGCCAGCGCCCGTCCGGTAAAAGCACCACGTCCGAAACCGTCTTGTCCGGCGCCAGGTAACGGCAGACCGGGTCCCCCGAGGGAGGGTGCCCCGACCCGAGGAGCCGGCCCCGGGGCGGCAGGAACATCATCTCGAGATCAGCCACCAGCCCTTCGGCCATTCCCGGTCGGTCAAAAGGCGGCAGGGCCCGGTCGACCACCAGCTGGCTGTCATGGCGGGCGTCAAAGACCACCAGCCCCTCCACGGTCATGATCACACACCGGAGATGACGGGTTTGGGGCCACACCCGGACCAGCCCCAGGATGCCGGTCTGGTTTTTGCCGGCCACGAAGGCTTCCAGGGCATGGAGATACTGCATGGGCGTGTCCGGAAAGGGCCGGAGGCAGGCCTGGGCCAGGCCTGCCTTATCGATGCCGGTCAGGGGACGGATCTCGGGCAATCCGCTGCAGGCGGCAAGAAAAACCGGCAGAAAAAGCAGGAGGCGGCAGTCGGGTCTCATGGGGCCTTCAGGAAGATCGCGTCGGCCAGGGGCCGGTTGATGACGGTGTCGGAAAAAACCAGACGGGTATAGGAATCCTCGCTTTCGTAGATGTAGACGGCGTCGATGAATCCGGCGCGATCGGACAAAACCAGTTCAATGCGCTGGATGATCCCGGCCATGGACGGATTTTTGGGGGTCAGGACGATTTTCCGGCCCGGCGCCAGGGCAGCGGAAAAAATGGCATTCTCCTCAAAGCGGCCCTGAAGCCATCCGGTAATTTCCTGCATGACCACCGGCATGGCATCCAGGCCGGCCCCGTCGGTTTCGGCCATGGCACCACCGGTTTCCACAAATCGCCGGCACCGGCCCTGGGTCATCAGCATCACGCTACGTAGCGGCGTCCGGTATTCCCAGCGGAGGTCGGCCGGGGCCCGGTAGTACAAAACGCCCCGGGAAACCAGGGGGCGAAGGAGCATTTTCAAATGCTTTTCCTGGACGAACGTGGCTTGGACCGAATCCACGGTGCCGGCCGATGACCGGATCCCTTCCCAGGAGTCGGCCCAGGAGCCGTCCCGGGCGTGGGCCCAACCGCCGGACAAAAACGCCGACGCCAGCAGCACGATCCCGGCAACCGTTAGGGGCTGAACGCGACCCATCGTCGGTCGCATCAGAACATGCCCCCGTTGACACCGATCACCTGGCCGGTGATATAGGAGGCATCTTCGGAGCAGAGGAATCGCACCACCCGGGCCACCTCTTCGGGGCGGCCGATCCGGGCCATGGGGATCATGGCTTTGATCGTGGCCACCGGTGCTGCCTGAATCATATCGGTATCAATGAGCCCCGGCGCCACTACGTTGACCCGAACCCCGAGTCTGGCCACCTCGGCGGCCACCGATCGGCTGGCACCGATAAGCCCGGCCTTTGCCGCCGAATAATTGGCCTGGCCGCGGTTGCCCACCAACCCGGCAACCGAAGCGATGGAGACCACGCTCCCCCGCCGTTTCCGGATCATCTTCTCCAGCACCGGTTTGGTGATGTTGTAAAACCCCGTCAGGGTGGTCTCGATTACCGAATGCCATTTTTCCTCGGACATCATGATAAAGAGTCCGTCTGCGGTGATGCCGGCGTTGTTGACCAGGACATCAACGGTTTCGTACTGATCCAGGATCTCCTTGACCGCCTGGACGGTCCGGGCCCGGTCCGTCACGTCAAATTCCATGATCCGCCCGTCAGACCCGGCGGCCCGGACCCGGTTCAGGGTTTCCTCGGCCCCGGGCCGATCGGACCGGTAATTGATCACCACCCGGTAACCGTGGGCGGCCAGTTCGACGCAGATGGCCCGGCCGATCCCCTTGCTGGCGCCGGTGACAACGGCTGTTTTGGTTTCGGCGTCTGCCATGATTGTCCCTTTCGTTAAAAAGCCCGGCCCGAAGCGCCAGGCGTTGGTTTGCCCCCTGAGAAACAATTAAAAAAATTTGAATTTACCGCGGACACTCGCCGACACCCGCGGACTTTTTTGAACCGGTTGACCTGGCCGGCCCAAAGAGGTTGCCCTGCGGGGCGCACGCTGTAAAAGAAAACACCTTCTTGCTTAGAATCTGTCGAACCCTTCGCCAAGCGATGCGAATTTGTTGGCGATCAGGTCGATCGCCAACAAGCCTTCTCTGCCTGCCCGGCGTAGCTTTCAGGCGAAGCCGGGTCTGCGACGGTCCGCGAGCGTCTGCGGTTCATAATAAACCGGGATCTGTTCTGACAATCTGTACTAAGCAATCCTTTTTACGGAATCGGGTCCGAATCGGCCTGCATCACCTGGAGGGTCACCTCCCCGATGGTTTCATCACCCAGCACGGCTATGCCGCAAATCTCTCTAAACCCTTCGAATTCAAAGCTGTTTTCAGCCCGGACCTCAACCGTATCGCCCAGGGCGAGGGTGGAACGGGCGAACCGGGCCTGCTTGATGCCGACCAGCCACCCCTTTTTATCGGCCCCGGGTCCGTCCTTGCGTGTCCGCTCGATCCCGTTGCTGATGCCGGCGGTCTGGGCCACCAGTTCAATAATAACCATGGCGTCAACAGCCCTGCCGTCAAACAACGGCCATCGGGAGGTCACCGTCGACCGGGTCACGGCCCGTTTTTCATCGGCCGAGACAACCCGATCCACGAGTTTCATCCGGTTCCGGTGGGGGAGCAGTTCGGTCAGGTCAAATTCCATGAACACCCTGGAAACGGGCACGGCCCTGGTAAAAAAGGTTGATAACTTCTGCCACTGGCGCTAAAACGGGCCATCGTATCCGCCGGGGCGATGGTCGGTCGGCCCGCGGGCCTCGGCGGCTGGCCAGCACTACTACAATTTGCCAGGGCTGTAAAGATGCCGCCCCCCCCCGGCGAACCCCGAACGGCCGGGATAAAATCAGGATCGAATCATGGAAAAATTACTGGAAGCACTCAAAGTCAAAATCGTCGAAATATTGAATCTGTCCGACGTCGATCCCCAGGAGATCGACCCCGACGCCCAACTGGTGGGCGGCGACCTCGGCATCGATTCCATCGACGTGCTGGAGATGGTCATGATGATCGAAAAAGACTATGGGGTCACCATCGACAACCGGGAAATGGGGGTCAAGGTCTTTGCCACCTTGCGGTCGCTGGCGGCCTACGTTCATGAAAACGCCTCGAGTCCGCCAAATTGACCATCCGGGTCTATATTGCCGGAACCGGCACCGTTTGCGCCCTGGGCATTGATCTGGCTGAAACCGAAGCCGCCCTTCGCGAGAATCGGTCGGCCATCCGGCCCCTGACACGCTTTCAGTCCGCCCACGACCCACCCCTGCCTGTCGGCGAGGTAGACCTGGCGCCGGAGACCGGCGGACCGGGCCGAACCCACCGACTGGCCCGCATGGCCGCCGACCAGGCCATGGCCCGAGCCTCGCATCCGCCCGATGCCATCGTGATCGGCGTGACCACCGGCGGCATGCCGGAAACGGAATCTCTTCTAAAACAAAACATCGAAGACCCGAACCGATTCCGGCACCACGGCACCGGTTCGGTGGCCGAAGACCTGGCCGATCGGCTCGGGTGCACGGGACCGGCGCTGAGCATATCCACGGCCTGTTCATCCAGCGCCGTGGCCATCAAGATCGCCGCGGACATGATTCGATCCGGCCGCTTTAAGCGGGTCCTTGCCGGCGGTGCGGACGGTCTCTGCCGGCTGACCTATTACGGGTTCCATGCCCTGCAGCTCATCGACCCGGACGGCGCCCGCCCCTTTGATCGCGGGCGCCGGGGCATGTCGGTGGCCGAAGGCGCCGCCATGCTCCTGCTCTGTGCGAACCCGGGGCAAAGTGCGGGGATTGAAATCCTCGGCGCCGGGCTTTCCTGCGACGCCCACCATCCGGCAGCCCCCCACCCCGAGGGCAAGGGGGCCTGGCTGGCCATGACCGCCGCGCTTTCCGATGCCGGCATCCCAAAACAATCCGTCGACTACATCAATCTCCACGGCACCGGAACCCCGGACAACGACCGGAGCGAAGCCCGGGCACTGGCGCGCCTCTACCCAGAGGGGGTCCCGGCCGCCTCGTCCATCAAGGGGGCCACCGGCCATACCCTGGCCGCCGCCGGCGCCATAGAGGCGGTCATCGCTGCACGCTGCATCGATCGCGGCCTGATTCCCGCCAACACAAGGCTTTTAATCCCGGACCCGCAACTGGGGCTGGTACCGGTTTCCTGCCCGGAGACCGCACCGGTTTCAACGGTCCTGTCCAATTCCTTCGGATTCGGGGGGAACAATGCCGCCCTGGTGATCGGTGCCGGCCGGAATCGGGAGAGCGCCGAAAGACCCGGTCGTCCAACCCCCCCGCCCCCCATGCGGATCATGGGCAGCGCCTGCATCACCGGCGCCGGATTCACCGAACAGACCCTGTCGCAGTGGTCCGAAGCCGGAAGCTGCAGCGGCGCCCTGCCCCTTGCCCAGATCTCCGAAGGGCTGTTGCCGCGCCTGATCCGCCGGCTCAAACGCCTGCCCCGCATGTCCCTGGCCCTGGCCGTGGCGGCCCACGCCCATGCCGGCGGCGTCGATCCCCCGGAGGCCGTCTTTTTCGGCACCGGCTGGGGAGCGCTTTCGGAAACCCACGATTTTTTAACCGGGCTCTTTGAATCCGACGACAAATTCACCAGCCCCACCGATTTCATCGGCTCGGTTCATAACGCTCCGGCCGGCCAGATCGCCCTTTACTTTGGAGCCAACGGCGCCAACGTCACGGCCAGCGGAGGCGATTATTCCTTTGAGCAGGCCCTGGTCTGCGCCGACCTGGCCGCAACCGGCCCCGCCCCCTTTCTGGTGCTGGGGGCGGATGAATTTCACCCGGCACTCTCGCCCCGCTTTGACCCGTCCGTTGGAAAAACAGAGCCTTTCAGCGACGGCGGCGGCGCCATGGTCCTTTCCCGCGACAAAGAGTCGGATGGTCCTGCCATCGCCCCTGTTCTTTTCGAAAACGGCCGGAACCATCCCCTGGGCCTGTCCGCCCTGGTCCGGCGACTCACCGCCGAGGCCGGCGTCAACGACCACTACGGCGCCGTGTTTGTCGGCATCCCCGCCGCCGCTCGCGCCGCCGGAGAGGAACAACTGGCCGGGTTTTTAAAACAAACCGGGTTTTCCGGCCCGGTGGTCGACTACCGGAAATGGACCGGGGAATTCGCCGCCGCCTCAGCGGTAGCGGCCGTCCTTGCCGCCCGGTATGTGGCGGCCGGCCGGGTTCCGGCAGCCATGACCGGCAAGGCGCCGGTCGCCCTTGACCGACGGGGAATACTGGTTCTTGGACTGGGCTCCTGGGTCACGGCCGTGGAGGTCATGCCGTCATGAGGGTTTTGCTGGTATCGGCCAACACCCTGACCGCCCCCTACCCGGTCTATCCCCTGGGGCTCGACCATGTGGCCGCAGCCGCGGCCGGCCGTCACCAGGTGCGGATCTCGGACATGAACGCCCTGGGCTCCATACCGGCACTGGCCCGGACCATCGGCGATTTTGCCCCGGAAATCATCGGCCTGTCCATGCGCAATATCGACAACACCGACAGCCGCCATCCCGTCGGATTCATGAACGGCTACCTCGATCTGGTCAAGGCGATCCGGCACGCCTCCAGCGCCCCCCTGGTCCTGGGCGGCAGCGGATTTACCATCTTTCCCCGGGCGGCCATGGCGGTTCTCGGAGCGGAATTCGGCATCATCGGCGAAGGGGAACGGCTGGTCCACCTGCTCGACGCCCTGGAAAACGGGGCCGATCCCCATGCCATACCCGGGGTCATCTCCCCCGGTATGGACCCGACCGTTCCCGCCCCCTGGCCGGACCGGGTCTGTTGCGATTTTGACGGAGACCGGCCCCATCTGAAATTTTACATTGAGCGCGGCGGCATGCTGAACCTTCAAACCAAACGCGGCTGCCCGTTCCGTTGCGTCTACTGTACCTATCCCCATATCGAGGGGCGCCGGCTGCGCCCCTTTGACCCCGAGGAGGTGGCCCGGACAGCGGTCCGCCTGCAACAGGACGGGGCCCGGTATTTTTTCATCACCGATTCGGTCTTCAACACCGATCCGGCCCACTGCACCGCCATTGCCCGGGCTTTTGGCAAAGCCGGCCTCACCATTCCCTGGGGTGCCTTTTTCGCCCCGGTCCGGCCCGAACCGGATTTTTTCAAAATCCTGGCCGGGGCGGGCCTGGCCCACGTGGAGTTCGGCACCGAGTCCCTATCCGACCCGGTCCTGGCCGCCTACCAAAAACCGTTTGGCACCCAAGAGGTGTTTTCGGCACACCGGGCTGCCGTGGCAGCCGGGCTGCACGTGGCCCATTACTTTCTCCTGGGAGGCCCCGGGGAAACCCCTGCAACCGTGACCGAAACCCTTTCAAGGATTGACAATCTCAGAAAATCCGTCCTATTTCTGTTTTGTGGCATGCGCATCTACCCCAACACGGCCCTGCATCAATTGGCCGTCGGCCAGGGTCAGATCCGTGCTGATGCCCCGCTGCTCGACCCGGTGTTTTACCGGGCCCCCGACGTCGGTGAAGACGAAATCATCAGCCGAGTCAACCTGCGGGCAAACGGGCGCATCAACTGGGTGATCGGCGCCGGCGGCCCGGAGACGGAAGCGATCGTCGAAAGGCTCCATGCGCGGGGTTACGCCGGCCCCCTGTGGGAGCACCTGATCCGCTGATGCCGCTTGATCTATGAGGAAACAATGTGGTATTCACTCACCCTTTCTAATCCACCCAAACCCGGGGAAATTGCGGCCCGGGTCCGGGTGCCGGAAACCTCTCCCTGGTTTTCCGGGCATTTTCCGGATTTTCCGGTTCTGCCGGGAATCGCGCAGCTGGCCATGGTGCGTGACGCCGTTTCCCGGGTCTCAGGGGGGGACGTGAAGGTCAGCGGCCTTCGGCGGGTAAGATTCAAGCAGATGATCCGGCCCGGCCAGGAGCTGGATGTCGCCATCGCCCGGCAAGGCCGGGCCGGTGAGTTCACCTTTCGCATCACCGTCGGACCGGATCTTGTCTGCAGCGGTATAATGGAAACGGTTCTGGAAACCGAAGGCCCAGAAATGGTTATCAAAGGAGAAAGACAGACATGAACGCCGAAACACAAATCAAGGAGATTCAGCTCCGTATCGCCCAGATCATGATCGACGAACTGCAACTGGAAGATGTCACGGCAGAGACCTTCGGTCCGGACATTGACCTGATTGACGAAGTGGGCATCGACAGCATGGACCTGGCCACCGTCGCCCTGGTCCTGCGGGACGAATATGCGGTCCGGATCGACGAAGACGATTATCCCAAGCTGACCACCATCAGCCTGATTGCCCAATATATTTACAGCAAACAACCGGCGGCGTAGACTGTTTTGGATCTAACCACGGGAAAACCGAAAACCGATGCCGAAACACCGGCAGGGGGTGCAGGAAAAGAATGGAAATTCTCCGAACTCATCGCCGAGCCCGACGTCCGTCGGCGCTGGCAGAAGGTGCGTAAGTACTTTTTCCTTCGGGAATCGACCTACGACATGACCGCCCGGTGCAATATCCGCTGCCAGGGGTGCTACTACTTCGAGGGCGACAAGCAGTACACCCGGGACAACCGCAACCCCGACGACTGGCGCCGGCTCATGGAAAAGGAAAAGGCCAGGGGGATCACCTTCGTGGTCCTGGCCGGGGCCGAACCCTCCCTGGTGCCGGAGCTTTGCCAGGTCTGTTATGGGCAAATCCCTCTGGGTGCCATTGCCACCAACGGCCTCAAGGCGATTCCCCCAGCCATCGGCTACAAGATTCACATATCCGTATGGGGAGATGATGCCACCAGCTTGAACGTTCGCGGCGCCCCCCACATGCTCGACCGGCAGATCGAAAACTACCGGGATGATTCAAGGACGGTATTCGTCTACACCTTTACCCGGGACAATATCGACCAGGCCCCGGGGGTGACCCGACGCCTGGCCGACTGCGGATGCAAGGTCACCTACAATATGTTTTCCGCACCGTTCGGCTACACAGGCCCCCTGAAACATACCGAAACGTCCCTGGCCGAAACCGGCCGGGTCATGACCGAACTGCTCGGCGCCTTTCCCGATCATGTCCTCTTTTCCCCATACAACGTCACGGCCCACACCCACCGGTTCGGGCTCCACACCCTTTTCCAGTGCCCTTACCCGCGACGAAACCCGTCCACGGACCTGGGTCTGGGCCGCTCCTTCAGGCAGTACCGGACCGATCTGACCTGGGCCCGGGAGGCGGCCTGCTGCGTACCGGACACCGACTGTGCCGACTGCCGGCACTACGCCGCCGGCAGCGCCGTTGTCACGGCCCGGCTTTTCCGCCACGCCGAAGACCCGGACCGTTTCCGCTCCTGGCTCGACTATGTGGACACCTACCTGTCGGTTTGGGTAACCGGGTATGAAAAGGGCGCCAATCTTTGCAATAAAAAGGTGCCGCCACCGGGCTTCGCCCCGGGTGAAACGCCAAGGAATTAGCGGATGAAGACTGTCAGTTCGTTGCTGGACGACCACTGGTACGAACGCTACAAGCGGATCAGCAAACTCAATATTCGAAGCTCCATCTACGATGTCACCAACCGATGCAACCTTCGGTGCAAGGGGTGCTTTTTCTTTTCCTCCGGAGAACACGAAGCGGCCACGGAAGAAAACGATATCAGCCGATGGAACGCCTTTGTCGACAAGGAAATGGCACGAGGCGTCAACCTGGCCATCCTGATCGGCGGCGAACCGACCCTGTGCATGGACCGGATAGAGGCCTTTTATAGGAGAATCCCCACCTTCTGCGCCACCAACGGCCTGATACGCGTGCCCCGGGACCGCTTTCCGGACTTGATGGTCGGCATCTCGCTCTGGGGCGACGAGGAAGACGAAAAATTGCTCCGGGGAAAAGACGTCTTCTCCATCTCCAGCAAAAACTACGAAGGCGATCCCCACGCGTACTACCTCTACACCATCACCCCCAAGCAGATCGGCCGGACCGAGCGGATCGTTGGAAAGATCCAGGACGTCGGGTTAAAAGTCCACTTGCAGCTGCTCTCTAACGACGAGGGGGTCAACGGGTTTTCCTGGCAGCCCCGGCAGCTCGAAGAGATTCGCCTGGAAATGGACGCCATGCTGGACCGATACCCGGACACGGTGATCTCTTCGAAGTATTATCACGAAATCATCACCACCGGGAAAATGCTCGGCCGCCGGTTTGGATGGACCGAGTGCCCGTCGGTAACCGCCCCCATGGACAGCCGAAATCCCCAACCCAAGCGGCTGACCAACTTCATTCGCTGGGCGTCGGACCTTTCCACCATGCACCGGTGCTGCACCTCGGAGACCCGCGACTGCTCGACCTGCAAGGACGGGGCCGCCCATATGAGCTGGGTAATGGTCAACAAGCGGGCCCATATGCGCAGCAGCCGTGACCTGCGGAACTGGATCGAAGTCTACGAAATGTTCGCCAAACTCTACCAGTTCATTCCATGGTAGGTTTTTTACAAGGAAAGCGTCACCATTTTATTTTTTGAACTTCGCCACGCCGAGCGCTCAGGGTCGTTTTTTGTTTTTACCTTCCTGTCCTCCGTGCCTCCGCGGTGAGCGTTATTGTTCCGGCTTGTCCGGATTGGGAGCATGGATACGATCCATGGATGAAAAAAACGCCGTCATCGTCGGGATCGACGCCGTGTCGCCGCTGGGTATCGAACTGGAGGCCCAGTGGCACCGGGCCGTTGCCGGAGAGAGCGGCATCGGTGAGCTGACACGCTTTGCCCTGCCCGAAGACTTCCCGGTAAAAATCGCCGGGCAGGTGGACGGCATCGATCACCTCCCCTTTCCCTTTCTCAGCCCCCGGGAACAGGCCCGATGGACCTCCCCCCTGTTCAAATACGCCATGCTCACCGCCCAACGCGCCATGGCGGTCAGCGGCATCGACATCACCCCGGCCCTGGCCCCAAGGGTCGCCGTAACCTATAGTTCGGCCATCGGCGGCGTGGATGCGGTCCTTGGGGCCGACCGCAAGATGATTGCCGGGGGAAAACTCCCCCACCCCTTTGCCAATCCCAATGCCTGCATCAACATGGTGGGGGGGAAAATCTCCATCCTGACCGGCGCCACCGGACCGATCACCGCCACCATCGCCGCCTGTGCCACCGGCTCTACCGCCATGATCGTGGGCGCCATGCTCCTGGCCCAGGACCGGGCGGATGTGGCAATCTGCGGGGCCGCCGATTTTGCCCTGGTCGAGCCCATTGTCGCGGGCTTTGCCACCATGAACGGGGCCTTCCAGCCCAAAGAGGGCGAGCATCCAGGCCCGCCGGAAGGGGCGAGCCGCCCCTTTTCCCTTCACCGGCGGGGATTTGTCATCTCCGAAGGGGCCGGATGCATCGTGCTGACCACCCGGGCCTTTGCCCGGGCCCACGGCCTGAAAGCCATGGCAGAGATCGCCGGATGGGCCATGACCTCCGATGCCCACCACTTCGTGGCCCCCCACCTGCCGACCGTCACCCGATGCGTGGCCGAAGCCATCGATCGGGCCGGCATTTCCCCGGCTGCCGTGGATGCGGTCAATGCCCATGCCGCATCCACCCGGATCGGCGATAAGGTTGAATTCGATGCCCTTGCCCGGGTCTTTGGCGGCCGGATACCGCCGGTCACCGCCAACAAATCGTTCATGGGGCACGCCATGGGCGCATCCAGCGCCGTGGAAACGATTTTCGCGCTGATGGGGATGCGGGACCGCATTCTGCCGCCGACCATCAACCACACGGCTGACCCTGACATCAAAATCGACTGCGTGCCGGACCGGGCCCGGCCGCTGGACCAGAAATTCGTTTTGAAAAACGCCTTCGGCTTCGGCGGCTGCAACGCCTGTATCGTTTTCAGGCGGACGGAGTAAAAAGGCAAAATGGGATGCCGCCATGTCGCCTTTCACCTTTAGCCTTTAGCCTTCAGGCTTTTACCTTTAACCTTTTACCTTCGCCCTGAGAAATGAAACCACCCAAAAACAGACGCGTTTTCGTCATCGGCTACGGAGCCGCCACCTCTCTGGGAAACACCTTTGATGCCACCTGGCAGCGGGCTGTGCGCGGCGAGGCCGGATTCCGGCGGGTCACCCGGTGCCAGACCACCTCACGCAGCAACGTGGTCGGGGAAATTCCGGACTGGAACCCGCGCGCGGCCGGTGTCATGGAAAAACGCGACGCCATGAACTGGAACGCCGATTTTATTCCCCTCACCATGAAGGTCTGCCTGGAGGCCCTGGACCGGTCCGGGCTGGAAATCGACGCCGACACCGGCCCCCGGACCGCCTGTCTGATAGGCTCGGCCTTAAACGGCACCGATGCCTTTCGCATCGCCGTGGAAAACTATACCCAAAAGGGACCCCTCAAGGTCAGCCCCTACCTGCTCCCGAACGTCTGCGCCAACCTCCCCGCAGGCAAGGCCGGAATGGCCCTGGGGTTTACCGGGCCGATCTTTTCGCCCCAGGGGGCCTGTGCCTCGGGAAACCACGCCATCGGCATCGGCGCGCGGATGATCCGAGACGGCGACTGCGATTTTGCCCTGGCCGGCGGGGTGGACACCTGCCTGATCCCGGAAATCATCCAGGGCTTTGCCAATATGTGGGCCACCATCAAAGTCGGCCCGGATGATCGCGCTCACGACGATCCGTCCCAGGCCTGCCGGCCTTTCAGCCTCGACCGCCGGGGGATTGTCCTGTCCGAGGGGGCCGGCGTGGTGGTCCTCGCCGCCCAAGAGGCATTGGAGGCTTACGGCCTTGTGCCCAAGGCCGAGGTGCTGGGCGTGGGCTGGACCTCCGACGCTCACCATTTCACCCTCCCCAACCGGGAAACCATTGTCCGGGCCATCGGCCAGGCCATCGACGACGCCGGGCTGGCACCGGAAGACATCCCGTACGTCAGCGCCCACGGCACCTCGACCGTGAAGGGAGATCGGACCGAGATCGAGGCCCTTCGCGCCGTGTTCGGCACCGGCCTGGAAAACATACCGGTATCATCCAATAAATCCCAGATCGGACACTCCCTCGGGGCATCGGCAGCCATCGAGGCGGCCTTGGGGATCGAGGCCATGCAACAGAGGCTGATTCTGCCGACTGTCAATCACATCCCCGACCCGGAATTCGCCGATGTGGATGTGGTGCCCAATCAGGCCCGGGCCTGGCAATACCGATTTTTTCTCTCCAACGCTTTCGGATTCGGCGGTACCAACTGCTGCATCGTTTTCAAAGGGGTGTAACATGAAACCCAAACCGTTTGTTCCAGAGCCCATGGAAGGACGAGACGGTTTTGTCAGGGACCGCACCACGGGGCTCGCCTGGCATTGCTGCCGCCTGAGGACCCTTTACGCCGATACCGACCGCTCCCAGGTGGTCTATCACGCCAACTACCTTCGATATTTCGAATACGGCCGGGCATCGCTCATGCGCGATGTCGCCTATCCGTACCGGGAGATCGAAGAAAGCGGCTACACCTATCCCATCATCAAAATGGGGGCCGATTTTTTCACCCCCCTCTACTATGACGACGCCATGTGCATCCACACCCGGCCGGGAGCGCTCGAACGGGTCAAACTGGCATTCGAGTACGTGATCACCACCGAAGAAAACCACGGGTTGGTCTGCAAGGGATTCACCTGCCATTGTGCCGTGAACAACGCCGGCATCCCGGTCGGCATCGACGAAAAAACCGTGAAACTATGGAAGCGCTTCCCCGAATAGATCCGCCCGGATCCCAATGGGTCACCATCGAGGTGCATCCCTACTTCTTGGATCATCGATTCGAAGGCCGGGCCGTGTTCCCGGCGGTTGAAACCATGCAGCTGCTGGCCCGGGCCGCAGCTGGCAGCGGTTCTGCCAGGGCCCGGCGGATCAAGGACGCCCGTTTTGACAAATTTCTCACGATCCCGGAAAATGCCGCCGCCATCGATGTCCTGATCGATCTTTCCGTCGATTCCGGCGGTGACGTCCGCGCCCGGTTAAAAACCCGGATCCGGTCGCTGAAAACGGCCATGAGCCGGATCAGGACCCACGGCAGCCTGATCGTCTCCCATGGGCCGGCTGCCGATCCCAAGCCGCCGGCCGACTTTGAATCGCGGGTGGGCGAAGGCCGTTTTGATATCGATCCGGAAACCGTTTACCGGGACCTGGTCCCTTTCGGGCCGGCCTACCGCAACATCAGCGGGCCACTCCGGCTTTCACCGGCCGGGGCCGTGACACGGGTTGCCGCGCCGCGCCTGCCGGCCCCGGAAAATCCCCTCGGCTCCCCCTTTGCCCTGGATGCGGCATTTCATGCCGCCTGCGTCTGGGGCCAGCGGTATGCCGGCGTGGTGGCCTTTCCCGTGGCCATCGCCGACCGGGTGGTCCATATGCCGACCCGTGCCGGCAGGGAATACATCTGTTTTGTCCGTCCCGTTTCAACCGATCCGGGCCGGCTGGTGTTCGACATCTGGCTCTTTGATCCGGACCTGGGGCTCTGCGAAACGGTTTCGGGCATCGCCATGCAAGACGTCAGCGGCGGTCGCTGGAACCCCCCGGCATGGGTTGTGGCGTGAATATCAAACAGGGATGCACAGGATAGACAGGATGTTTTCACTGCCGTCACCAGGCAAGCATTTCATCCCCTTCATCCTGCCTATCCCTGTTAAACCAAAAGGCGTCACCCATGGCATTTCTTGGATGTCTGATGGCAGGGGCCTATCTGGCCGGATCGGTCAATTTCTCCATCCTGCTGTTCAAGGCCCTGGGCAAAACGGATCCGAGAGCCGGATTCAGCGGGAACCCGGGCGTCACCAACGTTTATCGTCTGGCCGGTCCGGGGTGGGCCGCGGCGGTGCTGGCCGCGGACATGATGCGGGCCGGCGGGGTCGGCCTGATTGCCGTCGGCGTCATCCCGTCCGGCCAGGTCCCCTGGATCGGCCTGGCCCTGATCCTGGGAAACGGCTTCCCGTTGTTCCATGGTTTCCGAGGAGGCAAAGGGGTGGCCAATTACCTCGGCTTCATGACGGTCTTGGCGCCATTCGTTGCCGCCGCGGCCACCGCGGCCTGGTTGGCGGTCTTTGCTCTGGTGAGGATTCCGTTCATCGCTTCATTTGCCATGGTAGCGGTCCTGGGCGCCGGCGCCGCGGCCCATGCCCGGTGGCAGGCAGGCGCCGTGGCCGGAATCCTGGGCACCGTCGGCCTGATCGTCTGGAACCACCGGGGCAACATCAAAGGCCTGGTCCGGCCGTAAGACCGGATCGGCAGGCGCCGTGGCCGGTGGGAATTTTTCCAGAAGCGCCAACACCCCAACCCGGGTGGCCCACCTCAGAAAGATCAGGGTGTACCGGCCGCCGGCAAGGTACATACCCAGCAAAAAGACCAGGTGGGAGCAGCCGTAGGCCAGCGGTCCGCCGATGACCACCACAAGGGGCGCCTTGTAATAGATCGATGCTGCCCCCAGAACGCTGATCAAGGGCCAGCCGATCACGTAGCTGAAGGCGATGGCAAAAACACCGCCGATCACGCGGATCGTGGGGCGCTCCCGGAACGCGCTCAGGTCGGCCGATTCGGCGATGGCCGACCGGACAAAGGGGCGGCGGGCAAGGGCCCGGGCAACTCGGTTCATCATGGCGGTCAAGGCAGATCCTTCCAGCGGATCCCCTGGTGCAGGGGATGATCCGTGAGAGGTACCCCGTCAGGCCGCGACCGTCAACCCCGCCGATCCGGTCCGGACATCAAAACCGTTGGTCACGCTTCAAGGGGGGCTCAATGTTCAAGTAAGGTATTCTGCCATTTTAGCCTTTTAAAAAATTGGCCGAGCGCAGCGATTCCACACTTGAGCATTGGAAATTAAGAATTGGACATTGGGAATTCACGGTAATCGCTCTCGCCGGAACGGTAGCGATAGCGGAGCCTCTTCCGATCCATCACTTGAAGTGGTGGTTTAATGCCAGAATTATGGACCACTTGAAACAATCCAACCCATGGGCCTTCTTCGACAGGGTCTACTGCATTACCCTGGCCGACCGCCCGGACCGGCGCAAAAGCGCCGAGGCCGAGTTTGCCCGGGTGGGCCTTGCCGGCCGGGTCGAATTCGTCATGGCCCGCCGCCATCCGTCCAACAGCGAAAAGGGGATCTATTTATCCCACCTGAAATGCCTGCGCAAAGGGATCGATGCCGGCGCCAGGGTCATGGCCGTTTTTGAAGACGATGTGGTCTTTGACCGCTTCAACCCGGCGGTGCTGAAAGAATCGACCGGCTTTCTTTCCGCCTGCCCCGGTTGGAACATCCTTTTTTTCGGTTGCCTGGTCCGGGGCAGCCGGCCCACCCGGACGACCGCCGTGGTGGCGATCGATTACCGGTGCCTGGCCCACGCCTACGCCGTCCATCGCCACTTCGCCCTTGCCCTGGTCAAAAAACCGTGGCGGCAAAGCCCCTTTGATGCTATTTTAAAACGCTTTACGCATGGATATTACGCAGTATATCCGACATTTGCCTTCCAGAGCGACTCGGCCACGGACAACCTCCGGCTCAAAGGGCTCGACCGGTTCAGAAGGCTTTGCGGCGGTCTGCAAAGAATTCAAAAGGTCAACGAATGGTATTATCGGAACCGATCCCTGGTCATCGCCGCTCACCTCTTTCTGGCCCTGGTCCTGGTACTGATCCTGCCCCTGGTCTGGTAAGGTGCTCTTGGGCCGCCCCCGCAGCTTGCCGGCCATGAAATCCAATCCCGTGAATTTTCGGTTCCTGGCCCTGACGCTCGCCCTGGCCGCGGCCCTTTTTGCCGTCGCCTGGCAGCGGATCGACATCGAGATGGATATCGTGGAATCCCTGCCCACGGCCCATCCGGCCATCGCAGACGCCGTGGAAATCTTCCGGCACCACCCCATCCAGGACCAGATCACCATCGACATCGGCCTGGCCCGCCCGGATCCGGACCGACTGGCCGTCCTGGCCCGGGAGGTGGAAGCGCACCTTAGGGCCAGCAAGCTGTTTACCCAGGTCGGCACGGAAAAGATCCAGCAACGCATTCCGGAACTGCTTACCTATGCCCTGGACCGCCTCCCGGATCTTTTTTCAGCCCGGGACCTGGAACGGTCGGTCCGCCCGCGTCTGGCCCCCGAAGCGGTGACGGCCCGGTTTGAAACCTTCCGGGAAAAACTTTTGGCCATGGACGGCATCGGCATGACCAGGATCTTTTCCCGCGACCCCCTGGACCTCAAAGACCTGGTCCTCTCCCGACTCCACCTCCTGGCCCCCACGGACAACGGACGGATCCATCGGGGCCGGCTCATCTCCGCGGACGGCCGCCATACCCTGGTCACGGCCCATCCGGACGGGTCCGGCACCGATACGGCCCTGGCCCGCCGCCTGACCGCTTTGGTGGAGACCGTGGATCAGGACCTGAACCGAGGGATCAGCGCCCCCGAAAAGCGGGTGACCCTGACCCCGGTAGGCGCCTTCCGGGCGTCCCTGGACAATGAAAATATCGTTCGAAGAGACGTCCGGCAGGCGGTGGTCCTGGCCACCGTGGGCATCGCCCTGTTGCTCCTGGCCGCCTTCCCCCGTCCGCTTATCGGCCTTTTCTCCCTGGTCCCGGCGATCATGGGAACCGCGGTGGCCTTTTTTGTCTACGCCCTGATCCACCCGTCCATCTCCGTCATGGTCCTGGGATTCGGCGGGGCCATCATCTCCATCACCGTGGACCACGGCATCGCCTACCTGCTCTTTCTCGACCAGCCCCGGGAAACATCGGGCCGGGAAGCCTCCCGGGAGGTCTGGGCCGTGGGACTGCTGGCGGCCCTGACCACCATGGGCGCCTTCGGGGCCCTGATCTTCAGCGGATTTCCGGTCCTGTCCCAACTCGGCGAGTTCACGGCCCTGGGGGTCTTTTTCTCCTTTATCTTCGTCCACAGCGTCTTCCCCCGGGTCTTTCCCGTCATGCCCGCCGCGGCAAACCGCCGGCTCCCCTTACAGCCCCTGGTGGAAAAGCTCGCCGGAACCGGAAAGGCCGGGGCTGTTGTGGCCACCGTTTTCTTTGTCTTCATGCTCGCCTTTGCCAAACCGGTCTTCAATGTCAACCTGTCCGCCATGAACACGGTGAGCCAGGCAACCCGGGAGGCCGAGGCCCTCATGACCTCGGTCTGGGGCGATGTCTTCAACCGGATCTTTCTCATGACCGAAGGAGGCCGGATCGAAGAGATTCAGCAAAAAGGGGACCGTCTCCTGGAAATGATGGTTCAGGGCAAGGGAGATGTCGCCGGGTTCGTCCCTTCGGCGATCTTCCCCGGCCCCGAGCGCCTTGCGGCCAATCGGGCCGCATGGAAACAATTCTGGAACCCGGAACGGGTCCAAACCCTTGGCCGCACCCTTTCGATGGCAGCAGAGGAAAACGGGTTTTCGGCCGAAGCCTTTCGCCCTTTTCTGGAGACCGTGGCCCATCCTTCAGACTGGGCCGGAGCCACAACGATTCCGGAAAAGTTCTTCGAACTGCTGGGCATCCGGACCGATGCCGACCACACAAAATGGTATCAATTCACCGGCCTGACCGCCGCCTCGCCGGAAACAGCCCGGGACTGGTACCCCCGACTGAAAACCGTGGGCAAGGTCTTCGAACCAACCCTGTTCTCCCGCAGCCTGGGGGATCTTCTCTTTTCCACCTTTGCAAAAATGCTCGGGATCATCGTCCTGGCCGTGGTGGTGCTGCTCCTTCTTTTTTTCATGGACCTGCGGCTGACCGCCGTGGCCCTGCTCCCGATCCTCTTTGCCATGGTCTGCACCCTGGGGACGTTGAAACTGGTAGGCCATCCGTTGGACATTCCGGCCCTGATGCTGGCCATCGTTGTCGTGGGCATGGGAATCGACTATACCCTGTTTACCATCCGGGCCCATCAGCGCTACACCGACCCGGGCCACCCTTCCTTTGCACTGGTCCGCATGGCGGTCTTCATGGCCGCGGCATCAACCCTCATCGGCTTCGGCGTCCTTTGCACGGCCGAGCACGCCCTGCTCAAAAGCGCCGGGCTCACCTCCCTTCTGGGCATCGGTTACTCCCTGGTTGGGGCCTTTGTGATCCTGCCGCCCATCTTAAAACGCATCTTCCAACCGACTTGCCCCGGGGCCGCTTCAGCCGATATCCGGGCAAGGGTCCGGGCGCGCTACCGGAACATGGAGGCCTACCCCCGGCTCTTTGCCCGGTTCAAGATAAAGGTCGATCCCATGTTCGCCGAGTTACCCGACCTGCTGGCCGGCATCGATCCGCCGGAGGCCATCATGGACATCGGCACGGGATACGGCGTGCCGGCCTGCTGGCTCCTGGAGCGGTTTCCCGGGGCCAGGTTCCTGGGGGTCGAACCGTCAGCGGAGCGGGTACGGGTGGCGGCCCGGGCCGTGGGAGACGCCGGCTGTGTTCTCCCGGGGGCTGCACCGGACCTGCCGTCCATGAACCCGGCGGCCGACCTGGCCTTCATGCTCGACATGGTCCACTATCTTTCCGATGAAAACCTGACACTTACCCTGGAACGGATCGGAGCCAATCTCTCCGCCGGAAAGCCCCTGGTGCTAAGGGCCGCCCTTCCCGCCCAAAAGGGGCTGGCCTGGCTCTGGTGGTGGGAAAACCTCAAATTACGGATCCAGGGGATCGACCACCACTACCGCCCGGCCCAACAGATCGCCCGACAGATCGAGGCTGCCGGCATGGCCGTGGAACAGATCCTTCCGTCCGGAACCAGGGGAGACCTGGTCTGGATCGTCGCCCGCCGGAAAGGGGACCGGCCATGACCCCGAAGCGGCCAGGCAACGGCCCCTTTTCCACGCCCGCGGCCAGGGCCGGGCTGGCCGCCCTGGTCGTAGCGGCAGGGCTGGCCCTTGCCTCACCGCACTTAGCGATCCTTCCCCTGGCGGTCTACCTGCTGGCCTGCATGGTCTTCCCCTTTTGCCCCTGCACCCGCTTTTTTCTTCCCGTGATCTGCCGGGGCAATGCCGACTGCGGGGCCGTGGCCCTGACCTTTGACGACGGCCCGGATCCGGCCACCACCCCGGCCCTGCTCGATTTTCTGGCCGAACACCGTGTTCACGCCACCTTTTTCGTCACCGGCCGCAAAGCCCAGGCCCACCCGGAACTGATCCGACGGATCATTGAAAGGGGCCACGATATCGGCAACCACTCTTTTGGCCATGACACCCTGGTCATGTTCAAGGGGAAAAAACGGATCGACGAAGAGATCGGTGCGGCCCAGGCTGTGTTGGAATCTCTGGGGGTATTGCCCCGGGCTTTCCGGCCGCCGGCGGGCATCACCTATCCCGGCCTCGGCCCGGCCCTGGACCGATACGGCCTCGTTGCCGTCAACTACAGCCGCCGGGCCATGGACCGGGGAAACCGACGCATCGACGGACTGGCCGCAAAGATCCTCACCCCTCTGGCATCCGGAGACATTATCATGCTTCACGATATCGCCCCCCCGGATCCGGCACGGCTGGAGCCTTGGCTCAATGAAATCAAAACCCTGTTGCTGGGGATCGATTCCAAGGGGATACGGATCCGGCCCCTGGCCGAAATCACGAGACTGCCAGTAGCGCCCGGTTGATCTTGGGCCGATGCCCGGAGCATAATTGGCCGGTCTCTCAATACCCAGCCACCATACACAAAATTTGGATTGCATTAAGCACGGCCCCTCGCAGGCGTTTCCGGCCGTGTACAAGAGCTATCGAGAATAGCTGTTGCCGGACCATTTAAAAGGGGCAAATATAAGACCTGTTTACTTGACTGTGGAGGGCGGCCATGAGTGTCAAATTTTCAGAAGACATCGTCCCGTTGAGCGACCTGAAGATCAATCCGGGAAAAATTGTCAGGCAAGTCAGGGAGGCACGCTGGCCGGTGCTGCTAACCAGCAGGGGGCGGGGCGTGGCCGTAGTTCAAAGCCTCGATGATTTTGAATCGGCGGCCGAAGAACGGGCCTTTATGATCGCCACTGTCCAGGGAATGATGGATCTGGAAGAGGGCCGTGAAAAAACGCTGGACCAGGTTAAAAAGCACCTGGGAATCAACTAGTTTCCATCCATAAATGGCCTTTTTGCCCAATCTCAGCGTCAATCGGCGCTATTTCTTGTGCGGCGTAGCGCGCTACGCCTCCGCGCAATGGCTTGATTTCCTTGACCTTGGACAAAAATTCCAATTTATGAATTGGAAACACCCATGGGTGCCCATCCGCTATAAAACCGATTCGTGGACGGGAATCAACTAACCATGGCAGGCCGCACGGTGATCACTTTTGCCGATTCGGCAGTTGACGATCTCGAATCGATTCTCGCCTATTATACCGATCAGCACGTTCCGCATGTCGGCCGCCGTCTGGTAGCCGACATCATCTCACATATCGAGTTGCTGAAAGAACAGCCGGACATGGGACGAATGGTACCCGAGTTCGGGCTGGCGTTTCTCCGCGAATTGATCCGCCCCCCCTTTCCGGATTGTCTACCGCAACGAGAAAAACCGAGTTCGTGTCGTTCGCATTTGGCGAAGCGAAAGATTGCTGAAACTTCCATGACGGGGATCAGAATAAGGTTCTTAATTCAACCCTCCCGGCACAGCACCTGAAGCGAAGCGTCGCAATTATTCCAGCAAAGCGGATCCGAGGCGAGATAGTCTCCGGTCACCTGAAAGGCAGCCCCCCGGCAACCGTAGCATTGCTCGGCCTTTTCACAGGTCCGGCACGGGCCCTTGATGGTGTTGCGGTGGTTTTTCAGATCCCGGATCACCCGGCTGCCGGCCAGGATCTCTTCCAGGGGACGTTCACGGATATTGCCCTGAGAGAGGGTAATCCCCACACAGGGCATCACCTCTCCCCGGGACGTGACCAGGCAGGAAAACTGGTGGCGCAGGCACCGGTTGCCCACCAACGGCGGCTGGGCCTCCCAGACCCGTCCGTAGCGGGTCCGATCGATCTCGGCCAGGCGGGCAAAGAGCCGGTGGAGGGTCGCCGGATCGACTTCGAGCCATCGGTTGTCAACGGCCCTGGACTGGGGGGTCATGATTTCGAAATACGGCTCGATCCCCCGGTCACAAAGCCATTGCCACAGGTCGGGCAGTTCATCAAAATTTTGCCGGCAGATGATGGTACTGGCGGCAAGAAAGGCGTCGTCGTCTGGATAACCGGCCTGGCGGAGGGATTCCAGGGCGCGGCGGATGGTCTGAAAGGCCCCGGCGCACCCGGCCAGCCGGTCCTGGAGCGCCTCGTCAAAGGTGTTCATCTTGAGGACAACCCGGACCTTCTCCTCATAAAAAAAGCGGGCCAATTCCGGCGTGACCCCCGACCCGTTGGTAAAAATCTCCACCTCGAGGCCGAGGCCGCCCATGAACCGGACCATGTCAACGATGCCGGGATAAATCGTCGGCTCGCCGCCGAGCACGATGATCTTCCCGGCACCCAGGGATTTTGCCTGTTGGATCACATCGCGGATTTCGCCCGGCCCCAACTCGTTTTCCAGGACGGCATCGTCGGCGACATAACAATAGGGGCAACGAAAGTTACACCGCAGGCTGAATTCAATCTCCATGGAAAGAAGCCGCCCTGGCCCGGCGGCCCGGCCGATGTTGGTTGGGGAAAATTCAAAACTGCCGTATTGGTTTCCTGCGCATCCCATCGCTGTTGTCCCTGTCTTTTCGCCTCAACGGTTTCGACGCCAAAGAAGATCGAAGACCCTATTGAATGCGGGGACCGATGTCAAGCCGGTTGGGCGCCGGGCAAGCCGGCCTGTGCCATGTGACGCCTTGACACCCGCCGGCCCCTATACTAATTGAAGATCATTCCCTGGGCCCCTGCAGGGGAAGCTTTGCCGGAGGCGGGGCGTGTCAGGCCGACAAGAAGTTCTGCCGATTCTCAGCAGCGATCAACAGGTGACTATTGAATCCATCGCACCCACCCGGCAGACCGGGCATTTTCTTCCACCAACAATTGGCCCATGTCGTTGAAGGCCCCCAATTTCCTGACAACTGGTTTGTCCATGGCAAGCAGACCTTCGCCCAAACCTACGCCATGGCCGCTGACATCCGCCGGTTCTTAGCGGGCGCCGTCCCTTCGGGCGCTGCCGTCTGCCTCTGCGCCGAGAACAAGGGGATCGTGGCCGCCGCCCTTCTGGCCACCCTTGACGGACGCACCCCCCTGGTGATTCCCCATTCAAACGCTTCCCACTCACTGCAAGAACTCCACTGCCTGACCGGTTATGCCGCGGCAATCACCGATACGGACCGGCAACTCCCCCCGGAAGTGGCCGTGTTTTCCCCGACGCCCGGAAAAGAGGTCGATGGCGGATGGGCCCCTGTGACGGCCGCACCGACCATGGAATGGCTGCGGCTGTACACGGGCGGATCCACGGGCACCCCGCAGGTATGGTCCAAGACCGTGGCCAATATCTTCATGGAAGCGACCTATCTTTGCAGGGTGTATGACATCGGCCCCCATGACCGCATCGTGGCCACCGTAACGCCGAACCATATTTACGGGTTGCTCTATTCCGTCATGCTCCCGCTGATCGGGTCGGCCGCGGTCATTGCCGGTGTTCCGACGTTTCCCCAGGAAATCGTTTCGGCCGTCAACGAAAACCAGGCCACGGTGCTGGCCAGCGTTCCAATTCACTACCGGATCCTCAACGGCCAGTCGCCTTTCGGGAAATCGCTGCGCCTGGCCTTTTCTTCGGCCGGCGCCCTGGCCCCGAAAGACGGTGATGCATTCTACCGACAGACCGCAACCCCGGTAACGGAAATCTACGGATCAACGGAAACCGGCGGCATTGCCGCACGGTGCCGCGCCGGGGAAGATCGATGTTTCATGCCCTTCGATCCCATTGACTGGAAAATCAAAGAAGACCGGCTTTGCATCCGATCGGCTTTCATATCGGCCCAGCTCCCCATTGATCACGAAGGCTTTTTCACCACGCCCGACCACGTCGGGGCCTCTGGCCGCGGATTTGTGCTCAAGGGCCGATCCGACAACGTGGTCAAGGTCGGTGGCAAGCGGGTGGATATGGAACGGATCCGTGAATCGCTGGTCGGTTTGAGCGGTATTCGGGATGCCTTCGTGATGTCCGCCCCCCTGACCGGAGGGCGTGAAAACGAGCTGATTGCGGTGGTGGAAGGGGACATGGACGAGGGGCGCCTTCGAGGGGAGATGACCCGCATCCTTGAGCCTTGCGAGATGCCGCGCCGAATTCTCACGGTCCGCCGGATTCCCACGACGGTTGCCGGCAAATACGATCGGAAAGCCGTGGCAGGCCTGTTCAACATCTCTGCCACATGAGTCGAGCGATTGTATAGGCTTGCCCGCTATCGGCGGTGTTGCCGCATGTAAAGAATCCTGGCCCAAAGAACGTGGATTCTTTCTTCGAATTGAAACGCTCAGTCTTAGGTGTCAATCGAAACTCAGGAGATCATCATGAAACCAAAGGCTCAAATCTGGCGGGACAACAACGGCGTGGTGCACGTGGAAGCGGACAGCCTGGAAGATCTCTTCTGGGGCCAGGGATACGCCCAGGCCGCCGATCGCGGCATGCAGATGATCCTCATGCGAATTCTCGGTCAGGGACGCGCATCGGAACTGCTCGATGGCAGTGATGAAACCCTGGCCATCGATACCTTCTTTCGCCGAATGAACTGGGGCGGCAACACCGCCGAGCAGGTGACGGCCCTCACGCCGGAAGCTCGGACCTGGGTGACCGCCTACGTGGAAGGGATCAACGCCCGGTTTCGGGAGAAAACCCCCTGGGAGTTCAAGCTGATCGGCTGCGCCGTTGAGCCGTGGCAGATGGAAGATACCCTGATGATAACCCGCATGTTAGGGTACCTGACCCTGTCACAGAGCCAGGCGGAGATCGAACGGCTCGTTGTGGAGATGGTCCAGGCCGGTGTGGATCAAGACCGTCTCGAAGCGCTGTTTCCCGGCCTCTTGGGCGGCCTGGACATCGATCTTCTCAAACAGGTCAAGCTAAATGAACGGATCGTGCCGCCGAGCCTTTTGTGGAACATCGCCGTGCCGCGAATGATGGCGTCCAACAACTGGGTGGTGGCGGGCAGCAAGACCGCTTCGGGCCAGCCGATCCTGGCCAACGACCCCCACCTGGAAGTCAACCGGCTCCCCAACGTCTGGCAGGAGATGTCCCTGCGGGTCGGCGACCGGTACATGATGGGGGCGGCCATGCCCGGTCTTCCGGGCATCCTTGCCGGCCGGAACCTGGACGTGGCCTGGGGGGCCACCTATGCCTTCATGGACACCATCGACTCCTGGGTCGAAGACTGCCGGGGCGGCAAATACCGTCGCGGTGCGGATGAATGGAAACCGTTCCGGAAGCGGACCGAAACCGTGCTCAGGAAAAAGAAAGCCTCCGTGGAATTGCTTTTTTTCGAAAACAACCACGGGGTCCTCGACGGCGATCCCATCGATCCCGGGCTTTACCTGGCCACCCGCTGGAGCGCCGACCGCAGCGGCGCCGAGTCCGTCAACAATATCCTGAAAATGTGGTCAGTCCGCACGGTGGAAGAGGCCATGGACATCATGGGTCGGGCCGAAGCCGACTGGAGTATCGTCTTTGCCGACACAACGGGAAATATCGGATTTCAGATGTCGGGGCTCCTGCCAAAAAGAAGAGAGGGGATCAGCGGCCTGATCCCCCTTCCGGGGTGGGAACCGGAAAATGACTGGCAGGGGTATTACAGCCATCAGGACCTGCCGCGGTCCCTCAATCCCGACCAGGGATTTTTCGCCACGGCCAACAACGACCTGAACGCCTGGGGAAAAGTAACGGCCATCAACATGCCCATGGGACCCTACCGGGCTGAACGCATCGCCTCCCTGCTGGAAGAAAGGCAGGGGTTGACGGCACAAGACATGTTCGCCATGCACTACGATGTCTACTCGACCCACGCCCAACGCTTCATGGAGATCCTTCGCCCCCTGCTGCCGGACACGCCTCAGGGGGAAATTCTTCGTTCATGGGATTTTTGTTACGACAAGGACTCCCGGGGGGCCTATCTCTTCGAAGCCGTTTACGCCGGTATGCTCCGGGAAGTTTTCGGGAAAAGCGGTGTGGGCGAAGCGGTCTTCGACCACCTGGTTCAGGAAACCGGAACCTTCATCGATTTTTACCTCAACTTCGACCGGGTCCTGCTCTCCGATACCTCTCCCTGGTTTGGAGAGGCCACCCGGGAAGATCTCTACGCCAAGGCGGCCGGAAACGCCCTGGCCGCCGAACCCCGCCCCTGGGGCGAAACACGTCAGATTCATTTCCGCCACATGCTCTTTGGGGGAAAGCTTCCGGCCTTTCTCGGTTTCGACCGCGGGCCGGTGACCGGCATCGGCGGCCGGGCCACCATCCACCAGGGCCAGATCTACCGGAGCGGCGGCCGGGAAACCACGTTCTTTCCGTCGTTTCGGATCGTGACCGACCTTTCCACCGACCATTGCCGCACCAACCTGGCCGGCGGCCCCTCGGATCGCCGGTTCTCCAAATGGTATGTCAGCGACCTGGAAAACTGGCTCAACGGAACGTACAAAACCCTCAGCGCCGATCCGGAACAGGAAAAACGGGCATTTTGATTTAACAGGGATGAACAGGATAGACAGGATTCGGCCGCGGATGGCCCGTGGAACTGGCTGGGCACCAACCCCGAGCAGTGTGGAGAGGGTAAAGTGAGGCCCCACCCGGTGAGCAGGTGGTCTCAGGTAGGCCCCCCGGGGGAGAGATCATCAATATCCAATGTCCAACTCCCAATTTCCAATGTCTAAGGAAGGCATTCTGCCATTTTTAGCCGTTGTCCTCGGCGGAACTGTAGATCCTTTCCGGGTCCACCACTGGAAGTGGTGGCTTAATGCCGAAATGATCCTGTCTATCCTGTGTATCCCTGTTAAAAAACAAGCGGTGCCAAATGAGAAATCCGCTATGAACCAATTTTTCAGACAAGTGCTCTTCCCATTTTTGATTCTCGCTGTTTTCCTATCCCCGGCCGTCGCCGAAGACCCGGACCGATATTGCTGGGCCATCGGCATCTACCAGGGAACATCGCCCACAACCCTGGCGCCGGCACCGGGAGCGGTCAACCCGGTCCTGACCGCCGCTCAAGTCACCGATGCCCCGGCCGCTTTCGTTGCCGACCCCTTTATGATCCGCCAGGGGTCGACCTGGTTCATGTTCTTTGAAGTCTTCAATCGCGATACCCGCCAGGGAGATATCGGCCTGGCCACCAGCGCCGATGGCCTGGCCTGGACCTACGAGCGCATCGTTCTCGATGAACCCTTCAGCCTCGCCTTTCCCTGCGTCTTTCCCTGGGCGGGCCGGGTCTACATGATTGCCGAAACCTGGCAGGCCGGCGCAATCCGCCTCTACGAAGCCGTAGACTTTCCCATTAAATGGCAGTTTGTCAGCGAACTGATTCAAGGCCACTATGTCGACCCGACCCTTTTCCGTCATAATGGCCGCTGGTGGCTTTTTGCCGAAAACGGTCCGATAGCCAACGATACCCTGCGACTTTTTTTCGCCGACAAACTCCTCGGACCCTGGACCGAACACCGGCTGAGTCCGGTGGTCAAAGGCGATGAAAACATCGCCCGTCCCGGCGGCCGGGTCGTGGTGGTGGACGGCCAAATCCTTCGATTCGCCCAGGACGATACCCCGATTTATGGCAACCAGGTCTGGGGGTTTAGGGTCACGGCACTGACCCCCCGGCGCTACGAAGAAAAACGCCTGGCCAAAAGGCCGATCATCACCGGATCCGGCACGGGTTGGAACCGGCTCGGCATGCATCACATCGATCTTCACCGCACCGGCAAAAATCTCTGGATCGCCTGCGTGGATGGATTCACCGAGGCCTTTGAACCGCGCCCCTGATACGGCGATTTTCCGAATAATCTTACCGCCCGCTTCGCTCAAGGCGCCAAGAACACCCAGTACAGATTGTCAGAAATACGATAACGTAAGCTTGGCTGAAGTCAGGACAGATCCCGGTTTATAAATGATATGTCGCAGTAATTGCGAATCGAAACACTAAGGAATCCCTCGATTAGAAAGATTCCCCGGCTCGATTTTTCACGGCAAATCTGATAGATATGCATGGCCGTAAATGATTGGAAAATCGCAATGGAAAAGACCCGATTCAAATTCGATCGCATGGAATTCGCCGGTTCATTGGGGGATCTGGGCACCCTGATCCCCCTCTCCGTGGCACTCATGGTGCTCAACGGCCTGAGCGTCTCGGCCGTGCTGCTCATGGTGGCCCTGTTCTACCTGGCCAGCGGCCTCTACTTCCGGCTGCCCGTGCCGGTCCAGCCGCTCAAACTGGTCAGTGCCATCGCCATCGCCTTTCCGGCCAAGATCACCGTGTCGATCATGGCCGCCGCCGGCATCAGCTTCGGCCTGATCCTGCTGATCCTGGCCGCCACCGGACTCATCGACTGGCTGGCCCGGTTCTTTACCCGGCCCATCGTGCGGGGGATCCAACTCGGTCTGGGGTTTATCCTGATCAAGAAAGGAATCGTCTTTGTTCTGGATAAGTCGCTTTTCATTCAGGCGGCAGGCACCGTCGGCGGGGTCAACGAATGGATCAATCTCGCTGTCGGTCTGCTGGCCTTTCCCGCGGTCCTGCTGCTCATCGCCAACCGGCGATTTCCGGCAGCCCTTGTGGTGGTGGCGGCCGGCATGGTCATCGGCATCGGTTTTGGCGCCCTGAAAGGCACTCCCCTGGCCCTGGGTCCGACCCCCATCGAACTGCAAACACCTGGGTTCAATGATTTCATGACCGCCTTCGTGCTGCTGGTCATTCCCCAGCTTCCGCTGACCATCGGCAACGCCGTGATGGGAACCACCGACGCCTGCAAAAGCCTGTTCGGTAGCGGCCCGGCAACGACCCGGGCCACCAACCGGGCCTTTGCCACCAGCATGGGATGGATCAACCTGGCGGCCGGCGCCATGGGAGCCATGCCCATGTGCCACGGGGCCGGCGGCCTGGCCGCCCATTACCGCTTCGGCGCCCGCACCGGCGGCGCCAACCTCATGATCGGCACCGTCTTTCTGGTCCTGGCCCTGGTCTTCGGCAAGCTGGGCATTGCCCTGCTCACCGCCATCCCCAACAGTATTTTAGGTGTTCTGCTGATCTTTGCCGGGCTGGAACTGGCCATGCTGATCCGCGATGTACAGGAAAAGAATGACCTGTTCGTGGCCTGTCTCATCGCCGGCATCGGATTTGCCACCACCAACATGGGGCTCGCCTTTGGTGTCGGCATCGTGGTCCAACTATTGATACGCTGGCAAAAGATAGAGCTTTAGGAGGATTCGAGGGGCCAAGGGGCCAAGGGGTCGAGTGTCAGAGGATAATGGCGCTATCGATAATTCTGGCATTAAACCACCACTTCAAGTGGTGAACCGGAAGAGGCTCCGCTTTCGCTACCGTCCCGGCAAAAACGACTACCGTGAATTTCCAAAAGCCCTCCTAAGGAGGGCCTTCTGAGGCCACCCGCTCTGCGGGTGGAGGCTCACTTTAAAAAGGTACGGCCACCAAAAGGCACCCCCTTGAACCCTAAGGAAAACCCATGACAAAAATCGATCCCACCACAATCTGGAAAGATGTTGAAGCCATCCGCACCACCGCCCCCCTGGTTCACAACATCACCAATTACGTGGTCATGAACACCACTGCAAACGCGCTGCTGGCCATTGGTGCCTCTCCGGTCATGGCCCATGCCGTAGAAGAGGTCGAAGAGATGGCCGGCATCGCCGGGGCCCTGGTGATCAACATCGGCACATTGAGTCCCGGTTGGATCAAATCCATGTTCCTGGCCATGGGAAAGGCAAAGGAGCGCGGCATTCCCATCGTTTTCGATCCCGTCGGGGTTGGTGCCACCGATTACCGAACCCGGACAGCCCGGGATCTGATTGGCGTGACCGCACCCACCATCATTCGGGGCAACGGTTCGGAAATCATGGCCCTGGGCCAGGCCGACGCAAAAACCAAAGGCGTCGATTCCACGGCGTCGTCGGATTCGGCCATGGACACGGCCCGCGACCTTAACCGGTCCACCGGCAGCGTCATCTGCGTCAGTGGTGAGACCGACCACATCATATCCGCCACCGAAACAGCCTCCGTTGCCAACGGCCACCCCATGATGCCACGGGTCACCGGCCTGGGCTGTACGGCCACGGCCCTCTGCGGCGCCTTTGCCGCGGTCAACCCGGTCCCGGTGGCGGCGGCGACCCATGCCATGGCCGTCATGGGCATGGCCGGCGAAATGGCGGTGGAAAATGCTGCCGGTCCGGGAAGTTTTCAGGTCGCCTTCATCGACGCCCTGTACTGCATGACGGCGGCGGATATTGAAAAACGATTCAAAACCGCTTTTTAATTGAATCACCACACGAAGAGAACTCAAAGAACTCATCATTTTTTCCAGGACCGGGAGACGGCGATCCTGGAAAAGAGCGCTCTGTCTGAAAGATACCATTTTTATAAAACCATCCGTTTAATGCCATCCTTCTATTTCTTGTAGGCTGGTACCATCCCCTTTATCATTGGGTAGTGCTTGATATTCAGCGTTTTTAACTCGGCGTTTTCGGTTTCAGCGGTGGCGGCTATGATTGCGTCTGCAAGGCCGACGCCGTGGGACTTGGCGTAAGCGCGTTTGAAAAGCCCACCGGTTTTTGCGATTTCAGCCGTTACGGGGATAACACGGAAGAGGGCAATAAAATTTTCTACGGCTGATTGTTCTTCATCCCCTTTCACGCCGGCATACAGTTCAGCAACAACAATGGCCGACAAAATGATCCGGGAAGCGGTTGCGTTTATAAAAGTCACCGCATTGCTGTAGCCACGAAAAAAATCAACCAGAACATCTGTGTCGAGAAGAATTGGCCCTGCCATAACTATGGCCTGTCCCATTCGTTTCGCATTGCCTTGAAGTCAGGAAGGTCCTCACGGTCTTTCCAGATTCCTGCCGCCTCTCGCAACACGATCTCACGCCGGTGTTGTCCGGCCTGGTCTATGAAGCGATCAACAGCCTCTCGAATGAGTTCACTCTGTTTAATTTTCAAGGCTTTGGAAATAGAAGCCAATTCAGCGCGTTGACGATCTGTCAGGTATATTTGTGTCCTTATCATGGTTCCCCCTGCCATACATACACCACGACTATACACCACACCTGGTTTCCGTCAAGTCATCGGTGAAGCGTCATTGACTCGCTGCGCTCGTTTCAGGGGCCTGCTTTGCAGGCGTAAAAGGCTCACTTCGTGAGCGTCATTTGCTCGCGATGCTCGCGTCAATGACACTCCAAAAGGGCAAACGACATCCGCAAAGCGGATCAACCCAGTCTGGCCTTCAAGATGTCATTGACCATCTTGGGATTGGCCTTACCCCGGGTGGCCCGCATCACCTGGCCGACAAAAAAGCCGAAGACCTTGGTTTTTCCGCTTCGGTATTCGGCCACCTGGTCGGGGCTGGCAGCCAGCACCTTGTCCACTTCCGTTTCGATGGTGCCGGTATCGGTGACCTGAACCAACCCCTTTTCCTTGACGATCGCTTCCGCGGCCCTACCGGTCGCCGCCATGTCGTCAAAGACCGTCTTGGCGATCTTGCCGCTGATAACCCCCTCGTCCATAAGCCGGATCATGCCGGCCAGGTTTTCGGCGGATACCGGAGAAGCCGAAATTTCTATGCCCTGGCTGTTGAGCAGGCCGAGCAGGCTCCCCATAATCCAGTTGCTGGCCTCTTTGGGGGACTTACACGCCAGAACGCAGGCCTCAAAGTAATCGGCCAGATCACGGCTGGTGGTGAGCAGGTCCGCATCGTAGACGGGCAGGTCATACTGGTCCGTGAAGCGGGCCTTTTTGGCGTCCGGCAGTTCGGGAAGCGATTTTCGGACCGAATCGATCCACTCCGGACCCACCGCTAGGGGGAGCAGGTCGGGGTCGGGAAAATACCGGTAGTCGTGGGCCTCCTCCTTGCCCCGCATGGACTCGGTCCGGCCCTTGTCCGGGTTCCACAGCCGGGTCTCCTGGACCACCTGGCCGCCGTCGGCAAGGACTTCCTGCTGACGCATGATTTCATAGTGGAGGGCTTTTTCCACATGTTTGAAACTGTTCAGGTTTTTGATCTCCGCGCGGGTTCCGAACGGTTCGGTTCCCCGCGGTCGAAGGGAGATGTTGGCGTCACAGCGAAAACTACCCTCTTCCATGTTGCCGTCGCAGACATCGATGTATCGCACAATGGATCGAAGCTTTCGCAGATAGGCCCCTGCCTCTTCCGGGGTGCGAATATCCGGCTCGCTCACGATTTCCATGAGCGGCACGCCGGTTCGGTTGTAGTCAACCATGCTGACCGGTCGGTAGGGATCGTGGGTGAGTTTTCCCGCGTCTTCCTCCATATGGATTCGGGTGATGCCGATTCGTGTTGCCTGATCGGCCATTTCGATATCGATATGGCCGTGCTCGGCGATGGGCAGTTCGTACTGGCTGATCTGGTAGCCCTTGGGCAGATCCGGATAGAAATAATTCTTTCGGGCAAAACGGCTGCGGGGAGAAACGGTGCAATGGGTGGAAAGTGCCATGCGCAGGGTAAACTCAACCACCTTGCGGTTTAGGACCGGCAACACGCCGGGCATGCCCAGGCAGACCGGACAGACATGGGTGTTGGGTGGTGCTCCGAATTCCGTGGAGCAGCCGCAGAAAATCTTGGTATTGGTTTTCAGCTGGGCGTGAACCTCCAGCCCGATGACCGGTTCGAATTTCATATGCCCTTCCGTTTGTGCGTCTTTTGTTGATTTAAGGCTCAAATTAGCATGGTCCGGGGCCTGTTGCCCTGGCCGATCACCGACTTTGCCGCTTACCGCCGGGATATCCGGGCACGGTTGACAGACGCCTGTATAACTGACCAATATTAGATCAATAGTCAACCGAAAACCCTCCTTTTGTTTTGACAAACCGACGGGTTGATGCCTATAGCGGGTGGCGTTCGGATGGCTCACTTCGTGAGAGGCAATGGCCCGCCGGGCGTCATTTATTCGCTACGCGAATGTCATTTACTCACTGCGCTCGTGTCAGGGGCCTGCTATGCAGGCGTCAATGGCTCACTTCGTGAGAGGCAATGACGGGCGAAGCCCCGCTGACATCCCGAAGGGACCACTGACGGGGCGAAACCCCAAACAGGAGACCATGAAATTTTTTCTTTGCGTGCTGGGGATGGTTCTCATTCTGGAAGGGATGCCCTATTTCGCCGTCCCGGAAAAGATGAAAACCTGGGTGGAGAAGATTCTGGAAATGCCGGAAGCTTCCCTTCGCGCCATGGGGTTTGTGATGATGCTGGCCGGCCTGTTTCTGGTTTTTCTGGGCAATCGGGGTTAGTTTCCATCCATGTATTCCATAGACGATTACGACTACCACCTTCCCGAACACCTCATCGCCCAGACGCCCTCGATCCGGCGGGACCGGTCCCGGTTGCTGGTTGTCGACCGGACGACCGGCGGACGGGTACACGAGCGTTTTGGCGGAATCGTTGACCGGTTGGAAGCGGGCGACGTCCTGGTGGTCAACAACACCAAAGTCATACCGGCCAGGCTGCACGGGACCAAGGCGACCGGTGGCAAGGTGGAAGTGCTGGTCCTGGGGTTTCCCGATCCCGACGCTTCCGGGGACTTGCCGCAGGTTTGCCGCTGCCTGATCCGGGCGTCCAAGTCTTCGCGGCCCGGTACCCGCCTGGGCTTTGACCATGGGTTTGCCGCCGAGGTGGTCGATGCCGTGGGCGACGGCATCTACCGGGTGCGGTTTTTCGGACACGGTTCCTTTTGGGAAATGCTTGAACAGATAGGTAAAATGCCTCTGCCTCCGTACATTAATCGCTCCCCGGATACCGAGGCCGGTTGTGATGACCGCCAGAGCTACCAGACGGTGTATGCCTCCAGGAAAGGGGCGGTGGCCGCCCCCACGGCGGGTCTGCACTTTACCCTTCCGCTGCTGGACAGCCTGCGGGCAAAGGGAGTCAGCGCCGTTGAAATTACGCTCCATGTGGGATACGGAACGTTTCTGCCGGTGCGGGTGACGGACATCCGTAAGCATCGGATGCATACCGAGACCTTCGATATCGAGGCCGGTGCTGCCGAAGCCATCAACCGGGCCAAGGCCGAGGGGCGACGGGTGGTGGCCGTGGGCACCACCGCCGTGCGCACCCTGGAATACGCGGCGGGTCAGGGGGGGCGAATCATCGCCGGCAGGGGCGCCTGCGACCTGTTTATCTATCCCGGGTTCCGGTTCAATATGGTGGACGCCATGGTGACCAATTTCCACCTCCCCCGATCGACCCTGTTGATGCTGGTGTCGGCCTTTGCCGGCAGGGACCGAATCCTTGCCGCCTATGCCGAGGCCGTTGCCCGGCAATACCGGTTCTTCAGTTACGGTGATGCGATGATGATTGTTTAACACTTAAAACCTAACACTGATAACTATGATCAACTTCGAAATAATCTCCCAATCCACCGAAACCCGTGCCCGCACGGGCCGGTTCGAAACGGCCCACGGCGTCATTGAAACCCCGGTATTCATGCCGGTGGGCACCCTGGGGACGGTCAAGGCCCTGTCGCCCGAAGAGCTTTACCAGTGCGGGGCCCAGATCATTTTAGGCAACACCTATCATCTATACTTGAGGCCGGGCTGCGAGGTGGTGGCACAATTTTCAGGGCTCCATGATTTCATGCACTGGGACGGTCCTATTCTGACCGACAGCGGCGGTTTTCAGGTCTTTTCCCTGGCCACGCTGAGGAAAATCAGCGAAGAGGGGGCCACCTTCCAGTCCCACATCGACGGCTCCAGTCACCTGCTGACCCCTGAAAAATCCATGGAGATCCAGATCTGCCTTAATTCGGACATCATCATGTGCCTGGATCAGTGCATTCAATATCCGGCGAGCCGGGAGGAGACCACGGAGGCCCTGGCCCTGACATCCCGCTGGGCCACCCGATGCCGGGATTTCTGGCAGGAAAACGCCGGGGCGGCAAACGCCCTCTTCGGCATTGTCCAGGGGGGGATGTACGAAGATCTTAGAAAACGGTCGGCCGAGGAGCTGGTTGCCCTGGATCTGCCCGGCTATGCCCTGGGCGGCCTGAGTGTGGGGGAGCCGCCTCCAATCATGTACGACATGGCCGAGTTCACCCTGCCCCTGCTTCCCGACAACCGCCCCAAATACATCATGGGGGTGGGAACGCCGACGGATCTGGTGGAATTGGTGGCCCGCGGCGCTGATATGTTCGACTGCGTCATGCCGACCCGAAATGCGCGAAACGGCCATCTCTTCACCGGTTCGGGCAAGATCAATATTTCCAACGCCAGGTTCAAATCCGACACCGGCCCCATTGATGCTAACTGTGCCTGTTATACCTGTCGACACTATTCCCGGGCCTATCTGAGGCATCTCTATATGGCCAGGGAGCTTTTCGCCTACCGTCTCAATACGATCCACAATGTTCACTTTTACCTGGATCTCATGAGACGGATTCGCGAGGCCATCGAACAGGACCGGTTTGATTCTTTCCGAAAAGCGTTTTACTTTGAACGGCAAGCGGATTAGTTTCCATCCATATTTCTGGATTGGAACCACATATAAATGTACATCCGCGAAAAGGACCACTGGGGATTGGACACGAATTAACGGTTGAACCCAAATGGGTTTTGGCCTTAAGAGATAATGGCTGCCGAACACGTGTCGGCATCGATTCGATGGTGTTTTTCATTGGTTGTACCACAGGGAAGGAGGCGGTTATGAAGGAAAAAGTGCAGGCGGAAATGGATAAGATTCGGCCCATGCTTCAGGCAGACGGAGGCGATGTGGAACTGGTGGCCGTGGAAGGCGGTCTGGTCAAGGTCCGGCTAAAGGGAGCATGTGCTGGCTGCCCCATGTCCCAGATGACGCTGAAAAACGGCATTGAACGGATTTTAAAGGAGCGGGTGCCCGGGGTGGAATCGGTGGAGAATGTCGCCTGAAAAACCAGAGGGTGTTTCGTGTTTGGTTTTTTGTGTTTGGAAGGGCGGGTCCAATAGGGACCAAAATACAAAACACCAAATACCAAACACTTTCTCTTTAAAAAGTTGTGACGGGAGAGTACGACCATGACCGTAGCCAAAAAAATCGAAACCATCATGACCCGATCCTCGTGGATTCGTAAAATGTTTGAAGAAGGGGGACGACTCAAGGCCCAACACGGGGCTGACAAGGTCTTTGATTTCAGTCTGGGAAACCCCAACCTGCCGCCACCGGAGAAGTTCAGCGAGGCCCTTCGCGATGCGGTCGATTCCTGCGGCCTGGGCGACCACTGCTACATGCCCAACACCGGTTATCCCCAGGTATGCAAATCCGTTGCCGAATACCTTTCCGGGGAGCAGCAGACCGAGGTGTCCGAAAAAGAGATCATCATGACCTGCGGTGCGGCCGGGGCCCTTAATGTCATCCTCAAGGCGATCCTCGACCCGGGCGACGAGGTGGTGGCGCCGACGCCGTGTTTCGTGGAGTACGGGTTTTATGTGGACAACCACGGCGGTGAGTTGAAGCCCGTGGCCACGCGATCCGATTTCCAGTTGGACCTCGAAGCCATGGCTGACGCCATCGGGGAAAAGACCAAGGCGGTCCTGATCAACTCTCCCAACAATCCCACCGGCCAGGTTTACGGCGCTGAAAGCCTTGCCGCTCTGGGGAAACTGTTGACGGAAAAAAGCCGGGCGTACGGCAAGACCATCTACCTGCTCTCGGACGAACCGTATCGGAAAATCGTTTACGACGGGGTCACGGTGCCCAGCATCTTCACCTGCTACAAGGAGAGTATCCTGGCCACCTCCTATTCCAAGGATATTTCCATTCCCGGCGAGCGGCTCGGTTTTCTGGCGGTCAACCCGTCGGCGACCCACCGGGCGGCGCTCATGGGCGGCATGGCACTGGCCAACCGCATTCTCGGCTTTGTCAATGCACCGGCCCTGATGCAGCGGGTGGTCTCCTGCATTCAGGGAATCAGCGTCGATATCTCCCTATACAAGCGCAAACGGGATCTGTTCTGTGACGGGCTGGCAGACTGCGGCTATGAATTCATTACGCCGCCGGGGGCTTTTTACCTTTTTCCCCGCTCTCCCCTTGCCGACGATGTCGAATTCGTCCGGATCCTTCAGCAGGAGCTGATCCTGGCCGTGCCAGGCAGCGGCTTCATGGGGCCGGGTTTTTTCCGGTTGGCCTATTGCGTTGACGACGCCACCATCGTCAACGCCATGCCGGGGTTTAAGCGGGCGATGGAAAAGGTTAAAGGGTAGGTGTTTGGTATTTTGTTTTTGGTGTTTTGAAAGGATCATGACAGCCAACGCTGTCTTTGAATTTAACCAAACACCAAGCACCCAATACAAAATACATTCCCTTGGAAGCCCGAGCTTAGGGCTTTCATGTCATTGGAAACACACAAAAAGGAGTAGTGCCAATATGAAAATCCTGAAAATCGATCACCTGGGCATTGCCGTCAACAGCATCGACGAAGGGAAATCTTTCTGGAGCGAGGTCTTGGGGCTCCCCTTCGAGGGGGCGGAAACCGTCGAAGCCCAGAAGGTGACCACCGCTTTTTTCCCCGTGGGTGAAAGCGAGGTGGAGCTGCTGGAGTCCACGGCTTCCGACGGCCCCGTCGCCAAATACATCGAAAAAAAGGGCCAGGGAATCCAGCATGTGGCCTTTCGGGTTGAAAACATCGAAGACGCCCTTGCCGAACTTAAGGAAAAAGGGGTGCGGTTGATCGATGAAGCCCCAAGAATCGGTGCCGGCGGTGCCAAGATCGCCTTTTTGCACCCCAAAGCCACCAACGGTGTACTGGTGGAGCTCTGCCAGCGGGATTGAGCGGCCTGTCAGCGTTCACAGGGCATCACGCCGTGATGCGTGACTTTGTTCCCGGGCATTTGAAATACGAAAAAAGTATGTCTGCATGCCCGGCGCCTCGCATCTACGGCACCCTGTAAACGCTTACCGTGCGAGGGTTCGGAACACCGTGATCGTTTCAACCCCGAGAACAGTTACAGCCGCCGGATAGGTGGTGTCCGGTCGCAAACCATTTTGAACCCATGACCAGGCAGCCGAAATCAGAGACATTTTATCGTCGCTGATTTCGGCTTTTTGTTTTATTACGTTTGATATCCGTTCAGCCAAAATGATCTCATTTTGTTTCAAACCGTCTTGACAGACGGCTTTTTCCGTGCCAGATATTGTTTTTTCTTATAATGAGGACATGGTCCTCTGAGTCAGGCCAGATTTTGGTTTGGCATGATACCCGGCATTTGGGTTTAACACTTAAAGCCTAAAACTGATGCATTCGTAAAAAGACCCAAATCCCGTCATGCCCCTGCCTTCGCAGGGGCAGGCTCTGCGAAGGCAGGCATCCATAACCATGTAAATGACTGGATTCCCGCCTTCGCGGGAATGACGAAAAAAGACGGTCTTCTCTGTTTTACGGGGCCATTAACATTAGTCGCTCCACACGGATCGTGTTTAGGTAGTGCCCATTCACGAATTGCATTTTTCGTGGATGGGCACCTATGGACGTTTCCAATTCATAAATGAGAATTTTTGTCCAAGGTCAAGGCAATCGAGCCATTGCGCGGAGGCGTAGCCGGCTACGCCGCACAAGAAATGGCGCTGATTGACGCAGAGATTGGGCAAAAAGGCCATTTATGGATGGAAAATAGGTAAGCCATGGCAGGTGGCAATACAGGAAAAGACCTCGATGGAAAGGCCGGCCGGCGTTCCGGTTTGCCCCCCCTTTCTTTGCCCCCCCTTTCTTTGGCCCCGCGCATCGAGGGGCTTTCCGGTGTACCGATCCCGCTGCTCGACCTCCTGGACGAAATCCCCCTCGGCCTGGTCATCCTGGATCGGAATCGGTCTGTTCTGGCAGCCAACCGGCCCTTCGAGGCCCTCACCGGTTTCAGCCGGGAGACGATCACGGGGCTGCCCTGCCGGTTGGTTCTCAGGACCAATCTCTGCGGCCGCTTCTGCCCGGCCCTTCAGGCCCAAAACGCATCCAGCGCCGTCTCCCTGGAGGGAGATATGATCGATTGCCAGCGCCGTAAGCTGGACATTCGTATCACCGCTACCGCCCTGCGTGACAACAACGGCGATTTGTGCGGATTCATGGAAACCATCCAGGAAATCCGGACCATGACACAAGATTCGACGGGAATGAACAAATCCGGGTTCTTCGCCCGGGTGCTCGGCCAAAGCCCCAAGATGACCGAAGTGTTCAATATCCTTCCGGCCGTGGCCCAGACCGACTCGGCGGTGTTGATCACCGGCGAAACCGGAACCGGAAAAGACCTGGTGGCCGAGGTGATTCACGAGGCTTCGACCCGATCCCGGGGCCCGTTTATCAAGGTCAATTGCGGGGCACTGCCCGAGACCCTTCTCGAATCGGAACTTTTCGGTCACACCAAGGGCGCTTTCACCGGCGCCGTGAGTGACAAGCCGGGCCGGCTGAAGATGGCCCACGGCGGCACCTTGTTTCTTACGGAGATCGGAGATTTGCCGCTTCCCCTTCAGGTAAAGCTGTTGACTTTTCTCGACGACCAGATTGTTTACCCCCTGGGGGCTTCCAGGGGGTTTCAGGCCGATGTCCGCGTGATTGCAGCCACGCACAGACAGCTTGAAAACATGGTCAACCAGGGGGCCTTCCGCCAGGATCTCCTTTTTCGGCTCAACGTCATTCGGGTCCATCTGCCACCTTTGCGGGAACGCACCGGCGATGTGAAGCTGCTGCTGGCCCATTACCTGACCGAGTTTTCCCAGCGGTTTCGAAAAAGGGTGACCGGGTTCACGCCGGAAGCGACCCGATTGCTCAACGCATACGCTTACCCCGGAAACGTTCGGGAAATACGCAATATCGTCGAGTATGCCGTAGGGATTGTCCGGGGGGATGTCATCGGGGTAGAACACCTGTCCGCCTATCTTTTCGACACATCGGTCGAAAAAACGGTTCCGGCCCCTTCCGGCGAGGCCCACACCGGCGGGCGTTCCCCTTTAGCCCAGGCCGTTCAGGCCGCCGGTGACACCATGAGCTGGCCCGTCCTGGAACGAACCATGATTCTTGAAGCCCTGGTCCAATCCAAAGGCCGCCGCACCAAGGCCGCCGAGGTACTGGGTTGGGGGCGATCCACCCTTTGGCGCAAGATGAAACAATACGGTCTGGAATCATGACGACTCCCCTTAAAAAAGTGCTCATCACCATCACCGAAAATGAGGTGGCCCCCCGCTTCGACCTGACCTCCGAAGTGTTGATTGCCACCATCGACCCTGAAGGCCGTGTGGTGAATGAGCGGACCATGGTGCTGCCCAGCGCCTCCCAGGAGGATCTGTGCCATTTGATTTTAGCCGAAAGCGTGGACGCGGTGATCTGTTCCGGCATTGAAGACGAATATTACCAGTATATGAAATGGAAGCGGATCGACGTGATCGATTCGGTCATCGGTCCCTACGAAGAAGCGTTGGGCCGTTACGCTGCCGGAACACTACGGGCCGGCGATATCTTCTTTTTCCCGGTTATGGATGGAAGCGTTGACTGAAGCCGAACATATCGCCCTTCCCAAAAAGTCAAAACCAGCCATGGGGTGAAATGATGTCCGATTACCGGGTCATGTTGATCGACGATGAGGAGGAATATGCAGGTACGTTGGCCGAGCGACTCGAGCTCAGAGGAATTTCTACGCGGGTGGTCCTGGACGGGCAGGAAGGCCTGACGGCCATTGATGAGGACCCACCGGATATTGTCCTGCTGGACGTCATGATGCCGGGGTTCAGCGGCCTGGAAACCCTTCGCCAGATCAAGAAGGCCCATCCCCGGGTAGAGGTCATTCTGCTCACCGGCCGGGGGTCAACGCGAGAAGGGATCGAGGGGATGAGACTCGGCGCCTTTGATTACCTGATGAAGCCGGTTCAAATCGAGGAACTGATCGAGCGGTTCCAGGCCGCCTTGGCGCCGAGGCCCATAAAGGGGTAGATAAAGATATGCGCCGGCACCTTCAGATCATCGGCCGGACGGCAACCGCCATGGCCCGTGACATCAACCCTGTTCCGCCTTTCGGTTTGCCCGTTGTCCAATCCTCAATATTCGGGCTGGCTTCTTTGCCGGTAGGCCACCAGCGCCTATGGCAACCAGGGCAGGCCCTCTCCACAGGCTCCAGCCCGTCCGGCTCTCTACCCCCGAAATGTTTCTCTATGTTTCAATTCGTATGGTTCATAATGTTTCATATTGTATGATTATGGACAGTCGCAGGCCCTTAAAATGGCTAACATCCTGTTATTGCAAAATAAGCATTTTGGCACCCGAATTGCTCTATGCTCTGGCAACAAAAGTCCGCAAAACGAGGAAAACGCAATGAAAAAGAGGGCCCGGGCAACGGTCATCGATGATTTCATCCATGCCGTGGGTCTTGAAAGCGCCCAATTTCGCGGCGGACTGGCAACAGTGGAATGGGGCTTCGGCCACGGGGTGTTATTCTCGGCATGGGTGCTTCGAAACTGAACATACTGGTGGTCGATTCCGATCCGGGCGTCAGGGCACGGTTTCTTCAGCGTTTCGTCCGGTCGGGGTTCAATGCGCACGAAGCCGACACCGCCGCCGAAGCTTACCGGATTTTGGGCCAACACGATCTGGACACGGTGGTCATCGATCTGGAAAGCATGGGGCGTGAGGCCCTGGGCCTGATCCGGTTTGCCCGGGAGAGACGGCGTCCGGCGGAGGTGATCGTTTTAACCGGCCCGACCACCGTTTCCCGGGCCATTGAGGCGATGAAACTGGGTGTTTTCGACGACCTCCTGGTGCCGGTGGATCTGGAGGCGCTCACCCAACGGATTCGGGCCGCGGCCCGCTTCAGGAGTGAACGCCTTCTTAAGAAAAGGTGAAGAATCCCTTCATTTTGATTCATTCGTAAAAAATGGTTTTTAACCACGAGACACAAAGAATAAACAGTTAAAATTTTGGATGTTAATTTTGTGTGCTTTGTGTCTTTGTGGTAATTCTGGATTTTTTACAGGGCCATCAGTTTTAGCGCACTCCAAACTTTAGTTCACTTGAGTCACTTGTAACAAAGCGGTCTCGGCATAACCAGATTCTTTACCATTGCCCGAAATGCTCCCAAGGAAACGAGAGCAATTCGGGCCAAACCAGATAACGGAGACTGAACATGTCAATCAACGTGCTGATCGTGGATGACGAAGAGGCCTTTGCCCAGGCCCTCGCCGAGCGCCTGGAGTTACGCGAAATGAATGCCCAAGCGGTTTTTTCGGGGGAGGACGCCTTGTTCCGGCTCAAGGAGCAGGGGACAGACATCGACGTCGTGATTCTCGACGTGCTCATGCCGGGCATGAGCGGGATCGAGGCCCTTCGGGAGATCACAAAACAGTGGCCGCTGATCGAGGTGATCATGCTGACCGGCAACGCCACCGTGGAAACCGCCATCGAAGGGATGAAAATCGGGGCCTATGACTTTTTGATGAAACCTTGCGACACCGAAAACCTGATCGAAAAGCTGAAAAAGGCCCACCTTCGAAAAAAAGAGCAGGAGGACCGGATTCGGCAGGCCGAAATTGAGACCATTATCAAGCGACGGGGCTGGTAGACACGGTCCCGAGGACTCTTTTCTTGAAAGATATTTTCTCATAAGGAGCGTTGTTGTGAAAGAATTAACGATTGAAACACTGATGGTGCCGCTGGCCGAATACGCGACCGTGGGTGAAAACGCCACGCTTTTTGACGCCGTCATCACCCTGGAAAAGGCTCAAGCGGACTTTGATCATACCCGTTATCGGCACCGGGCCGTTTTGGTGGTTGCCGCCGATGGTCACGTGGTAGGGAAGATCAGCCAGTTGGACGCACTCAAGGCGCTTGAACCCAAATACAGCGAAATGGCCAGCCAGAAGGGGATTCAAAATTTCGGGTTCTCAAAATCATTTACCGTGTCCCTGCTCAAAAGCTACGGAATGTGGTCGACCCCTCTCACCGACCTGTGCCGAAAGGCCATGGATATCAAGGTCCGGGAGGTCATGCACCGACCTTCCGAAGGGGAGTTCGTGGAGGAAGAGGCTTCCCTGGATCAGGCCGTGCACCAGTTGGTCATGGGGCACCACCAGTCTCTGCTGGTCGCCAAGGGCGACAAGATCACCGGTATCCTGAGGCTTACGGACGTTTTTTCGGCGGTTTTCCATGTGATGAAGGCTTGTCAGACGGAGCGCAGCACCCCTTCATGATCCATTGGAATTTCCTTCGCCGGCATCGGCCGTGACCACATTCGACTCGGAGGTTGAAGTAGATGACATACGACAGTGACGCAAAAACTGAAAATTCGATCCAATGGGGAAAGCTTACCGCATTGTTTGCAGGGATTCTGCTCTTTTTCATCGCCTACTATTCGCCGGCCTGGCCCGATGCCGTCGATCCCATGGGCAAGCACTTTGCGCTCAGCAAGGAAGGCAAGGGGGCGCTGGCCGTTTTCCTCTTGGCCAGCACCTGGTGGGTGTTCGAAGTGGTTCCCATCGGCGTGACCAGCCTGGCCATCGGGGTCCTGCAGGTGCTGTTTCTCATCCGACCGGCCGGCAAGGCCTTCAAGGATTTCATGGACCCGTCGGTGCTCTTTATCTTCGGCTCCATCGTCATCGGCCTGGTTTTTACCAAGACAGGGCTCACCAAGCGCCTGGCCTACAAGATGCTCGCCATTGTCGGGGAGCGCACCAGCATGATCTACCTGGGGTGCTTTGTGGTGACGGCCGCGTTGGCCCACATCATGGCCCATACCGCCGTGGCCGCCACCATCTACCCGCTGTTGGTGGCCATTTACGGCCTTTACGGTGAGGGCAACAAACCCACCAAATTCGGAAAAGGCCTTTTCATGGGAATGGCTTACGTGGCGGGCGCCGGCTCCATCGTGACCCTTCTCGGGGCGGCGCGCGGGGCCGTGGCCATCGGTTTTTACAAAGACATCATGCAGAAGGACATCGGTTTTTTCGAACTCTCCTACTACATGCTCCCCATCGGCTGGCTCATGACCTTTCTCCTGTGGGGTTACTTCATGGTGGTCGCGAAGCCGGAAAGAGCGACCATTCCCGGGCTCAAGGACCGGGCCAAGGCCCTTTACAAAGATCTGGGTGGCATCACCCGCAAGGAGGTCCTCGCCGCCAGCATCGTGGGGCTCTGCATTCTCGGGCTGGCCGTTTCGGCGGTGCTGAAAGCCTTCATTCCGGGTTTCAATCCGCCCCACAAGACGGCACTGATCCTCGTGAGTACCATTCTTTTCTTTATCACCGGCATCCTGGACATCGACGATCTGGAGGAGATTCCCTGGAACATCATCCTTCTTTTCGCCGGTGCCATGAGCATCGGTTTCTGCCTGTGGGAAACCGGCGCGGCCGAGTGGCTCGCCATCAACTGGCTGGCCATGTTCAAGGAATCCCACTGGTTCGTCTTTGTCATGAGCATCGCCTTTTTTGTCATGATCATGACCAACTTCATCATGAACGTGGCGGCCATCGCCATCTCTCTGCCGGTGGCATTGGTCATCGCACCCTATCTCAGTGTTTCGGGCGAGGTCATTCTGTTCGCATCGCTGGTGACAGCCGGCATGCCCTTTCTGCTGCTGGTGGGCGCGGCCCCCAACGCCATCGCCTACGACTCCAAACAGTTCACCACGGCCGAGTTTTTTCTTTACGGGATACCGGCCAGCATTATCCTGATGGTGGTGGTTGGTTTTGCCATCTACGTTTTGTGGCCTCTGATGGGCATGCCCATCACGCTGGGATAAGACCTGATTTATTCGATTGAGATCCAGGCAAAAAAACGCTATCATCGCCTCGCGTTAGGTTGAGCCCATCCGCAACCTGTTTTTTTAAATGGATGGACACCCATGGACGTTCCCAGTGATGCAAACCAAAAAGGCCCTTGGTTTCAAGGGCCTTTGGTTCACTCATACCGATGGTTTCTTTTTCCCGGAGGTCCTTTGTCCCCCCTTGCCAGGGGCAAACCAAAGCCCGGTCCTTCGGGCCAGGATGTTTTACAGGGGAGGGTATGGATTTTTTCTTCTTAGCAAACCTGGTCATCACCTGCGGGGGCACTGCCGCCCTGCTCACCCGGAAACGGTTCAAAATCATGAAAACCATCAGTGTGCTGGCACTGGTATCCGGGTGTCTGATCGGTTTTGCCGATGCCCTGGCCAGGCTGATGGTTCCCGGGAACTCGACCGCCGCCGTTGATTTGATGCAAATCTCCCCGTTGTCGTTCCGCATGGACACCTTGTCCGCCTTTTTCCTGGTGACCATTTATGCCGTCTGTGGACTGTCCGCCCTGTACAGTTTTCACTATATGGACAAACCGGAAAAGACGCTGAGGACCGCGGTGAACACCCTGTTCTTCAGCCTGCTCATCGTCTCCATGGCCCTGGTGGTCACGGCCGACAACATGCTGACGTTCATGCTGGCCTGGGAGAGCATGTCACTGTCGTCTTTTTTCCTGGTGATCTACGATTACCAGTCAGCGGAAAACCGCAAGGCCGGACTTCTTTACATCGTTTTCAGCCAGGTGGGGGCCATGTTCATTCTTTCCGGCTTCGGCCTGATCTATGGCCAGACCGGCAGCCTTGCGTTGATCGCCGCCTCCCTGAGTGATCCGCTGAAGACCGCGGTATTTGTCCTCTGCTTCGTCGGTTTCGGCTCCAAGGCCGGCATTTTCCCATTCCACGTCTGGCTGCCCCACGCCCACCCGGCCGCCCCGAGCCATATTTCGGCAGTCATGTCCGGGGTGATGATCAAGACCGGTATCTACGGGATCGTCCGTATTTACAGCATACTGGACTTGCACACGGCGCTGTTGGGCGAAATCGTGGTCATCACCGGCATGGTGTCCGGCGTACTGGGGGTCGTTTATGCCCTGGGGCAGCATGACCTGAAACGTCTGCTGGCCTACCACAGCGTCGAAAATATCGGGATTATCCTCATGGGCATCGGGATCGGCATGATCGGGGTTTCTGCCGGCCAGCCGGTCATGGCGGTCCTCGGGTTCGCCGGGGGCCTGCTGCATGTCCTCAACCACGCGATCTTCAAATCCCTCCTGTTCATGGGGGCCGGTGTGGTGATCCAAAAAACCGGTACCCGGTCCATCAATGCCCTCGGTGGCCTGATGAAACAGTTGCCCGTCACCGGCATCACCTTTTTGATCGGATCGCTGGCCATTTCAGGCCTGCCGCCGTTCAACGGGTTTGTCAGCGAATTTTTTATCTATATGGGCAGCTTTCGCGGCGTGGCGTTGAACCAGACCGCCATGGTGATGGGGGTGATGACCATCGTCAGCCTGGCCATTATCGGCGGACTCGCCCTGGCCTGCTTTTCCAAGGTGGTGGGTGTTGTTTTTCAGGGCGAGCCCCGCACGCAGGCAGCCGCGGACGTGGACGAAAAGGGGAAAACGATGTTGCTTCCCATGGTGGTTCTGGCCGCGGCCTGTGGTTTCATCGGCGTGTTTCCCCGGTTTTTTGTCATCATGGCCCTGAAAGCGGTTGGCGCCATGGAACTGGGGTACGGCAGGATTCCGCTAGAGCCGTTTTTACAGACCACCACCCATATCAGCCAGGCCGCGGCCCTGTTCCTGGTTGTTCTGGCCGTGATCATGGCCCTGAGGATGCTGGCCTACAAAGGCAAAACCGTCACCCGGTCAGGCACCTGGGGGTGCGGATTTACCCAACCGACGGTAAAGATGCAGTATACCGGCGCTTCTTATGCGGCTTCGATTCTGGCGTTTTTCAAACCCGTGGCGCCGCTCTGCGAAGACCATCCGCCGATCAAAGGCCGGTTTCCGCAAAAAACCCATTACCACAGCCACATCAACGACATTGCCGAACGGTACATGGGACGGGCGGTGGTGCAGCCGATCCGTTGGCTCTTCGACAGGCTGCACTGGATACAGCACGGGGACATCCACCTGTACATCGGGTATATCCTGGCCGCCATCGTGGTGTTGCTGTTTTTTGTGTAATTCTAATTCGCTATCAAGTGGATACAGGCGAGACAGTCCAACCGCGGCCATTGTGGTATGGATGGAAACGAACCTATACTGAGGCGGCTCTATGATTGAATCTTTCATACTCTGGCTCCTCGCCATTCTCGTGGCGCCATTTTTCTCGGCGATCATCCTCAAGGTCAAAGCCTTTTTCGGAGGCAAGAAAGGCCCCCCCCTGCTGATCAACTACTTCACCTTGATCAAACTCTTGAAGAAAGGGTCCGTGTACAGCACCAGCACAACCTTTCTGTTCAAATTGGGGCCCATGGTCTCTTTGGGGGCCATCCTGACCGCCCTGATGTTTCTGCCCATTGCGGGCTACAGACCACTTTTCTCGTTTGCCGGAGACGTGATTTTCATCCTCTACCTTCTGGGGCTGGGACGCTTTTTGACCATTGCCGCGGCCATGGACACGGCCTCCCCGTTTGAAGGCATGGGCGCCGCCCGGGAAGCCTATTTCCCCATCATCTGCGAAGCCTCTCTTTTCATGGTGCTGGTCCTATTCTACCTGCTGACGGAAAAACTCCAGTTGGCCGCCTACTTTGGGGGAGGCCAGCCCCGGGCGTTGTGGCAGGCGGCCGGCTCCCCGCTGCTGTTTGTCGTCATCGCCTTTTTTATTGTCCTGCTGACCGAGAATTCAAGGGTTCCCGTGGACGATCCGGCCACCCATCTGGAACTGACCATGATCCACGAAGTCATGGTCCTGGATCACAGCGGGCCGGACTTGGGACTGATCGAACTGGGTTCGTTCTGCAAGCTCTTTTTCTACGCGTCCATGATCGCCACCCTGATCGTCCCCGTTGACCCGGGCCAACCGGCCCTGGGCATGGGGCTGTATCTTGCCGCCCTGCTGGTCGTCTACATCGCCGTCGGGGTCACCGAGTCGGTTATGGCCCGCTATCGCATGGATCAGGTGCCCAAGTTTGTCCTGACCTCTTTTGCGCTGGCCTTCTTTGCAACCGTTATCACCCTGGAGTTTGTCCGATGAGCCATCCGATGGATACCTTGTTGTCTCTGGTCATGCTGTCCATCCTGTTTTCTTTAGGTTCCAGCCGCCTCCCGGGGCTGATCCAGGTCCTGGCCTTCCAGGGCGTGGTTGTTTCCGTCGTGCCGCTGTTTGTCGGCCACGATATGACGGGCGGAGGCCTGTTGTTCACCCTGGTCACCCTGGTCATTCGTGGCATCGTGATTCCGCTTTGCATCTATCTGGTCATCAAGAAAGTGGCCATCCGTCGGGAGGTGGAGCCGATCATCGGCTACCATGCCTCGCTGCTTGCCGGACTCGGATTGATTGTCGGGGCGACCTTTGTCAGCCGCAATTTCAACCTGCCGACCAGCAGCGCCAGTGCCCTGCTTCTGCCCACGGCCATCACGGTCCTGGTGGCCGGCATGTTTCTGCTCATTGCCCGACGCAATGCCATTGCCATGGTCCTGGGATACATGATGATGGAAAACGGGATATACCTGGTCGGGACGACCTTTTCGATGCGGGCGCTGCATATCGTGGAATTCGGCATACTGCTGGATGTGCTGGCCGGCGTGATGATCATGGCCGTCATCCTGCAGAACATCAAGCAGACCTTTGATGATGTGGACACGGCGCTGCTCAGAACGTTAAAGGAATAGGTGGCTTTGAATGGTTGAAATCGTTTTCCTGGCACCCTTTCTCACCGGTTGCCTGGCATTTTTCCTGCCCCGTAACCTGAGGCGGCCATTGCTGGTGCTCACCGGGGCACTGCACCTGTTGCTTTCCATCCAGCTGTGGGTCCGCCGGCCGGCCCCGCTGTTTCCGGACTTTTTTGCCGTCACCCCCGAAGGGCTGCTGTCGCTGCTGGTGATCTCCCTGTTGTTTTTCCTGATCTCCATTTACACCACAGGGTACCTCAATGCGGCCGAGATCCGCTCCGAGAAGATCTTTACCGGTTCGATGCTGTTGTTTTTGTCCACCATGACCATGGTGACCCTCTCCGACCATATCATGGTAATGTGGATCGCCATCGAAGCCACAACCCTGGCCAGCGCCCCGCTGATCTACACCCACCGGTCTTCGGCCGCTCTGGAAGCCACCTGGAAATACGTCCTGATCTGCTCGGTGGGCATTGCGCTGGCCCTGCTGGGATCGGTGCTCATCACGGTGGCTATGGATGCGGGCCAGGTCAATGCGCCGGTCTCCTTTTCGGCGCTTACCACGGTTGCCAGGGACCTTGACCCGCTGTGGCTCAAAGCCGGCTTTGTGTTCATCCTGGTCGGGTACGGTACCAAGATGGGGCTGGCCCCCATGCATACCTGGCTGCCCGATGCCCACAGCGAAGCGCCCAGCCCGGCTTCGGCCCTGCTGTCGGGCGTGTTGCTCAACTGCGCTTACCTGGGTATCTTTAAAACCAATAAAATTATGGTGGCTGCCGGCCTGGGCGATTTTTCCGGCACCATTTTGATGACATTCGGCCTGCTTTCGATTATGGCTGCCGCGACGTTTATCCTGAAGCAGACCGAATACAAGCGGCTGCTGGCCTACTCGAGCATCGAAAACATGGGAATCATCGCCTTTGGCACCGGTATCGGCGGGATCGGGGCCTTTGGGGCCATGGTCTGTCTGATCCACCACAGCCTGATCAAGTCGTCCCTGTTTCTCACGTCGGGCAATATTCATTCCGGATACGGCAGTTGGATGATCGACGGTACCGGCGACCTGGCCAAGAAGATGCCGGGCACCTTCGTGGCGTTCTTTGCCGGTTTTGCCGGGATTTCCGGATTCCCGCCTTTTGGCATTTTCATCGGGGAGTTATTTATCATCATCGGGGCCTTCCGCGGCGGGCATTACTGGGGCGTCGGCGTTTTCATCCTGAGCCTGTGTGTCATCTTTGCCGGCCTTGCCAACCAGGTGATGAAGATCTCGTTCAATCCAAGTGACACCGAGATCCGTATTCCCGAAAAGGCCAGCATGATCTGGCCCCAGTATGCGTTGCTGTTGACCTCACTGGTGCTGTGCTTCTGGCTTCCGGATCCCCTGTATCAGGCAATCGTCCAGGCGGTGACTTCCAGCGGCGGAGGTTTTTAATGGAGACTGGTTTTATCGAAATATCCAATGGTGCGGCCGTTGCCCGGGACACCATCCCGCACCTGCCGTTCGAAACGTTTCGCCGGGAGGCGATGAAGATCGTCGGTGCCGGCGGCAAGGTGGTCCAGTTTTTTGCCTACCCGGATGGGGCAGCGCTCAAGCTGCTGGCGGTGTTGCGCACCGACCGCCTGCTGGTGGCCGGATCGGATGCGCCGGCGGCCTACCCCGCGCTGAGCGCCCACTGTGAGCCGTTTCACCTGTTTGAGCGGGAAATCGCCGAACAATATGGCATCCGCCCGGAGGGCCACCCCTGGCTGAAGATGGTCCGCTACCATCCCAATTACCGCGGTCTGCCGGACGTTTTCGGCAATGATTATGCTAAAGATATCCCCGGCCGTTACGATTATTACAGCGTAGCCGGAGACGAAATCCACGAAGTCGCCGTGGGTCCGGTTCATGCCGGCGTCATCGAGCCGGGCCATTTCCGCTTCAACTGCATCGGAGAGCGGGTTTTAAACCTTGAGATCCAACTCGGCTATCAGCACCGGGGCATGGAGCCGATGCTGCTCGCAGCCGCCGCCAAGCGCCTGCCGATTCTGGCCGAAAGCATTGCCGGTGACACCACCGTGGGCCACAGCCTCTGCCAGGCCCAGGCGGTCGAGGCCCTTACCGGCATCGCCCCCGATGACGGGGCCCGCATCATCCGGACCATTGCCCTGGAACTGGAGCGGCTCCAGAATCATGTGGGCGATCTGGGCGCTCTGAGCGGCGATGTGGCCTTTCTGCCCCCGGCCAACTACTGCGGCCGCATGCGCGGAGATTTTCTCAACATGTCACTGCTGCTCTGCGGCAACCGTTTCAGCAAGGGATTGATCCGGCCCGGCGGTGTCCGGTTTGCCATCGACGATGACGTCCGCACCACATTGAAATCGAGGATTCTGGAAATCCAGCCCCAGGTTGCCCATACCATCGACCTCCTTCTCGTTTCAACGCCCAGCGTGCGGGCCCGCTTCGAGGGGTGCGGCATTGTCAGCCGGGCCGATGCGGAACATCTCGGCCTGGTAGGGCCGGCCGGCCGGGCCTGCGGCCTCGCCTATGACGCTCGCCGCTGCTTCCCGACGGAACACTATGGCCGCCTGGAGATTCCGGAAAATGCCGAATCCACCGGAGATGTATATGCCCGGGCCAAGCTGCGGGCCGATGAGGCCCTGCAATCCATGCGGCTGATCCTGTCGATGCTGGAAGATCCGGTCAAAACCGACTGTGTGCTCCCCGAAACGAAAATGAATCTGACCGGTTCGGCCTTTGTGGTGACCGTCAACGAGGCATGGCGCGGTGAGGTGTCGCATTGCCTGCTCACCGACGACGCCGGCCGCCTGCTGCGCTACAAGATAAAGGACCCTTCGTTCCACAACTGGAATGGCCTGTCCATGTCTCTTCGCGATACGGGGATCTCCGATTTTCCGCTGAACAACAAAAGTTTTAACCTGTCGTATTGCGGGTTCGACCTGTAGCGCCCATGCGGGGTGGAAGAGACAATCAGCTTGTCTACGAAACTCAAGTGTAGCGTCAAAGACCAGTGTCCCCGATATCGTTTTGGTCACCACGGAGTTCACAGAGAGCACGGAGAAAACCAAAACACTTTCTTTTTAAATTTATCCCTCCGTGTTCTCCGTGAACTCCGTGGTTAAAATCAATCTTCTAAATAGTCAACTTGAGCATCGCGGATAACCTTTACAGACTATGATAACGGCTTCAATGCTAACGCAAATTTAGTGGAGACAGATCAAGATGCTCAATACGCTGAAAAACAGATTCGAGCAGGGCTACCGAACGAGCGGGTATCCAAAAGAAAAAATTGAACTGTGGAAACGCTATCGGGGCCGTCCGCGGATCCACCGGGAAGCATCCGCGGAAATAGTGGCCCAGTGCGCCGCCGCCTGCCCCCAGGAGGCCATCGACAGCGATGCCCGAAAACTGGATATGGGCCGCTGCATCTTCTGCGGGACCTGCGAACGGGTGTCCCAGGGCCGCTTTGTCACCTTTACCCAGGATTTTGAAATCGCCGTGGCCGAAAAAAAGCACCTGTCCACCGACGGATCCCTGGCCGATCTGGCCAGCCATTCCCGGCAGCATTTCAAGCGGCTCTTCGGCCGGTCCCTGCAATTGCGCCAGGTGTCCGCGGCCGGCTGCAATGCCTGTGAAGCGGACCTGAACGTTCTGGCCACCCCCTTTTTCGATCTGGCCCGGTTCGGCATCAATTTTGTGGCCTCGCCGCGCCACGCCGATGCCATCGTCGTCACCGGGCCCATCTCCCGTAACATGAAAACGGCCTTGCTGCGAACTTATGAGGCCATTCCCGAGCCCAAGGCCGTAATCGCGGTGGGTAGCTGCACCCTGACCGGCGGGCCGTTTCGTGACAGCCCGGAAATTACCGGTGGGTTGGACAAACTCCTTCCGGTGGACCTGTTTATCCCCGGTTGTCCGCCGCACCCGCTGACCAACCTGCACGCGCTGCTGACTTTTTTCAAAGCAAGTTGACACCTGTTGCCTTAACCGCTTATAAAGTTATTTCCGTGTATTGTTTATGCTATGGCCGGCTTCCAGCAGGGTGTTGAAAAACGTCATGAGCGCAATCGTTTTTCAAAAGCCTGATAAAGCGTTCCGGAGGTTATCGATGAATACGTTCTCCGTCAAAGAGTTGATGGTTCCGCTTTCCGAATATGCAACCGTCAGGGAAGGGGCCACCCTGTTTGAAGCGGTCCTGGCGCTGGAAAAGGCGCAAGAGGAGTATGACCATACCCAGTACCGGCACCGCGCTGTTCTGGTTCTTGATAAACGCGACCGGGTCGTTGGTAAATTAAGCCATATGGATGTATTGCGTGCCATTGAAATCCAGCCGGATGACGAACACTTCTTCCAATTGGACGAGCTTGAAGAGTTCGGCTTCAGCCGCAAATTCGTAAGGACCCTGGTCAATGAAAAACGCCGGAAAAACATTTCCCTGAGGGACTTGTGCAAAAAAGTATCCAAGATCAAGGTGGAAACGATTATGCAGGCGCCCACGGAAGGGGAGTATATCGAACCGGAAACAACGCTGGAACTGGCCATCCACCAGATGGTTGTGGGGCACCACCTGGCATTGTTGGTTGCCCGGGAGACTGAATTTGTCGGCATCTTGCGATTGTCGGACGCCTTTGCGGCAATTTTTCATACCATGAAAGAATGCGAAAGCGATCATTGATGAGGACGGATTATGAAGGCAATGGAAAAACTGTTTGACCGGATCATCCAGAGAGTCAATATCAATTTAAGAGAACAGGGCTACGATGTGGGCCCATGGGTACGCGACCTCATACCCATCCAACAGTTTAAAAAATTCTACGCTTTTTACGGTATCACACCCAACCACCCGCTTGATTTCCAATTCAGGGATTCCAGTTTGGCCGGCAGTTATTTTTTGGGCAAATGTAAAGTGACCGGCTCCATTCTGTATAAAAGTGATATCCGCGGCGATGAATTAAAGAAGAAGGATGATTTTTTTCGCTTCAAGGATTTGAACATTCAGCTGTCCAGGGATGAAGAATTTGACATTGAGGACAGTTACCTGATTAAGACCCTGGTTCACTGTTTTACCCATGATCCGGAAACCCTTGAAACCTTTTTCATCAAGGATACCGTGTCCTCGCACTATGCCAACATTCATGGCTCGCCGGTGGAGGGATGCTTTCTGGGGCCATTTTCCACCATCGACCTGACCACTGCCCACGACAGCATCATCGGGGCCTTTACCTATATCCAGGCCGGAGAAATCGCTCACCTGAATATCGACCCCGGCACAATTTGGATTCGCAGTCCGGGGAATTTCAATTTTTTTTATAAATACCCGCTGGATCGATTGAGCCGCTATATCCATTTTCAGCCGGGGAGCCTGCCCCAGGGCCTGCTGATCGACTTCGTGGAGGATCGACAGGAGGCCTTTCAGCGGGTTTTTGAAGTCGTTAACATTGAACCGGCCGTTGACGTTCCCAACAATGCATCCGTGGACCGTTTTGCCGTGATTAAACCCACCACCACCATCAGTGAAAATGTGCTGGTGGCCCAGCGGGCGTTCTTACAGAACGCTTTTCTCGGAAACGGCGCCAATGCCCAGGAGAATTGTTACATCGTCAACTCGCGCCTGGAAGGCAACAATGTGACGGCCCACGGTGCCAAGATCATTGAAGCGGATCTGGGCAAAACCGTATTTGTGGGGTTTAACTCGTTTTTAAGGGGACGCCCGGATGCGCGCCTCACCATCGGCCAGGATAGCATCATCATGCCTCACACCATTATCGACACCAAAGAGCCCCTGACCATTCCCGCGGGGCAGGTGGTCTGGGGGCTTATCACCGACCAGAAAGAACTGGCGGACAACAGCATCAGTCAGAAAGCGTTTGCCAAGGTCACCGACGGCATGTCCAAAGGCGCCATGGTATTTGAAGGCAGCGGCGCTACATTTATCGCCGGCTTTAGGGATCGCATTCGTCATATACTCGAGACCAATGGCGCCTTTTTCAGCACGAACCAAACCAAAGGGCATGCCCAACGGAATCAGAAAATCTCTTTCAATACCATCCAGCCCTACCCTGACGGCGAATTGGAAGGGTTTTACCCGACCATCATCATTAAGCAATAACGCCTGCTCATTGATGAAAGCGGAATCAACTGTTTCTTGACAGTCGCCGGTGTTTTTGTTTTAACGGGTTTCCCGGTAACAATGTTACCGGGAAACCCGTTAATTTTGTCAGGAAATAATTCATTTATATATAATACAAATAGTTATTTGGCCAAACAGGTTCGAAACAAGGTTGTTGTCTTTTGGAAAGCGTTCGATAGAACGCTTCTTGGCGTGGGGCGTTTCAACCAGGATGGAAAATCAGAAAAAAGGGACTATGTTCAATGGGCTGCGGCCCGAGGTGCAACGACGCCTCGGTGCAGCCGTCCTGGACACCTTTTCCGATTCCGATTTTCACAAGGCCAATATCCGTGACGTGGCCAAGCGGGCGGGCGTCAGTTTCAGCACCATTTACCAGCATTTCGGCAGCAAGGAGCGTCTACTCTTTGCCTTCGTCGACGTCTGGCTCGGCGAGTTGACCGAGCGGATCGTCGACCACCTTCAGGGGATCGAGGACCTGAAGGAAAAGCTGCGCAAGGTGCTTTGGCTTCAACTCGATTATTACGAGCGACATCCGGGGCTGGGGCGGATCCTTTTTATGACCGTTCCCATGAAGACCTGGATGGCTGACGAAACCTTTCAACAAAAAAAAATGATCCACCTGTACCTGGATGTTCTAAGAAAGGGGCAACAGGCAGGATTTCTCAATTCAAAGGTGCGCGCCGGCGTACTTCTCGATTTCATGCTGGGGCTGGTGCAGCGCTCTTTTTTTATGTGGATATCCAGGGGGCAGAGCGAAGGCCTGGCAATTCAGGCCAATATTTTGTTCGAAATGGTCTGGCGGGGCATTTCTGATGTCGACCGACAGCCAGATGGTAAGACCGAAGGCATTGACGCAGATGCCCGGCAGGAAAAATAGATCGCAATGCAGGCCCATGCGCTTGCTTTCGTGCTTTTTTCATTGATACAGGTAACGATTGTTTTTCAATAGGCAACCCGGCGACAAAGGAGAGATCATGGCAGAACATCCGGAACTGGCAAAATGGAAGGAACTTGCAACCAAGCAATTGCGGGGACGGGACCTTGAGTCCCTGGACTGGGATTCGCCGGAGGGGATCCGGGTCAAGCCACTCTATACCGCCGAAGACCTGGAGGACATGGCCCACGTCAATACCCTCCCCGGATTCGGACCCTATGTCCGGGGGCCCATGGCCACCATGTATGCCGGCCGGCCCTGGACCATCCGCCAGTATGCCGGATTTTCAACCGCCAAAGAATCCAACGCCTTTTACCGCCGAAACCTGGCAGCCGGACAAAAAGGGCTCTCCGTGGCCTTTGACCTTGCCACCCACCGGGGTTACGATTCGGACCATGCCCGGGTGGCCGGGGATATCGGCAAGGCCGGGGTGGCCATCGACAGCGTCGAGGACATGAAGGTTCTCTTCGACCAGATCCCCCTGGATAAAATGTCGGTTTCCATGACCATGAACGGCGCGGTGCTACCGGTGATGGCGGGCTACATCGTCGCCGCCGAGGAGCAGGGGGTTTCCCAGGAAAAGCTGTCCGGCACGATCCAGAACGATATTTTAAAAGAATACCTGACCCGCAACACCTACATCTACCCGCCCGGGCCCTCCATGCGGATCGTTTCGGACATTGTCGGTTTTTGCTCTGTGAACATGCCCAAATTCAATACGGTGAGCATCAGCGGCTACCACATGATGGAAGCCGGGGCCAACAGCGTACTTCAGACCGCCTTTACCCTGGCCGATGGGGTCGAGTACGTGCGGGCCGCCTTAAACGCGGGACTGGATATCGATGCCTTTGCCCCGAGGCTCTCCTTTTTCTTCGGCGTGGGAATGAATTTTTTCATGGAGATCGCCATGCTTCGGGCGGCCAGATTCCTATGGCATCGCCTCATGAGCCAGTTCAACCCGACAAATCCGAAATCGAGCATGCTGCGGACCCATGTGCAGACCTCCGGGTGGAGCCTCACCCAGCAGGATCCTTACAACAATATCATCCGGACCACCCTGGAGTGCCTCTCCGCGGTGCTGGGCGGCACCCAGTCGTTGCATACCAACAGTTTTGACGAGGCGGTGGGGCTTCCCACCGATTTTTCGGCCCGGCTTTCCAGGAACACCCAACTCATCGTCCAGGAGGAATCCCAGGTGACCAAGGTCATCGATCCCCTGGCCGGCTCCTATTATGTGGAAGCCCTGACCGACGGCATTATCCGCGAAGCCCAGAAAATCATCGACGAAGTGGAGCAACTCGGCGGCATGGCCAAGGCCATCGAAACCGGTATGCCCAAGATGCGGGTGGAAGAATCGGCGGCCCGCCGCCAAGCGCGCATCGACCAGGGGCTGGACGTGATCGTCGGCGTCAACAAGTATAAATTGGCCGAAGAGGCACAGATGGACGTGCTGCAAGTGCCCAGCGCGGTGAGAGACGAACAGATCGCTCGAATTCAGGAGTTGAAGGCGAAGCGGGACGAAGCCGCCGTCCAAAGCGCGTTGACCGCGGTAACCAATTGTGCGGACCAGGGCGGCAACCTGCTGGAAATGGTGATTCCGGCGGTTCGGGCCCGGGCCACGGTGGGCGAGATTTCCGATGCCATGGAAAAGGTTTTCGGCCGTTTCGTGGCCACCACCCAATGCATTTCCGGCGTTTACGCCTCTGAATTTGCCGGCAGCGAGGTTTTCGACGCCCTGCGAAAACGGACCGATGACTTTTTGGAAAAGACCGGCCGCCGTCCCAGGATCCTGCTGACCAAGATGGGGCAGGACGGCCATGACCGGGGCGTGAAGGTGGTGGCCACCGCCTTTGCCGATCTGGGATTCGACGTGGACCTGAGCCCCATGTTCCAAACCCCGGAAGAGGCCGCCAAAATGGCCATTGAAAATGACGTTCACCTGGTGGGGGCCAGTTCCCTGGCCGCTGGGCACAAGACCCTGGTACCCCAGCTCATTGAGGCACTGCGCCGTGAAGGGGGAGACGATATCCTGGTGGTTGTCGGTGGCGTGATTCCGCCGGCAGACTACGATTTTCTCTACCAGGCCGGTGCGGTTGGGGTTTTCGGGCCAGGTACACCGATTCCCGAATCGGCCAACCGGTTGATGGATGCCCTGGAAAAACAGGTCTGATTCAATACGCAAGTTGAAGATTTTTTGTCGTTTGCAGCAAAACAACCGTTCCATTTTTTCGTGGATAAAACAGCGCCCATGATCGCAACCGATCCGAAATATTATATTGACGGGGTACTGGCCGGCGACCGCCGTGTCCTGGCCAAAACCATTACCCTGGTGGAAAGCGGCCACCCGGAACACCAGGCGCTGTCCTCCCAAATCATCGACGCACTGATCCCCCATTCGGGGACATCGATCCGCATCGGCATCACCGGGGTGCCCGGGGTGGGAAAGAGCACCTTCATCGAAGCCTTCGGCATGTACATCGTCGGGCAGGGCAAACGCCTGGCCGTACTGGCCGTGGACCCGAGCAGTTCGCGAAGCGGCGGCAGCATTTTGGCGGACAAGACCCGCATGGAAAAACTCGCTGTGGCGCCGGGTGCTTTTATCCGCCCCTCGCCATCGAGCGGAAGCCTGGGTGGCGTGGCCAGAAAGACACGGGAGACCTTGCTGGTTTGCGAGGCCGCCGGCTTTGACGTGGTGCTGGTGGAGACCGTTGGGGTGGGGCAATCCGAAACCGCCGTTGCTTCCATGGTCGATTTTTTCCTGGTACTGATGCTGGCCGGCGCCGGAGACGAACTCCAGGGAATAAAAAAAGGCGTGTTGGAACTGGCCGACGCCGTTGCCATCAACAAAGCCGACGGCGACAATGTGGAAAAAGCCAATCGTGCCCGCGCCACTTACGAGAACGCCCTGCACCTGCTCAACCCGATCACGCCCACCTGGAGTCCACCGGTGCTTACCTGCTCTGCCCTGGAGATGGCCGGGATCGATTCGATCTGGGATACTGCCCGGGACTACCATCGAAAATTGTCTGCCACCGGTGAACTGGCCCAAAAGCGGAGGCACCAGGCTCTGGACTGGCTGTGGGCTCTGGTGGAGGAAGGCCTGAAGTCACGATTTTTGAAGCACCCCGAGGTGATGTGCCGGCTGCCGGATATCAAGCGGCGTGTGGAAAGCGGGGATACCGCTGCGACCGTGGCAGCCGGAGAACTGCTTTTTTTCCTTGACAACGGCAGGCCGGCTTAGGGATGTTTATCCCTTTGCCATGCCTGTTTTTTGAATGCTGGCCGTTGTCTCGCAGCAAAAAAAGAACCGGTTCGGACCCAATTGGGGAGAGCGGGATTGAGCGTCAGCGTCAGATCATCAACCCTAGACGACACGAGGCGAAAGGAACGCATGATGGGTATCGTTGAAGATAAAATCAAGGATTTGAGGGAAAGAGAAAAAAAAGCCCTTCAGATGGGTGGTGAAAAAGCGGTTGCCATGCAACGTGGAAAAGGGAAGATGACCGCGCGGGAACGGCTCGACTATCTCTTTGACCCCGGCACTTTTCGTGAAATCGACATGTTCGTCTCCCACAGATGCAATAATTTCGGTATGGAAAATGTCGATGTCCCTTCCGATGCCGTCATTACCGGACATGGTCTGGTCGAGGGGCGCCCTGTTTTTGCTTTTTCCCAGGATTTCACCACCCGGGCCGGAAGCCTGGGTGAAATGCACGCCAAAAAGATCTGTAAGGTCATGGATCTGGCCGTCAAGGCCGGGGTCCCTTTTGTGGGTCTCAACGACTCTGGAGGCGCCCGGATTCAGGAAGGGGTGGATTCTCTTGCCGGCTACGGCCAGATCTTCTACCGAAACTCATTGGCCTCCGGCGTCATCCCTCAGATCAGTGCCATCATGGGGCCCACGGCGGGCGGGGCGGTCTATTCGCCGGCCATGACCGATTTCATTTTAATGGTTAAAAACAGCAGCTACATGTTCATCGCCGGGCCCAATGTTATCAAGGCCGTGACCGGCGAAGAAATTTCTTTCGAGGATCTGGGCGGCGCCATGGCCCACAACGAAAAGAGCGGGTCGGCCCACTTTGCCTGTGAAAACGATGCCGATGCCCTTGATCATACCAAGAAACTGCTTTCCTTTCTGCCGTCCAACAACATGGAAGACCCTCCCGTGATGCCGACCGGAGATGATCCGCGCCGAATCGATCCGGCCCTGGACGCCATCATTCCCGACAATCCCAATACCAGCTACGACATGAAGGATGTGATCCACTCCATTGTCGACAACGGCGAGTTTTTCGAACCCCACATGTATTTTGCCAAGAACGTCATCGTGGGATATGCCCGGCTCAACGGGCGGGTGATTGGCATCATCGCCAATCAGCCCAAGGTGCTGGCCGGCTGCCTGGATATTGACGCCACGGATAAAGCCACCCGTTTCATCCGGTTCTGCGACGCCTTTAATATTCCGCTGCTGACCATCGCCGATGTTCCCGGGTACCTGCCGGGAAGCCAGCAGGAATGGAACGGCATTATTCGCCACGGCGCCAAACTGCTCTGGTGCTACTCCGAAGCGACGGTGCCCAAGCTGCTGCTGGTGACCCGAAAAGACTACGGCGGGTCCTACCTGGCCATGTGCTCCAGGGACCTGGGGGCGGACATGGCCTTTGCCTGGCCCACGGCTGAAATCGCCGTGATGGGGGCCGAAGGGGCGGCCAACGTCATCCACATCAAGGAGATCGACGGAGCCCCGGACCCCGTGGCCAAACGGAAAGAGAAGATCAAGGAATACCAGGAGCTTTTCTCCAATCCCTACTGCGCTGCAAGCCGGGGATATATCGATGCGGTCATTGCGCCCCGGGACACCCGACCGCGGCTCATTGACGCCCTGGAGATCATGTGCAGCAAACGGGAGCAGCGTCCGCCCAAGAAACATGGTAACATTCCCATGTAGGGGCGGTTGGATCGGTTTGATTGGTTAAGTCGGTCTGATTGGTTACATGACACGGACCAGCCGAACCAATTCAACCAATTCAACCAATTCAACCAATGGAACCGTATGTATGGAGCCTTGAAATGGACAAAAAGAAGAAGATCGCTGCTGTTTCCGCAGTGATTCAGTATATCCGGACCGAGGAAGAGGCCCTGATGATGCAGGCTCAGGCGACGACCCAGGAGGCGCCGCAACCGCTTGCGGGAATGAACCTATGGGGCGCCAGCGGACGCCAGAGCATGATGCAGCTGCAAAACCTCATGCAGCTCAAGGCTTTTCACGGCAGCCGGTTTCGCTAAGAGAGAGGGCGGACGAATCAGAAACAATCCTTTAAGGTTTTAAGGATATAGGAGGGAAACCAAAAATGAACGAGTATACCAGTGTGACCCAGACGGATATGAACTACGATGCAGCGCGTCCCGCGGCGGCCAATCCGGTCAAGATCGAGGATCTTTCGTTGCGCGACGGTCACCAGTCGCTGTTTGCCAC
>JAEINQ010000016.1 GCA_016342285.1 Desulfobacterales bacterium
AGCCCGCTGCCGTCATTGCCGTCAAAACCCGCATCCACGTCAACATTCGTCAACGTGATCGCATGCGGCCCCGTCAATCCGCTCAAATCCAACGTGTCGGAATCATCTCCGCCGTAGATGCTGTAATTCCCACTTCCGGTAATGGCAGTAATGTTAATCGTATCTCCATCTGCACTGGTGTTAACGATAACATCAGGATTCAAAGCTCCGCCACCGGCACCCACGCTTGCAGTATTGTCAAAGGAATCAAGGTTAATTATGTCTGAACCACTACCGAAACTGGTATCGATGGTAACAGAGGCGGGATCAAGGAAAGCTACGGATTCCCCCAAAGTTGAATCGATTTCAGAATAGCCTTGCCCGGCGTAATCTTGCAGAGTGATGGTTTCGGATCCGCCATTGAATCTAAATTCGAAATCGGCTCCACTAGAATTATCAGTAATTGGCTCCAAACCTGTGTAGGTAATCGTTGAACTATTGATTCCATCCGACAGGGAAATAGAACCGTCGTTGGCGCTATCAAATGTATAGGTGACGGCCGTCAAAACCCCACTACCGTTATCTAATACCAGTTCGTCACCGCTCGACCCTTGCCCTCCGGCGTTAAAAACCAGGCTCGGAAAATTGGTGCCAAAGTTTGTCATATCCAGAGTGAGCGTGTCATCACCACTGGTTCCGGCCAAAATCACCTGATCCACGTTGCTGGCCGCATCCGTCCAACTCGCCCCACCAGAGATGACTAGGTCACCAAATCCATCAACGGTAAGGCCTAAAGTACCGCTGCTGGCTGCAAGGGACAGGTCGTAGGTGGTAGGTGACGTGGTGCCAGAAATGTTCCGCGTTTCAGTTCCCAGATAGCTCACTTGCCCGGCGCCGCTTGTCCATGTGTAGTAACCGTCATTCTCTGCGGAACGGGTCCACTTCAAGCCGTCGAGATCGCCATTGCTGAAATCTAGGTTCAGAATGTCGGTATCGGCACCGGTATCGACGGTGAACTCCATGGTGCCGTTGTCGCGAGTCAGGCTGACCTCATCTTCGCCACCGGCAGTACTGACCTTGACGTGATCGATGGTGCCGGAAAAACTCAGGGCGTCGTTGGCATTGTGCGTCAGGCCGCTACTGTCCACGGAGACCGTATCGACGGTCGTGTCGGCCGTGGTCGCAAAATCCACTGTGGCCACATCCGTAACGGTGCCGCCGGTGGTGGTATTGCTGGAAAGCGTGAGATTGCTGAGGGTCAACGTCTCGATCTCCTGGGCCGCAAAACCGGTGTCGTTACCGCTGAGCACCACGTTGTTCAAGGCCACCGTCTCTCCGTTGCTGGCACCGTCCACCTGAATACCCGTATTGGCGTCGGTATCCACCTTTATTTCTTCAATGGTGATTCCGGTGGCCTCCACAACGCTGATCCCCACCCCACTGGTCGGAGCGATGATGACCGGTGTCCCTCCGGTGGGATCGAAATCGCTGGTCAGGGTCAGGCCGTCGTTGGTCGAGCCGATGGTGACGTTCTCATCATAGGTGCCACTGCTTTTGACGGTGACCGTGGCTCCGGCGTCCACGCCGGTGATGGCGATAGCATCCTGAATACTGCCGCCAGTGTACACGTCAACGGCGGTGGCCGTACCGCTGATACCGCCGGAGCCAGCGGTGAGGCCGGCACTCAGGGTCACGGTGTCGGCCTTCAGGGCGATGCTGCTGGTGCCGCTGGCCGCCGAAATGCCGTAATCCACGGCCAGGGCTCCACCGGATGCAATGGAAACGCTGCCATTGGTGGCGGTGACGCCGCCGCCGCTAATGGCCATGCCGCTGGCATCATCGATGTAGATGCTGCCTGCCGCAGCGTTGGCTTCGAAGTTGTCCACATCCAGGTTCAATGCGTTGGAGCTGCCGCCGATATCGCCGCTGGCAGCGGTCAGGGCCAGACTGGTGGCGGTGATGGTGTAGTCGTCCGCGTCGGTCAACGCCCCGCCAGAGGTCAGCTTCACCGTGCCGGCGATAGCCTCGGTAAAGCCCTGCTGGTCATCGCTGAAGACCAGGTCGGCGTTCAAGGTGATGGCTGATGATCCGGCCGATTTAAGTTCCAATGTGTCGGCTTTAAGAGAACGCAGTTCGAACAGGCTCAACCCGAAAGCCGTATCCGAAGCCAGGTTCATGGCACCCGAACTCTCAAAGGTCAGGGTGCCGGCCGTTTCGATGGCGTTGTCATCCGTGTTGGTACCAATGTAATCGCTGCCCGTCATTGAGATATTGGCCGCCCCAAGGGAGACCCCTGTGTCCAGGGTCAACGCACCGGTGGCAGTCAGCACCAGGTTCTCATCCAGATCGCTGCTGTCGGCGATGGTGATCCCCTTGTCGGCCCCGGTGGTCTCGATGTCCACGGTCGTGGCCGTGGCATTGGTGGTCATGGCGCCCAGGGAAAGGGCTTCGGCCGAGGTGATAAAGGCATCGCCGGAGGCATTCTCGGTGGTCAGCACCAGGTCGCCATCCACGCTCACGCCGAGGCGGTCGGTGGTGCTGTCGCCAATGCTGCCCTGGGTGGCATGAAGGGTCAGATCGGGGTCGTTGCTTCCGTCGGTGACCGTCAGCACGTAGTTGTTGCTGCCGTCCGAAATGGACCCGCCGTGGATGGTCAAAGAATCAGAAAAGGTTTCGCTGGAACCGACGGTTACTGCTCCGGTGCCGTCCGTGCGACCGATGACGATGCCGGTAAAACCGTCGGCCAGATAGCCGATCTCACTGTTGTCTATCTGGAAGTGCTGGCCACTGCCGGTGCCGCCCCCGATGACGATGGCGTCGCCGGCATCCTTGGACTTGATGGTCAGGGTGCCGGAGCTCTGGATCGATGCATCCGAGCTGTCGAAACTATCCACATTACTGGCCGCATCCAGGGTCAGGGCAATGTCGCCCGAAGCGCTGCTTCCGCCGATGGTCGGAACACTGCTTGATTGGGTGGTTTTTAATCCTCCGGCCGTTCCGGAGCCGGTTGCGTCAAGGGAGATTGTGGCACTGTCGGTGCTTTCCACCTTGCCCGAGTCAATCAGGATACCTGCGCCGGAAGCTCCCGTCCCCACCCCGGTGACCGTGATGGCACCACTGTCGCTGGTGACCTGACCATCGGCCAGAATGGCGACACCGTTGTTGTTGGTGTTGTCGCCACCGGCATCGGTGCCGCCGGTGCCGTAGATGGCGATGTCGCCCGATGTCGTCTGGACCATGGAGGCATGGAGGCCCTGGCCGATCACGACGCCCTGGGCGGAATCGGTTTCTGCCGCGCCGGTTCCCCGAAGGCTGACATTACCGGCGCCGGCGCTGAGTTTGGCGTCATCGTCAAGGAGGATGCCGTAAATTTGATCGCCGGCCCCATACCCGGTGGCCGCGGTGGCGGTGGGATCGGTGCCACCACCCAGGGTGATGTCGCCGCCCTCGCTAAGGATCTGGGAAAGGGTTCCGATCTGGATGTTGCCGCCGTCGGTGGCATCACGGTCGGCGTTGAGGATCACGTTGAACGCGTCACCGGATGAGGTAATATCGGCCCCATTGTCAATAACGATGCTGCGCCCGGCTTGTACGGTCAGGGTATCGGCTGTTGAGTCGTTGCCGTTATTGGTAATGTTTTGGGAGATGATGATGTCCTGGCTGACGGCCTTGAGGGTAACATCACCAGCAGCGCTGATGCCGACGGTATTCACCGAACCGACCGTGAAACCATCGGTCTGCTCAAAGGTCAGCGCGCCGTCGACGTCGGCAGCCAGGGTACCCAAAGCGTGCCCCAAGGTTACGGCATCCAGCACCACATCATCGCCGGCTTCGATCCCGAGCCCGGAAACCTTGAGAGCCCCGTTGGCATTATCGTCGGTAATACCGGCGCCGGTCTTAAGGATCAGGTTGTCGGCTTCGGCAGCAGTTGTAAGATCGATTGCGTCTGAAATGGTGATAGCGGCGGCATCACTGGTACCGACAACCAGATTAGTGGCCGTGATTCTGCCCAGTTCCGCATCGGAAAGTTCCAAGGTATCGGTCCCATTGTCATTGCTGGAACCGAGATCAATTGCATGATTGATTGTTTCGGACTGCAAGTTCACCGATCCACCGCTTGCATCCAGGGTGTTGCCCAGGTCCATCTTGTCGGCCACCAGCATGACGCTGGTGATGTTCGGCGTGTCGAGGGCATCGGAAATGGTCAGGGTTCCGGTGGTGCCGCCGGCCACGAAGGTGTCCGCAGTAATCCAGGCCAGTTCAGCGTTGGAAATCTCCAGGGTTCCCGCGGTGGCCGTTCCAGTGGAACCCAGGTCGATGGCGTCGTCACCGGTATAGGATTTGATGGTGACCTTCTGGCCGCTGGCTGACAGATCGCCTTGAATATCCACATCGTCGGCGGTCAGGGTCAGGTCCCCCGCGGAACTGATGGTGTTACCGGCGGCAATGAAAAATGTCGCGTCGGTGCCGTCGTCATCCGCTGTCACCGTGATGTTGGTCGCACCGCCGGAAGTGATGTCCTCGTCTATGGTCAATGCGTTGCTTGACGTAATGTCGATCTGGCCAGAGGTCGATATGGCTCCGTTCTGGTTGAAGGTGTCGGCCGTGACGCTCAAACCGCCGCCAGCATTCAGAATGCCCGCTGTAATGGTGGTCCCGGCCAAGGAAATATTTCCACTGTCCGTGCGAAGTTCCTGGACCGAAATAACGCCGTCTCCGGCACCAACGGTATTGGTGGCGCCCATGGCATCGATGATCAGGTCACCACCACCGGTCACCCAGATCAGGTTCCCACCGGCGTCTATGCCGCCAGCGCCAGCGATAAACTGGACGGAACTACTGGCCGACAGGGCCAGTTCCGCATCGTTTCCGCTTCCCTTGCCAGCCGTGGTCAACGGATTGATGGTAATCGTGTCGGTGGCCTGCAGAATGATGTCGGTGGCGCCGGAAAGCGCTTCCAGAGCCCCGGCGCTGACGGACTCGGATGTACCTTCAACGGCAAAAATGTCGGGGAGAGAGATATCCAGGCTTCCGCTGAGGGCGGGGGTATCGGTAATGGTTAGGTCGGTGGGGTCGAGAAGCAGGGTTCCGGTGAGCCCTAGCGGGGCGCGGGTGTCGACAAAGCCGTAAAAGCCGAGATTTTCCTTGCCAGACACTTCCACCGTTCCCCCGTCGCCGCCCAAGGCGCCGCCGGTGGCGCTGATGTCGCCGTAAAACCGGGTAGTATCGTCGGCCCAGACCACCACCTCGCCGCCGTCGCCGCTGTCGATGGCGTCGGCTTCGATTTTGGCGTCGGCACCCACATAGGTGATCTTGCCATTCTTAATAACGGGGTCCTTGCCCTGATATCCGCCGCCGATGTAGACCTTGCCGCCACCGGACCGGCCCGAGGCAAGCATTTCGCTGTAATGGACCAGGCCGACCTTTTCGCCGGTCACCTCGATGGTACCGCCGGTCTCGCCGGCATCGTCGCCGGAAACATCCAGGGTGCCGGAGTTTAAAACGATCCCCTGGTCGTTGCCCAGAAGACGGATCGTTCCGTTATGCTCATCGATGGAGCGGGCCTCGATGACCCCCTGGTTGTTGACCACGCTCTTGATGGCGTCATAGGCCACCCGTGCGCTCAAGGTCACCTCGCCCCCGTCGGCGTTGATGGTGCCGGTGTTTAAAATGCCGTCTTCCATGGGCTGGCCGTCAGGGCCCATAACCTGGTTCACCACCGCCTTGTCCACGGCAAAACTGATCAGTTCGTTGCCCGCAAAGCTCAAAGACACCGCTTCACCGGCGCCCAGGTTCACCTTGCCCAGGCTGGCCAGGATGGTCCCCTGGTTTTCGATGCCCGGAGCGATCAGGGAGACACTGCCGCCCGGAGACGCGGCAATGGTGCCCAGGTTGACGATGGTGGACAGGGAGGAATCGAGGTTTTGTAAAAAAGAATACTTGCCCGCTAAAAAGTCTTCATTGGTGATATCGAGGGTACTGGCCACAAAAGAGCCCACATCGATGCGACCCGACGGCCCCATGAAAATACCGGCGCGGTTGACGAGGATCACCGTCCCGTTGGCCGTCAACTGGCCGTAAATCAGCGACGGATCGATCCCGACGACCCGGTTTAAGGCAACGGCGGAGGCATCGGGCTGAATGAAACGGACCGACTCGGGCGTGGCAATGGAAAACTGCTGCCAGTTGATGGCCGCTTGAGAGGTCGCCTGATTGATCTGCATGCTCATGGCATCGGTCTGGGCGATATTTGCCTGACCGGCCACGACCTGGCCTCCCTGGGGGAGTGCAAAAATCTGCACCGGAAACATCAGGGAGTAGATCATGACCATCAGCAGATAAGGGGTTACCTTTTTGCCGACCAGGTTACGTCTCATTTGGCTATCCTCCGGTTTATGGCTTATCTGACAAAGTAAAAAAATGTTTTGTAATTTAATTCACCGCAGAGCCGCAGAGGGCGCTGAGGATTTTCTTTTGGCGCGGATTGCACGGATTGCGCGGATGTATTTGAACGGCCGATCACCTGCTAAAGACAGCGGACAGATGACCGATGACCGATGACCGAAGAAAACAACAAAATCACCAGGCGCTCCGGCCGAACAAATGGTGCCAGCCCTGGGGGCAAGAATCCGTTATCCATTGTTGCCTCATGGTGCAAGGCTGATTCAATCGGCGATTTGTGCTGCGCCAGCAGCCGAGCATCTTTTCATTTGCCGGCCGCCTCAACGGCAAATGGAAATTTCTTTCTCCGCGCTCTCCGCGTCTCGAATGAGCGCCAGCGAATGGGCGGTAAATGTTGAAACAAAAAAAGCCGGACCACCCGATGTGACCTTTTCAGAGATCACGCCTGGCAACCCGGCTGTCCAAAAGGACCCGTGGCTTTCCGTCCCCCGATTACTCGGGGTTTGGCAATAAAAATTTCCCTAACTGAGCGTTTAAACTTTCGAAAGAGAGTATAACAAACCAATATTAAAAGACAAACATCCTATTTTGTCTTTCGAAAGTTAAAACCCTTCGGGACTGCCGATCTTACCGCATCTACGGCTTCAGATGCCTTCCCGCATAAAGAACTATAGCGGAAAAACATCTTCCTTGTATCTGCGGCAACCATGACAATCGCTCAACTTAGGTTTCTGCAAAAATTTTATGAAACGCGGCTTCGCCGCTTGAACCCTTTGTCTCTGCCATTTTCACCGCCCATTCGCTACGCTCATTCGAGACGCGGAGAGCGCTGAGAAAGGCTTTTTTTCTTTCTGCGGTGAGTCTAAAAATTACACCGCCGAATCTTTATTTTCCCCTTCAGCCTTCCACCTTCAGCCTTCCAATCCCTCGGCGTGTGTTTCCAGGTACTGATCGATCTGGCCCTGCTGTTCGTCGGTCAAATCCAGAAACTGGACGCCGCAACGCCGATTGTGCATGCCGCCGGCCGCGGCCCGGGCCGGATCAGCCACGACCTCGTGAACCTTTTTACAGGACAGACTGGGCAGGTAGTAGCCGTTGCCGCTGATGAACAGGTCCACGTCCAGGACGATCTCAGAGGCGTCCCCGTCCTGCTCGGATTTGGCCATGTAGTTGAAACACAGGCCGCCGACACTGATATCAATGACCTTCCCCAGTTTGGTAAACTCGGGCCTTAGTGCGACATAGGTCAGTTTTTTGGGGCAAAACCGTTTGTCGATTCTTCGCTCAACACCCATGGTGTCCGTTCTCCGAAAAGCGGTGATACACAAACGCTCCGCATCCCTGCCGCATCTATTGGCGGCTGTCCGTAAGGGCTCTCTCGATTGTCTCATTAAGAGGGCTTTGGAGCAATAATACAAGGTGGATATTTATGGGGACACAATAGGTAGACTTTCTACCCATATTTAACAAATTTAAACTGTTGGCCAATCTTTTTTGGTTATTGGTTATTGGTTTTCACCGCCCACTCGTTGACGCGTATTCAAGACACTAAAAATACTTTTGACAGGATCTACAAGATTTTCAGGATAATTCGGCCGGACCGCTCCGGAAGAGCGGTCCGACGTCCGTATCCGCTTCGCGGAGGAGGGCAGGCCGACTCTCCGACCATGGTTACCCGGTGACCGGCCGGGCTTCCTCCATCGCATTGCCTCCTCGCCAAAGGCGACGGCCTCTTGTCTGGTCAGCATTCGGGAGGCAGGCAAACCAAATCCGGTGTATCCTGTCCATCCTGTCAAAAACTTTGCGTCCCCTGCGGCTCTGCGGTGAGGCAGTTTTTTCACCGCCCATTCGTTAACGCTCATTCGAGACACAGAGATCGCGAAGAAATCCTGTTCATCCTGTCAAAAACGTTGCGACCTTAGTGCGGTGAACAATCCATCCGCGTCATCCGTGAAATCCGTGCCAAAAAAAATCTCCTCTGCGTTCTCTGCGCCGGTTTGTAATCAATCCGAAGAGAGCCTGGACTCAAGGTAAGATCGCAGGTTCTTGCCGGTGTTTTTCAGTTTGAGTTTACGCCGGATGTTCTTCCGGTGGGTCTTTACCGTGGAAACGGAAACCGAAAGATGATCGGCGATATCCTCGCTGGTCAATCCGAGCCGGATCATCGAGGCGATGCGCGACTCCGTGGTCGAAAGCATCTCGGCATTGCGGGTTTTGTCCGATATGTCCGAGGTCAGGTTTTCCACATACATCGCCAGCAGGTCCAGATCGGTCCGGTACCCGGCCAGACGCCGGTCCTGCCGAAGCTTGTCAAGGGTGGGGATGATCAGGGTCCGGGTCTTTCGAAGCACCTGCCGTTCGGATTCCTTGCGAGCATTTTCCAGGTTGCGGGCCAGGACCGACAGGGCATCGTTGGTTTCGATCAGTTGGTTGTTGACGTATTCGAGTTCGCTCTTGTGGTCCGTGAGCGACTGCCGGCTGTATTCGAGTTCGACAATCTTTCCCTTGAGTTCGGTACAGGCTTGGCGCAGCATGCGTTCAGACGTCCATTTGGCACCCATGGTTTCGGCAAGCTGGCGAATTTCGATGTCGTGGGGGGGGGTCTGGACAAAGAGAAGCTTGTCGGCAGGACCGATTCGTTCGGTAACCTTCCGGGCACCAATCCCCTTTAGCTCCGTTGCAATGACGAAATTGATGTTGGAATCCAGTTTCCGAATCCGTTCCACGGTCACCAGGCCATCGGGGTCGGCACCCGGGTTCAGGCCGAGAAAGGCCACGGCAAAGGGGCGGCCCTCGTCGAGGGAGGATCGCACCAGGGCCAGGGCATCGTTTCCGTCCTGGCACGGCTGCAGACTGAAGGGAGAGACGGCGTCCTCTTCTCCCGAAACGCCGCAAAACACCTTGCGGTATCGGTCAAGGATGTACGCGTCGCCATCCACAACCAAAATTCTCAAAGGATCTGGAAGATGGGCCTCTTGGGTCATAACCTAACAATCATTACTCGCCCGAGGAAACTTGATCAGAAGAACTTGTAAGTGCCCTCAAAATAATGCACATGGTTGTTATCGTTGCCCGGCTCATCAATGGGAAAGGCCAGGGAATATTTGAAAGTAAAGAGGTCCTTGTAGTACAGTCTAAAACCCACCCCGGCTCCGGACAGATACTCGGCATAAGTCTCAGACGTCTGGGTTTCCCAGTCGTTGTTGTATACCCCGCCGTGGTCGAAAAAACCCATAATCTGGACCAGCTGCCCGATCCGCTGCCCAAAAATGACTTTGTCGGACAGATACGGCGGCGCTGAAATGACCTCGGTGGTGACCGTGTACCCCGAATCCCCGAGTACGGACGAAACAGGATGCCCCCGGACGGTCCAATACCCCCCGATGGCCGTCTGCTCCGTCTGAACGAGCCTATCTTCAGTATACTGCGCGCTTCCGCGAACCATCAGGTTGGTGGGCCCGTAGATCTTTTGAATTCGGCCTGCCTGGGCAAAAATCTTCCAGAACTGGCTGTCGGCGTCGCTCCGCGTGTGAAGGTCGTCTTTTCCGCCGCCGCTTCTAAGGTATTCGGACTCCAACTCACCCCTGTGATATTCAAAATTGGCAAAGTTTCGTCCCAGATACCGGTCTAGATTCTCAAAGCTCAACCGCCCGAATAAGATTTCGCGATCATCGATCCGGTTTGACTGAACCGCATCGTTATCGTAGAAAAGTTTGAAGGATTTCTTCTGATACCCGGCAATCACATCCAGGGACATGTTCCGCTTCTTGATGATAGGCTGCCGGTACTGAATCCCGACGTTTTCCACAACGCTGTCCGTCGGGATTACATAACGGACCGTCGCCTGTTGCACTTCATTTTTAAGAAAAGTTGTCCCATTAAAATAACTGCCGGTAATTTCCGATCCAAAATCAAAAACAGGGGCCGTCAATTGCATGCTGATTAATCGAGACCGATCGTAATAATCACCGGTCACACCTTTGAAGCGAAACTTGGTGCCCAACCTATGGTCCACCATATCGAGAGTGACCCCATAGCGATCAGCGCCAACCCTTTCAGAACCGTAGTTATTGTAATCCAACGAAGCATCAATGCCAAAGGTCACACTGGACACTTCCTTGGCATTGATCACCACATCAACATCGCCTGTTTTCTCTCCTTCTTTAAGAACCAGATCGGTTTTGACCTGTGGCACTTCATTGGAGAACAGAATCCCTTTTTCCAGCAAATCTTCGCGGATTACGCCAAGCTTTTCCTGATCGGAAAAATATTTTTTAATGACCCCCGGTGAGAAGTGTTTCTGTCCTACCACAATGATTTTTCCAACATTCCCCTCAGCAATGGATACTTCCAGAACACCCTTTGCGATTTCCTGTTCCGGGAGATACGCCCGGGCCAGGATATATCCCTTCTCCTGGTAAGTCATGGTGATCAGGTCGGTCAGTTCCCCCATCTCCTGCAGGGTCATAGCCTGGCCCCGGTAGGGCGCAGTGATCTCTCTTAGGGCCTGGGTACTAATGACCTTGTTTCCGCTGAAAACAATGTCCGTGATCAGGATGCCCATTTCTTCTTCGTAAACGCCATCAGCCCCTTCTTCTGGATCGCCCTTGGCGTCAATGTCGGCCGGTTCCGCGACTTCTGCATTATCAATTGATGGCTGATCCTGCCCATGGGGGGGGGCTTGAGCGTAAACGGGCATGGAAAGGAACCAGGCAACTATAAGAGCGATAACGCCTCTACAAAATCCCTGCATATCGATGCTCCAAAGGTGAAAGGTTTAGGGGAGCGGTAATTCCGGGACCCACGGAACAAAAAAACCGGGCCACCTTTTCACAGGCAACCCGGCTATCCAACGTTTGGCGAAAAGGGGGCATTGCCGCCACAGAACCGTCCGACCCCCGGTCACTTCCGGCAATTCTTGTCCCCGACCGTCAACTTACTGTGGACCCGCGGCTTTCCGTCCCCCGATTACTCGGAGTTTGGCTTTATCCCATCGCTAACGTACAAAAATCGCTACGTAATTTCTATACAAAACGGTTCCCGGATTGTCAATCGAAATATTGGATTGGCGGATTGTGAATTGCCGGATTGCTGGAGGCTGGAAGCTGGAATTTTACCGCCCACTCGCTAACGCTCATTCGAGACGCAGAGAGCGCGGAGAAGGGCTTTTTTTCTTTCTGCTGAGATGCCAGAAAGAAAAAAGTTCTGCCTCTGGAACCAACGCCACCCACTTGTCCCACCGCCGACAGGAAAGGGTTGGACTTTCCTCTGATCGCCCCTCTGACGATCTGGAAAAAATAAAACCACTCTGCGCCCTCTGCGCGGTGGTGAACAATCCATCCGTGCCATCCGTGAAATCCGTGCCAAAAATAATCTTTTCGTCTTTGCGGTGAGCCCGGGTGAATCTATACGAGTCCTGCCGCCGCCAGCGCCTCGGCCATGGCCAGGTCTTCGGCAGTGGTGATCTTGACGTTGGTGCGACTTCCTTCGATCATGCGGACGGGACTGCCGAGCCGCTCCACCAGGGAGGCGTCGTCGGTGCCCAGGTAGTTATCCCGGCGAGCCTGTTCATGTGCACTTCGGATCAAGGCGAAGTGAAAGGCCTGGGGGGTCTGGGCCAGCCTGAGGCTGCCCCGATCCAGGGTTCGAACCACGGTATCATCGTCACCAATCCGTTTGACGGTATCTTGAAGGGAGACGCACGGAACACAGGCGCCGAACTCCCGGGCAGCATCGATACAGGCGCAAATCAGCGAAGGCGTCACAAAAGGCCGGACCCCGTCATGAATCAGCACCACGCGATCCGGATCGCCGTCGTCCATGGCCGACAACCCGTTATACACCGAATCCTGGCGGCGCAAACCGCCGGCCACCAGGCAAACGCCGACCCTTGGAACGGCGTCCGGGAGGACATGGCCGCGGCAGAAGTCAAAGTCGGCCGCCGGCACCACCAGCACAATCCGGCGGATCTGCGGGCAGGCGTTAAAGGCCGCCAGGGTAGAGGATAGTATCGGCCGGCCGGCCAGGGGCAAAAACTGCTTGGGCCGGCAGCGCTTCATCCGCAACCCTTTTCCGGCGGCAACGATGATGGCGGTGGTCATGGGGTAAAACCCGGTTAAATTGGTTTTGTTGGTTTGATTGGTTTGATTGGTTTGATTGGTTTGATTGGTTTGATTGGTTTGATTGGTTTGATTGGTTTGATTGGTTGGTTCGACCGATGTCTTTTCTATCCCCCAATCCGCTAATTCCCAATCCGCCAATCCGCCAATCCGCCAATCCCCCAATCCGTCAATCCCCCAATCCGTCAATCCGTCAATCCGTCAATCCGTCAATCCCCCAATCCGTCAATTTACCTCAGATACTGTAACTCCTTGGGCAGCGGGACGCCTTTTCCCATGGTATCCTCACCGTAGTTGACCCCGGCCAGGATCTCGATATCGCCAAGGGCCCGCGCATCTCCTTCAAAGACCACCTCGGTGATGTTCTCCTTGTGGATCTTGCCGCCGGCCCACTGAATGTCCAGCACGCTGCTGGCATCGAACCGGTCCGACCCGACGCACAACTCGACCTGTCCGCCGTAGTACTGAACAATCTTTGCCACCAACAGGCTGGGGCGGCTGTGAAAACCGAGTTTGACCGGAATGCCGACCCGTATGGAGGATCGCTCAATGTTCTCGTTGAGAATCTCCTGGGCCAGTTCCTTCCCCGTATTGAGAAAATGACAGACGTAATAGAGACCGTAGTTGATGGTCCGGTCCAGAAGCGTTTCCGTGTCCACCAGGGCGGCCAGACGCTCTTGGACTTTCTTGTAGATGTTCTTGTAACCGGCCTTGGACAGGTGGCGCTCGTAAAAATGAAGGAGCCGGCCGATGAGCTGAAGCAGGTGAAAGACCACGGAAAAGTGCCCCCGCAGCTCCTTGAGTTTTCGATTGCCGAACAGGTAGCCCCCGTGGATAACGTAGGTATCGAAAGAGGATTGGAGGTTGTGAACCAGCATCTCAAAGCGCCGGATTTCCACCTCGTTGATCTTGTCGGGAACAATTTTCAGGATTTCGTCCATGGCGAATGGCTCGTAGAAGCCAAGCTGGTCGAAGTTTTGTGAAATGCTTAAAAACTCACTGGCAATCTTTACAATCTTCTTTTTCTGCTGATCCGTGTCCGTGTCGTGAATGTCGTATTCGAGAAGCTCGCCGGTGGCAACACCCGGGAAATCAGCCATGGTGAAGCGTTCATTGGGCATGGGAATGTTAAGACGCCTGGCCTCTCCCAGAATAACCGGCGCCAATTTCATCAGCGATCGGCGAAGAAAATACAGGGCCGCGGTCCCCTGCTTTTCAAATTCATCCGTCTCCTTTAACGAGTAGAAAATAAGGCGGTTGGAAATGTGAGTCTGGGAGTACCCCCCGAGGCTGAGGTGGCGGACTGCCGCACAGAGTTCCCGATAAAAGTACCAGTCGGTGTTGTTCTTGGCGCCATGGAAGTCGAGAAAATCCTCCAGTACCTGTGAAGTTCCGACCAGCCTGGAAAAAAGCATCTTCGTAAAAAGATATTTGGAGCTGTCGAATCCGGCAATATACTCGCAACACATGAGATAGTCGTGGGAAATGATCCGCGCCTTCTCTCGGAAACTGATGTCGCAAGCGGTTTTTTCAAATTCCATAGTTAAAATTGCTCCGGTAAAATTGCTCCACAATTTTACCGGAGCAATTTTAACTCTAACGCGGCTGGCGCCGCTCTGTTTCCGTCACGCCTCGGGCCATGATACCTCAACCGCGCAAAACGCGCCACCGGACCGACGGGATGCAACTGCGTTTTACCGCCCATTCGCTGACGCTCATTCGAGACGCTGAGATCGCAGAGCAGGGTTGATTTTTGCTTTTCTGCTGAGACGCCAGAAAGGCAAAAGGTGCCTCACGATAATCCGCGATACTTTAGCTGTGCAATCCGTGCCAAAAAAATGAAGTGTGATAACCGCTGCGATCTCTACGATTTTGCAATGGAATATAGCGGCGAAGCCGCGTCATAGTTAAAATTGTGAAACAATTTTAACTACATCATATCTTTTTGGGTATCGTCCACGGCCTTTTCCAGTCGCTGCTGGAGTCCGGCGGGCAACCCTTCGATGTCAACGTTGAGAAAGCCCCGGACAATGGTCGATATGGCCTCATCCTCATCGAGCCCGCGCGCCATGAGATATTCAATCTCCCGTTGGTCGATCTTTCCCACCGCCGCTTCGTGGGACATCTCCACCCCCGGCACCGACCCGGAAAGTTCAGGCACCGCCTTCATGAGTCCGTTTTTCAGGATCAGCCCCTTGCATTCCAGGTGGGCCTTGATACCGGGGGCATTGCCCACCAGGTCGCCACGGGCGATGATGGTACCGCCGGCGGAAATGGCTCTGGAGATAATCTCGGCCCGCGTGTGGGGAGCGTTGAGCACCACGCGGGAGCCCACATCCATAAAGCTCCCCTGGCCAGCCACCAGGATGCTGTTGAAACGGGCCACGGCGCCCTCCCCCTCGAGATAGGTGGTAGGATACATCTGCAGCGATCCCACCGGGCGCAATGAAATATAATTGGAGACCAGCACCCCCCCCTCTTCAACCCGAGACACCGTCCTTGGGCGCACGTTGACCTCCTGACCCCATTCGTGAATCATGGTAAAGGTCAGTTTGGCCCCTTTTTTTACATAGAACTCAGAAACGCCCACATGAAGCCCCGACACCAGATGAGGCGAGGTGGCACATCCGGTGATGATGTGCAGTTCAGAATCTTCTTCGGCAACGACGATGTTGTGCACATTCTGGGAAAATCCGTCCTTGGAGATATACAGGCAGGCCTGCACCGGCTCGGGGGCGCAAACACCGGCCCGCGATCGGATAAAATACCCCTCATGGGGAATTTCGTGGGCTCTTGAGGTAAACCGGTCAGCCTCCGGCGGAATGTTCTTCCACAGATAATCCTTCAGGCCGTCAAAGCGTTCCATCCCCTGACTGATGCCCATAACGTCGACACCGTCCTGGCGGCTTCGACAGTGCACCACGCTGCGGTCCATCTGAATAAAGGTGCCGAGCCTTGATTTCTCCGCCAGGTCCACGCCCACGTCCAGCATCCGCTGGGCGTCCGCGGGCGCCATGGCGCCGAGTTCTTCCATATATGCGTGGTCATCGGCTTCCACCGAATAATCTTCCAGTGAGATATCCTTGCCTTGATTCAAATGGTGCATCTGACACACTCCTCGTAACCGTACTCTCGGATCCACTTGAGAATTTCCCTGGCATTTCGCGAACAGCACAGGACGCCGTTGTAGAGGACCTGCCCCCTGTCGGCCGTGATATAATCGAGAATATGGCCGGTATGAGTAATGACCAGCGCTGATTTTTTTCGAGCCGCCATCAAATCCTTGTGGGGGGTGTTCTGGGGAAGACGAATCCCTCGACCCAAAAGGGTATTGATGGTTTCTCCGAGCAAAACAATGCTCTCCAGATCGACGCCGGACTCGGGTTCGTCCAGAAGCACCAGGTCGGGCTGCTGGGCCATGAGTTGAAGCAGTTCGCTACGCTTGATTTCTCCACCGGAAAAATTATGATTCACATCCCTGTCGAGAAAATCGGTAAGATTCAGGTCTTCGGCCAGCCTCTCCACATCCACCGCACGGCCGTTGCCGCAAATCTCGACCAGATTTCGCGTTTTGATCCCGTTGATGGTGGGCGGTCTTTGAAACATGACGCCAATGCCCAGCACGGCCCGCTCGTGGATAGGCATATAGGTAACATCTTCGCCCTTGAAGGTGATCTTGCCATGGGTGACATCATAGCCGGAAAAACCCATGAGGGTCATCATCAGGCTGGTCTTCCCCGATCCGTTAGGGCCAAAGAGAATATGGGTTTCCCCATCGGGAATCTCCATATTCACGTTTTGCAGAATCGGTTTTCCCCCAACCTCGACCCCGAGCTCTTCAATCAGCAGCATTGCGTTTCCCCTTCTTTCAAATATCTTTCACCACCCATTGGCTGACACTCATTCAAGACGCAGAGGGCGCTGAGAAAACTTCTTTCTGATCCCAATCGGTTCATCGCCCCTGCCCCGCGAAGCGGACAGAGCGTCCCCGGTTCCTTCCGGGAACCGGGGAAAGAAGATCCTGAATATCCTGTTCATCCTGTCGAAAAGAATTGGCCAGAGCCGTCCGTAAGCCGAATTCTGTTCCCAACCGCGGGTTACCCCGGGCCGGGCAACGATCATTCATCTATGGATGCCGGTTGCCCGGCACCTCCAGCGACCTACCCGGGAGCTCGGGCGGGCAGCCCTCAAGCACTCCCCTATTTGGTCTTGCACCGGGTGGGGTTTACCTAGCTTTCCCGGTCACCCGGGAAACTGGTGCGCTCTTACCGCACCGTTTCACCCTTACCCCGCCCTTGGCGGGGCGGTTTGCTTTCTGTTGCACTTGCCTTCGCGTTGCCGCGACTCCACGTTATGGAGCACCCTGCCCTGTGGTGTTCGGACTTTCCTCGAAACGGCGGATGCCGTTCCGCGATCGTTTGGTCGGCTCTGACCAATAAATAACAGGTTAAAGGTTGAAGGCTGAAGTTAAAATGACTTCTTCAGTCTTCTACCTTCAGTCTTCTACCTTCAGTCTTCTACCTTCAGTCTTCTACCTTCAGTCTTCCACCTTCAGTCTTCCACCTTTTCTTCTTTTTCCCCACTCTCATCCCAGTAGATAATCCGCTGGCAGTTGGGACAGTTGTAAATGGCGTCCCATCGATGCATATCGTTGAAAAGCTGGGGGCGAATGTTCACGTAACACCCCTGGCAAACGGCTTTTTTGACACCTGCCAGCCCGATGCCGTCCGCCTGCTTTTCCCGAACCAGAAGGTACTTGTTCATCAACCCGGGATCGACCTGGCCCGACACAACCTTAAGGTCTTCTTCCAGCCGGGCCAGCGCCTCCCTGAAAACATCGGCGTCGGCACTCACCACAACCTGCTCTGCCGAGATCTCCCGCGACTCCCGCTCACAGTCCGCTTTTGCCCGGACCAGCGCCGTCTCGGCCGCATCGACCTCTTCAAGCATGGCCAGCATGCTGTCCTCAATGTCGGAATTGGCCGCTTCCATGTCCTCGATTTCCTTCAGCGACGACCGATACTCCTTGTTTGTCTTGACCAGCCGGAGTTTGTCCTGGCTTTTGGCAATCTTGGCCAGGTTGGCCTGGACCTCTCTTTCGCTTTCCCGATAGCGTTTCTTCAGGTCGGTGATTCGGGCAGCACCGTCCTCAACGGCCTGTTCATAACCGCGCAGTCCCTGTGCCAGGGCATCAAGCCGGGGGCCGACCTCATCGACCTGTCTACGGGTGCGCGCGATGTCCAGTTCAAGGCGCTGATAGCGCGCCAGAATCTCAATCCGTTTCTTGATACTGTTGCCCATACCGACATCCGTCCTTTAGGCTGTGCAGCGATTCATCGAAAATACATCCTGAATATCCTGTCTGAAACTCAGCGTCCTCTGCGGCCCTGCGGTGAAACGCATTTTGGTCGAAAATTCATGACGACAGGACCCGGAAAGGATCGCTTTCCGCATCGTAGGTCTTTATCGCTATGGACCAGCCGGCTTCGGCGATGGCCGCTGCCAGCCGGTCGGCCAGGGGGTCGATGACGAGATGTTCACTGGCAAAATGTCCGATATCGATCAATCCGACACCCCGTGCCTGGGCGTCTCGGGCGTCATGATACCGCAAATCCCCGGTGACGTAAACTTGAGCGCCAGATGCAAAAACAGCCGACATGAGGCCCCCGCCGCTGCCCGAACAAACCGCTACCCGGTTCACCGTCATCGCACCGTCACCGACCACGCGAACCGTCGGCAGCCCCAAGGCGCACCGAACGGCTTCGGCAAAGGCATCCAGGGTTTGGGGCGGATCGAGTAAGCCCACACGGCCGATCCCCTGCCCGGTCTCATGCGGCTGCATCGGGTAAAGGTCAAAGGCCATGGTTTCGTAAGGGTGGGCCTTTCTCAGCGCCGTCACGACCTCCGCCAGTCGCTCCCGGGTCACCCGAGTTTCGATTCGGACTTCGTCGACCTGAGTAAATCGGCCGGGCTGCCCCAGATAGGGGCGGCTGCGGGAACCGGGGGTAAAGGTGCCCTTGCCGACGCTTCGGAAGGTGCAGCCGGAATAATCACCGATACATCCGGCCCCAGCCGTGACCAGGGCCTCTAAGACCGCCGTTTCATGGGTCTGCGGAACGAAAACGGCCAGTTTGATCGCTTCGGCCTGTTTTTCGTCGCCAAGCACCGTCAGCGCGTCCAGGCCCAACCGGCCGGCCAGAATATCGTTGATGCCGCCCGTAACACTGTCGAGATTGGTATGGGCGGAAAAGATGGCCAGTCGGTGCGCCATGGCGGTATACACAATGGTTCCCACGGGAGTGGAAACGTCCACCGAAGACAGGGGCCTGAACAACAAGGGATGATGGGTGATCAACATCTGCGCCCCGGCACTGACAGCGGCAGCGACCGTCTCGGGCAGGGGGTCGAGGGCCAGCCAGACAGTTTCGACCGGCCACTGAGGATCGCCTACCTGAAGCCCCACGTTGTCCCAGGATTCGGCCAGCCACCGTGGGGCCAGGGATTCCATGATACCGATGATGTCTGACACGGTTGGCGTCAATTCCGTCTCCTCACCGTTCAAGGTTGGATGCCTGGCATTTCAATTTCTCGGCATCACCGTCGACAAACTCTGTAGTCGGCCGCTTGCCCTCACCTGAGCTCAGTTTAGGCCACAGAAAAAGGCGCGGCGATATGCTATCACCACGCCCCACCCACCTCCAAAAAAAAAGCGCGGCCCACTAAACCGGGCTTTGATTTACCCATAGAATGAGGCACAGCGCTTGCACGGACAAGCGTCTATAGTGACCAATGTTGCATGTGAACCAAAGCTTGTGCCGCCGGATTCCCGACGCCCCGACGCTGTTGTTGCTCAGTGTCCGCTTCAGGAATGGGCCCACCTGGGTTCGAACCAGGGACCGACCGGTTATGAGCCGGTGGCTCTTCCAACTGAGCTATGGGCCCTCACGTTCACGTGGCGATAGCCTTACTAACCGTCAGCCCACATTTTGTCAAGCGTTTGGGCATATGAATTGGAAACATCGATGGGTGCCCATCCACTCAAAAACCGATTCGTGGACAGGCATTAGCTATCGATGAAGCTTTTGAGTTTTCGGCTCCTTGTGGGATGCCGAAGCTTTCGCAGGGCCTTGGCTTCGATCTGGCGAATCCGCTCCCGCGTCACGGCAAAGTCCTGGCCGACTTCTTCCAGGGTATGATCCGCTTTTTCCCCAATGCCAAAACGCATTCGCAGGACTTTTTCTTCCCGAGGCGTCAGTGTCGCCAGCACCTTGCGCGTCTGTTCGGCCAAGTTCAGGCTCACGGCCGCATCCGACGGGAGCATGAACTTCTTGTCCTCGATGAAATCACCCAAATGGCTGTCTTCCTCCTCGCCGATGGGCGTCTCCAGGGATATGGGCTCCCGGGCAATCTTGAGCACTTTTCGGACCTTGTCCAAGGGGATTTCCATCTTTTGGGCAATTTCCTCGGGAGTCGGTTCCCGCCCCAACTCCTGAACCAGATACCGCGAAGTACGGATCAGCTTGTTGATGGTCTCGATCATATGCACCGGAATGCGGATTGTCCGGGCCTGATCAGCGATGGCCCGGGTGATGGCCTGTCGAATCCACCAAGTGGCATAAGTGGAAAATTTATAGCCTCGTCGATATTCGAATTTATCCACGGCCTTCATCAGGCCGATGTTGCCTTCCTGAATCAGATCGAGAAACTGAAGCCCGCGATTGGTGTACTTCTTGGCAATACTCACCACCAGGCGCAGGTTGGCCTTGGTCAACTCGCTCTTGGCCGCCTTGGCCTTGAGTCGACCTTCGTCCACGGCACTCATGACGCGCTTGAGCACCCGCCCCTTGGCCTTAATCTCCATCTCCCGGACCACAACCAGGTCCTGGATATCCCTGAGTTCACCGAACAGCAGCCCCATCTCGTCACGGGTCAGGGAGCATCGTTCGCGAGCCCACTTGGCAAAACCCGTTTTGGTTTTCAGATTGGATCGCAATTCGGTCACGGTAGCGCCCAAGTTGTCCGCGGTCATGTGAAACATACGGTTCATGGCGTCGAACCACTCGATCTGGCTGAGGATGACCTTCTCCATCTTGTCGATCACACTGCCTTCCAGTCGCCATTCCTTGAGCAATTCGAAAACCTTGGTATTGCGTCGAATGATGCTGCGTCTGATCCGGCGGCGTTCCTCCGGGTTGAGGGGTTCCGTGGCGAGGCGCTCGCGGTAGGCGCAGTTTTCGTCGTGAACTTCCCGAATGCCGCGAATGGTTTCGACAAACCGTTCGGTCTGAACGATCTCATCGACGTAGGTTTCCCCCTCGTCGACATCGCGAAGCACATACTTGGGCCGAAGCGCACTCTCCTCAATGTTGTGCCCAATGGTCAGAATGCATTCCACGCCGGTCAGGGTGTCGAGAAGTGCCCGAAGCACTTCCTGTTCGCCGAATTCGATCTTCTTGGCGATCTCCACTTCCCCTTCACGGCTGAGCAAGGTCACCATGCCCATTTCGCGCAGGTACATCTTGACCGGATCGGTGACGGAGCCGAAATCCGAACCACCGGCGGCCTCGCTGGCGGCAGTCCCTTTTCCCTTTTTGTCGTCTTCCTTTGTGTTGACCTTCTTTTCGTCCAAGATATCGATATCATTTTCATCAAAAATCATGAGGGTATCGTCGATCTGATCGGCCGACATCATTCCCTCGGGCAGCGCCTCATTGATCTCGTCGTAGGTCAGGTATCCACGCTGCCGGCCTTTGGCAAGCAGGGCGGACATGGCTTTCTTGTCGAGGATCTCCGCCTGTTCCGCCGAATTTTCGGTACCGGCGTCACCGGGCACCCCGGATGTTTTTATCGCCACGGTCTTGCCCTTGCCGGCCGTCTTTTTCGAGGCTTTTTCCGTCTTGGTGCCTGTCTTGTCGGCGGTCTTTTTTTCAGGGTGGCTGGCCTTGGACGCGGCCTTGGCGGCAGTCCTGGGCGCGGCTTTGGCGGCGGTCTTGGACGCGGCTTTGGCGGCGGTCTTGGACGCGGCTTTGGCGGCGGTCTTGGGCGCGGCTTTGGCGGCGGTCTTGGGCGCGGCTTTGGCGGCGGTCTTGGGCGCGGCTTTGGAAACCGTCCTGGCAGCCGAAGCCTTGGGGACGGCTTTGGGAGCGGCCTTTTTCTGAGCCGTTTCTTTTGCGGCTGTCTTTTTTGCAGCGGGCTTTTTCGCCATAAACGCTAACCTCCTGCAGGCACTGTAATAGGAATCGGAACGGCAGCCGCCAAACGGCTATTGTGCGGGTTTGCCCCCAGCCCCGTCCCGGGTTACGATATCGGTTCCTGTCTGTTACTCGCTCGGTGCTGTTTGTCCTTCAGCAGCTTTGTGAGCAGCTCAAAATCATTGTCAGCCTCCGCCGTGCGGATTTTGGCCAACAAATCGTCATCGTTGCGGTGCGGCCGAACCGCCTCGTACTGTGTCATGACCACCTTCCACCCCTGGTCATTCCAGGGGACCTGCTCCATGGCAAGGGCCGCGGCCTGGCCCTGCAACGCGTCATCGGTGATGTGCTGAACGATCTCGGAAGCATCCCGGGGCGTCTCGGCACACTGGGCCAGAATCTCCATGCCCATTTTTTTAAGACCCGGATCCTCAAAACGATCCACCAGACGGCGCCGCGACACTTCAGCCACCGCTTGCGGATGCTGAAGCATCATGGCCACGATCTGTCGTTCCAGACGGCTTCCCTTGCCGGCAGCCATACTCATTGAAACCGTCTGAAGGGTCCTCTCCCCCGGACCGGAAACCCGGCCCCGGTTGCCTGAAAACTCGCGCACCCTGGCCAGCAGGGCGCTTTCGTCGACGTCGAGCCGTGCGGCCAGGTCCCTGATATGAAGTGACCGGGCCATGGTGTCAGAAACGGCAGACAGAGGCGCAAGCATGTCGTTGATCACCCTCACTTTGCCTTCCACGGTCTGCTGCCCGTGCCGTGCCACGGCCGAAACCGTCAAAAAGGCAATGATGCCCAAGGCCTTGTCCGCGAGTTTGTCGAAAGCCTCCCGGCCACGACGGCGGACGTATGTATCCGGGTCGTCCCCTTCCGGCAAAACCAGAACGGCGGCCTCCATTCCAGCCTCTACAAATAGCGGAATGCTCCTCTCGGCAGCCTTGACACCGGCCGCATCCGAATCAAAAACCAGCACAGCCCGCTCCACATACCCCTTGAGCAAACGAATATGATCGGCGGTCAGGGCCGTTCCCAAAGTTGCCACGGTGTTCTCGATGCCCACCTGGAACAGGGCGATGGCATCGAAATACCCCTCAACGACAAAGACGCGGCGTGCCTGTCGGCACGCGGCCTTGGCCCGGTCCAGCCCATAGAGAACCCGGCCCTTGTTGTATACAGGCGTCTCCGGGGAATTGAGGTACTTGGGCAGGTCATCGCCCATAACCCGTCCGCCGAAGCCGACCACCCGGCCGTTGGCGTCGCGGATCGGAAAGATGATCCGGTCCCGGAACCGGTCATAGTGACCCGAGGTGTCTCTTCTGCCAACAGCAAGACCCGCTTTTTCCGCCAGGGCCGGCGCCACCCGACGACCGGTCAGAAAACGCAGCAGATTGTCCCATCCGGGCGGTGCGTAGCCCAATTCGAAGCGTTCGATAGTCTCAGCGGCGATGCCGCGCCGGTCCAGGTAGTCTTTAGCCCGGCGCCCCGGTCCGCCCTGCCCCAGACACCGCTGGAAAAACCCCATGGCCTCCTGGTTGACGGCCAGCAACTGTTCGCGCTCGGTCAAGGCCCGACGCTGGGCGGCCGTCGCCTCGGGCCGGGGAAGATCGACGCCATAGCGGTCGGCCAACATCCGCACCGCCTCGGGAAAGGTCACCCCCTGATGTTTCATCAGAAACGAAAACACATTGCCACCGACGCCACAGCCGAAGCAGTGAAAAATCTGCTTGTCCGGGCTGACCGTGAAAGACGGTGTCTTTTCCGCGTGAAACGGACAAAGGCCGAGCAGATTCTTGCCGGCCTTTTTGAGCATCACCGATTCTGAGACGATATCCACAATATCGGTCGCATGCCGAATTTCTGTAATTTTCTCCTCGGGAATCGGTAACGCCAATCAGACCATCCTCCAACGCAATGGATACGGGCGCAGACGAAATTACGGCAGGACGCGGACGGACATGCTCCCCATTGAGCATCCCCACGCGCGAGCATCGACCCGTCGACTGACGGGGCTTGGCGATACGGTCGAAAATGGTCGGGCCATGGCCATCGGGCTCCGGTCGATATTTTAAACAGCGAAAATTAATGTTTCAGGGACTACTTGTCAAGGTGTTTTCCCACCGGCAGGGCTGACAGAATGCGGCCCAGTCCAACCATGGCCAGTTCGTCCGCCGTCACCCAACGGCCGCGCCGCTGGAAAAAAGCGCCCAGAGACAGCAGGTTCTCACTCAGGGACTGCTGGGTTTCGTCCACGGATCGGCTCCATAGCACGCGACCGTCGGTGGCAGCCAGCAAATGCAGGTCAAAGGCCACCGAGGCTGGGGATTCCGCGGAATAATCACTGCCATGACGCGGCTTGAAACGGTAGATATGCCCGACCAAAACAGCATCGGCTTGAAGCGCACGGCCGGCCTCGACCCACAGCTCTCGTTCGGATATACCGTCGCCGCCCGATCTCAGTATCTCCGACATGACGCCGACCCCTTGTCCGGGCAGGAAAATATCCACGCCACGCCGATTCCCGAGATCAGCGGCCAGGGCATCGGTCATCAGGGCCGCGGCCTGATCGGAGACAGGGCCGGTCAAAAAAACCTTGCCGGTGACCGGGCAACTCGCATGGGTCGCATCGCCATAGATGGCGGCCACGTTAACAAAGGGAAGCACCAGCACCCGGGAGACCTCAATGGAGGTCTGGGGCAGCACCGCGGTGGTCACACTGCACCCCCATGGAAGAGAAAGTGCAGCCAGCAGGGCCAGTACACCGATGGCACAGCGTCTTGATCTCATGGGATCGTCACCATCTGTTGTTAGGGCATGTTTAAATCGAAATAGGCATTTGGGCACTTCAAACTTCGAGTGCCCATACGAACAGATACCACACGCGGCCGGCCCGATTGCCTGCCAGCGGACCGTCAGAAAGTGCCCTTGGTCGAACGGACACCCTTAATTCGCGGATCGGGCGCGACAGCCTGGCACAGGGCGCGGCCGGCCGATTTGAATACCGACTCCAGCACATGGTGCGCGTTTTCGCCGTAGTGGACATTGATGTGCAGGTTCATGCCGGCCCGGTTGGCAAGGGCTCGGAAGAATTCCTTGGCCGAACTGACGTCAAACGCGCGGCCGTCACCCGTCAAACCGGGAATGTTGTAAATGAGAAAGGGGCGATTGGACAGGTCGATGGTCACCATGGACAGGGCGTCGTCCATGGGGGTCACCGCATGGCCATAGCGGCCGATGCCCTTGCGGTCGCCCAGGGCCTGGTCAATGGCATCGCCGAGAACCAGTCCGATGTCTTCGACGGTGTGGTGGCAGTCCACATCGATGTCACCACTGGCCTCAACGGTCAGTTCAAAGAAGCCGTGGGCGGCAAAAAGGGTGAGCATGTGGTCAAAAAAGGGAAGGCCTGTGGAAATTTCGGAAGACGGACTGTCCGGACTGCCGTCGAGCCCCAGCCGAAGTCGAATCTGGGTTTCCTTTGTCTTGCGTTCGATCTCCGCGGTTCGTGCCAATCGTACCCCCTGAATCCTTAACCATCTGAAATCATTAATACTATAAATTTACCGTCAATGTTATTGATTACAACAAGGCACCGTTTTTGTCAAGTGAAACGATCAGGATTGAATAATCCTCAACAAACCGGTCCAATGGCCACCGACAACAATGGCACTCGGTACCCATGGGGTCTTTGACCGGTATGGGGAATCAACGGGTCGACCACGAAAAAAGGCGGCCTTTGGGCTCAACGGGGAGCGTGGGGCCGCCTTAAATCACAAAAGGGGGGGTGCGAATACGAATCAGTGTCCATCCACGAATTGCATATTTCGTGGATGGGCACCTATGGACGTTTCCAATTCAGAAATGTGAATTTTTGTCCAAGGTCAAGGCAATCAAGCCATTGCGCGGAGGCGTAGTGAACTACGCCGCACAAGAAATGGCGCTGATTGACGCAGAGATTGGGCAAAAAGGCCATTTATGGATGGAAACGAATTAGATGGCGTCCTTGAGTTTCTTGCCGGGCTTAAATTTTACGGTATTGCTGGCCTTGATCTTGATGGTCTCGCCGGTCTGGGGATTACGCCCCTTGCGCGCCTTACGGCGGGACTTTTGGAACGTTCCGAAACCGACCAGGGTGACCTTGCCGTCTTTTTTCTTGAGGGCCTTGGTCACATTGGAAATGAAAGAATCCAGGGAGGCGCCGGCCGCGACCTTGGTAATCTTTGCTTCCTCGGCCATTTTCTCGATAAGTTCAGCTTTTGTCATCTCTTCTCCTTCTGTTTATGCGGGTTAGCGTGATGTTCTCTCCTTATCCCCACTGATTACGGTAGATTCCGGCAAATGTCAACGGGAAAAGCAATGGAAAAAAGGATTTACAGGTCATACTCTCTCCAGGCGGGCGACGGTCTCGATGTGAAAGGTATGGGGAAACAGGTCCACGGGCTGGGCTTCAGTGACACGGTAGCGGTCTGCCATCAGGGCCAGATCCCGGGCCAGGGTGGCCGGATTGCAGGAGACGTAGACGATGCGCTCCGGCGCCAGTTCCAGGACCTGCTCCACCACGCGCTGATGCATACCCACCCGGGGCGGATCGATGATCATGACGTCCGGGACCGCTGCCGCCCCGGCAAGGACGTCTTTGATGTCGCCATGGATGAACCGGCAGTTGGAGACCTGGTTACGCCGACAGTTCTCCCGAGCGTCATCCACGGCGCTTGCCACCATTTCGATACCGATCACTTCCTTGGCCGCGGCAGCCAGGCAGATGGCGATGGTGCCGGTTCCGCAATACAAATCCAAAACGGTTTCACCGCCTGTCAGCCCCGCGTAGGCCCGCACAATGCCGTAGAGACTTTCGGCCCCCCGCGTATTGGTCTGAAAAAAAGAATTGGCGGAGATCTTGAATTGAAAGTGCCCAATGGCGTCCGTCAGATAAGGCTGACCGGCCAGCGGCACCTCGGTTTCGCCCACCGCCACCCCAGCTCGCCGGGCAGTGATGTTGTTGACCACCGAAACCACTTCCGGATGGGCGGCGACAAGCGCCTCGGCCAGGGGCATGACCACGGATAGGTTTTCGCTGGCGGTGATGATGTTCACCATCCACTGATCCCGGCTCACCGAATGGCGCAGCATGAGAAACCGCCAAAATCCCTCATGAGACTTAAGACCGTAGGGCGGCAGGCCGGCGTTTTTCATGTACTGCCGGACCTCCTCCATGATGTGATTTCCCAGGTCCGGCTGAAGAAGACAGGCCTGGGTGTCGAGCACTTTATTATAGGTTCCCGGGACGTGCAGTCCCAGGGCGAATCCGGACGCTTTGACGCCGGCGGCCATTTCTTCGGGGAGCAGCCATTGACGGTCCGAACAGGAAAACTCCATCTTGTTGCGATAACCGAAAACTCGTTCCGAGGCCACGGTGGGCAGCACGTCAACCCCCTGAATCAGGCCGATGTGTTCAATGGCTTCGGCCACGTGTCGACGTTTGTAGACCAGTTGCCGGTCATAGGCCAAAAACTGCCACTTGCAGCCGCCGCAAAATCCGCTGTAGGGACAAGGGGGCACCACGCGGTCAGGCGAGGGTTCCAGCAGTTCTTCGATGCGGGCTTCAGCGAAGTTTTTTTTCTTTTTGACCACCCTGGCCCTGACCCGGTCACCGGGCACGGTCTGGTCCACGAATACGGCCAGGCCTTCGATGCGGGCAATTCCTTTTCCGCCAAATGCGATATTGTCAATGGTCAGATCGTGGACCTGCCCTTTTTTCACTGCCATGGGTTTCATCCTATGGTGTCGGCCTTTGGGTTGTCATGGGCCGGGCCAAATGGTATATTCATTTCAATTCGAAATGGTCATCCACTTAGATCACTTTAGGCACGTCACACTATTACCAAGCTCTCTTAACCCCTTCATCCACGGGGGTGTACCAGAGGCCGACCCTTCCAGGCAAGCGCCAATACTTGCAGGCAACAAAAAAACCGTTTGCACGAACCGCCGACCTATGGTTGAATTCGAATCAGATACCGGTTGTCACCCCATTGCCTTTTCATCTGACGGCTTTCTTCTCAGAGGGGTTTTGCACCGGCCGCCAAAGACCCCTGCCCCGCCGGTGGTCATCGGTTCTCACGGGCTGCTGAGCAACGGCAGTTCCCCGAAACAAATTGCTCTGGCCAAGCGTTGCGCCGCCTGCGGAATCGCTTTTTTTCGGTTTGACCATCGCGGATGCGGCCACAGTCAGGGTCTTTTTCACGATGTCACCTCCCTGGCGCAGCGTTGCCGGGATCTGCTGAATGCAGCCGCCACCATGGCGGCCAGAAACGATATCGGCCCCGTTGTCGGTCTTTTCGGCAGCAGCATGGGCGGTGCGGTCAGTCTTTCTGCGGCAAAGACGCTGGGTGCCCGTGCGGTGGTCACCGTGGCAGCACCGGTCCGAAGTCGCGGCATCGCCGCCCTTGAGGACCCCCAAATGAAGAATCCGGCACTGCCGACCCAAGGCCATGTGCCGCCCCGAACCTTTGATATCGCCGGACAACTGCACGGCCTGTCTCACGTTCTGATCGTTCACGGCAGTGCCGACGCGGTCGTACCGGTAGAAAACGCCCATGAAATCCACCGGCGGGTCGGCAACCCAAAAAAACTGGTCATCCAGCCGGAAGGTGACCATCGCATGAGCGATCCTGGCCACCAGCAAATGTTTGCCGACCAGGCCATGGCCTGGTTCCGCCGACACCTGTTGTCACAAAGCGAATCGACGCCTTAAACCGGATGGCCATATATAACGTTCATTCCCCACCATGAAGGACATGAAGATCACGAAGGGTTTTTAATAGTATTAGGTATTTCAAACCTTAGTGCATTTTAGGCACCCGTCGGCAATCTTATGGGCATCGCCACCTGACTCTGACCACTTCCAGCGGACGTGGATTGCCAGATCGAAATCAAACGGTTTGCCCCACAAGGAGTCGCCATGCCAGAACAATCGTCCAAGCAGTTTCTTCAAAGAGCGTTTGTCAAAAAAACCTTGCGCCGCATTCTGGCCCTGGCCACCATCATCGGCCTTTCCTACGGGCTCGTGGCCATGATTTATGCCACCCGGACCATTTTCAAGGTCAAGAAGAATTACGCCGTGGTACTGGAACGCTTCAGCGGCAAACGCGAGGCGGTGACCGAAGTCGGCTGGCACCTGAGACTGCCCTACTTCACCCGCATCGAGCAGGAAGTGACGTTGATGAACCAGCGCCTCTTTCTCGGGGGCCAGAACGAGCCCATGCGAATCATCTCAAAGGAAAACGTCGCGCTTTGGACCTCCGGGGTCATGACCTTTCGCATCCGAAACCTCAACATCTGGGCCATCGAAAACCTTGACCCCATGAACATCTTACAGGGCGACTATGACGGCATCGTCAAGGACATCCTTCAGGCCCAGGCGGTCAACGATCTGATCAGCAAACGGGAAACGATCAAGGAGGACATTTTCGAAGCCCTTAAATCACGTCCCATCAACCAGGGCGGCCCCACTCTGGAAAAGAAATACGGCCTCGAAGTGGTCAGTTTTGTCCTGAAGGAGACCCGATTCGGCGACAAACTGGTGGAGGCCACCGAAGAGAAGAAGCGCCGGGAACTGATTGCCGAGGCGGAAAACTATGCCGCCGATCAGGAGGCCAGCCGCATCCGGAAACTTTACGCCGCCTACATGGAAAGCATTGCGTCCCTCCAAGGGGCGCTGGGGCGGCCTGATGGGTCCACCGACGCGGCCCTGCTTCAGTTTCTGGTCCAGCAGAAATGGGCGGCCGCCTACGAAAAGCATCAGGCCGGGCAAAACACCGTGGTGATTCAAAACACCAGCGGCGCCCCCAACCTGACCCTGCCCGCCCCGACAGAGGTAAAATCCGTTTCAGGAGGCACCCCCTAATGTCGCGACGACTCACCAAGGAGGTCAAGTACGTCCGGCTGCCGGAAAAGCGCATTCGGGAAATCGAAGACCTGGTCGCCTCGTGGCCTTACGAAACCAAATCCTTTATGCGCGCACGGCTAAACCAGTATACCCCGCCGTCGGACTTCATCAATACCCTGCTGGAAACCTTCCTTTCCGCATTTATGGAGTCCCATGAAAAGCGTTTCATTATCCTGAAGGAACCGGATATTTTGACGGACTGGCAACGGCGTTTCGAGATCTCCGGGCATACCAATCCGCAGGAAGCCTGGAATAAAATCCTGGAAAAAGAGGTCTCGGCAAAGGACTATATCTATCTTCTCTACCTGCTGGACAGTGAACTGGCCGACATTCATGTTCCCGTCGAGCTCAAGGAACTCTTTGAAAAAATCTACCGCGCCCATATTCGAAAAGAATACCTCTCCGATCCGTCGGTGCCCAAGGCGCCACTGGTTCTGTTTGTCGGGCCCAGCGGCAGCGGCAAGACCGCAACGGTGACACGAACCATCGAACAGGTTATCTTCCGAAACGAAGTAATGCCGGAAATCGACTTCGAGCAAAAGAAAGAAGCGCTTCTGGCCAACGAGCCTTTCTGGAAAAGCATTGAAGAGATCGACCCGACCCTGGCCATGGAAATCGTCCGCCGCAAAAAGCTCAAACTTTATAAAACCCTTTCCCATACCCCCCTGATCAAGTCCGTTTTCAAACATCGGATCAGCCGCAACCTCTCGGATCTTGAAGAACAGGGACTGATGATCGATTACGCCATGATCACCCCCAACGACTACCAGACGGCCCTGGCCGGTGAACCGGGCAATTATCTGAAAAAAGCCCTGGGCGATCCGCGGAAGACGTCCGTTCGACACATTGAGGAAGCCCACAGCGCCTTTGGCAAGGCATCCGGGCGAGAGACCGGCGTGGAGCGGCAGCAGCGCACCCTCATCGACACCTCAAACATCATCATTGACGAAATCATCAGCGGCCACCGGGACTGTCTGCTCATCGCCACCAGTGATCAGCCCGAACGCTTCGATGCGGCCATTTACCGCCGGTTCGTGGAAAAAGGGAAGATCATCGACATTTCCGAATTCTGGAAGAACGCCGAAAATCTGCGGGAGGTGGTCCGCCTCGAACTGCTGCGGGCAGACACCCGTATCGGTGATTCCGTGGACGGACGATGCCACCACAAGGTCTCGTGCCTGACCGGCGAGGCATTGGACCGGACGGTGGAAAAACTCTATCAGATCTTCGAAGATCGGACCCTGAAGATCATCCCCTCCTACGTGAGAAAGTTGATCCACTCCCTCATTGAAATCCAGGGGGACTTCTCGCCGGACTTTCTTGACGACGCCGTCCTGATCCGAAAGGCCTTTGAACTGGTGGCAAAAAACTCCTACGGCGACCTTTATAAGAAGGTCGTCGACCGCATGGACCGCAACGTTAAATGGGAAGAATACGTCGGCGACATCAAGGACATGTTCTCGGAAATGGCCAACAATTGCCTTTATTACGGCGTGAGCGAGGAAAAAGGCGTGGTCTTAAACGGCCCCCCCGGCGGGGGGAAGACATTTCTGGTCCGGGCCTGGCTCAGCGAAAACAGTGAAGTACACGACATCGCCACCAGCCCCAGCGCCCTTCAGGACCCGGTCAATCCCATCGAAGGGGCCATGGAAAACCTGGAAAAAGTCTACGATATCGCCAAGATGATCGCCCCAACGGTGATTTTTTTCGACGAAGGCGACTCCCTGGCACCCAGGCGAAGCGCCTCGGGCGGGTCTCCCTCGGACAAACTGACCAACAAGTTTCTTAACCTCATCGACGGCGAAATTCCCCTCAACCGGGTTTTCACCGCACTGACCACCAATCGTCTCGACATTCTCGACCCGGCCCTGATCCGATCCAAACGCCTGAAGGTCATGGAAATTTCAGGTCACATGAGCCGCGACGATATCGTCGACATCGTCTCACAGGCCCTCAAAGGCGTGCCGCTGGCAACGGACCTGGACGAACCGGGGATCGTCGAAACCGCCAAGGGACTGTGCAACACCCCGGCCGACTACACGGCCTTTGTGGAAAAGGCCCGGTCCCTTCGCAGTACGGAGTTTGAAGTGCTGCGCCGGTTTCGCAACCTGGCCCATGCGGACCGGCATGCCCAGGAGAATTTCATCAAATTCAATTTCAAGACCCTGCTGGGTATTCTCGAAGCCGTGAAAGCACCCCAAGACATCCGGGCGGAGGTCAAGGCCAACCCCATGGCCTTTCTCGAAAAATCTACGGTGGTGCTCGAACTGCTGGAAAACATCCGGGAGGCGACGGATTATCCCCTCATGTCCAGCCACCTGGAATCGGCCCGCATGGAGATCGCCGGCAGCCCGGTGCGGAAGGGCAAGATGCAGCTGGACGAATTCCTCGAAGCCGAGTTGAGCCAGGAACCCCAGATCGGTTTCATCATCGGCGTGGGCGCCAACGATGTCTCCGGGGTCCTGTTGCCCATCGCCACCAGCCTGACCTACAACCTGGGCACTGAAAAGGTCCTGGTCACCGGTGCCGTGTCGTCGGCTGCACCGGCCGCCGCCGAGTTGGAAATGGCGGTGAAGATGACCCAGCAGTCAGCCCAGGAAGCCTTTACCATGGTCAAGAACTACCTTCAGGGGATGGCTCCCAAGGTGAGCATCCCCAAGCTCATCGGTGAATTCCTCAACCATTACACCGTCCACCACCAACTCCTGTCGGCCTCCTACAACGTGGGAGGGCCGTCGGCTGGATACGCCCTGGCCATCAACACCCTGTCGGCCATTCTCCACCTGCCGGTCTACAACGACTTCGGCATCACCGGTGCGCCCTGGACCAAAGGGGTCAAGGTCGGGGAGGTGGGCGGTTCGGTGATCATCGGCGGCCACAAGAAAAAAACGGAAAAGGTGCTGATGTACCTGCGCCGCATGTACATGCCCCTTCAGAACTACAAAGACCTTGAAATTGATTTTCTGCTCAATTACTGGACCCAGGGCAAGGACGTTCTCGGCGTGACCCACTTCGGGGACCTGTTGCCCGAGGTGGTCTGGCTCGGGGCCGAATACGAACAGACCCTGCTTGATCTCATCGATACCCGGCTGACCTACAAACTTGAAAAGTACCGGGGACGAACGCCATCTCCGTTAATTCAAGAACAGATACTGGAAATGAAGAAGCGCCTGCGCAATCGACTGGAAGCGGAAATCGCCCGGCGCCTCAACGCCATTCGCGTCTACCTGAGGAATCCCGTCCGCGACCCCCACACCTCCATCAAAGAGATCTTTCGGGAGGCGCCGGAGAGCAGGGAGCGGCTGGTCCAACCCATTCTCAAATACTTCAGGGACAGGATCGGCCGGTGGCAGGAATAAGCCGGATCGGCCAGACCTGTCGCCTTCGGCGCCCGAGCCCCCCTGCGAGGATCCACCCGCAAAGCGGGTGGTCTCAGAAGAACCTCCTTAGGAGGACTTAATGTCCAATTTTCAATTCTCAATGTTCAAGGAAGGTATTCCGCCATATCAGCCTTTTAAAAAATTGGCAGAGCGTAGCGATTCCACACTTGAGTATTGGACATTGGAAATTCACGGTAGTCGTTCTCGCCGGAACGATAGAACCTTTCCGGGGCCGCCACCAAAAAGATGGTTTGATGCCAGCGTCAACCGACAACGCGGCCCGATCCCCCCAGCGTTCGTCGGCCGTCGACCCATACCGAACCGACACGGCCCAGGGACCCGGGAAGGTGTTCAGGGGGCCCTTTGATAGCGATAAACGTGGCCGCATGCCCCGGCGCCAAGGTTCCGGAATATCCCCCGCCGACCAGGGGCGCTGCCACCGACGAGCCGCTTTGCACGGCTTCGGACAGGCTCCAGCCGGCCTCCATAACAATGGCCATCTCCTCCTTCAGCGCCGTTCCGTGATCCACCCCCAGACTGCCGGCGTCGGTGCCCAGGGCCACCCGTACGCCAAGCCGACGAGCCATTTGCATCTGCTCCAGCTGGTGGTCGAAATTGCGACGGGCCATTTGGGCTTCGATGCTGCCCGGTGCAAGCTGCCGGGCATAGGCCCTCATGGTCACTGCCGTCGGAACCCAAATCACCAGGGAATCGGCCATGCGGGCCAGATTGTCCGGTCCCATGAAAAACCCGTGTTCAACGGACCGGCACCCGGCTGCCACGGCCATGGCCACCGGCAACCGGCCGTTGGCATGGACCATGACCCCGAGGCCCCGAACAGCGGCGGCCTCAACTGCGGCCCGCATCTCCTCCAGGCTGAACTGAGGCGCCGTCTCCTTGGCAAAATGGGTAAGGCTGTTGAGCCCGCTGTTGACGATCTTGACGTGATCCGGAGCCGGCCGGTCCCCTGCCACGGCCTCGGCCAGGGTCATCCCCGCCTTCGGCGACCGACCGATGAGCCGGCCGTATCGCCCACTCTGGCGCCAGGCCTGACCGGCACTTTGCACGCGGACCGGCAACAGCTGTGATGGACGGGTTTTGAACCTCAACACATGCCCCGAACGGTCCCCACCATCACGAACAGCCACCACGCCGCAGTCTCGGTGTTGGCACAGGTGGGCTGCGATCACCGTTGCCGCCCGGTCGTAACCGGCTTCCAGCTGGGATTTCCGGACCACCGAATCGTCGGTCCCGGACAGGGTCAGATGAACGTGACTGTCCACCAACCCGGGCAGCAGGGTAAAATCGCTCAGGTCACACCCCTGCCCGGACAAAACGTCCCGGGGCGGCTTTGGGTCCACGGATCGAACCATGCCTTCCCGAATATAAATCCAGACCTTGGACCGGACCGGCCCACCGGTGCCGTCCACCAGCCACCCGGCCAAAATCAACTGATCGGAGGGATCGGTGGCGCCCTTATTCGCAGTCATCAATGTTCAACGTCCAAATTCGGGTCGTGTTTGCTTAAAAACCGAACCACGGCTTCCCCATAGCCCGGGGTGTGGCTCGATTCACTGTGACCGGCGCCAGGGGCCACATACAGCATCATCGACATGGCACTACCTCAACAAAAGGGACCGGCGCAGACGGTCCAGGGCCGTAACGGCAAAAACCCGCTTGTTCATGTCCCGATCGCCAAAGGGGAAGTGGTGGCGAAAGGCATCAACACCGTGGGGACCGGCCAGCCCGATACAGACCGTGCCCACCGGCTTTTCGGCGCTTCCGCCACCCGGTCCGGCAATGCCGGTGGTGGCCAGGCCCCAGTCTGTTCCGGCAACCCGCCTGGCCCCCTCGGCCATGGTCCGGGCGGTCTCCTGGCTGACGGCGCCGAATCGCGCCAGGATCGTTTCGGGCACCCCGAGGACAGCCGTCTTTGCAGCGTTGGCGTAGACCACACCGGAAAAACGAAAATAATCGGAAGATCCGGGCACTTCGGTGAGCCAATGGGCCATGAGTCCACCGGTACAACTCTCTGCCATGGCCAGGGTCGCCCCATGACCCCTGAGCAGGCCGCCCACCACCTCGGCCATGGATGCGCCGGTCAAAGAAACCACCCTTTCCCCGAGCCGGTCACAGGCCCATCTTGCGGCCTCGTCCAGTCGGCTTTCCAGCCGGTCCGCCGATCCATCCCGACCGTGAATCCGAACCAGAATCTCGGGAAACCGGATCTGAAAACCGATGCCCAGATCGGGAAACAGGCTTCCGAAACCGTCCAGTTGCTCACCGGTGGCCGATTCGGTGAGACCGAAGGTCACCAGGGTTCGCGTCCGACCGACCGACCGTGGTTGCCCCAACCGTTTCTCCAGGTCGGGCAGGACCGCCGTTTCCAACATCCGCCGCATCTCCCGGGGCACCCCGGGAAGAAAATAGAACCGGCACTCACCCATGGTAAGACGGAAACCCGGAGCCGTGCCGACCGGATTGGCCAGCCAGTCCGCACCCTGGGGAAGGCGAGCCTGCTTTCGGTTGGCGTCGGTCATTGGCCGTCCCCGGTTGTTAAAGAAGGCTTCCATGGCGTCCAGGGCCGCCGTGTTCATCGTGCAGGCGACACCGGCGGCAGCAGCGGCCGCTTGGGCGGTCCGATCGTCTTGGGTGGGCCCCAGGCCACCGGTGACCACAACCAGATCAGCCCGGGTGCCCATTTCGGCCAACGCCCGGGAAATCGCGTCCAGGCCGTCGCCGACACAAAGGTGCCGCCGGACCGCCACCCCCATTTCCTCCAAACGACGGGCAATGTGTGCGGCGTTGGTGTCGACCACGGCACCACAGCGAATCTCCTCACCCGTGGACAGAATTTCGGCGATCATTTCCAAATCTTCTCCTGCACATACCCTTGAACGTGAAGAGCCCCGGCCCCGAGGACATGGCCTTGGGTTACCCCTGGAATGGGCGGGGTGACCGGCCCCTGATAAGTGTGGAGTGACTAAAGTTGAGGAGTTTCTACCCTCCACCGTTTTTTTAAAATAGGCAGAAGACCTTAACTTTAGCTCACTCCAAATTTTAGATTCACTTGAGTCACTTGCAACACAGGTGTCCCGGCAGAGCCAGCCACCTCTGAACACGCCCAAAGGACGTGGACTCCGACTCCGAATTGAGACCATTACCACCGACCCACTCAAAAATCCATCGGATCATGGGCGGGGAAACACAAAGGGGGTCTCGGTAGAAGCCTTTTACAGAAAAACGGCATCGCTTTATGACGCATTTTGGCAGATATATGACAGAAATTGATGCTTAACCGACTGGCTCTGGACCACCCCCGTGCGAAACGATCAACAAAATATGGCGATCACCCGTCCGTTATTATCATATCTCATTGTTTTTATACATCTCTGAGTCAAATACAAAACATTTGGTCATGACCGGCCGGATCCCCGCCGGACATGATGAAGTGGTTCAGGATTTGCAACGGAGGCACAGGAGGCCCTGGGCAGCGACCCTATCGGCATGTCCACTGACACTGGCCCCGCCCAACGGAGGTGGATTCCTACTGTGTATTGAAAAAAGGGACCCCTTCCAGGCAGGCAGCGCCCGCTGAGCAGCGCCTTGATTTGGCAACTGCATCACAAAATATATGTGCCCTCACGCATGGACAAGGAAACAAATAGGCTATAATATAGAGCCTCTTCTCTGGGCGATTATTCATACAAGGCTTCGGCCAACGCCATCAGAAAGCGTTTTCGGTGAACAGGTCACAAAAGGAACGTGCCCCACTTCACTGATCGCCATCAGGAAAGCAAGGTATAAGGAAGCTAACATCGAGGCTGTCGCCCACAACCTCTCAACCCCAGGCAGGGCCGACAATGGCGAAAGGAGGTTTTGGAAAACACGGATACCAATGCAATTTAGAACCAGCGAAATCAAACAACCGGGATGAACCAAATCATCAAATCTTCGAGGAGGGATAAAATGAAACGAACTGTCGCAATGGTCATCGGAATCTTGTTTGTCACGGCGTCGGTCGCCATGGCCGAGTCCAACGTCAAGGGTGCTGTCATTAACCAGTCCAATGTCAAGGGCGCGGCCAATGTCGCCATCGGCCAGGACAACACCGCCGACATGGGAAAAATCGGCATCAAGGGCTCCAACGTCAAAGGCGCCGTCATCAACCGGTCCAACGTCAAGGGCGCGGCCAACATCGCCATCGGCCAGGGCAACACCGCCACCATGGGCTCCACCAACATCAAAAATTCCAATGTCAAAGGCGCTGTCATCAACCAGAGCAATGTGGAAAGCGCTGCCAATGTCGCCATCGGCCAGGGCAACAAGGCCGCCATGGGCTCCATTGACCTGAAAAACTCCAACGTCAAGGGCGCCGTCATCAACCAGAGCAACGTGAAAAACGCCGCCAATGTCGCCATCGGCCAGGGCAACACCGCCACCATGGGCTCGGTCAACATGAAGGGCTCCAACGTCAAAGGTGCCGTCATCAACAGCTCCAACGTACAAAATGCCGCCAACGTGGCCATCGGCCAGGGCAACAAGGCCTCCATGGGCTCGGTCAACATGAAGGGCGCCAATGTCAAGGGCGCTGTCATTAACCAGAGCAACGTGAAAAATGCCGCCAATGTCGCCATCGGCCAGGGCAATAAGGCCTCCATGGGCTCGGTCAACCTGAAGAACTCCAACATCAAGGGCGCCGTCATCAACCGCTCCAATGTTCAGGGCGCGGCCAATGTCGCCATCGGCCAGGGCAACACCGCCAACATGGGCTCGGTCAACGTCAAGGGCTCCAATGTCAAGGGTGTGATCTACAACCAGTCCAATGTCGAAGGCGCAGCCAACGTCGCCGCCGGCAAGGGCAACAAAGCCAACATGGGCTCGGTGGTCATCGAATAGGCCCGCGTAAGTGGCGTGTGGCGGCCGACAACGACCACTGCCGCCAGTGCAGCAATCTCTCTTGAATCGGAATACCGGACAACGCATTGCCGGCCGGTATTCCGAACAGGGGGGCACCGGAAAGACGATCGCGCCGGAACAGGTCCGGAGCGAAAAGGAGGGCGACATGCAGCGAAAATCGATTGTGACCGTGATCAGCCTGCTCGCGGCATTCACGCTGGGATTAGGCGTAAGCTTCGGCGGGGATTTGGATGACGGCATCTCCAAGGCCAACGAAGACGGCATCAGCAGCTACGACAGTATGGGATCGGCGGATAAAAACGTCAACTTCATCAAACGAAATGCCAAGAGCCGTGCAAAGGTCAGGGCCAAGCTAGACCCCAACAGCACTTTGACAGGGCAGACCGGCGGTGGTAACATGAACAGCGTGGTCATGGGCGCGGGATCCAACGTCCGGGGCGACATTTACATCATCGACGACTCCAAGGGGAGCAAGTCCATCGTCGGCAATTGAGAATGGCGATCACCCACCCACGGCAATCGAACGCCGCTGCTCCGAGCAGCGGTAGCAAACCAGCCACACTGTATCCAAATCAAACTGTGAGGGGGCAATGAAACACCGAATAGGGACATCCAACCATCGCCGAAACCTTCGGATTCTGATCTTTCTGGTTCTTTCCTTGCTGCTGGTCTCCTGCGTGAGCGATCCGGCCAAGGTCGACGTCAAGCTCGAGGAGAGTGCACCGGAAATCAAGGTCACCTCCTACACCCAGGCCCTGGACCAGGTGGGACTGATGACCGAGATCTACGACACCGGCCTGGTCAAGATCCAGAGCCAGGGCATCGGCGACAATACCGGCACGTCAGGGGCCACCGGCGGTGAAATCCAGCGGGACATCACCGAAATTATGAAAAGTACGCTCAACGCCGTGGGCGGCAACATTCAATTCATCGAATACGATCCGGCCTACATCCAGAATCAGATGGTGACCGGATACTCCGACTTTTCCAACAAAATGGTCCCGGATGTGGTCATCACCGGCGGAATTACCGAATTCGACCGGGGTCTTGAGACCCGCGGCGACGGCACCGACGTCGGCGCCGAAGCCAACCTGACCGGCATGCCCGGCTGGCTTCCGTCCCCGACCGTCGGCATCGACTACGGCCAGTCCGGCAAGACCGGCAAGGCCCGCATCACCCTGGACTTCAACCTCAAGGACTTCCAGACCCTGGCGGCCATCAAGAAAATGACCACCACCAACTCCATGGTGGTCAACAAGGCCATGGCCGACGAATCGTTCGGCATCACCCTCTTCGGCCCGACCTTCGGCCGCAAGGGATCGGTAAAAAAAGTCCAGGGGCGCCACAACGTGGTCCGCCTTCTGGTCCAGGTCAGCATGATCCAGATGGTGGGCAAATACCTCATGCTCCCCTACTGGCGACTGCTGGGTGAAGATTCCGAACCGGACCCGGTGGTCATGGACACCCTGGCCAAACGATTTTACCGGATGGATCCGGTCACCCAGGTGGCCAAGGCCCAGGAACTGCTTTACCTCCACGGATACGATGTGCCCGTCACCGGCACCCTGGACACCCAGACCGTGACGGCCCTGAAGCAGTTCGACGCCGCCTTCAAGCCGGCGGGCAGTTCCCTGTCCCTGGATACGTTCGTCAGCCTTTACGTCAACGTTCCCATGAATCACCAAACCCTGGGGCGACGGACCATGCTGGCCCGTCTCTATCCCGATGGCCAGCCGACCACCGAAGCCCAGACGCCGCAACAGCCACAGCTCAGCGCGCCTCCTGCGCCCCAGCAGCAACAAGCGGTGCAACAACGGCAACAACCGCAGCAGCAACAGACTGCAGCGCCCCAGGCCAAACCGGCGCAGCGCAGCGGCAAAAAAGGGATGGTCGGCCGGATCCTCAGCGATGAGGAATGGTAGACCGCCCGCACTCTTTTGAACGGCAATTGTAACGACAACACCCAACCCGGGCCTCTGTGCAAATGATGCACCGCCCGGCGGACCGGCCGCCATCGCCTCGCGGCAACCACTGGCAACCGCCACTGAAACGGCCGACGACGCCATAACGAGGTAACCAAAATGTTTTCTAAAACCATAAGGATCTCTCTCATCACGATTGTCGGCCTGGCGCTCACGTTCAGCGCAACATCATGGGCCGGCAACAAGAAAATCATGAGCATCCGGGCAGCCAAGGTACTTGCCGAACGCGCCCTTGTGGAATCCGTTTACGGATTGAAGGTTCGTGCCACCGAGGAGGTTCAGGACATGGTTGCGGCCAGTTTTGTCGGAACCACGGAATCCAAGACATCGGCCATGATCAAGGGGATTAAGTTCGAAGAGGTAATCTACGATGCCCAAAAGGACATCGCCAAGGTGACCGCATCGGTGAGTCTGCCCAGCATTGAGAACATCGACGGCAACGTCCTTGACCTCAAAGGGAAAGTGTTCCGCCGGGTCGCCTTTGCCACCAGCTCCCCGGCCCAGGCCGGCCCCTTGAAGGCCCTGCGGGCCGCCGAACTGGATGCTTACAAACAACTGGTCAAGGAGATCGTCGGGTTCACCCTGGAGAGCCAGACCACGGTGGAAAATTACATGCTCAAATCCGATACCGTCAAAACCAAGGTCCTGGCCACCATGTACCAGGCACAGGTCACGGAATTCGGCTGGGACGACGCCGGAGACGCCTTCGTGAAGATGGCCCTGAACGTGTCTGAAATCTCGGACATGCTCGGCGAACCGGTGGTATCCGATGGTCAGGAGATTGTCGAAGTCGAGGGCATGGGCGCCCAGCAGGACGACTTTTCCCAGGCCAAGACCCAATAGCCGGGGCACGCGTTCCACCTCTTTACGCCAAGTCCCCTTCTCTCCCCGGCAACGGTGTAGGAAGGGGATTTTTTTATCCTTCACCGGGCCGGTACCGCCGGATCCGCCATATTAAACACAGGAGTCTGCACCATGATCAAGAAAGCCTTCAACAATCAGCGCCTGCGCTTTTTTACCTTGGGCGCCTTCGTGGTCCTGGCCGCCGTTTTTCTCATGGGCATGGACGCCCCGTCCCCAAACTATGGCCGATATCAAATCAGTGCATGGGGAGACACGGCTGCCCACGGTGCCTTTATTGTCGATACCGCCACCGGGGAAACCAAAATCGCCTATCGCTATAAGGAGACAGCAGGCGAACGGGTCAAGGAACGCAACAACCTGGGCAAGAATTTCAGCAGTATTGAATAACCCCTGCAAGGCCAACGGGATGGGGATGCTGGCGGCATCAATGCCGGCCGGCCCCGGCCCGGGGAGATTCCCATGGATTCATTGAGGGTTTTGCTTTGGTGGGTTGTGGCCATTTTCATTGGCGCGACGGCCGCAACGGCCATGGGCGGCATGACCACCCAATGCGTCGAGGGGAACGGCAAGGTGGGCTCTGAAATGCGCAACCTGCCGCCCTTCACGCAGATTCAGGCAGACGGCGTATTTGAGATCGGCGTCACCTGCGGGCGCAAACAGCGGGTTCAGATCACCGCGGAAACCAATCTGCTCCCCCGGATCCAAATGCGGGTTCAGAACCAGACCCTGGTGATCGGCACCGACACGTCGGTCTGCGCAAAAAAAGAGCTACGCATCGACATCCATGTGCCCCGGCTCGAACGGCTTTCCGCCGATGGGGCCGTTGACGCGGTGGTGGCCGATATCCGATCCGAACGATTTGTCTTGGATCTGGCCGGCTCCGGAAACGCCACCCTGGCCGGCCAGGCAGGACGACTGGACGCCCGGCTCACCGGCGCCGGCGATCTCTATGCCGCCGGACTGATGACCCGGCATGCTTCGGTTTCCCTTGAAGGGGCCGGGCAGGCAACCGTCCATGCCACCCAGCGCCTGGAGGCTACCATCGAAGGCACCGGCGACATCACGGTCTATGGCCATCCGGAAAAAATCATCGAAAACATCTCCGGCGTCGGGGAAGTATTGCGGCGTTAGGAGAGGAAAGAATCCTGGCCCACAGGACCCGGACTTTGGTTTGCCGCCGGAAGGAGCTAAGTGCACGAAAACCACAATTACGATGACATATTAATTCATTAACCGCAGACACACGCAGACACACGCCGACTTTTTTGGGTCCGGCCGACCTGGCCGGTCCCAAGAGGCCACTTTTCGGGGCAAGCTTTCCAAAATGACATGCTTGGCCACCCATGGCATGCGGCGCATTTATTCGCGAAGCGATGCGAATTTGTTGGCGGTCAGGTCGACCGCCAACAAGCTTTTCCGTCTGCGATGGTCTGCGTTTGTCTGCGGTTCATAAATAAGTGGCTGCTTTATGTGATCTGTTTTTAGCCTTCACTTTTCGAATTGAATTCCCTGGGCCCGCATCCCCATGGGTTTGCACTTCATTCTATGCCCTCTCCCTTTTGAAACGAACAGGACCATCGCCATGAAAACATCACCGGGCCTTTGGGTCTGTATCCTGTTGCTGGCCGCCCTGACCGCCCAACCGACATCGGCCGATTCGGGCATCAAATCTTCGGTGGTCAAGGTCTACACGGTCTTTAACCGTCCCAACTACCACGAACCGTGGCAACGCGTGGGCCAGCAGATCTTTCACGGGTCCGGTGCCATCATCGCCGGCGAGCGGATTCTGACCAACGCCCACGTGGTCAGCGACCAGACCTTCGTCCGCGTGCGACGTGCCGGTGAGGCCAGGCGTTACACGGCTCAGGTCCAAAGCGTGGCCCACGAGAGCGACCTGGCCATTCTCACCGTGGCGGACCAACGGTTTTTCCAAGGGGCCACTCCCCTGCCCATCGGCGAGTTGCCCAACTTCCAGGACAAGGTCACCGTCTACGGTTTCCCCGACGGCGGTGACAAACTCTCCATTACCGAAGGAATTGTCTCGCGCATCGAGCACAGCCGCTACGCCCACAGCGGGGCCTATCTGCTCACCTGCCAGATCGATGCCCCCATCAATTCGGGCAACAGCGGCGGGCCGGTTATGGCCAATGACCGGATGGCCGGCGTGGCCTTTCAAGGAATTTCCGGCGGAGATTTCGAAAACATCGGCTACATGGTCCCGGCCCCGGTGGTTCGCCACTTTCTGCGCGACATGGAAGACGGTCGCCACGACGGCACGCCGGATCTGGGCATCTCCCTGCAAAAGCTGGAAAACCCCGATTTCCGAAAGAAATACGCCTTGACCGACCATCCGTTCGGGGTCCTGGTCAACAAGGTCTATCCCGACTCACCCGCCACGGGCCGCCTCTTTACCGAAGACGTGTTGACGGCCATCGACGGAGAGAACATCGCCGAAGACGGCACCATTGAATTCCGAAAGGGAGAACGAACCTTTTTCGGATATGGCATGCAGCAGAAGCAAATCGGCGAGTCGGTGGTGCTCGATGTCTGGCGTAGCGGAAAACCGTTGAAGGTCCGCATCGACCTGACCCGATCCCTGGATGCCGAGCGGCTGGTCCCCCACACCCGCTACGACCGGCCGCCCACCTATTTCATCATCGGCGGCCTGGTCTTTGAACCACTAACCCTGAACTACATCAAGGAATACGGCACCGTCGGCAACGGGCTCAGCCTTGCCCCCACGGTACTACTCAACGCCTACCAGAACGAAGAACCCGAAACGGATCGCCGGCAAACGGTCGTCCTGGTCAAGGTCCTGGCCGACGAAATCAATGTGGGATACCACGATTTCGTCGATACGGTCATCGCCCGGGTCAACGACCGGCCGATCTCCACCATGATTGATCTGGTGGTGGCCTTTGAGAGCCATACCGGGCCTTACCATGTGGTCGAGGATACCCACGGATTCAGGCTGGTGCTGGACCGTAAGAAGGTGGAAGCGGTCAACTCCGAGATTCTGCGGCGCTACGGCATCGGCGCCGACCGCTCGGCCGACCTGCGGTGAGCCCCTCCCGCCGGCGGCCTCAGATAGCCCTTCGGCAGGCAGCGCAATGATCAATATTACAGTGCCGCCGTGGTGGGGTCGACGCCCGGCCGGTGCCAGACACCGGGAATGGTCGTGCCGCAGTGGCGGCATTGATTGCCGTCGAGCCCGTAGGCGGTGATAAAATACCCCTGCCGCTCGATGATCCGCCGACCGCAGTGATGGCAATAGGTATGCCCCCCCTCGTGCCCCGGCACATTGCCCACATAGACGTATCGAATACCGGCGGCCATGGCCAGCGCCCGGAATCGGGCCAAAGTGGAGACGGGCGTCGGCGCCAGACGGTCGAGCTTGTACTTGGGGAAAAAACGGGTGAAGTGCAGGGGATGGTCGGGCCCTAAATTTTTCACGATCCATTCGCACATGCGCCGGACCATGGCATCATCGTCCACATACCCGGGCACGACCAGGTTGGTCATTTCAAAATGAACCCCTCGGGCATGAAGGGTCTTGAATGTCTCCAGCATAGGCGCCAGCCGACCGCCGTTGAGACTGCGGTAGATGTCGTCGCTAAACGCCTTGAGGTTCACGTTGGCCCCGTCGATGACCGTACACAGCGCCTCCAACGGCTCGGTGTTGATGTACCCGTTGGAAATCATCAGGTTGGAAAGCCCCCGGGCGCGGGCCAGACCGGCCGTCTCCCACATGTATTCATAAAACGTAATCGGTTCCGAATAGGTGTAGGCGATGGCCTCGCATTGGGCCTTGAGGGCGGCGTGAACCACATCCTCGGGAAAGAGGCTGTGGTGGCGGACCTCGTGGGGTTTGGCCTGGGAGATCTCCCAGTTCTGGCAATTCAGGCACCGGAAATTGCAGCCGGTGGTGGCGATGGAAAAGGCCCGGGCCATGGGCTTGAAGTGATAGAGGGGTTTTTTTTCGATGGGGTCCACATTCACGGAACAGGGATTGCCGTAAACGAGACTGTAAAGACTGCCGTCGATGTTGACCCGGGATCGGCAGGCACTTCGGTCGCCGGGGGCCAGAATACACTGGTGGGGACAGATGCCGCAAACCACCTGATCGCTGGCAAGCTTTCGATAATGCATGGCCTCCCGGGACCATTTCCAGAGGGCTTGGGGGGCATCTCCGCGAAAGACCCGGCCCCGGATGTCCGGCCCCTTGGACCCGGCCTCTTTTCCCTGTGAAAATGGCCACAACCCGTAAGCCGGAACCGCTGTGGCGAGCAGGGCCGCGCCACAGCAAAGGAACCGGCGTCGGTCAATGGGGATCATGTCTTGCTCCCAATCAGGAAAAGGCTGACCAGTTTGACCGCCATGAGCCCCATGGCAGTCCCCACCAGCCCGAAATAGGGCATCATCACGACACTGGTCACCAGGCTGCCGACTGCCGCGCCCATAAGATCCGCTGAAAAAGATTTGGATGCTGCGACACCGTCACCGCCAATCCGGTAAAGGGCCACGGGGAACTGGCACCCGCAGGTCATGGACACGGCAAACCCGAAGACCAGGAAAAAGGCGACCGGCAGGCTGTCACCAACAACATGAATGGCCAGGATCACCAGACCCAAAAGGCCGATCAGCAGCACGTCGGTCATGATCATAAGAGATTTGCCGCGGTGGCAAAACCGCTCACCGATCCAGGCGCCGGGTAGCAGGCCGGCCAGGAAAACCGTTACAATCAGGCCGATCTGCAGGTAAATATACCCATAGTAGATCTGGAATGCAAAAATTACCAGGAACTCGACCCCCATGGTCGCAAATCCGGTGGAAAACAGGACAAACGCTTCCCGTCGCAGGGTCATGAGGTAGACCAGGGCAAAGATTCCCAGCAGGCCGATGAACACCGTCGGAGAAGCGTCAAATTTGGCGAACCACTGGTCAAACATCAGCCGCATGAGGTACGGGGTCCGATCCAGATTAACGGGCGTGGTCCGGTCCATGAGCCCGTTGAGCCGATCCACGCGCTCTCCGGTCATGTTTCCGTAAAAATACCGGCTCACATATCGGGTTTCAATGCCGCGGGCGGCAAGTCGTGCCGGGATGTCCGTCGTAAGCCGATGATCGGCGCATAGAAACCAGGTTCGTTCCCCCGGTAAGAGCAGCACCTCTTTAAAATGGCTGGCCGCGGTGTTGAAAAGGCTGGAAAGCGCTTGCCGCTGAGGCTCGGCCAGGTAGTTGTCGAAACCGTCCATGGCAAAGCTGAGTACACCGCCGGGTGCCAAATGGGCCTGGGCCAGTTCATGGAACCGCCCTGTAAAAAACCGGTTGACCTGAAAGGTAGACGGTTCGGCAAGATTCACCAAAATGGCGTCGTATGAGCTATCGGTCCCGGCCAGAAATGCCCGGGCGTCTTGATGAATCACCCTCAATCCGGAGATGGGCCGAATCATGCCGTATCGGAAGAGCAGTTCGGTGACGTCGGGATTGAGCTCCACGTAATCCACGGCATCGAGCTGGTATTTGGCCAGTTCGGCCATCATCCCCCCCTCGGCGGAAATCACCAGGACGCGCCGAGGGCGGTCCACCTGGGCCAGGGGATAGTGGACAGCCTCCTCGGCCAGGGCCGGATGATGGCTGCTCGAGACCGGCGAGCCGTCCTCAAACAAGGTGACCTGCTCGCCATCCCGGTGGATCACCAGCCGCCCGTGGCGTGATTCCCGGTAATGGGCCAACACCCCGCTGGCCGGTGCCAGGGAGGCCGACTCAAAACCGATGCCGGCGGCAAGCACCCCAACCGCCGCAAGGGCGCCAATCACGGCCCCCGCCCCCATGCGGCCCTGCCGGTGAAAGAGCCCAAGGGCCGCGGCGATCAGCGGCAGGCCGGCCACGGACACCGCCTGCAGCGGTGTCACCAGATGGACCAGCACAAAGGCGAACAGGGCTCCGCCGGCCGCGTCGCCGAGATTGTCGGCGATGTAAATCCTGGCACCGGAAAACGTCGGGTGCCTTTTTCGCAGAACAAAGAGGCTGTACGGCAAAACAAACCCCACCATCAGGCCGTAAGGGGCCAGGGTCAGGAAGGTGAACCCCAGGGTCTGGTAGAACCCCACGGAACTGCCGAGAACAAAGACCGTATCGCGCAAGCCGCGAATGGCGTGAATCTGGATGGCGGGAAAAGCAGCCAGGGCCATAGAGATCCAACCGAGGCAGGACGCAGAGGCCGGCATTTTCAAACCCATGGCCCCCCTGGCCGCCAGGGTACCGAAACCGCCGAGAATGAGCCAGTTGAACAGGATCAGGGCAATGACGAATTCATTGCCCTGAAACTGGGCGAGATACTCCCGAATGGTCACCAACTGGGTGGCGACGGAAGCGACGCCGGTCGCCACAACCACACGGACAACGGCAGATTCAGTCCCTTTCTTCAAAGTGACGCACCTGGTAGGTCTCCACATCAAGGAGGCCGGAGCGCCAGGCATCGACCCCCAGTCCGGCCTTTTGGCAGAGATGGCTGAGAAAGCTTTCCGGGTCGGGCAGCTGGTCCCATACCTGGGGCAGGAAGGTGGCACTGCGGGTTCCCTGCCGAATGATGACCCCGTCCACATTGGGGCGAAGCCGTCCGACCAGATCTTCGGGACCGGCATAGAACAGGGGCTTGGCAGGGGTCAGCAGGCTAACCTCGATTTCCACGGTGTCGAGCTCCTCGGCGGTGAGGGGAGAAAACCGCGGATCGTCAAAGGCGGCATGAACGGCGTTTCGCTGCACCCCCTCGACGACGCTCCCGGCGGGCACAATGTTGCCGATACACCCCCGAAGACGTCCGTCGATGGTCAGGGTCACGAAAGTTCCCTGCCGGGCCTGAAAAGCCGGGGCGTCGAGCATCTTTGCCAAAGGGCCCGGCGAGGCCTGACCCAGGGTTTGGCCAATGGCGGCGCGGGCCAGTTGTACCAGGAGCCGGCCCTGGGGTTCGCTGAGTTCGGTCATGGGCGTTTTCCCCTGAACATTGGGTTTTTCATAAAAAGCGATGGCGGCATAACCGACCACCCGGCTTCGTTCCCCCGCGGTATCGCCGCTGTTGCTGGCGTGGAGCACCACGGGCTTCCAGCCGCGGCGTCGGGCCAGTTCGACCAGGACAAGAATCGGCAGCTTTCCGCAGGCCGCGTTCTCCATGGCGGCCAGCCGCGGGCCGTCGAGATCGACGATGGCCTCGATCGTCATCCGGTCCTTGGCCACGGCGGCATCATACGGCAGAAAATGGGAGAGATCGGAACTGACCACCATCAGCGTACGATCATCCAGGATCGCTTCCAGGGAACGGGCATAGTCCGCTGGATCGGCCGGCCCCATGACCACGGGAACCAGGGCAAAATCCCCCATAAAATGCTGAAGAAAGGGCAGAACCACCTCCAGGGAATGCTCCTGGCGATCGGAGGCGGCAACCGCCCGGAAAAGATCACTGCCAAGCAGGTCACCGGCGTCCGGATGGAGCGGGGTGCACCCCAGGGGGGTTTCGTAGCCGGTCGCATCACTGATGGCGCCACCGGCGAATCCGACCCGGTGATCGGGACCGACCAGAATCACCTTGTCAAACCGCCCCTTTCCCAGCACCCATCCGCCGTGGGCCGCCGTCCATCCGGAATAAACAACCCCGGCATGGGGCAGGATCAGCGCCCTGAGTCGGACGGAATCGGGAAGATCGGCCCGGGCCGGGCCGCATTCGGTAACGAGACGGTCGATGTCGGCGCGCAACGTACGGGCATCGGACGGATAAAACCGGCCGGCCCAAACCGGCTTGCGGACGTTTTCTCCCCAAGCACACCCTGGGGCCTGGCACAGCAGGAGAGCAGGCAGGAAAATGGACAGAAGGTGGCGTAGAATCGTTTTCATCGGCCCCTACAGAGTCGATCTGCGCGGCATCATGGGAGGTATCGCATCGGAATCATCTTCCTCCTCCCGTGGCCAGAGTTAGCCGGTGCCCATCCACGAATCGGTTTTGATTGGATGGGGCACCCATGGACGTTTCCAATCCAAAAATGTGAATTTTTGTCCAAGGTCAAGGAAATCAAGCCATTGCGCGGAGGCGTAGCACGCTACGCCGCACAAACAATGGCGCCGATTGACGCCGAGATTGGGCAAAAAGGCCATTTATGGATGGAAACTAGCTGGCTATGCCAAAACACCAATGTTGCCAGTGACCAAAGTAAACTAACGTTTGGAGTGAGCTAAAGTTCAGGATCCCGCGGGATCAGTTGGTGACGAATTCGATGGAAACGTTTGCAAGACCTGAAAGCCCTTCGATATTGGCGGAAACCTCGAAATAGCCGGCCATGCCATGACCGAAGGGGCGCTTTTCGTTGACATCGGTCTCCATGGCATGAATGACGTCGTTGTTGCCGTCCCTCAGATAGACGATGACGTAGCCGCGGGTGGCCGAATGACCGAGGTTTCGAATTTTTCCGGAGACCAGGATAACCGACCCCTCCGACTGAAGCTGGGCCGTGAGATCCTCGATTTCATATTGCGGGCCGCCAAAGGTGAGCGGCTGTTCCACCACTTTATCGGCACCGTTGGCCTGAAGGATCGTGGCTGTAAAAAATATCATCACGACCGATAAGATGCGTACGATCTTCATGATTCCTCCGTCATCGAAGGGCTAAATCGAAGGGTGAATCCCCTTTGGGTCCAGGCCGTCGACCCGTCTGCATGGAATGACGAACCGTGGGATTTTCAATTGACCTGACAGTCAACGCGTTCCGGGGCGAAGTCCACCACTTCCATCTTCTTTTCGCCAACCATCTGGCCGTCCAGCAGTTCGGCCAGTTCTTCACTGGTGCCCTTAAACCGCAAGTCCAGGACGAGAATTCCCCCGGCCTTGTTCCAGCCTTCCCTTTTGCTGCTCACCACACGGTTCATCTTCTCCACGGCCGACGAGGCGTCCTTATACCCGCGGAAATTACCCACACCGGCGATATGCAGTTTGATGGGCGCGCCGTTGTTGAGAAAATCCTGGAAGGAATTGGTGATGGCGTCCACCAGATACTCGTCCACGGCCAGCTTGACGGTCTGTTTCAGGGCATTGGTGGCGCCGGTCAGGGGGCTGATATGGGCCGAAACGGCATTCTTGACCACCGAGCCGAGAACAGCGCCGGTCTGGGTCTGAATCACCCGCGCCTGAAGGCTGGCCTGAACCGATCTCAGCCCGGTGCCGGGAAGGGCCTCGCCCGCATCCTGGGCAACAGCCTTACCGACAATCACATACTGGGCACCGAAACTCAGGCCCAGGCTGCGAGCGGCGGCATCGTTGCCGGACAGGGCCTGCCGGCTCTGGTCCTTGCTGCGGGCCGCTTCAACCTGGGCCTTGTCCACCAGATCGAATCCTTTGGCCCCCATCATGGCGCTGAGTTCGGTACCGGCCAGTTCCATGCCCAGGTCGTCCATGCTCTTATAGTCTTCATCGATGAGGATCATGACCTTGGGCCGTTCCATGCTTTCGAGCAGGATCTTCATGGCGATGAGGTCATCCTTGATCATGTCCAGGGAGACCGTGGCCTGAATGGTCACGGTGAACTCCCCGCTCTCGGCGCTCTCCTTGATCACGTCGAAACTTCTGATGTACCCCTGGGTCCGGGAAATAATCTTGTCCTTCTGGAGCACGAAATTCTGCATTTCCGATTCGGACTGAATAAAGACGCCGACCGCCTCTTCAACGGCAGCCCGCTGGGCCTCGCGGACCGCATCGGCCCGGGAGGTGCTGCTCATACCGACGGTGGTCACGGTCTTATCCTGGGCCGATGCCCAACCCGGCACCAGAACCAGTCCCAACAACATGCCGGTTAAAAGGATTCTTTTCATCGTGTCCTTTTCCTTTCGCCTGTAAAGTCAGCCTTGGCTGCAACGCGCCGCATGGCTTCGACTGTCAGTTGCGCCCTTTCACGTTATCGACCTGGCCCTGATAGGCCGGGTCCGCCGCCACGCTCTTGGCAAAGAGCCGTTCGGCTTCGGCCTTGTCCCCTCGGTCCAGGGCCTCAAGCCCCTGGGAAAAATAAAGGGCGGCGTTGATGTCGCTGCCGCTGCCGGCCGTGACCGGCTGAAGGGCGATCCGTAACGAACCGGCAATTTTACCGGCCAGTTTGCGCTCCAGGTCGATGAAGCCGTCGCTGCTGCCGGTAATGCTCTCGGCCATGATCAGTTCACTGGTCTCCACCTTGATGATTCGAAGATCCAACCGCACATCGGTTCCTAGAACCATGAACGAGCCAAAAGCGATGGCCTGGGCCCCGAGGATCCGGCCCACCTGCACGGCCGTGGACTGGTCCACACTGCCGCTCTGACTCAGGGCAACCTCTTTGAGCAGGGCCTGGATCTTTTCGCGTTCGATGAGCTTGAGCGCCGTGCCGCTGTTTTTCAGATCGGTGGTAAGCATGGCCGCCAGTCCCTTGGTCAGGGGCGCAAACCGTTCGGGCTCGGTCACCGAATTGTTCTCAAAGGGAAGGATCGCCAGGGTCTTGGGAACATCCCCGACGACGGCCGCGCGGGGTCCGGGTTGGGTCACGGTTGTGGACTTGGTGGCTTTCTGGGCCTCCACGCATCCGAAGCACAGCGCAAGCACCATCCCTAAGGCAATCGCCAGTCTTCCATTCCGATTTTTCATCCGTTCCGCCCCCTCACGTTCGCTTTTGGACCGGCAGATCGCCGGAATCAATGCAAAAGAAATCGCCCTGGAAAATGCGGGTGCCATTCCATCAGTGACTGCCGCCACCGCCACCGTCGCCGCCGCCACCGCCGGTCTCTGTATTGGCCTCAGCAGCCGAAGCCTCCTGTTCCGTCATCGCGGATTCAACCGAATCTTGGACGGCCGAAGCGACCTGCGCCGCACTCACGGCACCAACATCGGGAGAGCCGCCTCCCGGGCAAGATTCGCCACCGGCCTTGGCCAGGCCAAATTTGGGGTCCTCGCGGACCGCCTTGTCGAAAAAAGCCTGGGCCGCAGCCCAGTTGCCGCCGTCCAAGGCATCCAGTGCCTGGCCAAAATAGCTGAAGGCCTTGAAATTCTTGGTATGAACGGTTCCGATGGCAGCCATTTGCGATGCGCTGAGCTCGATCCCGAGCATATGGGCAACATCGCTGACAATGGCCGGGGAAATATCAAAAAAATTCTCCATTTCAACGGTGACCGTGGTCGTCCCCTGAACCTGCTGTGCCACGGTGGAGGCCAGGGAGGCACTCACCTGAACGCTGCCCAGTTTCAAATCACCGACCACCAGGGTCGAGGCCCCCAGGAGCCGGCCCACCCGCGGCGCGGTCGCCAAGTCGACAATACCGGTCTGGCCCAGTTTCATCTCGCCCAGCAGGGCCTGGAGCTGAAGCCGTTCGACCACTTTCACGGACTTGATCTTGGCCAGATCGGAAATGACCATGGCCGCCAACCCCTTTTGAAAGGCCCGAAGGGTCTTGTCCGGGGACAGGTCCTGGAAATAGCAGACGGCAATGGTGTCCTGGTCAACGGGAGCCGTTCCGACCTGGGTCTCCCTGGCCAGGGAGGCCTTGGCGATCCGCTGGCTCTCGGCAATTTTGAGCAGGGTCACCTGCCGGCGGATCTCCGCCTCCACCAGGGGGCGGTTCGGATCCGAATATTGTTCCCATACCGTCAGGGCCTTGCCAAAGGCTTTCATATTCACGTAGCTGACGCCCAGGTAAAGGGTGGCATCGGCATCACCGGGGTTGTCACGGATAACCCGCTCCAGGGTTTCGGCGGCCTTCTCGTTCTTCCCTGCCTTGAGGTAGGCAATCCCCAGTCGTCCCCGCGCGCTATAATCGCCGGGGTTGCCCTTGAGATAGGCCTCAAAGAGCGGAATCGCTTCCCCGTATTGACTGCGGGCGAATTTATATTCAGCCTTGAGCGGCCCCATTCCCTGACAGGCCACAATCACTGCCATGCACAACATCGCGATTATTCCAGACACCGCTTTGCTTTTAAACATCGGGTCCCCCTAAAATTGATTGAATCAAACAATTTTTATGACTTTTCCTCGGCATCGGTCCCCGGAAGGCCCAGTGCGGACATCGGGATGCCTGGAACAATTTCTACACGGATACGGATTTGTTGGCAAGATTAAAAAATGTGAATAATACCATAATGAAGAGCCCGCACGGAAGATCCATGCGGGCTTGGGAAGATATCATTTTGGAGGCGGCAATCAGATTCGAACTGATGAATAACGGCTTTGCAGGCCGCTGCCTTACCACTTGGCTATGCCGCCAAAAAAAATGGAGCGGGAAACGGGATTTGAACCCGCGACTTCGACCTTGGCAAGGTCGCACTCTACCACTGAGTTATTCCCGCTCAGAGACGCTCTTTCTAAAAAGTTATTCCGCCTTTGTCAACATAAAAATCAAGTCATTCGAAGCAGGCCGCGGAAACGAACGAAATAATCGACCCCGGACCAAACGGTCATGACCAGGGCACCCCAGAGAAAGACGGTGCCGATGCCATGAAAATCGATGGAAAAATACGGATAATGAATCAGCAGTGGGATGATGGCGGCGATTTGAAAACCGACCTTGTATTTGCCCAGCCATGAGGCGGAAACGTCTTTGCTGTGTTCGACCAGAAAATTGCGAAGACCGGTAACCGCCATCTCCCGTCCGAGAATGAGACAGACCATCCAAGCCGGAACCCACCCCTGGGCTGTCAACATGATAAAGGCCGACGAAACCAGCAGTTTGTCAGCCAGCGGGTCCATGATCCGGCCGAAATTGGATTCCATGCCCCGCTGCCGGGCGAAAAAACCGTCGAAGAAATCGGTGATGGCAGCGCCGGTAAAAAGGAGAGCAGCCATGAAGGTAAAGGGGCGGTTGGGTGCCAGCATCAGCAAAATGATGCCCGGCACAGCAGCGATCCGTATTAAGGTCAGGGTATTGGGGTGCCGAAACCAGCCCTTGAGCCGGCCGCCGGATCCCGTCGTCTTGGCGAAAGTCATGGTCGTTTATTTTTTGGCTTTGTTCCAGTCGTCCATAAATGCCTTGATCCCTTTATCGGTCAGCGGATGGGCGGCAAACTTGCCCAATACGTTAAAGGGGATGGTGGCGATATCGGCGCCCATCAGGGCGGACTCGAGCACATGCAGGGGGTTGCGGACACTGGCCACGATCACTTCCGTTTCATAGCCATAGTTGCCGAAGATATCGACGATTTGTTCCACCAGTTGCAGGCCGTCGTGGGAAAGATCGTCCAGGCGCCCTATAAACGGGCTGACATAAGTCGCGCCGGCTTTGGCGGCCATCAGGGCCTGAAGGGGGGAAAAGATCAGGGTGACGTTGGTTTTGATCCCCTCCCGGGAAAGCTGGCAAGTGGCTTTGATGCCGTCCACGGTCATGGGGATCTTGACGACGATATTCTTGTGCAGGCCGGCCAGATGCCGTGCCTCGGTGAGCATCCCCTCGGTATCCAGGCTGATCACCTCGGCACTGACCGGCCCATCGACGATACCACAAATTTCCTGAATCACCTCTTCGAAATCGCGCCCCTCCTTGGCGATGAGGCTGGGATTGGTGGTGACACCATCGACCATCCCCATACTGACAGCTTCCTTGATTTCATTAACATTTGCCGTGTCCAAAAAGAATTTCATCGTTGACTCCTTCGTAAAATGCCTATCCTTGCGCCGCGTGCTTCGTCTTGAAGTCAGATTTGCACGCTTGGCTGCGGAAATAAAATTCCTCTCCGTTCAGGATCAGAAATCGCATGAAAAAACCGAAACCGCCTGCCCGGTGGTGTCCAGGTCGCCAAGAAGGGCCTGGACGGTCCGTTGAAGCGTCGGGTGAACAATGGCCGGATCTATATCACAGAACGGTTTCAACACAAAGTGCCTTTTGTGCATCCTCGGGTGAGGAACCACCAGTTCAGCGGTATCGATCACCCGGTCGCCGTAGAAAAGGATATCCAGATCCAGCACCCGCGGGCCGAAACGGATACCGCCGGCCTGCCGGCCCGTCTCGACTTCGATGGTTTTGAGTCTTTCGAGCAGGGCCAAAGGGGTCTCGGTGGTGACGACCTTGGCCACCACGTTCACGAACCAGTCCTGGTCGGCATAGTCCACCGGTTCGGTCCGATAGAACCGGGAAAGAGCGGCCAGTCGGGTTTTTGCGGTGTTAACCAGGGCATCAATCCCCTTGCGGCAGTTGGCCGGCTTGTCGCCTATATTGGATCCGGCACAAAGGTAGGCGACCACGGGCTGACCGGTAAAATGGGGGGTGACGGTCATGGGCCGATGGCGTCCTGGGGCTGGGAATAGTGCCAGGCTTCGGCATCCATGGTGCCCCGATAGATCACCCGGGCATCCCCTTCGAGAAAAACCTCTTGAAAATGCCCTTGATCCATCTCGAAACCCACGCTCAACTCGCCGCCGCTACGGGTCAACAATCTGACCGGAGAGGGGCGGGCGGCCGTTCGGGCCAGGATCAGGGCCGCCGCCACAGCGCCGGTGCCACAGGCCAGGGTTTCGTCCTCCACGCCGCGTTCGTAAGTTCGAATGGCCACGGTCCCGTCTGGCTGCGGAGCGATAAAATTGGCGTTGGTGCCTGCAGGGGCAAAGTCCTGGTGAAAGCGGATCTCCCTGCCCAGAGCCACCACATCCACGGCATCGATATCGTCCACAAAAACCACCACGTGGGGCACCCCGGTATTGATGCTGGCGGCCTTCACGACGCCCCGGCCCAGGTCAATGGTCCGTTCCGGGCGGCAATCGACGGGGTCGGTCATCTGAATACGCACCCGATCACCGATGATGCGGGCCTGAATCTGCCCGACATCGGTGTTGAAGGCGAGCGATTCCGGGGCAATGCCGTTTAAATAGGCATACCGGGCCGCACACCGGGCGCCGTTGCCGCACATTTCCGCCCGGCTCCCGTCCGAATTGAAAAACTGCCAGGAAAAATCGGCATCAGCGGCGTTTTCAACCAGAATCAGGCCGTCAGCCCCGACGGAAAGCTTGCGTCGGCAGATGCGCGACGTGAAACCGGCCAGGGTCGCAAGGCCGATCCGGCCGCCGCGGTTGTCGATGACGATAAAATCGTTTCCGCTGCCGCTCATTTTCCAGAAGGGGATCGGGTCCATAGCAATCTCGTCGTTTATGATATCAACTCTGATGAAACCGTAAAAAGTCTCTTAACCACAAAGCGCACAAAGAATAAATTTATCCTGTTTATCCTGTCCATCCCTGTTAAATTTTCGTTGCGCCGGCCGAGAGAAAAGACGGCACCGTCTCACCGGCGGTCAGGTCGCCATAGGTCTGCCGGCTGCGAATGACCTCGAAATGGCCACCGTCGGCCATCACCTCGGCCACCCGGAGCCGAGAGCAGTAATTGGAGCCCATGGTAAACCCGTAAGCACCGGCGCTCATCACGGCCAGCAGGTCGCCTTCCACGGGTGCTTCAATCGTTCGGTCCAGGGCCAGAAAGTCGCCACTTTCACATATGGGGCCCACCACGTCGGCAACGATGGTCTTGCCCCCCCGGTACCGGACCGGCGAAATGGCGTGATAGGCCTGGTAGAGCGTCGGTCGCAACAGGTCATTCATACCAGCATCGGCCACCACGAAATGTTTGGCCATGCCGGCTTTATTGTAAAGCACACGGCTAACCAAAATGCCGGCATTGCCCGCGATCACCCGACCCGGTTCGAGAATCAGCTCCAGGTCGCTGTCTCCCGTGGCCGCCACGATGGCCCGGGCGTATTCATCCGGATGGGGTGGTGCTTCCTGTCCGTAAGTGATACCAAGCCCGCCGCCCATGTCCAGGTAACGAATGGCCAGCCCCATTTCCCTCAGCCGGACCACCAGGGTCATAAGGCTGGCCAGGGCATCGCGAAAGGGGGCCACCTGGGTGATCTGGGAACCGATGTGGCAGTCGATCCCCACCGCTTCCACATGGGGCAGGTCCCTGGCCAGGGCGTAGGCCTCCAGGGATGTCTCCATGTCGATGCCGAACTTATTCTTCTTCAATCCCGTTGAGATATAGGGATGGGTGCCCGGATCCACGTCCGGATTAACCCGAATGGCCACCGGGGCTGTTTTGCCCAAGGCTGCGGCCCGTTGATCAATGCAGCGCAGTTCGCCCAGGGATTCCACGTTAAACATGCGGATTCCCGCGGCCAGGGCCTCGTCGATTTCATCCACCCGCTTGCCCACCCCCGAGTAGACGATCCGATCCGCCGGGAACCCGGCACACAGCCCGCGGTAGAGTTCTCCGCCGGAAACGATATCCAGGCCGGCTCCGAGGTTGCGCAACAGGGTGAGCACCGCCAGAGAGCTGTTGGCCTTGGCGGAAAAGCAGATCAGCCGACGGGCACCGGAAAAAGCGCTCTCAAAGGCCTTGAAATGACGTTCCAGAGTGGCACGGCTGTATAGGTAAAAGGGTGTGCCAACGGCTTCGGCAATTTGCGATACCGGCACGTCCTCGCAAAACAGGTGGTTGTCCCGGTAGTGAAAATGATGCATGCCCGCCCCCTTTTCCAATTCAATATCGGCATCCACGCCATCTTGACATGGCCGGCATCAGCAGGCAATGCCGATAAGATTACCGCCGCGTGCGAAAATGCGCTGAAGGTTGAATTTACACAAAGACCCAAAGGCCACAAAAATGCCAATTTTTTTCATTCACCACGAAGAGCACGAAGCACACGAAGCTAAAATCATTATATATTTTTATAACCCTTCGTGCTCTTCGTGTCCTTCGTGGTAAAAAATGGCGATTTTACGGGACTGTCAAGATTGAGGCGCTTCTTCCTAAAACGACCAGAGACCGCGTTCCAATCGTTGACGCTTGATACAAAAACCACGCTAAAAATCGATCTGAACAAGGTTTGAATCGGAGCCCGGCACACCGTCACGACCCCGGGCAACCACCTTGAACAGGTACCGGTACCCCCTCTCCAGCTGGGTCCGGTAGACCATGGAAAACCTTTTCTCCGAGCCTTTGCCACCATCCACGGGTACCGTTGCCAGGGGGGTGTAGATCGGCGGACAGCCGGGACAGATCGCATCGCCGGCCACGGATCGATGCCGGTAGACCACCACCGATTCGGCAGGGCCGGTGCCGTCATCCCCGGCCGGCAGCGTCCAGGTGAGGGTCATCTGGTTGTCGGTCATGCGGCCGGCCAGATCCCGGACCACCGGCGGCGGTAAATACCGAGGCGGTACCGGCGCGGCCTTTCGTCCGCACGCCGAGAGCCAGACAGCGGCCATCAAAATCATCAGGGCCGTCAAGACGAAAACCGTCCGATGCGAGGTGTGCGGGGTCAGGGTCATTGGCCGAGCTCCGCTTCAACCCGGTCCATGGCTGACCGGACGTTGTCGGTGGAGGTACCACCGGCTGATTTCCGGCGGTTGATCACCTGTTCGATTTCCAGGGCCTGGAAGAGATCCTCGTCAATGGCTTCGGAAAAGGTCCTGAGTTCGGCAAGGGTCAGTTCATGAAGCTCCCTGTCCTTGCCCAGGGCGTAACCCACCGCCTGCCCAACCACGCTATGGGCTTTTCGAAAGGGCAGGCCCCGCGCCACCAGATAATCGGCCATATCGGTGGCGTTGAGAAAGCCCTTGGAGGCGGCCCGGGTCATGACGGCCTGGTTGACGGTAATCCGCGGCAGCATCTGCCCATAGATGTCAATGCAGGACCGCAGGGTATCCACCGCATCGAAAAGCGGCGCCTTGTCCTCCTGCATGTCCCGGTTGTAGGTCAGGGGGAGCGATTTCATCAGGGTCAGCAGCGCCACCAGATCACCCACGACCCGCCCGGTCTTGCCGCGGACCAGTTCGGGCACATCCGGATTCTTCTTCTGGGGCATGATGCTGCTGCCCGTGGCAAATGCGTCGGCCAGTTCGATAAAGCCAAACTCGGCCGAAGACCACAGGATCAGCTCTTCGCTCAGGCGGCTGAAATGCATCATACAGATACTGGCTGCCGCCAGGAACTCGATGACGAAATCCCGGTCCGACACGGCGTCCATGCTATTGGCCGACACCTTGGGAAAATCGAGCAGGGAAGCGGCGTAATCCCGGTCGATGGGGTAGGTGGTCCCGGCCAGGGCCGCGCTGCCCAGAGGCATGACGTTGATCCGGTCCAGGCAGTCGGAAAACCGCTCGCTGTCCCGGGTAAACATTTCGTAATAAGCCATGAAATGATGGGCGAGCAGCACCGGCTGAGCCCGTTGCAGATGGGTGTACCCCGGCAAAACGGTTTCCAGGTGGGTTCTGGCAAAGCCCACGATCACCCGTCGCCATCGGGTCAGCGCGTCGATGACGGCCAGGGTCTGCTCCCGGAGATAAAGCCGGATATCAAGGGCCACCTGGTCGTTGCGGCTTCGGCCCGTGTGTAGCTTCTGGGCCACCTTGCCGACCTCCTGGACAAGACGGGACTCGATATGCATGTGAATGTCTTCGAGGCTGTCGTCAAATTCGAACCGGCCCCGCTCGATCTCCCGCCCAATGCGCCCCAGCCCCTGAATCATGGTCGAGGCTTCTTCATCGGTAATGACCCCGGCCCGGGCCAACACGCGGCAATGGGCCACGGAGCCGGCGATGTCGTGGGCAAAAAGCCGTTTATCGATGGCAATGGAGGACGTGAAGGCCTCCACGCTATGATGGGTTTTTTCGCTGAATCTGCCGTCCCAAAGTTTTTCTGACATGTCTTGCCTCAACATCGGGCTGCCGCGGCAGCACCGGGGGGAGTCGCCACCCGCATAGCGGGTGGCCTCGGGTGGCCCTTGAAAGAAGGCTTAATACTCAATGTTCACCTGGCCTTTTTTCTCGCCGGCACAAGTCGTCCATTCCGGGTCCGCCACCGGAAGGGGCCACCCGGACAGCATTATCGCATCAACCGGTTGATCCTCAGCCGCAGAGCGTTTAACCGGATGAATCCCTCGGCATCCTTTTGGCTGTAAACGTTGTCGTCTTCAAAGGTGGCATGGGCCTCGCTGTAGAGGCTCCGTTCGGATTTTCGTCCGGTCACACGGCAGTTGCCCTTGAACAGTTCCAGGCGGACGGTACCTGAAACGTTTTCCTGAGACCCGTCGATCAGGGTCTGGAGAAGGTCCCGCTCCGGGGAAAACCAGAATCCATTGTAAATCAGGCTGGCGTACTTTGGGATCAGCGAATCGCGCAGGTGCATGACTTCCCGATCCATGGTCAGCGACTCCATGCCCATATGGGCGGTCCGCAATACGGTTCCGCCCGGTGTTTCGTACACTCCCCTGGACTTCATGCCGACGAATCGGTTTTCCACGATGTCGACCCGGCCGATGCCGTGGCGGCCGCCCACCCGGTTGAGTTCCAGTAAAAGATCGGCCGGAGAGAGCGCCCGGCCATCAATGGCCACCGGGTCGCCCTTTTCAAAAGCTATTTCCATGGTATCCGGCATGTCGGGCGCCTGGTGCAACCCCGCTGTCCGGGTGAATATATCTTCCGGCGGCGGCTGCCAGGGGTCTTCCAAGATCCCACCCTCATAGCTGATGTGCAGCAGATTGCTGTCGGTGCTGTAAGGCTTGGCATGGGTGGTGGGCACGGCGATGCCGTGTTTTTCAGCAAACGCCATGAGTGCGGTCCGGGAGTTCAGGTCCCATTCGCGCCAGGGGGCGATGATCTTGATATGGGGGTTTAAGGCCAGATAGCCCAGTTCGAACCGGACCTGGTCGTTGCCCTTACCCGTGGCACCGTGGCTGACGGCGTCGGCCCCTTCCATTTCGGCGATCTCCATCTGGCGCTTGGCGATCAGGGGCCGGGCCAGGCTGGTCCCCAGCAGGTAGAGTCCTTCGTAGACCACATTGGCCCGGAAAGCGGGGAAAACATAGTCCCGGACGAATTCTTCGGTGAGATCTTCGATGTAGATCTTGGACGCCCCGGTCTTTCGGGCGTTCTTTTCAATCACGGCCACCTCGTCACCCTGGCCGATATCGGCACTGAACGTGACCACTTCGCAGTCGTAGGTCTCAATCAGCCATTTGAGAATGACGGAGGTATCGAGCCCTCCTGAGTATGCCAGGACCACCTTGTTGACTTTTTCCACCACAGTGTTTCTCCTTATGAATATTATGGCCACGTAGAAAACTTTGCATTTTTTCGATTTGTGTCTTAGTGGTTTCAGGTTCTCAGCACTTCGTCCAGGCAGTCCACCAGGGCGTCAATATCGCCGGTGGTCATGACGGCATTGGTCATAGGGTCACTTCCGTTCCGACCCCCTTGTCGGTAAAAAGCTCCAGGAGCAGGGCATGGCGCTGGGTTCCGTTAATGATCTGGACCTTCTCGACCCCACTGTCCAGGGCCGAAAGGGCATACTCGATTTTGGGAATCATACCGCCGGAAATACGCCGGTCGGCCACCATGGCCCGGGCCCGGTCGGCATCCAACGAAGAGATGAGCCGACCGTCCTCCATGACGCCGTCCACATCGGTGAGCAGGATCAGGCGGCCCGCACCCAGGGCCATGGCCATGCTTGCCGCCACCGAATCGGCGTTGATATTGAAGGTTTCACCGTTTTCGCCATGACCCACCGGCGCGATGATGGGAATGAAGCCATTGGGGATCAGGGTATCGACAATGGCGGTGTCGATACGGGTCACCTCGCCGACCAGGCCGGGGTCGATGATCTCAGGCGGGCTGTTCTCGCTCTCCTGGTGAAAAATTTTAAGCTTTCTGGCCTGGATGAGGTTGCCGTCCTTACCGGAAAGACCGACGGCTTTGCCTCCGGCCTGGTTAATCTGGGCCACGATGGCCTTGTTGACCTTGCCCCCCAGCACCATTTCCACCACATCCATGGTGGGGGCGTCGGTAAGCCGCATGCCCCTGACAAACTGAGGGCGAATACCCATGCGGTCTAACACCGAATTGATCTGAGGGCCGCCACCGTGGACCACCACCGGATTCATGCCGACGAATTTCATCAGGGTGATATCTCGGGCAAAATCGGCCTTGAGCTGCTCGTCCACCATGGCATGACCGCCGTATTTCACGACGATGGTCTTGCCGTAAAACCGTCGGATATAAGGCAACGCCTCTATGAGCACATCGGCGGCGCCGGCCGGCGACGGCAGTATCGGCGAAGGTGGGTTCTGGTTCTCGGTCATGGGTATCCCTTTGCCTTTTTTCGGCGGTAAAACGGCCAAGTCAAGAATCCTGGCCCAGAGAGGACCAGGCTTAGGTGTTCCCTGGAAGGGGCTGGGTTAGCGACCCCATATCAATGTGGAGTGCCTAAGGTGAGCTAAAGTGACTAAAGTTGAGGAGTCGCTACGCTCCACCGGTTTTTTATAATGGGCAGAATTCCTTAACTTTAGCTCACTCCAAACTTTAGTTCACTTTAGTCACTTGCGACATCGGCGTCTCGGCTTCACCGATTGACTCTGACCACGCCCACAGGACGTGGATTCCTACTGCGTATGAACATTATACCCCTCTTTCAGAGACCACCTGAAACCAACCCCTCGGTGAGTGGAGACTCACTTCCGCGGGTGGGCCTTGTCGTAAGTGGCCATGAGCCGGTCGATACTCACATGGGTGTATTTCTGGGTCGTGGACAGGCTTCGATGGCCGAGCAGTTCCTGAACAACCCGAAGATCAGCCCCGGCATCAAGCAAATGGGTGGCAAAGCTATGCCGCATCACATGGGGCGAAATGGGCATGGGCAACCCACAGTCTGCGGCCAGTTTATCCAAAATCCGGCCCATGGACCGCGGGGTGAGCCGGCCACCCCTGGCGTTGAGAAAAAGGGCTCCGGCCCCGGCACCGGCCACCACCCCGTCCTGTCTGAGCCGATCCCGGTAAGCATTGATGGCTGCCGCTGCCTTTCGCCCCATGGGAACCACCCGCTCCCGATTGCCCTTGCCCCGAACCCGCAGGGTGCGAGACGTCAGGTCCACGTCCGAAACGTCGAGTCCGGCCAGTTCGGAAATACGGATACCGGCCGAATAAAGGGTTTCGAACATGGCCCGGCTTCTTAATCCCGCCGCGGAGGAGGTATCGATGGCATCCAATAGCCGAAACGCGTCGTCCACCGACAGGTAGGTCGGCAGGGGCTGCTCAAGCTTTGGCGTTACAATCGCCTCAGCCGGATTTTGGGTCATCAGTCCCTGCCTGACCAGGTAACGGAAAAAGGAACGCACCGCCGAGAGTTTCCGGGCAATGGTGCGCTTGGTGTTCTTTTTGTGGAGCCGTCCCAGATAAGCCCTCATGCCCAGATGCGTGACATCGCGGGGGTCAAAACAGACCGGCCCGGACAGCGGGTTTTTCTGTCTTGTGCTGTCCGGGGCAGTCATGGCGGCAAACTCCCTCAAGTCGTGGCCATAGGCCCGGCAGGTGCTGGGAGAGTATCCCTTTTCCGCTCCCAGCACCTCGAGGAAGACGCCGATCAGGTCACGGCCGTGGAAATCGGGAGCCATGGGGCATCCGCCATTGCTGTACAATTAAGCTTGGGCTCATGCCTTTCCCGCCAATCCGGCACAAAAGACATGGGGCTAAAGCGATCTGGATCAGCCGATCTTTCGCGTCTGTTTCTTCAGTCGGGAAATCCGTTTTTTGTAGATGGCCGCCATGCGTTGATCATCTTCGGTAACGGCCTTTTCACGCACCGCACGCAGCTCTCGAATGCGTTTTTTGACATCCCGGACCAAACCGGCTGTTTTTCGGGCCGGCGCTTGGATCCCCCGGGCCTTTTGTATGTCGGCAATGAGCTCGGCCTTGTTCATACCGTGAACGCCGGTAATCCCGTCAAGCCCCTTGGCTGCCTCGCGAAGCTCCGTGGCAGTCATTTTTTCCAGCGGTTTTTCCTTGGTTTGTTTAACTTTCTTGGCCATGTTCACAAATCTCCTCTCCAGCGATACCAAATACACAAGCGGCGGATTGCCGGCACCCGCCGCCCCCCTTAGGGTCCAATCCTCATAAAAACTTACTTACTAATCTGGATTTTTCATCCATGTCAATAGTTTGTTTGGCGCAGCGGATCCTGCTTGGGGCGGTCGGCCGGCTTTGCCGACCAACCCGGCCCAAAACCGATTCGTGGACAGGCACTATCGAATAGTGGTTTTATTCGAGCCCCATGGCGTGGATCAGCTGTTTGACATCCTCCCAGACCTCCCGTTTCCGGTCGGGATTGCGCAGCAGAAAGGCCGGGTGGAAGGTCGGCATGACGGAAATGCCTTCAAAGCGGTGAAACCGTCCCCGAAGCCGTGAAATGGGTTGATCGGTGCCGAGCAGGATCCGGGCGGCCACGGAACCGAGGGCACAGATGAAATCCGGTTCAATAGCGGCAATCTGCCTGTGAAGAAAAGGCAGACAGGCCTTGATCTCATCGGGCTCGGGATTTCGGTTTCCCGGCGGTCGGCACTTGATAATGTTGCAGATGTAGACACGCTCACGATCCAGATGCATGGCGTCGATGATTTTGGTCAAAAGCTGGCCGGCGGCCCCCACAAACGGGCGTCCCTGGCGGTCCTCGTCGCCTCCCGGCCCCTCGCCCACGAAAACCAGCCGTGCATCGGGAGCGCCTTCGCCAAAAACGATCTGTTTTCGGCCAAGGGACAGTTTGCAGCGTCGGCAGTCTCCCAGTTCGAATCGGATGTCCTCTAAGGTTTCCGGTCGGGCCGGAGCGGGAGCACGTCCCCAGGTCGCCATGCACTGGCGCGTTTCAGTGCCCAGTTCGACCTGTCCGTACCCGTTTTGGGCCAACGTTTCCAGAGCGGCGCGGGCCTGAGCGGTCAGTTCGACAAAGCGCTGCCGCGGCGTCATGACCGGCGCCCGGCCAGGGCGGCCACCCGGTCCAAAACCAGGTCGGCCACATCGTCTTTGGGAAGGTTGGGAAAGGCTTCGCGCCGGCCGTCCCGGTGAAAGAGGGTCACGGTGTTGTTGTCCGCACCAAAGCCGGTTCCCGGCAAACCAACCAGATTGCCGACGATCAGGTCGAGGTTTTTTGTCTCGAGCTTGGCCAGGGCGTTTGCTTCCAGGGATTCGGTCTCGGCAGCAAACCCCACGAGCACCTGCCCGGTCTTTCGCTGCCCGAGCTCCTTGAGGATATCGACGGTCTTGACCAGTTCGATCCCCATGACCGCTTCGCTTTTCTTGATCTTTTGCCCGGCACGCTCCCGGGGGGCATAGTCGGCCACGGCCGCGCTCTTGACGATGACGTCCGAGGTGTCCATGGCGGCAAAAACCGCCTCGGCCATTTCCGCGGCGCTCTCCACGCCGATCAAGCTGACCCCGGTCGGCACGGGCAGACCGGTCGGACCGGCGACCAGGGTGACGGCCGCACCACGTCGGGCGGCAGCCCGGGCCAGGGCATACCCCATTTTTCCCGAAGAGTGGTTGCTGATATATCGGACCGGATCGATGGGCTCCCGGGTGGGGCCGGCGGTGATCAGGATTCGCTGGCCGTTCAGGTCCTGGGGAGTCAGGGCGCAATCGAGGTAATAGAGAATCTCCTCGGGTTCAGGCAGCCGCCCCGGGCCGGTGGTGCCGCAGGCCAGACTCCCGGCAGACGGTTCGACGATACGGTATCCGTCCGCTTCGAGCCGATCGATATTGCGCCCGACCGCCCGGTTTTCGTACATATGGGTGTTCATGGCCGGACAGATCAGCACCGGCACGGTCACGGCCAGGGCAAACGTGGTCAGGGCGTCGTCGGCGATACCGCCAGCCAGTTTGCCGACGAGATTGGCCGTGGCCGGAGCGATAACCACCGCGTCGGCCTCCCGGGCCCATTCGATGTGACGGATGGCGGCATCGGCTTCCCGGTCTTCCTCCCCAAAGAGGCCGGAGCAGACACTGCGGCCCGACAGGGCGGCAAATGTCAGGGGGGTGACAAACCGTGTGGCGTTTTCGGTCATGATCACACGCACACGGGCACCTCGCCGGGTTAACAGGCGCAGCAGTTCCACCGCCTTATACGCGGCAATGCCGCCACTGACCCCCAGAACAATCTCTTTATCGCAAAGATGATCGGTCATGACAGAATCGTTGGTCCTTTTATCCGCGACCGGCGGGCATGGCCTTTGTTTGCCCCTGAAGGGGGCTGGGTTACCGCCTCAAACAAGTTTGAAGTGACTATAGTGATCTATAGTGACTAAAGTTGAGGAGTCGCTTCGCTCCACCATTTTTTATAATGGGCAGGATTCCTTCACTTTAGCTCACTCCAAACTTTAGTTCACTTTAGTCACTGGCAACAAAGCCGCCTCGGCATCGCCAAATCATGCTTACCAGTCCCCGGGACACGGGTTTTTAAGCCCCATTGAGCGACGTGCTATTTCATCAGACCCGATGCCGGTTCGTGAATGGTCGGTGCCACCCAGATCTCCACATCGGTAGCAAAATTGCTGTCGGTGATGTTGATGACGCACCACCGGTTCTCCTTTTGAAACATCATAATGGTCCGGGGCGACTTGAAGGAAGAGACTAGCCGCCAGTTGTCCTTGGCCATGTTGGATTCGAAAAAGGCGATCAGGGAGCTGATCTCCACCCGTCCACGCATGGCCAGCACCCCTGCGGACAGCCCGGGGGTCTGAAACACGAAGGATGCGCCCTTGTCGATCTTCAGCTCACTGGGAACCAGCACGTCCCCAAAATCGTAATATAGGGGAACGGGGCCCTGGTCTTTGGCGGCGGTGGGCGGTCCCGATCCTCCGGAACCTTTTTGCGTCAGGGACGCACAGCCCGTGGTCATCAACATCAAAACGGCCAGCACCACCACGGAGGCTTGGGCCCATCGCCTTCTCGGAAACTCGGTCATCTGCGATTCCTCCTTCATGTCATCAAGATTGCGCATCGCCACGACAGCGGCGGCACAACGCCCGTCGCCGGAATAGGCGCATACGGCGTTGATTACTATTTTGTTCGGGGACCTGTCAATGCGGATCACTCTGGTTTGAATTGAACATTGAGCCCCCCTTCGGGGGCTACCTAAGGCCACCCGCTCTGCGGGTGGCGCCTCACCTTCTCCGGGTGTCCGCCAGATAGGTGGTATAGGTGCGACGGACCCCCTCTTCCAGAGCGATCTTCGGCGACCAGCCCCGTCGCCTCAACTCGGAGATGTCCAGCCGCTTGCGGGGGGTGCCGTCCGGTTGGGTCCGGTCCCAGATCACAGCGCCTGAAAAACCGACGATGTCAGCGACCAGGGTGGCCAGATCGCCGATACGAAGATCCTGGCCGCAACCCACGTTGAACAAGCCCTGATCGCCGATTACCTCAGCATCGAGCCCCATCACGAACAGGCAGGCATCGGCCATGTCATCCACATGGAGAAATTCGCGGTAGGGGCGGCCCGATCCCCACAGCCGGACACCGGCACCGCCGGCAGCCCCGTTTTGGAATCGGCCTGGAAACGGAGACCGGTGTCCAGCCGCCTCGCCGATGCCGGCAAGTCCGGCCAGGATATCGTCCGGAATGGCGCCCCAGTGTTGCTGGTCCGCGGCAATGCCGTCCCAGTCGCCCTGTTGGGCCAGTTTGGCCAGGTGAAACTTACGGATCAGAGCCGGCAGCACATGGGACGTTCGAAGATCATAATTGTCGTTGGGCCCATAGAGGTTGGTCGGCATCACCGACAGGTAACGGGTGCTGTATTGGCGATTGTATGCCTGGCACAACTTGATCCCGGCGATTTTGGCCACGGCATAGGGTTCGTTGGTCGGCTCAAGGGGGCCGGTCAACAGGTGCTCTTCTTTCAGGGGCTGAGGGCCCAATTTGGGATAGATACAGGAGCTGCCGAGAAAGAGCAGTTGCCTCACACCGGCGCTAAAGGATTCGTGAACCACGTTGACGGTCACGGCCAGGTTTTCGTAGATGAACTCAGCCGGAAAGGATCGGTTGGCCTCGATGCCGCCGACCTTTGCCGCAGCCAGGATCACCAGGTCGATGGCTTCAGTCTGAAAGAAGACCCGAACCGCCTGCTGGTCCAGAAGGTCGAGTTCCTGGCGGGTCCGGGTTACCAGATGCTCAAACCCCTCCTGTTTGAAATGCCGCAATACGGCGGATCCGACCATTCCGGTATGGCCGGCCACAAAAATTCGCAGATTTTTTGACAGCATAACCACCTACTCGTAGAAATCCTTGATCGCATACCCCTGACTCAGGCAGAGTTTGTCCCTGCCGGCTGCCTCCAGGTCGTGACGAACCATTTCCGCCACCAGTTCATCAAAGGATGTGGCAGGGACCCACCCGAGCTTTTTCCGGGCCTTGGTCGGGTCCCCCAAAAGGGACTCCACTTCGGTGGGCCTGAAATAGCGCGAATCGATGCGCACGACTCCGTCAGAGCCGTCGTTTCCATGGATGCTGCCGGTCTCGGCCACCCCCTGCCCCTGCCAGGTGACGGTCATGTCCAGATGGCGGCAGGCGATCTCCACGAATTCGCGAACCGAATGCTGCTCACCCGTGGCGATGACGTAGTCTTCGGGAGCGCTCTGCTGCAACATCAGCCACATCATCTCCACATAATCCCGGGCATGGCCCCAATCCCGCCGGGCATCGAGGTTTCCCAGATAGAGACTGTCCTGAAGCCCCATTTTGATGCGCGCCAGGGCCCGGGTGATCTTCCGCGTCACAAAAGTCTCACCCCTTAAGGGAGACTCGTGGTTGAACAAAATCCCGTTGCAGGCATAAATACCGTAGGCCTCCCGGTAGTTGACCGTGATCCAGTAGGCGTAGAGTTTGGCCACCCCATAGGGCGAGCGGGGGTAAAAAGGGGTGGTTTCGCTCTGGGGCGTCTCCTGCACCATGCCGTAGAGCTCGGACGTGGAGGCCTGGTAGAACCGGGTGGTGTCGACCAGGTCGAGCATGCGGATGGCCTCCAGGATCCGCAGGGTGCCCAGGGCATCGGCGTTGGCCGTGTACTCAGCGGTCTCAAAAGAGACTTTCACATGACTCTGGGCGGCCAGGTTGTAAATCTCGTCCGGCCGGACCTCCTGGACGACCCGAATCAGGTTGGTGGCGTCGGTCAGGTCACCGTAGTGCATGAAAAAGCGCACATCGGATTCGTGGGGGTCCTGGTAGAGATGGTCCACACGGTCGGTGTTGAGCAGGGAAGCCCTGCGCTTGAGGCCGTGGACGGCGTATCCCTTGTTCAGCAGAAATTCTGCCAGATAGGCCCCGTCCTGGCCGGTGATGCCGGTAATCAGTGCTCGTTTCATCTGCTTTTCCTGTTCGTCATGTTTTCCAGACAGCCAAGACCCGCCAGGCGCTGACGGGTCAAAACCAGGTCGATCCACCGGCCCAAAAGTGCCACCAGGCGTTCCGGGGCTTGCCGGCGGCCAAGGACGGCGATCTCCTCCAGGGCAGCCTGGTATGCCTCATTGCCCGGGGTCTGCTCCAGCAGGTAACGGTAGATCGTTTCCGCTTTTCCAAAATGTCCCTGATCCCGATGGATACGGGCCATGGTGGGGGTATAGAATGTAGAGTCGGTTGGTTGAATTGGTTTCATTGGTTTGGTTGGTTTGGTTGGTTTGGTTGGTTTCATTGGTTTCATTGGTTTCATTGGTTTGGTTGGTTTCATTGGTTTCATTGGTTTCATTGGTTTCATTGGTTTGTCTTGGGTTCATCGGTCCGATCCATCCCGTCGACTCGGCCAAACCGGCCCGCTCATTTCTTCCCACTGACCTCTTCACCGGCCTCCGGGGCAAACCGCAAAACAATCTCTCCGGGTCCGATCATGCCCAGGTCCTGGCGGGCCACGTGTTCCACATAGGCCGGGTCGTTCCTCAGTCGGTGGATCTCATGGCTGAGTCGAAGGTTTCCGGCCGCGATTTGCCCGTTTTTCGACCGGAGTGCGTCCCGGCGGCCCTTGGCATGGTTCAGATCCACCAGCCCCTTGTCGCCGAAAACGATCACCAGCAACAGGCAAAGCAGCAAAGCAGATCCGAAGAGGGCCAGTATCATTTTCTGCACGGTACTCACGTCCCGGCCCCGTTCCTCGTTAAAAGTCGCCGCGCCATGGCCAATTCGGGGCATCGAACACACCAGGCAAGCCCGACAAAAATGACAACGCCCGCGGCAACGCTCACCGCTACGGTAGTGAGGCGATGGGCAAAGGATTGAAAACCCGGCACCGCCGTTTGCACTATCAGCAAACGGACGCCCATGCCCATGACCGCGGCACAGACAGCGATTTTTACCGCCGAACGGGCCATTGCCGACCAGTTCAAACCACCGAGGCGGACGTTCAGAGTCCGGCCGAGAAGAAACAGGTTCACCATGGAGGCAACAGCAGCGGCCAGGGCCAGGCCCTGAAAGCCCAAAGGCCCCATCAAGGCCCAGCCCAGGATCAGGTTGCATCCCACCGCAGCGGCACCTGCCATCACCGGTGCCCGGGTCTCTTCCAATGCGTAGCAAGTGGCCAGGACAATCCGGACAGCAGCAGACGCCCACAGCCCGGTACTATAATACACCAGCGCAGAGGCCGTCAATCGGGCACTGGCCGGGTCAAAGGCACCCCGCTGGAACAAAAGCCCCACCAAAGCGTCACCGGTCACCATCAAACCCACCATGGCCGGCACCGAGATAAAGAGCACCAGGCCCATGGACTGGCAAAACGTCTCCCTCAGGCCGGGCAGGTCGGCGGCGGTTGACTGACGGGACAAGGTGGGCATAACGGCAGTGGCCAGGGCGACGGCAAACACCCCCAAGGGAAACTGCACCAGGCGATCGGCGTAATATAAATAGGAAATGCTTCCCTGGGGCAGCAACGAAGCCAGCAGGGACCCCACCAGCAGGTTAACCTGGTAAACGGCGGCACCAAAGGCCGCCGGCCCCATGAGGCGGCAAACCCGGACGATGCCCGGGTGCATGGGTTCCGGCGCCGACCAGAACCGAACGCCGGCGCGCGCCAGGAAAGGCAACTGCAGCGCCAGTTGGAACAGGCCGCCGGCGGCCACGCCGTAAGCCAGCCCCCGCACCGGTGTTTCCAGCCAGGAAACCGTTGACAACACGGCACCGATCATGGCCAGATTCAACAAGGCCGGTGCCAGGGCTGGCGCGGCGAAATGTCCCAGAGTATTGAGTATGCCCATGGCCACGGAAACCAGCCCGATGCACAGGACATAGGGCATCATGATACGCGTCAAGCTGACAGCCAGGTCCATCTTTTCCGGTGACGCGGCAAAACCCGGTGCCAGCATGCGTACCAACCCCGGTGCGGCGATCATGCCGAGCGCCGTCAGCACAACCAACACGGCCGCGGCTGTGTGCAGGGCACTTCGTGCAAGGCGGCGCATATCCTGCCGGCCGCCGCGGCCCAGGGTGTCGGTAAGTACGGGGATCAGGGCCATGCTAAGGGCCCCCTCGGCAAATAGCCGCCGAAGCAGGTTGGGAATACGAAAGGCCACAAAGAAAGCGTCGGTGGCAAAACCGGCACCGAAAAAACCGGCGATCACCATGTCCCTTACGAATCCAAGCACACGGCTTAAGAGGGTCGCACCGCCCACCACACCGGCGGCCCGCCATATGCGCCCGGCTTCATTCACAAAGCCTCCGGGCAGGCTGTTTTTCCCTTGACATGCGGACGGTGAATACATATATGAATACTTTTTAGCATAAAACCAAACAATGAAAAAGGAGTTCTACCTTGGCCAATCATAAATCCGCGATAAAGCGCGCCGGTCAGAATGAGATTCGGCGCTTGCGAAACAAGGCAGTGAAGACACGGGTGAAAAATATCGTCAAAGACCTCAGGGGGGCATCCGCAACAGAGGGGGATTCCGTGGCGAAACTCCACGAGGCCCAGTCCACCATCGACAGGGCCGCTAAAAAAGGCGTGATTCACAGAAACACCGCCTCCCGAAAAATCTCCCGCCTGTCCAAACTGATCAACACCGCCAGCGCTTGATCCGCTTCGGGTTTGCCGGTCCCTGGGGTCGGCAAACCCCTTCAGAAACGATCCGTCATACTGGTATATAACCGTTCGGCCAAACGTTTTGAAAGCCTTTTCAAGGCTTCCTGGCGATTTCGTTCGGTGGCGATTTTGTCCGCGCCCACGTCAAAGGTTTCGTTGGCTGTGATCCCCTGGCGCTGCCAGATCTTTTGGCCGTCGGATCGGGTCATGTCCAAATCCACCACCACGGTCACCCGTCGCTCCTGGGAGGTGTTTACGTCACTGTGGGTCACCGTGGTGGCGCTCACGGACCGGATGGTGCCCGAAACCCTTGCCTGGGCCCGGTCCGCGCCGGTGACTTCGGCCTGGCGGCTTCGGGTCAGTTCGTAGATGAAATCGTTGGTCAGGGTGTTTTCCAACCCGGTTTCCGCCGTCCGGTTCTCCAGGATGGCGACCGACACCCGTCGAACGTTTTCCGGAAGGCTCCCGCCGCCGGCGAACCGGTAACCGCAACCGGCCGCAAGAGTTGCGGCCAGCAGCCAGGCCACGATGATCCAGAGTTTCCTCATTTTGTCACCATTGACGCCTGTGATTCCCCCTTGAAAGAGGGAAATAATTCTCAATTGATCGTTCACTTGTCCGGTTTCTCGACGCGACAGTGGCCCCTTTCCAAGTCACCACCGCTACAAGACAATGTTCACCAGTTTCTTTTTCACCACAATCACTTTTCTGACCGACCGGTCTCCGACAAACTTACAAACCCGCTCATCAGCCAGAGCCGCAGTGCGCAGGGTATCGTCGTCAGCATCGGCAGCGGCGGTGAACCGACTGCGCAGCTTGCCGTTCACCTGAACAACAATTTCCAGTTCGTCTCTGACCAGGGCGTCCTCGCGATACGTCGGCCAGGGGGCCCGCAAAACGCTGCCATCCTTTCCCAGGGCCGCCCAGACCTCCTCGGCAAAATGCGGCACCATGGGCGAAAGCAGCAGCACCACGGTCTCCATGGCATAGCGCAGCACACCGTCTTTTTCCAGGGACGGGGTTTGATCAACATCGACGCCGTAAAGGGTGTTGACCAGTTCCATGACAGCGCTGATGGCGGTGTTAAAGTGGAACCGTTCGTCGATATCCCGTGTGACACGGTAAACGGTCTGGTGGATTTTTTTATAGAGTTGACCCAGATCGCCGTCAAGGGCCTGGGCCGGTCCGTGGTAAGGGGCCGCGGACCGGATCCGGTCCATGAGAGACCAGGTCAGCCGCCAGACCCGATTGAGGAACCGATAACTCCCTTCCACCCCCTGTTCGCTCCATTCCAGGTCCCGTTCCGGTGGTGTGGCAAAGAGGCAAAAGAGTCGGGTGGTGTCAGCGCCGTAGCGATCCAGCAGCACGTTGGGATCCACCACGTTTTTCTTGCTCTTGCTCATCTTCTCCACCCGCCCCACGTCAACAGGGCTGCCGCAGGTAACGCAGGTCAGGGCATCGGCAGTGCCGGCCGTTTCTTCGGGCAGTAAAAATCCGTGTTCGGGGCACCGGCAGGTCTCCTTGCAAACCATCCCCTGAGTGAGCAGCCGGGCAAAGGGCTCCTTGAAGCGCACCAGCCCCAGGTCCTTGAGCACCCGGGTAAAGTAGCGCGAGTAGAGCAGGTGCAAAATGGCGTGTTCCACCCCACCAATATACTGGTCTACCGGCATCCAGTAATCGACCGCGTCGGCGGCGAACATCCCGCTGTCCCAATGGGGGCTGCAATAGCGCTCAAAGTACCAGGAGGATTCCACAAACGTGTCCATGGTATCGGTTTCCCGGCGTGCATCGGCGCGACCACATCGCGGGCAATCGGTTCGAGCAAAGGCTTCCAGGTCCGGCAGGGGCGATCGCCCCCCTTCGAGCAGATCGGCGTCTTCGGGCAAAAGGATCGGCAGATCCGATTCGGGCACCGGCACGACCCCGCAGTCCGGACAATGGACCATGGGGATGGGCGCGCCCCAGTACCGCTGTCTGGAAATCCCCCAGTCGCGCAGCCGGAAGTTGATGGTCTTTCGCCCCCGCCCCCGTTCTTCCAGAAACATCGTGATGGCCGCGATGGCCTCGCTGCTGGCCGTGCCGTCAAAAGGCCCGGAATTGACCATGATACCGGGTTCGGTATAAGCCTCCGCCATGGTGGCTGCGTCCAGGTCGCATGTCTGGGGCCGGACCACCACCACGATATCCAACCCGTATTTGGTGGCAAACTCGAAATCGCGCTGGTCGTGGGCCGGCACGCTCATGACAGCGCCGGTGCCGTATTCCATCAGGGCAAAATTGGCCGTGTAGACAGGCATGCGTCTGCCGCTGGCCGGATTGACACACCAGGCGCCGGTGAACACCCCCTCCTTTTCATGGGTTTCCACGGCCCGGCTCGACCGGTCCTGGAGCGAAATGCGCTCAACAAACGCCGCCACGGCTTCGGCCTGTTCGGTGCCGGCGGAAAGCGCCGCCACCAGGGGGTGCTCGGGTGCCAGGCACATGAAGGTGGCCCCGAACACCGTATCGGGCCGGGTGGTGAAAACGGCAATGTCCCCATCATGGCCTTCGATGGCGAACCGGATTTCAGCCCCCATGCTTTTGCCAATCCAGTGCTTTTGCATGGTGGTGACTTTTTCGGGCCAACCGGGAAGTTGATCGCAGTGGGCCAGAAGATCTTCGGCATAGTCGGTAATACGAAAAAACCACTGCCAGAGTTTTTTCTGCCGGACCTGTTCGCCGCAACGCCAGCAGCAACCGGCCTCGACCTGCTCATTGGCCAGAACGGTCTGGCAGGTCTGGCACCAGTTGACAAAGGATTCCTTGCGGTATGCCATTCCCTTTTCGGCCATTTTCAAAAAGAGCCACTGCTCCCATCGGTAGTATTCGGGCCGACAGGTTGCGATCTCCCGATCCCAATCGTAACTGAACCCGATCCGTTTGAGCTGGGTCCGCATATTGTCGATATTGGCGTAGGTCCAGCGGGCAGGATGGGTGTCGTTGGCTATGGCTGCATTCTCCGCCGGCATGCCAAAGGCGTCCCACCCCATGGGGTGCAGGACATTGAACCCGCGCATGGTCTTGTAACGGGCAACGACATCGCCGATGGTGTAATTGCGCACGTGGCCCATGTGGATCTTTCCCGACGGATAGGGAAACATCTCAAGAAGATAATACTTCTTCCGATTGGGTTCTTCGGACACAGCAAAAAGCCGATTCTTCTCCCATTCGGCCTGCCATTTGATTTCGATTTCTTCAGGCTTGTAGCGTTCGTCCATGATCATTCCTTACAGGATGCAAGTGCCGGTGAAAATTTTTGTTTTTGGACTCTAACCGCCCCAACGATCAAGGCAGGCACGGGGTCAATGGCCCTCTTGTGCCATAACCGGGTGCAAATAGCAAGATGGATCCAGGGCCCTTTCCAGCCCGTCAGAGCCCTGCAGCACCAGCGGAAAACACCCCCCTGGAAACGTTCCGCTCCCAGGATATTCCCAGCGCCATCGCGTCCCTGCCCGGGCCGGAATGCCCAGAAATCGTTTGACTTGTTCCGGACAATCCCATAATCATGACAGCAGCCGATATGAAACAATTTTGGAACATTTTCGCCCTTTGGGAACCGTTCGGGAAATCCCCTTGAGCGTTGTGTATAACTATTAGGACCTAAGGACGACAACCTCCATGAATATCAAAATCATGATCAACGCCGTTGATGCGGAAGAGAGCCGAATCGCCAAAGTCAAAGACAGCAAACTGGAAGAGTTTCACATCGAAAGCGCTTCCAGAGAAATCACCCACGGAAATATCTACAAGGGCGTGATCACCCGTGTCGAACCGAGCCTTCAGGCCGTTTTCGTGGATTACGGCGCCGAGCGGCACGGCTTTCTCCAGAAAAATGAAATTCACAGCGACTATTTTCTCGACAGTCCTTCGGGTGAATACGGCATCAGCCAGATGGTCAAACGCGGTCAGGAGCTGCTGGTACAGGTCAGCAAGGACCCCATCATGAAAAAAGGGGCCATGCTCACCACCTATATTTCCCTGCCGGGCCGTTTTGTGGTGCTCATGCCCGGCACCGAAAGTCGGGGCATTTCCAGAAAAATTGAAGACGAGGAAGAACGCAGCCGGCTCAAAGAGATCATCCATGGGCTGAAAATGCCCGAGGGTTACGGCGTCATCGTGCGCACCGCCGGCGCCGGCGGCACCAAGACCCTGATGAGCAAAGACCTGAGCTATCTGCTGAGGTTGTGGAAAAGCATCAAGGACAGTGTCATGACGGCACAGACACCGACCGTGCTTTATAAGGAGCGGAGTCTGGTGGTCCGCTCCATTCGGGACTATCTCACAGCCGACGTCTCGGAAATCCTCATCGACGATGACGCGGCATACAACGAAGCCCTGGAGTTTATCCGCATTATTTCGCCCAAACAGATAAAAATGGTCAAGCAGCACAAGGGGCCAAAACCGATCTTCACCAAATTCCAACTGGAAGAACAGATCGCCTCGATCTATGAAAACCGGGTTGCCCTCAAATCAGGGGGCAGCATCGTCATCGACCAGACCGAAGCCATGGTGACCATCGACGTCAATTCCGGCCGCGCCACTCAGAAAAAATCCATTGAGGGGACCGCCCTTCAGACCAACCTGGAAGCGGCCGAGGAAATCGCCCGGCAACTGCGCCTGAGAGACCTGGGCGGGCTGATCGTGATGGATTTCATCGACATGCGGGACAACAAGCACAAGGCCGAGGTGGAGCGAACCTTGAAATTGTTTCTCAAAACCGACAAGGCCAAAACCAAGGTGGGACGGATATCCCAGTTCGGCCTCATGGAAATGTCCCGGCAGCGGCTCCGGCCCTCCATCGTCTACGGTAGTTTTGAAACCTGTCCCCACTGCCAGGGCAAGGGGTTGACCCCGTCCACCGAAACCCTGGCAGCGGGTTTCTTGCGCAGACTGAGCCTGGAAACCCTCAAGGAGTCCGGAGGATCGGTGACCGCCAGCGTTCCCGTTGCCGTCGCCAACTACCTGCTCAACAAGAAGCGCCGGGAGATCCTCGACCTGGAAGCCCGACGGGAAGTGAGCATCGTCATTTGCGGTGATGCCGACATGGTCCCCGGCGAAAGCCACATCGATCGCAAAGGACAACCGGCCCAATAACCGGAACAGGATCCCCATGGCCGAAAAATCAAGTCCCAAGGCAACGCCCAAGACCGCATTTATCGCACTGGCGGTCGGCACGGTTATTTTGGCCGCCCTTGGCGGATGGCTGGTTCTGAAACCGAAGCCGGCCTCCATGCCGGCGATGGCCGGCCCGGATCAGAGCGCCCTTCCGGTCCGGAACCAGCCGGTAATCGACTATGGCCAACTGGAAAAGGACAAGGCCCTGGATGCCATGATGGCCCAACGCAAGGCCGACTACGGCATACAAAAGGGCGTGGACATGATCGTGCGTTCCGACGAGACGCTGAAAATCGGCGATGAGACCGTCTCCATGAAGGAACTCCACGAGAAGATCCGCCTCAAAGAGGGCCGAATGATCGAAACCGACATCGGCACCGGGGCAGCGGCGATCCCCGCCAGTGCTTATGGCATTCATGTGGTTCAAGATGGAGACAACATCTGGAACATCCACTTTAGACTGCTCAGGGAATATTTCACCCATAAGGGGATCGTGCTATCGCCCCAGTCCGATGAGCCGGACCTGCGCGGATACAGCTCCGGCGTGGGGAAAGTGCTCAAATTTTCAGAAAATATGGTCTATATCTACCAGGTCCGGGAGCGCCAATTCAGCGATGATCTGAACATGATCCGCCCTTTAAGCAAAATTGTCGTTTACAATATGGACCGGGTCTTTGCCCTGCTGGACCAGATCGATGACACCCGGGTCAACCGCATTCAGTTCGACGGTGAGAACCTCTGGATTCCGGCAGAGCAGTGACCCCGGGACCAATTTCAAGAACTGTTTGACGACGGGGTCGGTTTCAGAGTATAGGGGCCTCTAATTTTGATCGCCCCCAACGGGCGAACCCATCCTAAGGAGGTTTAATTTTGACGAATCTTGCATATGCCATGGGCCAGGGCGGTGCCGCCGGAGCGGGAGCCGGTGGCTTTTCTTCCTTTGTCCCCCTGATTCTAATGTTCGTGATTTTTTATTTTCTGCTCATACGGCCCCAGCAAAAAAAAGCCAAAGAGCACCGGGAAATGATTGGCGGACTGAAAAAAGGGGATCGTATCGTGACATCGGGCGGGCTTCACGGACGGATCACCGGCTTGGATGATGTCACACTGACCGTGGAGATCGCGGACAAAGTCCGCGTCAAGGTCAGCCGGGGCAGTGTCTCCGGCATGTTCCAGCAGTCCACCCCGCAGCCCAAAGCCGACAAAAAATAGCCGGCTCGGACGCTTTGAACCCAGCAAACATCGTTGCCCCTGAAAGCCCCGACTGCAGCGGTGCTGCCCAAACGGCACCGTCGGTTCAGGGGCTTTTGCTGTAAGTGAGACGCAACAAACGCCCGGCGGCGGATCGCGCCGGATAAGGGCAGCCCCCAAGGGCAGGCCCATTTTAGACGGCAAAAAGAAGGAAGGGATCATTGAAGAACTTGTCATGGAGAACGGTGGTTATCGCAGCGGTGCTGGTCACCGCGTTTATCTATCTTCTCCCATCCATCAAACCGGGTATCTGGCCGCACAAGAAGATCAATCTCGGCCTCGATCTTCAAGGCGGCATGCATCTGGTGCTAGAGGTCGACACGGAAAAGGCGGTGGCGGGCCGCATGGAGCGAATCGGAGATGAGATCCGTGATGCCCTCAAGCGAGACCGCGTCCACACGGTGTCCATGGAGCCCATGGCCGATACCAAAAAGATATCGGTCCGGATTCAGGGGCAGCCGGACGTCGACGCCTTCAAAAAGCTGCTGGACAATGAATTTGCCGATCTCCGGCTCGACACCCCCCCCCCCGAAGGAGGCATATCCCAGTTCATTCTCGACCTGCCCGACAAGGAGGTGGAAGACATCAAACGGTCGGCAACGGATCAGGCCCTTGAAACCATCCGAAACCGCATCGACCAGTTCGGTGTGTCCGAACCCGACATTCGTCGCCAGGGAGAAAATCGCATCCTGATCCAGCTGCCGGGGATTCGCAACACCCAGCGGGCCAAAGACCTCATCGGCAAGACCGCCCTACTGGAATTCAAGCTGGTGGACGAGGCCCACGACGTGGCCGAAGCCGTTTCCGGCACGCCGCCCCGGGGCACCGAAGTCCTTTATCAGGTCAGGGAGAACCAGGAAACCGGCCGCACGGTTCGGACCCCTTTCCTGATTAAGAAAAGGGCCGTTCTGACCGGCGCCAATCTCACCGATGCACGGGTGGAAATCGATTCCCAGTACAACGACCCGTATGTCTCCATCAAATTCGACGCCAAGGGGGCCCGCACCTTCTCCAAGGTAACCGGCGAAAACGTCAAAAAGCGTCTGGCCATTGTCCTGGACAACCGGGTCTATTCAGCCCCGGTCATTCAGGAAAAAATCGCTGGCGGCCGCGCCCAGGTCACCGGCAGCTTCACCACCGAAGAGGCCCGCGACCTGGCTATCGTCCTGCGGGCCGGGGCGCTGCCGGCACCGGTCAACATCCTCGAAGAACGAACCGTCGGGCCGTCCCTGGGATCGGACAGCATCCGCAAGGGGCTTTTCTCCATGGTGGTGGGTGGTATTCTGGTGATCCTGTTCATGATGGTCTATTATAAGGGGTCCGGTTTGGTGGCCGATTTCGCCCTGGCGTTGAACATTGCCCTGATCGCCGGCGGCCTGGCCGCATTTGGTGCCACGCTGACCCTCCCCGGTATCGCCGGCATCATTTTGACCATCGGCATGGCGGTCGATGCCAACGTGCTGATCTTTGAACGGATCCGGGAAGAAATGGCGCTGGGCAAAACACCGCGGGCATCGGTGGATGCCGGGTATAATCGCGCCACCCTGACCATTTTGGACGCCAACGTGACAACGCTTATCGCCGCCCTGGTCCTGTTCCAATTCGGCACCGGACCGGTCAAGGGGTTTGCCGTCACCTTGAGCCTGGGTGTCATTTCAAGCTTGTTCACGGCGCTGATCCTCACCCGGTCGATTTTTGACTATTTTCTGATTCAGCGAAAAATACGCAGACTGAGCATCTGACGGCGACCGATAAAAAACGCCGCCAAAACCGGGACATTCAATCGTCACCCACGTAAGGAACCGTCTCATGCAGTTTATCAAACCGGACATCAATTTGAATTTCATCGGCAAACGCAAGATCGCGTTTGCGTTATCGGCACTGCTCATTTTGGGCGCCCTGCTTTCCCTGGTAGCAAAAGGGGGTCCCCGTTACGGGATCGACTTTTCCGGCGGCACCTTGATCCAGGTTCGCTTCGACCGGGCCCCGGATCTGGCCGCGGTCAAACGCGGGCTTGCTTCGGCCAAACTCTCCGCCTCTTCCGTGCAGTCCTTCGGCGACGCCGCCGACAACGAGGTCCTGATCCGTACCGACCGCTCCGTGGCCACGAACCAGGGTTTTGACACCGACGTGGAAAAGGCCCTGGAAGCGGCTACCGGCGGCAAGGCGGAAATCCGACGAATCGAGATGGTCGGCCCCCAGGTCGGCCAGGACCTTCGTGAAAAGGCCCTGTTTGCCATGTTCTACGCCCTTTTGTTCATTGCCATTTATATTTCCGGACGATTCGAACTCAAATGGATGCTCAGCGGCATCATGGCCGCCAGCCTGGCCGGTTCCGTTTATCTGATGGGACTCTTTCAAGTCAGCATCCCTTTTCTAATGCTGGCCGCCCTGGTGGTTACCCTCGTCCTGTTCTGGTTTCTCGAACTCAAGTACGCCATGGGGGCCATTGTCGCCCTGATCCACGATGTCACCATTACGGTGGGGCTTTTCAGCATCTTCGGCAAGGAATTCAACCTCCCCATTGTGGCCGCACTGCTGACCATCATCGGCTACTCCCTCAACGACACCATCATCGTCTTTGACCGTATTCGGGAAAATCTGCGGAAACACCACAAAAGCCCCATGGATGTCATCATCAACAAGAGCATCAACGAGACCTTGAGCAGAACCATTCTGACATCGCTGACCACCCTGGTCGTCGTGATCTGCCTGTTCGTCCTCGGGGGCGGCATTATCCACGATTTCGCCTTTGCCATGCTGGTCGGCATACTGGTGGGGACCTATTCCTCCATCTATGTGGCCAGCCCCATTTTACTGGCCTGGCAGGGACGTAAAGGATAAGGCGGCGAGACAGCCGGCCATGGCGGCCTCGCACCGCCTGATCCGGGTCCAGAGGATGGTCTTACCGATGCCGGGTAACCGTCGGCCACCAAAGTCATCATGGATCATCTCATCCCATGGCTAACCCTCAAAGGCGTCCCGGGCGTTGGCAACCTGTTGTTTAAGCGGCTCGTGGATCGGTTCACCTCCCCTGCCCGGATTCTTGCCACTTCCCCCGGGGAACTGGTCGCCGTTGACGGGGTCACCGACCGGCTGGCCCGAACCATCGGCGCCCGGCAGCCCGATGACGATGTCTTTCGTAAACTGGACCGATTGGCGCAAACCCCTTTTGAGATCGTGGTTTTGACCGGCACGGACTACCCTCACCTGCTGCGAGAAATTCCGGATCCGCCGCCGATTCTTTATGTTTACGGCAGGTTGACACACAGCGCGCCGCACATTGCCGTGGTTGGCTCGCGCCACCCGACGGCTTACGGAAAAGCCACGGCCCACCGTCTTGGGGCCGATCTGGCAACCATGGGAATCGTCGTGGTCAGCGGCATGGCACTGGGTATTGACACAGCGGCTCACGAAGGATCTCTTCACGCCGGCGGCCCCACCACAGCGGTCCTGGGAAGCGGGCTGGACTGGATTTATCCGCCGGAAAACCAGCGGCTTTTTCACCGGATCGCCGAAGCCGGTGCGGTTGTTTCCGAGTTTGATCTTGACGCCGAGCCGGATCGGTATCATTTTCCCATGCGAAACCGGGTCATCAGCGGCATGAGCCTGGGAACGGTGGTGGTGGAAGCGACCCGTCGAAGCGGCTCATTGATCACCGCCCGCCTGGCCGCGGACCAGAACCGGGAGGTATTTGCCGTTCCGGGCAGCGTGCAGTCCTTTAAAAGTGCCGGGACCCATCAGCTTATCCGCGAGGGTGCCTGCCTGGTCACCGATGCCCGAGACATCATCGCTGAATTGACCCTGCCCCTGTGCCCGGGCGACCGGACCGAAGCAGGGTCAAAAACAAATCCTGTGGCGTTACCTCAGGATCTGGCCCCAGACGAAGCCATGGTGCTGGCGGCCCTGGAGCCCTATGCACAACACATTGACGATTTGGTCCGAATCCTGGACATGGACCCGGGATCGGTAAGCGCCCTGCTGCTCAAGCTCGAACTCCTCGGACTGGTGCGACAGGAATCGGGTGCGCGGTTTTCCCGCAAGTAATCCGTTGAATGCCCTAAATTGTCAGCGCTTGTGGCCGCGTTCCGAATTCCGGAATGCATTACGCCACGGTAGCGGCAACAACAGTGAAAGGTCAGGTTGTGAGCAAACCGGTTGTGGTGGTGGAATCACCAACCAAAGTAAGAACCATTGAAAAATACCTGGGAAAGGACTACCGCGTCGTTGCCACGGTGGGTCACATCAAAGACCTGCCGGAAAAGGAAATGGGCATTGATGTGGAAAATGGGTTCTCCCCGAACTACAAGACCATTCCCGGCAAGCAAAAAGTCATCACCGCCCTGAAAAAGGCGGCCGAAGGGGCTGAAACGATCTATCTGGCGCCCGACCCTGACCGTGAAGGGGAAGCCATCGCCTGGCATACGGCCGATGTTCTGAAAAAAAAAGGACGCCGGTTCTACCGGGTCCTGTTCCATGAACTGACCCAAAATGCCATCGTGCAATCCATGTCGGCGCCCGAAGAACTCAACCGCGACAAATACGACGCCCAGCAGGCCCGCCGCATTCTCGACCGGCTGGTGGGGTATCAGATCTCCCCGCTCTTGTGGCGCAAGGTGGCGGGCGGTTTAAGCGCCGGCCGCGTCCAGTCCGTGGCCGTTCGCATCATCTGCGAACGTGAACGCGCCATTCAGGCCTTTGGCCCCGAAGAATACTGGTCCATCACCGCTCACCTTCAGGGCCAGGTGCCGCCGCCATTCACCGCAAAGCTGGCCAAGCGCAACGGGGAAAAGATAAAAATACCCAACCAGGCCGCCGCCCAAGAGGTCCTGGCGCTTATCGACGGACAGCCGTGGCGTGTCCAAAACGTTAAAAAGAAGACAACCCGGCGAAACCCCCTGCCCCCCTTTACCACCAGCAAGTTGCAGCAGGAATCCATCCATAAGCTCAAGTTCTCCGCCCGAAAAACCATGTCCGTGGCACAGCAACTCTACGAAGGGATCGACCTGGGACCGGGCGATCCCGAAGGCCTCATTACCTATATGCGGACCGACTCCACCCGCATTGCCGCAGAGGCCGCCGAGGAGGCCCTGTCCTTGATTCGCCAGTGTTTCGGCAATAACTATGCGCCAGACCAGCCGCGTTTTTTCAAGAATCGGAAAAAAGCCCAGGATGCCCACGAGGCCATCCGCCCCACGACCATGGCCAATACGCCTGAAAAGGTCGCCTCCCACCTGACCCCGGATCAACTCGCCCTGTACCGACTGATCTGGCAGCGGTTCGTGGCGTCTCAGATGCAGCCGGCCCTGATCGACCAGAATGCCGTGACCATCAATGTCGGTGATTTTAGTTTCACCGCCAGCGGCGCCACGATCCGGTTTCCCGGATTCATGGCATTGTATATGAGTTCCGACCATGAAAGTGAAGAGGCGGACAGAAAGAAGAAAGAAGCGCTTCCGGAACTCACCGAAGGCATGATCCTGAACCTGGACAGAGTGGACCCCAAACAGCATTTCACCCAACCACCGCCCCGGTTTTCCGAGGCTTCCCTGGTCAAGGAGCTCGAAGAGAATGGCATCGGACGGCCCAGCACCTATGCCGCCATCCTGAGCACCATTCGCGGCAAGGGATATGTGGATCTGGTTCGCGGATATTTCAAGCCCAGTGAACTGGGTTTTATTGTCAACGAACTGCTGGTGGCCAACTTCCCCGACGTATTCGACGTGGACTTCACGGCACGGTTGGAGGACCACCTGGACCGCATCGAAGCGGGAGACGCCAATTCCCAGGCCCTGCTCAGCCGCTTTTACGGCACCTTTCAAAAGGAGCTCGATACCGCATCAGAGAAAATGCTTAGCATGCGTGGGGTCGGCATGGACACCGGCCAAACCTGTCCGGAATGCGGCAAGCACACCCTGCACATCAAAGTGGGTAAAAACGGTCATTACCTGGCCTGCAACGGTTACCCGGACTGCAACTACAGCCGCAATTACACCCGGGACGAAAAAGGACTGGTTGCCCCCATCGAACTGCCCAAGGACGAAGCCTCCGACAAGCTCTGCGAAAAATGCGGCAAGTCCATGGTGATCAAACAGGGTCGATTCGGCCCTTTTCTCGCGTGCAGCGGTTATCCGGGCTGCAAAAACACCCTTTCCATAAACGGCAACGAAGCCGGGGCCGCCACCGGCGTGGCCTGCCCCGAAAAGGGCTGCGACGGCATGCTGGTGGAAAAACGCTCCAAGCGCGGGAAAGTCTTCTACGGCTGCAACCGCTTTCCCGACTGCAGTTTTGCCACCTGGGACAAACCGGTTGCCCGGGCCTGCCCGTCCTGCCAGGCGCCGATCCTGGTGGAGAAGGTCACCAAGAAAAACGGCACCTTTGTGGCCTGCCTGGACCGTAGCTGCGGATTCAAGGAGAAGGCCTGACCTGCCCGAAGGGCAAAGCCAAATGAAGAATAAAAAAACGTTGACAAGCCGAAACGCCGGTGGTAGTCGGTAGGCCATCAATGATCACCAAAAGGACAACATGATCGCAAACATCGCCATTTTCAGCCTTCTCCTTATTATCGGCCTCGTCGTAGGCGTACTTGCCTGCCTCGGGGAGAGAGGGCGAATAATGGCCTAAGTATTTTCATCAACGAAAATCAAAACCGTTATCAGCCGCTCCCAAGCTGATAACGGTTTTTTTTTGACCCCACACCAAAAGGAAGCAACCACCATGATCAGTGATCGAATGAAAAAAGGGATCGAACGCACAAAGGAAAAAATTTAAAGCCATTCTGTTAACGTTGTGCCGTTTTGTCTGGGTGGCAATTTCAGGCTTTTTACATCGCAATCAAAAGTAACCCGGCACCTACAGGCTTAGGGAGAAACAAGATGAAACTTACAGGCGCTCAGATCCTCATGGAAGTCTTCGGTGAAGAAGGGGTGGATACCATTTTCGGCTACCCCGGGGGCGTGGTGATCGACATTTATGACCAACTGGTTAAGACCGAGATTCGGCATGTGATGGTCCGCCATGAGCAGGGGGCCGTTCACGCCGCCGACGGTTATGCCCGGGCCAGCGGCAAGGTGGGGGTTTGTTTGGTCACCTCCGGCCCCGGGGCCACCAACACCGTCACCGGCATCGCATCGGCCTACTTGGACTCCATCCCCCTGGTGGTGGTCACCGGCCAGGTGCCCACCCACCTCATCGGCAACGACGCCTTTCAAGAAGTGGACATCGTCGGTATCACCCGGCCGTGCACCAAGCACAACTACCTGGTCAAGGACACGGCCGACCTGGCCCGGGTGATCCGCGAGGCGTTCCTCATCGCCCGTTCGGGCCGCCCCGGCCCGGTTCTCATCGACATTCCCAAGGATGTGACCAATGGCCGGGCCGACTTTCGGCCGGGCGAAACGGTGCAGATCAAGTCCTATAACCCCACCTACCAGCCCAACAAGCGACAGTTGCGGAAGGTTTTAGATGCCTTTGCTTCGGCGAAAAAACCGGTGATCCTAGCCGGAGGCGGTATCATTTCTTCCGGCGCGGCCGACGAACTGACCGCCTTTGCCCGCCGGTTGCGCGTTCCGGTGACCGGCACCCTCATGGGGCTGGGCGCCTTTCCCGGGTCCGATCCCCTCTGGCTCGGCATGATCGGCATGCATGGCACCTACCGGGCCAACATGAGCGTGGGCGACTGCGACCTGCTCATGGCTGTCGGTGCCCGCTTCGACGACCGGGTCACGGGAAAGATCGAAACCTTTGCCCGCAACGCCAAGATCATTCACATCGACATTGATCCAACGTCGCTTCGAAAGACCATTGCCGTGGCCATGCCGGTGGTCGGCGATTGCCGGGCAAGTATGACCGCGCTCAACGCCATGATCGAAGACGATCTGGTGGCCCGGGCCGTGGCAGGACGCGACGACTGGCAGGGGCAAATCGACACCTGGAAGGCCACCACGCCCCTGGCCTACAACCAGACAGATACCATCAAGCCCCAGTATGTGGTGGAAAAGCTCTTCGAACTGACCGGCGGCAAGGCCATCATCACCACCGAGGTGGGCCAGAACCAGATGTGGGCCGCCCAATACTACCATTTTGACCGGCCCGGCCACTTCATCACCTCCGGTGGACTGGGGTGCATGGGATTCGGGTTGCCGGCAGCGATCGGCGCCCAGACCGCCTGTCCCGACAAGGTGGTGGTGGACGTCGCCGGCGACGGATCGATCCAGATGAACATCCAGGAAATGGCCACCGCCGTCCAATACCGTCTGCCGGTCAAGGTGGTGATCTTGAACAACGGCTACCTGGGCATGGTCCGGCAATGGCAGGAGCTCTTCTACGACCGGCGTTATGCCTGCACCCGCATGGACCACGCACCGGATTTTGCCAAACTGGCCGAAGCATACGGCGCCGTGGGCTTGAGGGCCGAGCGCCCCGAAGAGGTCGAAACAATTCTTCGCCAGGGGCTGGAAACCCAAGGGCCGGTTATCATGGACTTTCGCGTGGAAAAAGAAGAGTGCGTCTACCCCATGGTACCGGCCGGCGCCGATATTACCGACATGCTCCTGTCGTAGCATTTCCGCGAAATTTTATGGGTGACGGCTTCCCCGTCCAAAGCGAGAAGACAACACAATTTATGGATGGCGGCTTCGCCGCAAAGATTGAGAAGGAAGGCCATGACCGAAGAAAAGCATATTCTCACCATGCTGGTGGACAACCAGCCCGGCGTCCTCTCCAGGGTGGTCGGTCTCTTCAGCGGCAGGGGATTCAACATCGACTCCCTCTGCGTGGCGGAAACCATGGACCCGGGCGTGTCACGCATCACCATCGTGACCCATGCCAACCCGCCCCTGGTGGAACAGATACTCAAGCAGCTCAACAAACTCATCAACGTGATCAAGGTCAGGGATTTAAGCGGCGACAAATCGGTTCAGCGGGAGATGGCGCTGATCTGTGTGCGGGCCACACCGGAACACCGCGCGGAAATCCTTCGCATCGTGGACATCTTCCGGTGCAAGGTAGTGGATGTGGGGCTGGAACACTACACCATCGAGATGACCGGCGGCGAAGGCAAGCTTGAGGCCCTGCTCAACCTGCTCAACCCCATGGGCATCAAGAAAATCGCCCGGACCGGCAAGATTGCCTTGTTCCGGGAACCGAACTGAAAAAGGTAAGCGTTCACAGGGCACCGCATCTGCTGCGTTACCGGGCACTTGAAGTACGCATAGTACGTCTGCGTGCCCGAAGCCTTGCAGCTACGGCACCCTGTAAACGCTTACCGTGCAAGGATTCGGAACATGTCGATCATTTCAACCCCGTGAACAGTTACGAAAAAAGCAAGGCGGAACCACGAATGGACACCAATGAACACCAATAATAAAGATTCGTGTCTATTCGTGTGTATTCGTGGTTCAAAAAAACCGTTACCCGAAAAAATGTGTTTAAACCTCAACCCATACAAGACCAAACCGGTTTAAGGAGAAATGATGGCTCAGATTGATTTTGGCGGCACAGTGGAAGAAGTGGTAACAAGTGAAGAATTCACCCTGGAAAAAGCCCGCGAGGTACTCAAGGGTGAAACCATCGCGGTTCTCGGTTACGGGGTCCAGGGCCCCGGACAGGCCCTGAACCTTCGGGACAACGGTTTTGATGTCATCGTCGGCCAGCGACAGGGGGGATCTTCCTGGGACCGGGCCGTTGCAGACGGCTTTGTCCCCGGCAAGACCCTTTTCGACATCGAAGAGGCGGCCCGGCGCGGCACCGTCGTCGAGTTCTTACTCTCCGATGCCGGCCAGGTCGCCATGTGGCCCAAGGTGCGGGCCTGTCTCAATGAAGGCGATGCCCTGTACTTTTCCCATGGGTTCGGCGTGGTCTTCCGGGACCAGACCGACATCGTGCCGCCGGAAAACGTGGACGTGATCCTCGTCGCCCCCAAGGGCTCGGGGCGCAGCCTGCGCACCAATTTCCTCGCCGGCAGCGGCATCAATGCCAGCTTTGCCGTCCACCAGGACTTTACCGGCCGGGCCAAGGACCGCACCCTTGCCATCGGCGTGGCCATCGGCTCGGGGTACCTGTTTAAGACCACCTTTAAAAACGAAGTCCACAGTGACCTGACCGGTGAGCGCGGCGTGCTCATGGGGTGTCTGGCCGGCGTCATGGAAGCCCAGTACAACCTGCTTCGAAAACACGGCCACACCCCCAGCGAGGCCTTCAACGAGACCGCTGAGGAGTTGACCCAAAGCCTGATCCGCCTGGTGGCGGACAACGGCATGGACTGGATGTTTTTCAGCTGCAGCGCCACGGCCCAGCGCGGCGCCTTGGACTGGGCACCCAAGTTCCGCAAAGCCGTAGAGCCGGTTTTCGACGAGCTCTACGAGGCCGTCATTTCCGGCGCCGAAACCCGCCGGGTCATCGAAGTCAACAGCGCCCCGGATTACCGGGAAAAACTTCAAGTAGAACTCGATGAAATCAAGAATTCGGAAATGTGGAAGACCGGCGCGGCCGTTCGTGCCCTGCGTCCGGAAAACCGCAACCGATAGTGCCACCGGCCGCGGACCGTGCGCCTTTTACGCTGCATCCCGGGCGCACGGCCGGCGGGACAAAAACCGGCACATGGGGAGATCAATAAATGAAGACAAAGGCAGGAAATATCGCCGCAGGCCGCGCCAATGGCAACCGCCTGCGGCGAATGCTCCTGGTGTGAATTCAAGCCGGTTCAGGGTCGGCAGACGATCCTGAATGCGATTTTCTTCCGGTGACCACTGACATGCCAGGTACCCGAGCCAGAAACATGTTTGAACCACCGGAATATCGATACCAATGAAATCACCCCAAAAGCGGCAACGCCGCGTCCGATGACATCGCCCGGCGATGTCATCAAAGGAGCATGACCATGAGCGATCGCGTCATCATTTTCGACACCACCTTAAGAGACGGGGAGCAGTCCCCCGGCGCCAGCATGAACACGGCGGAAAAACTGCGTTTGGCCATTCAGATGGAAAAACTCGGCGTCGACGTCTTGGAGGCCGGGTTTCCCGCCGCTTCCGAAGGAGACTTCGAATCGGTCTCCCAGATTGCCGGAAAAATCCGCAACATGGAGGTCGCCGCCCTGTGCCGGGCCGCCAAGTCGGATATCGACAAGGCCTGGGGCGCGGTGCAGCAGGCCGTCAAACCCCGCATCCACACCTTTATCGCCACCAGTGACATCCATATGAAGTACAAACTCAACATGGACCGGGACCAGGTGGTCACCGCGGCCGTGGAAGCGGTGCGCTACGCCCGGTCCCTGACGGACAATGTAGAGTTTTCCGCCGAGGACGGCTCCCGCAGCGATCGGGACTTTCTCTGCCGGGTCTTTGAGGCGGCGATCACCGCCGGGGCCACCACGGTGAACCTGCCCGACACCGTCGGTTACGCCGTTCCCGACGAATTCGCCGATCTGGTCCGCTATGTCATGGCCCATACCCCCAACATGGGGCAAGCCGTACTCAGTGTCCATTGCCACAACGATCTGGGGCTGGCCACGGCCAACACCATCGCCGCCATCACCGCCGGCGCACGCCAGGCCGAGGTCACCATCAACGGCATCGGCGAGAGGGCCGGCAACACCTCTTTAGAAGAAGTGGTCATGGCCCTGCACACCCGCCGCAACATCCTGCCCATGACCACCGGCATCCGCACCAACCTGATTTACCCCACCAGCCGGCTGGTCAGCATGATTACCGGCATCATGGTCCAGCCCAACAAGGCCATCGTGGGAGCCAACGCCTTTGCCCACGAGGCGGGCATCCACCAGGATGGCGTCCTGAAAAACCCCATGACCTATGAAATCATGAGCCCGGAAACCGTGGGCATTTCAGCCAACCGACTGGTTTTGGGAAAGCATTCGGGCCGCCACGCCCTGCGCAGCCACCTCAAGGAGATGGGCTACGACCTCAGTGATGATGAGCTCAATATCGTCTTCACCAAATTCAAGGAATTGGCCGACAAAAAGAAAACCCTGGTGGACGAAGACCTGGAAGTCATCGTCACCGAAGGGATCCTGCGCTCTGCCGATACCTTCAAGATGGAATACCTGCACGTCACGGCAGGGACCACGGTCCTTCCCATGGCCAGCGTCAAGATGGGCATCAACGGCCGGTCGATTATCGGCGCCGGCTACGGCAATGGCCCCATCGACGCCACCTTCAACACCATCGCCAAACTGACCGGTACCGCGTCCGAACTGCTCCGGTTTTCCATCAGTGCCCTCACCGACGGCACCGATGCCCAGGGCGAAGTGACCGTGCGTCTTCGTGAAAACGGCCTGGTGGCGCTGGGCAAAGGGGCCGACCCGGACATCATCACCGCCAGCGCCAAGGCCTATGTCAACGGCTTAAACCGGCTCGAATACCTCAAGACCCATCCGTCAAACACCCGGGAGATGGTGTAGGTTGGATTGCCGAATTGACGAATTGGCGGATTGGGGAATTGATGGATTGCCGAATTGACGGATTGGAGATACGGGATGTGAGATGCGGGATGCGAGATGCGAGATGCGGATTCCACTTTGAACTTTAAACGTTGAACCAACAAGAAAGGGACGCCTGTGTGGCGTCCCTTTCTTGTTTTGAAGCAGCGAAGCCGCGTTTCATAAAATCGCGCCAGCGATTTTATTTGAGCAACCGCTTGGCCCAGTCGCTGTAATAGGGATCCGAACCCTGGGCCGCTTTTTCCAGCAGCGCCTTGGCCTCGGCCTTGTTTTTGCTCCCCCCCATGTCCAGAAGCAGTTCAGCCAGATAGATGGGCGCGTCGTCGCTGGTGGCAAAATGCGGCGTGGCCTGGTATTCTCGGTAGTATTTCAACGAAGCGTCTTTGTCCTTCAAGGGCCAGGGAAGCACGGCCCAGAACCGGGCCAGGGAGAGGATGGGACCGGCCTCTTTATAAGTCTTATCCAGTTGATAGGCGGTCTCAAAGGCGGTCTGGGTCTTTCCCTTGAGCCCTTCGCTCAGGGCCGTCAGGATGCTCACGCCGTCGGAGTAAATACCGACGCTCAGCCCGTAATAGTATTGGGCTTCGACGCCTTTCCCATTGATATCGATGGCCTTCTGGGCGTATTCCATGCCCTTTTTGCCGTATTCGGCGCAAAGCTTTTCCCAGTCCGTAAGCTTTTTCTTTTTGTATTTGTCCGCGTAGGTCCGGTAGGACCGGGCCGTTTGCCAGTTGGCCGTGTAATCGCCGGGGTTGGCTGCCACCGCCTTAAGGTACTGGTCAATGGATGCCTTGATGTCCTCCAACCCGCCCTTGTCATAAAGGGCCTGGGCCTCGGTCAGGGCGTCGGCCGCCATCAGGTTCAAGGGAAAAGCCAGAATCAGACAAACCAACAATCCGCGCCATAAAAACCTGTTCATCGGTGTACCTCCTGTGTGCGTGAAACGATGATGATTTCGGTCCGGAATAAACCGGGCAATGGCCGGCAACAGCCGGATCGCCCGGCAACGCCGGACCCTAATGACCATGACGATTTCAGGCCAATCGGTCTCCCCCGCTCGGCCTTGGAATCGTCGCAATGGATCTCAAAAAAGGCGTACTATTTCGTACTTCAAATGCCCGGGAACAAAGCAGATGCGGTGCCCTGTGAACGCTTACGTGTTTCCAATTCATATCGGATCACACTTCCACGCTGCCAATCAGGTCAGTGACCCGGGCGATACCGGCGTCGGACAGATAAGCCCCGATCCCGTCGATGATCTCCATGGTGGCGCCGGGGTTAACAAAGTTGGCGGTACCCACCTGAACCGCCGTGGCCCCGGCAATGATGAATGCCAGGGCGTCTTCGGCGGTCATGATCCCCCCGATGCCGACCACCGGAATCTTGACCGCCCGCGCCACTTGCCAGGCCATGCGAAGGGCTACCGGGCCGATGGCCGGACCGGACAGGCCGCCGGTGACGTTGGCCAGTTTGGGCCGACGGGTAGCAATATCGATGGCCATGCCGGTCAAGGTGTTAATCAGCGAAACCGCATCGGCCCCGGCCGCCTCGACGCTAAGGGCAATTTCGGCGATGTCCGTGACATTGGGCGACAGTTTGACCCATATCGGAAGCGTTGTCTTTCGCCGAACCGCCCGCACAACGACCGCGGCTGCTTCGGGATCCACGCCAAAGGCGATGCCGCCGGCCTTGACATTGGGACAGGAAATATTGACCTCAATGGCCCCAATCCCCTCGGTTTCCTCAATCCGTGCGGCCAGTTCGGCATACTCTTCAATCCGGGTGCCGTAAATGTTGGCCACCACCGGGGTCGAAAGCGTTCTGAGCCATGGCAGCTTGGTTTGGACAAAAGCATCGATGCCAACGTTTTCCAGGCCGATGGCATTGAGCATGCCGCAGGGGGTTTCCACAATTCGTGGTGGCGGATTCCCCCGACTCGGCATTAAAGAAAGCCCCTTGACCACCACCGCCCCCAGACGGTTCAGCTCGACCAGATCCTTGTACTCCCGGCCGTAGCCAAAGGTGCCCGATGCGGTCAGGACGGGGTTCTTGAGGGTCAACCCACCGACATCGACTTGAAGATCCGGTACTGGCTGATTCATGGCAGCGGCTTCGGTGATGGTTTTTTTATGATTCATAATGGCAGTGAATTCAAATTCAAATACCACGGATCGGAGCCGGAGTCGATACCGCAAGTAGAGTCTCCACCTGCAGGGCAGATGCCTCAGCCGCCCCCCCCCCGGAGGGGATCTCAATATTCAATGTTCAATGTTCAAGTAAGGATGAATTCACCGCCGGTCTCCTGGCGTCGGGCCACGGACCGTTGCACGGCCGCCACCCTGGCCTCGAGGTTAAGCAGATAGGCCGGTTCGGGCTGTTTGGGCGAGGGCTTTACATCGTATTCCGTCTCGCGGATGCGACGAATCACTGCCTTGAGGTCTCCCCGGGTCTCGTGGAGCATGGCGGCCGTGGTATTGAAAAATGCTTCACAGCGGACAGCGGCAGCCGTCAGGTGGGCGGCCGCGTCCTTGCCGGTGTACACCCCCCGGTGCCCCAGACAAAGGTAGTCGATCTCCAGTGCCCTGATTTTTTCCATGGAGGCCATGTACATATCGTAGTCGACCAAACAGTCGCAGATGATGTCGCCGGTCTGATCGGGAATGCCGGCCGCTTCCGAAACAAACAGTGCTTTTTTTTCCACGAGGTAATAACTCAGGCAGTCCCGGGTATGGCCCGGGGTTTCCAGGACCCTCAGGTGACTCCCTGCTCCGAGTTCGATGACCTCTCCGTCGGCACAGATCCGATCGACGCAAAACGGCTGAAAATCTTCGTCCACGATCGGCACCGCCAGCGCCTCGGCCATCTCCCTGGCCACAAGGTTCAGGGTGCGGATCAGTTCCACGGCCTTCGGCTTTTGAAGAACCCGGGCCGCACCGGCCGATGCGGCCACGGACAGGCGGGCAAAGCGCTGCTTGAGTCCACCGACAGCGCCGACATGGTCGTAGTGGGAATGGGTCAGCAGACAAAGCGCCGGGCCCTTGTGCCCGAGAATCTGCCTCAAGGCATCGGCATATCCTTGCGCCAGAAACGAAAAGCCGGCGTCAATAATGGCCGGCATGTCCGCTTCAATAAGATACATGGGCATGACGGCGCTGCCGAGCATGTGCAGGCCGTCGGTAATCCGGCCTGGCTGGTTGACAATCATGAAAGATCCTCGGTCCGGTTTGGGGTTCACCCATTTCAGCATAGAATCCAGGCCCAGAGGACGTGGATTCCTGTTTCGAATTGAAAAGCAGTGACCTAAAGTGACTAAAGTTACAGAAAATAAATCTATCTACATGAAATGAATGATATCATAATATTCTGGAAAAGGCCACGGTCAAAAGCCCTTCACCCTTGGGCAAACGCCTTTGGGCCGGCCGGGTAAAGAATCCTGGCCCAGAGGATCTGTCTTTGGTTTACCCCAGGAAGGGGAGGGGGGATAGCGGCCACAGATAAGTGTGGAGTGACTAAAGTGAGTCCCGCCAAGGCGGGATTCATCCTTTTTCGCCTGCGATGCGGTGGGCAGGGTCGTGGATTCGACACGACGGGACCTGCCTTTCATGTGGAGAAACCAACGGCAACAGGACCCGGTCTTCCGGCGCATGGTCTCCCCGGACGAACCTAAGGCGGCCTCTATTTCGAATCGTCCGGACCCGCTGGCTTTCCACCAGATAATCAAGGGTCAACATCACCCATCCTTCGGCCATGTACCACTTGCCCAACCCTTCTCCCCGGTACAGCTGCCGAACCAGACGTCCCGCCCCAATGCCGCCCGGTCCGGCCTCCATCACAGCGTCGAGAACCTGCCGGGTTCGACGCTCCCGCCACTCAAGAATATCGGCAATCCGTTGGCGAGGATCGGTCACCGGGCTGCCGTGGGCACCCAAAATCAGTTTCAACCCCGGAAGAGCCGCCATCAGGCAAAGGGTCCGGACGTAGGCGGCCAGGTCCGAACCGGGCGGCCCCAACCAGGTGGTCACGCTTCGAAGCACATTGTCACCACCCAGCAGAACGCCCGAGTCGGAATCATAGAGACCGATGTGGTCGTCGCTGTGACCGGGGGTGGCAATGACCTGCCATTGCCGACCGTTGACCGTCAGGGCCTCGCGCTCGGAAACGATCCGGTCCGGACGCGGAACAAAGTACATCCCATAAAGTTTTTCGTAGAGGGATTCGGACCCCGATTCCAGGATGGTGAGCCATCGCCCGGCACTGCTTTTTCGAATCTGTCCGGACGGCCGGGTCGGATCCGTTGCGTAGGCATTTCTATAAGTCAGCCGGGACCCGATCCGATCCGCCATCTTCCGTGTGAGCCAGATTTCGGCGCCGGTGAATCGGGAGATGGCAGCCAGGCCGGCGAAGTGGTCCGGATGGGCATGGCTCGGCAGAACCCGGGCAAACCGGCACGGCAGGCCGCGCCGCCGGCAAACCGCCGCGACCTGGGAAAGCCCCCGGCGAAGTTGGGCCACAGCGTGCCGTGTCCCGTAGCCGGCATCGAAGATGAGCCCATCACGTCCCGGCATGGCATAAATGTTGACCGGTGGCATGAAGGCGTGAATCCGACCTTTTTGAAGAATACGAAAAACACCTGGAACAATCTCTTCCATTCAACGTTCTCCCAAGCCGAGCAATACCGAAAACAGAATTCAGGGGCTCCTGCTTCAACGGTGTCCCCTCCCCCGCCCCCGAATGCGACAACCAATCCGGGTCCGGAGAAAACGGTTTCCGATTTCGAATCGAAGTCCGGATCAAACAGCCCGGGAAGGTAGTACGGGAGGCCGATGCCTGTCAAATGGTTCGCAAAAAACCAGGCAAACCGATCATTGGCCTTCTTCCCCTCAACCCCATAACCCCTCGACCCCTCGACCCCTCGACCCCTTGACCCCTCGACCCCTTGA